>JAOARP010000032.1 GCA_025210525.1 Marinisporobacter sp.
AATTTCGAAGTTTGATCTTTAAGAGCAATATTACTTACCGAAATGGCTTCCACATCATGATCCACTGACAACGATGCATAAATCTTATGTAGCTTATAAGCTCCTCCACCCATTTCTACATATTCCTTATTATCAATAGTAAGCTCTTTCCCCAGTATAGTATCTATCTCCACCTTGTCTGGAATGCCATTGTCATTTGCATCATCTTTTTTAGCTCTACTTATAGTGATATAATACCCACTATTTATTGACATATCAGCTGCATTTATTGCTACACTAACGGTTTTTTCTTCACCCGCTTCAAGGCTTATACTATCCACCGGCGAACCACTTCCGTCTATCTTATCCAGCAATACAATTTTAGAAGTTTGATCTTTAAGAGCAATATCACTTACCGAAATGGCTTCCACATCATGACCCACTGGCAACGATGCATAAATCTTATGTATCTTATAAGCTCCTCCAAACTTTTCTTCATATTCAGTTCTATCAATAGTAAGCTCTTTCCCCAGTACAGTATCTATCTCCACCTTGTCTGGAATACCTTTGCCATTTGCATCTGCTTCGATACTATTTTTTTCACCTTTTGCTCTGGTAATATTAATAGTATACTTGCTTGATGCAGAGCCATCAGCTGCTATAACTTTCACATACACTTTTGTAGCTTTACCTGCCTCCAAATCTACAGCTTCACTGTTTTCTTGAGAGTCTTGGCTTGAGTTTGTTCCATAAAAATATAACCTTGCATCGTTATCCTCCGTCTCAAAATCACTTGATGCTACAGAAGTTATTTCGTTTTTTACTGATATAGATGTTTCAACAGAATAATCTGAATCTGCTACCGTTATATTTGTTTCATTAACCTCCTGTTCAAGAACCGTTGAAAGTGCAACTGCATCAGGAAGCTTCGATTCTTCAGCAGCATACACAGCTATTGGTGGTACTAATGTTAATAGCATGGCAAATACTAAAAAACCGCTTAAAATTTTCTGGTAAAGCCTTTTCATTTATTCACAACCCCCTTATTTAAAAAATATTTTTCTACTTCATTCTTTACCTTAAGTACGATTTTAAAAAAACAAGAAATTTCAGTAGCCAGCATACACCGGCTACTGAAGTTCTTTTGTCACAAGCTATGTAGGTATGTCACTTGTCTTTTTGTACTTTTTCTTTTTTATCAACTTAATCCTATCGGTCATTACTTAGTAATGCAGAACTCAACCTCACTAGTTGGCATTGGAATGTGCGCAACATCATTTTTTACTGTTGCATGATAAAAATTCTTACCTGCTTTAAGTTCAGAAGCTGGGAAGTTAATTGTTACTGTGTTACCAGAAAAGCTTGCAGAAGTATAGTTTCCATCACCATTAAAATCAACTGATAAAGCTTTCATATTTCCAGGTATGAACCACTTATAAAATGTTTTGATTTCAAATGTAAGAGTTGCTACATCTCCATTCACCTCTAAACTCTGTGATCCTGAAACAACTGCTTCATTTGCCATAGAAAGTTCTGTACTAGAACCATTTTTATAGATAGCAACAACATCTGAAGTTGCATATGCTACACTTAGTGATAAAAGCATCATTAATGCTACTACAAGTACTGACGTTCTTTTCATAGATTTTACCATTTTTCTTCCTCCTTTTTTTAATGTTAGATTTATCTAACATTTGTGCCACCAGACAGCATACACTATCTAATGAAGCGATTTTGCCATAAGTGCTTTAGGTATTTCACTTACCTTTTGATATTTTTTCTTTTTTTACCAACTCAAGCCTATCAGTCATTACTTAGTAATGCAGAACTCAAAATCCTCAGGTATTGAAATACCGAGTATATCAGTTTTTACTTTTGCATGATAGAAATTCTTACCATATTCAAGTTCAGAAGCTGGGAACTTAAGTGTTACTATATCACCAGAAAAACTTGCAGGAGTATAGCTATAGCTTCCATCTTCAAAATCAACTGATACATCTGTCACATTCCAAGATATAAACCATCTTTTGATAGGTTGAATTTTAAATGTAAGAGTTGCTTCATCTCCATTCATTTTCAATTGCTGTGACCCTGGAACAATTGCCTTGTTTAATACAGAAAGCTCGGTTTGAGAACCATCCCTATAAATACCAATCTGAGCAGGCACCTCAGCTGCATACGCAACAGTTAATGATAGAAGCATTATTAACGCCACTACAAGTAATGCTGTTTTCTTCATAGGCTTTGTCATTTATTCCCCCCTTTCTTCCATGTTAGATACGCCTAACATTTTATTATAAAAAATAAGCAGTATATCACTTACTCTTAAGCTAATGAAATAGTTTTTTATGAACAATGTCTCTACTTTGAAAAATTATATTAACATTACCTTCAATTTGATATAATTTTTCATCCTATATTTGACAAATTCATAGTAGTAAGTAATAATATATAGTGTGATGATATTGATTATCATTTACACTAACATTCTATATCATTATCAATAGATAAATTTCATCATATTTGTTTTTTTATAACCATATATTGCTTATTTTTTAGGGAGGTGTATTTATTTGAAGGTGATACACGATATTATTTCTGACTTCTATAGTTGCTGCAATCTGCCTATACTCGCAGTAGACATTGATTTTAATAAAATTTGTAGGATCGGTTATACCCCTACAGTGGAAAAAATTTTTGATCATTGTACCGTTTATAGAGATATCCATTTTGATTCTAATGATTCCCTTAGCTGTAATTTAAGCTATGCAAATGATATTCACTTTGTAGTAGTTTCCATATCTAGATTTGATAAGTATAGGGGCTATTTCATCATAGGACCTTTTAAATCCAATAAAAACAACACAATATCTATTCCTTTTAAACCCCATAACTGCATGCAGTATTTGCCTGCTATCTTATTGAATATTTCTGATAGCCAGTTTAGTAATGGAATGAGTAATTTAAGATTTAGTGTCTATGTGAAAAAAGCGATCGAATATATACATAAAAATTACACCCACTCCATCAATCTAGATGAACTATGCAAGGATTTATCTGTAAACAAAAGTTACTTTTGCAAGGTGTTCAAGAAAGAAACAGGCTTTACTTTTTCTAACTTCTTAAATAATTATCGCATCGAGAAGAGTAAATATTTTCTTGAGAATACAAATTTACCTCTTATGGATGTGGCAATCTCTGTTGGCTTTAATACACAAAATTATTATTCTATGGTGTTTAAAAGATTTATAAAAAAGACACCTTTAGAGTATCGAAATAGCATTGCTATACAATAATGATAACTAATAAAAATGGCTCCTACACTGAGCCATTTTTATATGTCTATCTTCATTTTTTCTCCATATAAGAAAAGTCTCACAAATCCTCTTTATACTATATCTAATGTTCTCTCATCTACTTAAAATCTCAAACAGATGAATCATCACCCCTACAGGCTCTACAAACAACATGCGTATGCCTGCATATTTCATGACTTTTTTTATCTTCTCCCTCATGTCAGGACGATAACAATGAACAACACATTTGGCACAAGGTTTTTTCGTCTCTTTAAAGGGGCATTGGTTCAATCTCTTCCTTGCATAAGCTAATAACTCTGTACATTCATTACATAACTCATGATCTTTATCATGATTTCCTTTGCAGTAAATATGTATCATTTTCTTAATCATCTGCTTTTCATGTTCTATTCTTTTATAGGACTGCACCTACCTCACTCCTTTTCCATTTATAGCAGTATTCTATTTTTTATGATGAATACAAAATTTATTAATTGTAAATTTCATTATCCATTATATTTGTGGGTTTGCTTCATTATAAATACTCTATAGAAAGCTTTTAGATTTAGATATTTCTTTTAGTAAAAACTGCTTCTACATTAGCATATAACGAAAATATTTGAAAGTAAATATCATTTAAAATTTATTCTCATTATTATTTTTTATTCTAGCTCCCTCAACATCTGTATTTACAACCAATGTATTTATTATTGATAAAATCTATTTTTTAGTTCTTTACCATATTTTATGAAATTGTAAAGTTTTACAGCTACTGTTATGCTTACATATTCTACTACGAAACTAATTTCATGATTTCAAAGAATAAAAATAGAAATGACTTGTACGATCAGCCATTTCTATTTTCCTCACCTTTCAAAAACTAAAAAATCTATTTTAATACTGAATGCTTTTAGGGATAAATATAAGTTTTTCTCCAAATTGATTTTTTAATATGTTCATCTCCACATGATAAATATCCTTAATGAGCTGATTATCTAGTATTTCTTCTGGCTTTCCGAAAGCTCTTATTTCTCCATCCTTTAAAACGATCACTTCATCGCTATATTTTGCTGCTTGGTTTAAATCATGTAACACCATGATGACAGTAATTTTTAATTTTTCGTTCAATTCCTTCACCAAATCTAATATCTCTATTTGATTATTAATATCAAGGTACGTTGTAGGCTCATCTAATAATAAAATCTTAGGCTGTTGGGCGAGTGCCATAGCGATCCATGCCCTTTGGCTTTCTCCACCTGATATATGAATCATTTTCTTATCTTCTAATTTTTTTAAATTTGTTTTTTCAATTGCCCAATCAATAATTTTTTCATCTTCATTATTCATTCCTTCAAACCATTTTTTATGAGGATTTCTTCCAAAGGTAACAACTTTTCGAATCGTCATATCCTCAGGAGCTATATTTCGTTGAGAAAGACAAGCCATCTCTTTTGCGATATCCTTTCCCTTCATTTCCCATAAGGATTTTTTATCTAAATAAACCATTCCTTCCATAGGCTTTAATAATCTTCCTATAGCTTTTAAAACCGTCGACTTTCCTGAACCATTAGGTCCTATAATGGTAATAATCTCTCCCTTTTTCACATGAGCATTAAAATCCTTTACAATGACTTTTTTGTCATAACCTATTTTAAAATTATTTACCTTAAGCATGTGATTTTGACCTCCTTAAAAGAAATAAAAAGAAAGGACAACCAATCATTGCCATCATCACTCCTACAGGCAATTCAATAGGTCTTGCAATACAACGTGCCAATGTATCTGCTAAAAGCAATATAATTCCTCCTAAAACTGTACTCATAGGAATCAAATACTTATAATCGGACCCTAATAGGAGTCTACATACATGGGGCACGATAATCCCTATAAAACTAATAATTCCAACAGCCGATGTACTGATTCCTGCTAAAAATACTGCCACTAACGCAATGAGTATCCTTGTTTTATTTACATTGACCCCTAAATTGGTGGCTACATCATCTCCTAATGCTAAAAGATTGGCTCCTCTAATACAACATAAGGATAAAAGAATCCCTACAATACAATAAGGTAGAAAATAATTTACTTCTCTCCATCCTCTATAAGCAATACTTCCATTGAGCCATAGTAATACCCCTTGAATCTTATCACTATTTAGAATAGCAAGTAATGAAGTTGCTCCTACAAACATGGCATTAATGGCTACTCCTGATAAAATCACCCTTATAGGCTTGATCCCATTATCCCAAGAAAGGATAAAAACTAATGTACAAGCAAGCATAGCTCCTAAAAATGCCATAAAAGGCATGAGCTTATAAAACTGAGGAAAATATAACATCATCAATATAGCCATTAAGCTTCCCCCAGAAGAAACCCCAGTAATTCCCGGATCAGCCAATGGATTTCTCATAACTGATTGAAGTAGTGCTCCTGATATAGATAGACTTGCTCCTACAAATACAGCTAGAATAATTCTAGGAAGTCTCATATCTAGCAAGATACTTTGATTGATTTCGTCCCCTTTTCCCGAAAGGATCTCCATAATTTCCCCCACAGATATATCTACACTTCCAATACCAATGGTTCCTATCACTAAAAATCCCAACAATAAAAAGCTAGAAAAAATGATTAGGATTTTTGTTTTCTCCTTCATATCTTTCATATTTTTCACCATTTCCTTTATTTTTTATAAAGATAATCCTTCATTTTTTCTAAAGATTCTGTTGCACCTATATCTCCTGTAACCCCAAAATATTCTGGATCTAGATCATAAACCTTATTTTCTTTTATGGCTTTAAAATTTTTCCATTGAGGATTGATTCTGAATTCCTCTTGTACTTGTTTCCTTGCTTCTTCTATATACCCATGATACATTCTAAAAATAATATCTGGATTTTCTTTAAGGGCTACCTCTAGGGAAAAAGGTAAATACGGTCCTTTGTATTTTGACTTTACAGTAGAAGTAATATTTTCTGCCCCTAATTTATCAATCAAGCTTCCTGCAAAGGATTCTTCTGTAGCTAACATAAAATGTCCTGGCGCACCAAATAAAATCATAACTTTTACTTTCTTATTAGCATCAACATCTTTTAAAATCTCTTTTTCTTTTTTCTCAAAATCTTCTATGATTTTCTTTGCATTTTCTTCTTTTCCAAAATCCTTCCCAAGCTTTTTAATCGTCCCTTTTACAGCATCATAAGAACTCAAATCAGCATATGTGGTATGAATACCATTTTGTTCAAATTTGCTACCGATTATTTCTCTAATGGCTCCTGAGGTAATAAATATATCTGGTCGTAAACTTCTAATCTTCTCTAAATCTGGATTGATAGGAAGTCCAATCTCAGGTAGATCCTTTATTTCATCAGCTATACCATATTGGGTACTGGGTCTTCCCACCATTGGAATATCTAGTGCTAGTAGCATTTCAGCTACAGCAACACTTCCTGCAACAATCCTGATTTCTTCATTTTTCACCTCTCTATTTTTATTCTCAAGTTCATCCCCTTTCGCACTACATCCAACAGACATAGTACAAATCATCATCGCCAGCATAAAAGCTATCCATCTTTTCATGCTCATCCCCCTCTATTTTTTCTATGAATAAACGTCATTTTAAGAAAGGTTCCCCTTTTTTAAAATAGAGTTATGATTTTTCAAATCATAACTCTATCCTACTTTCATTGTTGATTAGGTATGAAATTCATTTCTATTGATTTTACCTACTTTTTTATATCCTTTTTCATATCCGCTTTTACATTGTTTTTATCTGCTTTTTCTAGATTCACCATTTTTTCAGGCTCTAATTTTGTAATATCATCCTGCAAATCTAATCTAAACTCTACAGCTGCATTCCCCATAGGAATCACATTCATTCCTAAGCTGATCTTTGCATCTACCGTGGGAATTTCAAATCGAAGAGTATGATCTGTTTTGTTTTTACCTACTTCATTTTTTTCTTCATAGGTTTCTAAAAGCGTACTCGTATGCTCCACTTCTTTCCCAGCAATCATGACTTTTCTATTTTCCATCCAGTCTGTTCTTCTAAGATTTATGGATAAATATTCCTTCGTTTTCTTTTTATCTTTTTCATCCTTTACAACCTCTAAAGTCCCTGTAGAGTCCATATATTGTCCTGCCATAGACATTTCATCTACATATTTTTTTAAAGCATATACGGTTACTTTATATTTTCCTACCTTTAAGGGCTCTTGCTCTCCCTTTACTATGATTTTTTCTGCTTGAACAACCTCTTTTTTTACTGGTTCAGTAGCTTTCACAACTTGTGCTGATGCTGACAAAGGTGATACGACTAAACATCCTGCTACTAAAATACTACTCATCCCTACTAACAATTTGTTTTTCATCCCATTCCCACCTTTCTTTTTACTTCTTACTCTTTTTATTTTTCTTTATTCTCTTTTTTTGTTGTATCTGTTTTTTCTACTCTATTTAGTTTTTTAGTAATAACAATTTCTTGCTCTTCTTTGATCCATTTTACTTCATGTTTTAAGTTTTCTGAGATAAATCTGATTGGTACAAAAGTTCTTTCATTGATAATTTTTGGAGCTACATCCATTTTAATGGTTTTTCCATTGACCTTTGCAGATTTTTCATCTACTTGTAGCTCAATCTTCATCTCACCATCACTTAATAAAATACTTCTAGTTGCTCCTTGCCACTTAACTTTTGCTCCTAATGCTTCGCAAATTCCTCTTAGAGGGACTAATGTTCTATTTTCTTTTATAAGTGGTGCTACATCTAATTGAATATTTTGGATTGCTCCTTTTTTTACATCTACTATTTCTGATGATTGAATATATAAGTAGATTTTTTCTTGAAGCTCCTTTACTGTATCCTTTTTAAGTGCAATATCAAATCCTGTATATCCTTCTTTTTCCTCTGACATACATATACTCAATCTTATTTTTGCAGCTGCATCTGGTACTTCAAATCGAATAACAGTATTTTTTTCATTATTCTTTATTTTTTCATATTTTGCACCCATAGCGTTTACATATACTTTAAGATCTTTTATTTCATCTGCATTTTTCAACATTACTTGTACATAATTTTTTCCCTTAATTACTTCATAGTTGATCTCATTTTCTAAATATTTCTCAGCCATGGCTAGTAAGCTTTTATTTGTTTCTTTTACTTCCATAGTCATTTCATAGAATCCATTTTTACTTAAATCAACTGTTTTGATGACTTTTCCCTCTAGTAGGTTTATATAAACATCTATGCTATCATCTGTTTTCTTTTTCATTTGATCTTTATCTAATAAAACTCTAAAAGTAACTTCTTTATTATCCTCTGGTACTATTTTTGCTTTTAATTTTATAGTAGCATCCAGCTTTGGTATTTCAAATTTAATCATACTCGCTTTCTTGCCATTGTCATATTCTTTTACCATCTTTGTTTCATATTTTACGTGATTTCCATCTACTTCTATTTTTAAGTCTTTTATGTCTTCCTCATTCTTTACGAATAAACGTACATAATTTTTATCATCCTTCACTTCTACATCTGCTTTTTTAAGGAAATAAGGCTCTGCTATAGAAGCTTGGTCTTCATTTTCTTTTAATATTTTTATGTCTGCTTCATAGAAACCATTTCCTATTTCTTCTATTTCTTTTATAATTTCACTCACATTATCTAGGCTATCTAAATCAAATAGTAACTTGAATTTAGCTTTCCCCATTTTCTTTGGTACGTTTACTTCAAACGTGATTCCTTCTTTTATAGCTTTTTTCTCAACTTCTAATTCAATTTCAAGGGAGTCATTTGTTGCATCATATCTTCTATGTGTATTTACAAATTCTCCATCACTGTTTTTATGCTTTAATTCTTCTAACCACCCCAATGAAATATCTGTGCTTTCCCAAAGCATCCTAACTGTAACCTTTTCATCTTGTACCTCTAGGGTAGCCGCTCTTTTTATAAATTGATCCGCCATTGATTTTCCATTTTCATAAAAGTGTTTTGCCCATGCTCTAATACGGTGAGTTCCATTTGTAAGGAATTGATCTTCTGTTCCTCCAGCTCCTTCTGTTGTTCCACCCTTTATGGATATATCATAAGTTGCTGATTTACCATTGACCATTACAGTTAGTGTCTGGCTTTTAGCAGTACTTGAGCTGTCAAAGCCAACAATATTCCTTTCTATAATCGTTAATATTTTTTTACTTCCATCGTTGTAGGTTCCTGTAACTACTAGTCCACTTATGTCTAAAGCATCTCCTACTGTATATTCTTTTTTTGCCTTACTTGTATCTATAGCTATACTCTCTAAATCTATCGTCTTTACAGATCCACCAGTAGCTAAGTCTACCATTGTATTCGTATTAAATATGGTTCTAAATTCAGGTCTACTTTCTCCCATTCCTTCTGGCACATAAACCTTGAGATAAACCTCCTTTGTAATACTTTCCACCGGGAAGGTAATCGTTAATTTATCTTTTTTAGCATCATATTTCACATTATCCGAATAAGTACGTTTATCTGTATTCGGGTCATCATCTGGTGTGATCAGATCCACGTAGTTTTCATTTTTATCCATATACCATAATCCTTGAAGCAAGCTCATTGATATGGTACTTGTGTGATTCCAAACTACAGTAAGCATCATTTTTCCATCTTTAACCGTTAGCGTAGCCGCCTCTGTCACAAACTGATTGGTTATCGATGCAACATTCTCATGTTCTTTTATATTATCAATATCTAAACCATAGGTCCCATCTGGTAGATGATTTGGATCAAGTGTTCCCTGACCTTCCTTAGGTACAGACACTATAATTGTGTAGGTAACTTTGCTATTGTCTATTGCATTTTCTGCAACGAATGTAATTTTATTGACCCCTGGTTGTAAATCGTTCACCGTAAAGCTTTCTCCACTATTGATGGTTTTCTCATCCTTAGATTCTTCTGTTTCTTTACTATCCTCATCTTTTTTCCCGATGGTAATTTTTGTTTCGTTTCTAATACCTATAGGATAAATGGTAATAGAAGTGGTGCCTACAGGTGCTTTTAAATTCTCGGTATATGAGTCTGCAGCTTTATCTTCTAGTTCAATAGTACCCACGTTTGTATCAATCTTTTTTAACGTAGCATATTTACCATGCATTTCATAGCTTGGAGCTGAATGACCCGCACCTAAAAATCCTTCTATTTCTTCCTTAGATATAGCATCATTGTTCCAATCAATATAATTTAATGCAATGATAAAAGTTTCTAATTTTTTCATATCCTTTAAATAATCTTTCGGAATACGGGTTATATAATTATAATGTATCCATAGTTTTTTTACATTTGGCAATGTTTTTAAACTCATGGGTAGTTGATTTATTCTATTACGTGATAGATCTACACTTTCCACCTTAGTAAGCTGACTTAAATCTATCTTATTCCCTTCTGAATCCACATCTATATCTGTCAACAAATTAAGATCCATATCAATTTCCTTTAAAGCTACTAGCTTTGATATACCACTTGGAAACTTTGAAAGCTGATTCGTACTTAAATTCAATTCTGTTAATCTTTTTAGCTTTCCTATCTCAGCAGACATTGTTTTCAAGGAATTACTATTAAGATCCAACGTAATCAATCCTGTTAAATCTCCAATGCTATCAGGTAATGTCTCAAATCGGTTATTATCTAATCTTAAATATTTCAAACTCGTAAGTCCACTTAAATGGTCTGGTAGTCCAGTCAAATTATTGTTATTCAAGTCAAGTCCTGTTAAAGCTGTAAGCTTAGAAATATTTTTATCAATTGAGGCAATCTTATTATGCTCTAACTTTAATATTTTAAGGGATTTGATGTTACATAAGCTTTTTGGGATGCTCGTCAGTTGATTGTTTGATGCATCAATTGTTTTTAGCTTAGTGAGTTTACTAAAATCACCAGTAATATCTGTCAACTTGTTTCCCCCGATACTCACTTCTGTCAGCCCTATAAGATCACTAATATCAGGCATAGTTGTAAATTCATTACTTTTACTAAAACTTCCTAGAGAAAGCGTCGATAGCTTAGGCAATCTCCTTAGGTCTATATGATTCAACATATTGTTACTTGCATAAAGCTCTGTTAGCTCTGGTAAATCTTTCACTGTCAGAGAAGTCAATTTATTCTCTCTTAAATTCACTTCCATTAGCTTTGTGAACCCCGTCAAATTCGGAATATTTTTCAATTGATTCCCATTCATATATAGTTTAGTAATATTTTTAGCATAGTTTAAACCTGAACAGTCTTGAATGACACCATCACTATCATTTTTTGACAAATCTAGCGTACCTTCTAGTCTCATCATATCTCCTATAGTGATCTCATGATTCTCCTCAACCTTTAAAATAGCACATAGCTTTTTCTGTAAAACTGAGTCCTTCACGCCTGCTGAAGTATTTTTATCAAGGATAGAAACTACAGCCGTTGCAGTTACGCCTTCTCCTAAACTATATCCTTTTGGAATTTCTCCTAATTGTGCAGTAAAAATATAATCTCCAGCAGTATTTGGACTATATTCCTTCTCATTCTTCCATTGGATAACTGGAACTGTATCCTTTGTATTAGAAATTACAACCTTAGAATAATTTTCATTAAGATAATCTTCTACCTCATATACGGCTTTATATACTGGTTGATCTACTGTTCCACCATATAATTGTATTTCCTCAAATTTACTAATTTCTTTTGTATTATCTTTTTCTTTGCTAATCTTAATGGTGTATATGCCCTTTGATCCATCCTTTGCATCTACTTTTATGTAAACTATTGTCTCTTTATCTACTTTAAGCTCTATAGGTTTATCTATTTTTTTTCCATCTTTATCAACTAATTGAACCTCCGTATGTTTATCTAGTGCAACGATGTCACCTACTGAAATAGCTTGTATTTCATTATTTACGGTTAGAGACCCTTCAATTTTATATACTTTCTCTTGATTATCATATGTTTTTTCATCAATAGTAGGTGTTTTACCTAATACTGATTGGATCTCTACTTTGTCAACAATACCATTTGAATTCGTATCTTCTTTTCCTGCTTCTTCTTCGGCTCTTGTAACCATAAGAAAATACGAACTGTTTATTGATCCATCTCCTGCTTCAACTTGAATAGGTACAATTGTCATTTCTCCTGCTTTTAGGCTTTTTTCTGTTATTGGTATTTCCTTTCCTTTATCGTCAGTACCCATAATGCTTGCTTTTGCACCTTCACCCATACACACTATATCATTAGTCTTTATAGATACTGTTGCGTTATCTACTGACAAACTTGCTGAAACTCCATATGTGTTCCCTTCCTTAATGTATTGTGTTCTTATTATCGTAGGAGTCTTTCCTGCTACTGTCTTGATCTCTACTCTATCTGGAATATCGTTTGAGTTTGTATCTTTTTCTCCTTCGGCTCTTGTAACCATAAGAAAATATGAACTTTTTATTGATCCATCTCCTGCTTCAACTTGAATAGGTACCATTGTCATTTTTCCTGCTTCAAGGCTTTTTTCTGTTATTGGTATTTCCTTTCCTTTATCGTCAGTGCCCTTAATACTTGCTTTTGCACCTTCACCCATACACACTATATCATTAGTCTTTATAGATGCTGTTGTGTTATCTACTGACAAACTTGCTGAAACTCCATATGTGTTCCCTTCCTTAATGTATTGTGTTCTCATTATCGTAGGAGTCTTTCCTGCTACTGTCTTGATCTCTACTCTATCTGGAATATCGTTTGAGTTTGTATCTTTTTCTACTGTTATAGATGTTTCAACAGAATAAACTGAATCTGCTACAGTCACTTGTGTCTTCTCAATCTCCTGACCAAAAACACTTTCAAGTGCAACTGCATCAGGAAGCTGCTGTTCTTCAGCATGTACAGCTATTGGTTGTATTAAGGTTAATAACATAGCAAATACTAAAAAACCGCTTAAAATTTTTTGGTAAAACCTTTTCATCTACTCACAACCCCCTTATTCTAAAAATTATTTTTCTACCTCAATTTTTATATCGTCCCGATTTAAAAAGAATAAGAAATTTCAGTAGCCAACTTACGCCAGCTACTGAATTTCTCTTGTCACAAGTAATGTAGATCTATCACTTGTCTTTTGCTATTTTTTCTTTTTTACTAAATTAATTACTTCGTAATACAAAACTCAACATCGCTAGTTGGTATTGGAATCAGCCATACATTGCTTTTTACTTTTGCAGGATAGAAATTCTTACCATCTTTCAATTTAGAAGCTGGAAATTTAAGTGTTACTTTATCTCCAGAAAAACTTGCAGGAATATAATTTCCATCTCCAAAATCAACTGATAATTTTACGAGTTCTCCAGGTATACCCATAAACTCCATTGGTTGAATATTAAATGTGAGCGTTGCTTCATCTCCATTTATAACCAAATTCTGTGATCCTGGAACAATTGTATCATTTGACATAGAAAACTTAGTCTCAGAACCATCCTTATAAATACCAATATTCACATCTGAAGCTGCATGTACAACTGTTAATGATAAAAGCATCATCAACGCTACTATAAGTACTGATATTTTCTTCATAGACTTTGTCATTTGTTTTCCCCCCTTTCTTTCATGTTAGATACTCCTAACCTTTTATTATAAAAATAAGTAATACATTACTTATTTTTAAACGAATGACCTCTCATGCACAACAAACATGATGAACATGCCTTTTGATGGCAATAAAAAAACTCTATCCTTTAACAAAGATAGAGATGCTTCTACATGATTTTTACTTGTTTTTCATGACAAATAAATTTCCTATAGTACTACTCCTTTTCTCGGAAGGATCTATATACCTAAAGCTTTTGGCAGGTCTCCTGACTTATGGATTATCGTTTTCCTTCGCCTTCCCAAAATTTTTCAGTGGCAGATTGAAGGATCACTCCCCATTTACAGTGGCCGGACCGTTCGAGATTTTCACTCGATTCCCTTTTAATCCTTTATCCTAATGATAAAAGAACCTAAAAGCTATTTATTCATTTTTTTCTAAACAAACGTACTAAATGTAACATTTTTCCTTTTTTTCATATTTTACACTATGTTTAATATAATGTAAATATACCTTCTTCTAATTTTCGACAAAACCCATCCGTCTTCATTTAGCAATTTCACTAATTTTACAATATCACATCATCTATTTTTTATCTTACCCTCAATTTTAGCACCATTTTCTATCCTAGATTTGACAAATTCATAGTAGTAAGTAATAATATGTAATATTACGATATGATTTGATATAATTTGATACGATTTGTCGTTTATACAAACATTCTATATTATTATCAATAAACAAACTTCATTATATTTGTTTTTTTATAACTATATATTGCTTATTTTTTAGGGAGGTGTATTTTTTTGAAAGTAATACACGATATTATTTCTGACTTCTATAGTTGTTGCAATCTGCCTATATTAGCAGTAGACATTGATTTTAATAAAATTTGTAGTATCGGTTATACCCCTATAGTGGAAAAATTTTTTGATGATTGTGCTATTTTTAGAGATATTCATTTTGATTCTGACAATTCCCTTAGCTGTAATTTAAGCTATGCAAAGGATATTCACTTTGTAGTAGTTTCCATATCCAGATTTGATAAGTATAGAGGCTATTTCATCATAGGACCTTTTAAATGCACTGAAAACAATACAATATCTATTCCTTTTAAACCCCATAACTGCATACAGTATTTGCCTGCTATTTTATTGAATATTTCTGATAGCCGGTTTAGTAAGGGGATGAGTAATTTAAGATTTAGTGTACATGTAAAAAAAGCTATCGAATATATACATAAAAATTATACCCAGTCTATTAATCTAGATGAACTATGCAATGATTTATCTGTAAACAAAAGCTACTTTTGCAAAGTGTTTAAAAAAGAAACAAACTTTACTTTTTCTAACTTCTTAAATAATTATCGCATTGAAAAGAGTAAATATTTTCTTGAGAATACAAATTTATCTCTTATGGATGTGGCAATATCCGTTGGCTTCAATACGCAAAATTATTATTCTATCGTTTTTAAAAGGTTTACAAAAAAAACACCCTTAGAATATCGAAATAGCATTGCTATACAATAATAAAAGCATATAAAAATGGCTCCTACCTTGAGCCATTTTTATATGCTTCATCCCTTTTCATACACTTCATACATCTATCATTATTGTTTTTATAAAAATATTTTTCTCTTAAAAATCA
This sequence comes from Marinisporobacter sp., assembly GCA_025210525.1. Taxonomy (GTDB): domain Bacteria; phylum Bacillota; class Clostridia; order Peptostreptococcales; family Thermotaleaceae; genus Crassaminicella. The sequence goes on from JAOARP010000032.1 coordinate 15,490, forward strand.
GAAGATTTTCTAATACACTGGGCTAACCCTCCTTTTATATCTTCAAGACGAAAATAATCTGCACCAAGAGTATCACTTAATTTTTTAGCCAGTCCTAGCCTTAAAAAGCCTCCCTCTGTATCTATGACCATAAACTTTATTGCTTTGTCCTTTACTGACGTTGCTATACTTAAAATTTCCTTTAGTGTATCTTTACTATTTATACCTACATTTCCGCGACCATCAGATAACAAGACAATGACTGGCATGATTTCTGCGTCCTTTGTTCTCAGCCCTTTTATATAAGCTACACTTTTCATAAGCCCTAATGCTAAAGGTGTTTTCCCACCTAATTTTATATCTTTTAGACATCTATAAGCAAGGTCTACACTTCTAGTAGGCTGTAAAACTACTGAAGCATCATTTCCTCTAAAGGTCATCATCCCTACTTGATCTCTTTTTTCATATGCATCCTTCAATAGGGAAAAAATAGCTCCTTTTGCTTCCACCATTCTTTTTTCAATGCCCATAGATCCACTAGCATCTACTAAAAATAATATAGTATTTCCTATACGTTGTTCTCTTATTTTCTCCCTAATATCTTCTTTTCGAATAACAAAAGCTAGCCCATTTTTCTCTCTCCATTTTTGATAAGGTGCTGCTGCACGAATAGTTCCATCAAAGGATAAATCTTCTACTTTGTTTTTAGGGATTTTATAGCCTATATATCTTCCTATTTTTGAGGAGGTTTTAGATTTACTTCTCTTACCACTTCCACATTTTCTTATTTTTCGATCTGTAAGACTATGTAGCAATCCACTAGCATCAAAAGCTTCTCCAATATGAAAATTCTTTTCTAATTGCTCTTGATCATTTGTCTTTCCTTCGTTCAGATTATCCAATAAGGATGGATCGAATTCTGGTGAAGGTTGTTCTGAGCCTTGTTCTAATGGATCTTGATTAGGGGAATCTGGTTGTATTTCATTTTCTTCTTTTTGATTTTTTGTTTCTCCACTTCCTTCATTTCCTTCTCTTAATCGATGCCCTAAAGTAATATTTGCTACAGCTTTTATTTCTTCAGTAGTAACCTCATTTTTTTCATAAAAAGCTGCATGAGCTATGGCTCCTCTAGTCAATACTAAATCTCCTCTATGTCCTTGTACATGTCCTTGTATATTGAGTTTTGCAATTTTTTCTAAAATATCATCATCTATAGCTATATTCTCAAGGCTTTTTTGAGCTTTTACAATACGTTCTCTTAAATCCATTTCATCTTTTAAAAATCCATCATAAAAGGTATTTGCATCCTTTTCATAAACTAATCTTCTTTTTACAATCTCTATTCTCTCTTCCTTTTCCTTTGTCCCCTTCACTTCCACATAAAAGCCAAATCTATCTAATAATTGGGGATTTAATTTTCCTTCTTCTGGATTCATGGTTCCTATTAATATAAATTCACAAGGATGCTCGTAAGAAATTCCTTCCCTCTCCACTTTATTTACACCACTAACTGCTGCATCTAAAATCATATTGATCAATGTTTCTGACAATAAATTGACTTCATCTATGTACAAAATATTGTTATGGGCTTTCCCTAATATACCTGGTTCAAAAACTCTTTTTCCCTTATTCATCGCCTCTTCTATATTAATGGTTCCTATCAATCCATCTTCTGTAGTTCCTAAGGGGAGGGTTACCACATTTTTATCTTTCATTAGTTGGGCTAAAGCTCTTACGATCGTTGATTTTGCAGTACCTTTTTCTCCAGCAAGTAAGACGCCACCTATTTTAGGATCAATCATATTGAGTATGAGTGCTTTTTTTACCTCTTCCATTCCTACCATAGCTGTAAAAGGATATAATCTTTTATTCATAACTATTTTTCCTCAATCCATTTTTTCAAAGCATCTTTACTGAGTACCCCTTCCTCAAAAGGCAAGGTTCTCATTCGATGAGGTAAAACCAACTCGGCTGCATCTAAAAGGTCTTCCTTTGTGACGTCCTCTCTTTCATCAAAAGCAGCTATTGTTTTTGCAGTTTTAATAATCGTTATATCTCCTCGATGCCCCTCTACTCCTAATTCAATAACGATTTCAGCCGTTAAAGCTAATAATTCATCTCGAATGACAACTTGATCTAATAGTTCTTTTGCTTTTTCTATTTTTTCAGATAATAAACCTTGTTTTTCTTTATATTCCTCTATTAGAACCTCTGGATTTTGCTCAAATAATAATCTTCTCTTGATCACTTCCACTCGATCCGATACATTATGTTCTGAAAGAACATCTACTACAAGTCCAAATCGATCTAATAGTTGAGGTCTTAAATCTCCTTCCTCTGGATTCATAGTTCCAATTAAGATAAATTTTGATGGGTGTTCATAAGACACTCCTTCCCTTTCTACATGATTGACCCCCATTGCTGCCACATCTAATAAGACATCTACAATATGATCATTGAGTAAATTCACTTCATCTACATAAAGTATATTTCCATTAGCTTGTGCTAGGATACCTCCTTCAAACTTTTTCTCTCCTGTTTTGATAGCTTGTTCAATATCAAGAGTACCGATGGTTCTATCTTCTGTACACCCTATTGGAAGTTCTACAACCTTCATTTTTTTATCTTCTGTCTCTAACTCTTTATGAGTCATTTGCTCTTTACATGCTTTACAAAGTCCATTTTGTCCACTTACTTCACAATTAAATTTACAACCCCTTATTACTTTTTTTGTAGGTAATAAATCTACCAAAGCTCTCACTGCTGTTGATTTTGCCGTACCCTTTTCCCCTCGAATCAATACCCCTCCTATTTGTGGGTTGATTACATTTAATAAAAGGGCTTTTTTCATTTTTTCTTGCCCTACAATAGCTGTAAATGGATATACTTTTTTATTCATTTGATTCATCCCCTTTTATGAAAATCTTGCTCCTCCATAAATATTAGCATATAATGTAAATGTTTGAAAGCAAATACATTACAGGAGGTTGTATCCATGAATCTTTGCATTATAACCGTTTCAACAACAGTACTTACGAATATTTCAGCGGCTCTTGATCAAATTAATTCTAAAATAAATCAGGCACTTGATTTAAAGCTTTATTATGCTGCTTCAAATTTTTCTAAGGATGAATTAGGGCTCATAAAAAAAGATATACATTCTTCTCATGCTATTATCGTAGATTTAATGGGAAGTCCAAAGGAAATCACCAAAGCAGTTTATGATAGCCTAGAGAATTATAAGGGACAAGTCATTCCTATTGGCGGGTCTGCACGAGATTTTATGAAACTTGGAAGCTTTAAAGCCAATGATAAAATGATGCAATCTAGTAAAAAACCTGATATGCAAAAAATAAGAAAGATGATCTGGATGGCTGAAAAAATAGGAAAAGTTCTTCCAGGGAAAATTAGAGATATGAAAAATCTATCCTACATCACAAAATACTTTAAAAATGCATCTATATCTCAACTTGAAAGTATGCTTTGTCTACTTCTTAAATATTATGGTGGGGTTCCTTCTATTCAGATTCCTGAAGAACCTATAGAAGTAATGGATGTGGGGATTTGTGATCCCTATGACCGAAAATTTCATAAAAACTATCCTTCTTACATAAAAATCTATGGGTATGATCCTTCCAAACCAAATATAGGTGTACTTTTTTATGGTCATACTTATCCGAATGATACTTCCTTTGCCGTTCATAAAATCGTAGAAAAATTAAGACCCCTAGCCAACATCATTCCTATAGGCTTTACAAAAACCTCTGGAAACGATCCTAATGAAATAAAAAAGCTTTTAACCTATGATAAAAAGGTAAATATGGTCATTAGCTTCCTTCCCTTCCGAATCGGTGCAGGTCCTATGGGAGGAGATGCGGAGGGAATGGTTGATTTGTTTAAGGAGTTAAATGTTCCTCTTTTTCACCCTTTTTTCCTCTCTAGAAGAACGAAAGAAGATTGGGAAAAATCTTCTCAAGGCATTCATAGTTCTGAATTTATGCTATCTATTATGCTCCCTGAAATGGATGGTGCCATTGAGACCTACCCTGTTGGTGCTATTTCTTCGAAGGGAATAGATAAAAATCTAAACACAGAGCTTTACCAAATAGAGTGTATTGATGATCGGGTAGAAAGATTCGTCAGTCGTATAAAAAACTGGCTCTCTCTTCAAGGGAAGAAAAATTCAGAAAAGAAAGTTGCCATCATTGGCTATAATTATCCCCCTGGAGAAGATCATTTATTTCATGGCGCTTTTTTAGATACCTTTACCTCCATTAGTGAAATATTAAAAACATTAAAAAAAGAGGGATACAGTCTAAAAGAATTAGATGCACAAGCCTTAGAAAATACTTTTTTAGAAGGAGGGCTCATCAACTCTCCTAAATATTATTATGAAAAACAAAATTACATTCCTTATAAGAGTGAAAAATATATAGATGGTTTAAAGGATTTTTCTCCTATTCATGACATGATAAAACAGTGGGGTGATGCTCCTGGCGCTATTATGGCAAATGGAGAAGATTTTTTCATACCAGGATTGATCAATGAAAATATCTTCATTGGTCTACAGCCTTCAAAAGGACTCATAGAAGATGAAAAAGCAAATTATCATGATAAAAATCTGACACCTCATCATCAATACCTAGCCTTTTATGAATGGTTAAAAAATGATTTTCATGCTGATGTAATCCTTCATGTAGGCACCCATGGCACCCTTGAATTTTTACCTGGAAAAGAATGTGGCATGAGTCACAATTGTTATTCTGATTATTTGATTGGCGATATTCCCCATGGCTATATTTATTATTGTGGAAATCCATCAGAGGCCATGATTGCCAAAAGGCGATCTCATGCTGTTTTGATTAGCTATCAACCCCCTACCTTTGTACCTTCAAATCTTTATGAAGATTATACAAAACTAGAAAATTTGATAGGGGAATATGAAGAATCCCTTCATTTATCTCCTGCTAGGTCAGGTGATTTATTAGATGAAATATTCAAGATGGCAGAAGCGTTACATTTAGAAAAGGATTTAGATTCAATTGAGAAGGAATTATATAAGATGAAATCTTCCCTTATGCCAAAGGGGCTTCACGTTTTTGGTAAAGCTTACGCAAAGGATGAATTAAAAGAGTTATTCTCAGCTATTCTTCAATATGATCGAGGAGCAATCAAATCTTTGAAAAGAATTGTTGCTGAGAAAAATCATTTAGACTACGATGAAATAATAGATCAAAATAAAATACATTCCTTAAAATTATTAGATGAAGAAGCAAAAAAACTCATTGACCTTGTTGATTTAAATGCTCCTTTAGATGATAGCTTAATAAAAGCTTATGGAAAAGAACTTCAGAAAACCTTTGATTATGGATTATCTATCTGTGAAAAAATCAAACAAAATCATGAAAATAAAGGACTCATCAAATTTTTAAATGGAGAATACCTCCCTGCTAAAGTAGGTGGAGACCCTATTAGAAATCCAGAAGTATTGCCAACAGGCTATAACCTTTATCAATTTGATAGTAGATTTATTCCTTCCCCTGTTGCTATGATGCGAGGACAAAAAATTGCTGAGAATACCTTAAATACTTATTATGATCTCCATGGAAATTATCCAAAGGTTACTTCTGTTATTCTTTGGGGACTAGAAACTTGTCGTACAGGTGGAGAGACCCTAGGACAAATTTTATATTATTTAGGAGTTCGTATGAAAGATCGTATAAATATTTGGGAGCCTGAATTTGAAATCATCCCAATAGAAGAATTAAACCGTCCAAGAATAGATGTGGTCATTAATATTTGTGGCTTTTTTAGAGATATGTTTGAAAATATCATCATTCTTCTCAATGAAATATTTGAAAAGCTTAATAACTTAGGAGATGAAAAGGGTCTTAACTATTTTCACATTCATACAAAAAAATTATACCATCAATTATTAGCTGAAAACTACCAAAAAGAAGATGCATTAGAGCTTGCATCCTCCCGAATTTTTGGTCCTAGTCAAGCTCAATATGGCACCAACATTACCTCCCTTATTGAAGAAAAATCTTGGAGGGAAGAATCAGAAATCGGTAAAAGCTTTATAGAAAGTATGCATCATGTTTATAGTAAAAATCATCGAGGCATCCATTTTGAAAATCTCTATGAGAAAAATTTATCCATGATCGAATTAATCTCTCAAGTAAGAAGCAATCATGAATATGAAATTGTAGATTTAGACCATTACTATGAATTCTTTGGAGGGCTATCTAAATCCGTTGAAATCATTCGTGGTAAAAAAAGTGAAATGTTCATCTCCGATACAACAACAGAACATATTGAAACTGAAAATGCAGAAAAATCTATAGAACGAGGCATTCGGACAAGACTTCTCAATCCAAAATGGATTGAAGAAATGTTAAAGCACAAATACCATGGAGCTACCCTTATTGCTGATCGATTTGAAAATATTCAAGGCTTAGCAGCTACTACCAATCAAATCAATCAATGGGTATATGATTCCCTTCATGATCAATATGTAATGGATGAGGATTTAAAGAATCAATTAAAAGAAAATAACCCTTATGCTTATCTTGAAATGGTCAAACAAATGTTAGAATATCATCAAAGGGGTTATTGGCAGGCTAGTGATGATCAAATCCATGAGCTGCATAAAGCCTTTTTAGAGCTTGAAGGAGATATTGAGGATCGGTAGAAAAATTCTTTTTTTTACCATCCTCTCTCTTTTTCTATAATTTGAAAATTATATAAAATATGTAAGAAAATAAAGGATTATATAGAAAAATGTAGAATTATTTAATAACAGAATTATCAGATTTTTCATTTAAATAATAATATTCTTTTTCAATGATTTTTACATAGAAATATACTTTTTTCAAATTTCTGTTCTAAAAGGATGGTGACCTCATGAAAACAGAGAATTTTTATGAAACAAAACAACTCCTAAATAACCTATTAGCCTATATGGATGAAGCCGTTATTGCTACAGATATAAACTTTCATATTACCCATATGAACATAAGCGCTGAAATCTTAACAGGGTATACTAAAGAAACCTCTATCGGAAAAGCTGTATTAGACATTGTAAAACTCGATGCAGAAGAAAGTCTTTCAATCAATTCCTTTCTATTGAAAGAAAAAGCAAAGCTCTTAAAAAACAATATCCATCTAACTACTAAAAATGGAGAAAAAAAAATAATTAATGCCATCTTTACTCCACTAAAAGATCATAAAGATCATTTATTTGGATTTGTAGGAATTATTAAAACCATTACAGAGCAAAAAAGAATGGAAAAAGAATTGCTAGAAACTAATAAAAATTTATTGGATATGGTTGAAAAATTAAAAGAAGCACAAACTCAACTAATCCAAAAAGAAAAATTAGCAGGAATCGGTCAGCTTGCAGCAGGGGTAGCCCATGAGATCAATAACCCTTTAGGGTTTATTAGCAGTAATTTCAAAGTATTATCCAAATATATCTCAGTTTATCAAAATGTATTGTCCCTCTATCATTCCATCAGTAACAATCCATTGCTTCAAACTCATCCAGAATGTAACGAAATATTGAACAAAATTATCAATTTAGAAAAAGAAAAAGATATTGAATTTATCCACGAAGATATACAAGGTCTGCTAAGCGATTGTCATGAAGGCTTGACAAGAGTCAAGGACATCGTACAAGGATTAAGATTGTTTTCTAGGATTGACCAACTAAATGAATTTGAAGAATACGATTTAAATGAAGGCATCCAAACAACTTTAGTCGTAGCAAATAATGAAATCAAATATGACGCAGAAGTAGAATTAAATCCTGGACAAATTCCTTTGATTCCTGCTATGGGTAATCAAATCAATCAAGTTTTATTAAATATTGTAATCAATGCAGCTTATGCCATTAGAAAAAAAGATTTAGATGATTTAGGTTGGATCAAAATCAAAACCTACAAAGATGAAAATTATGTTTACATGGCTATAGAAGATAATGGCATTGGTATTTCTGAAGAAAATATTCATAAAATATTTGATCCTTTCTTTACAACGAAACCTATTGGAGAAGGAACAGGATTAGGTCTAGGCATTGCCTATGATATTATTGTTAATAAACACAAAGGAAATATATGGGTAGAAAGCACATTAGGAGAAGGATCTATCTTTTATATTCAATTACCTATCTTACAAGAGCTTATTTTGGAGGAGGAGGTATAAATGTCTAAAACCATATTGTTTGTAGATGATGAACAGCAAATATTAAGATGTCTTAAAAGATTTTTTAGACTTTCTGAGTATGAATGTTATTTTGCTAATAGTGGTGTAGACGCATTAAAAATCATGGAAAATAATGAGATTGATTTAATTGTTTCAGATATTCGAATGCCTAAAATGGATGGCTATGCTTTATTAAAAAAAGTAAAAGAGCTATATCCTCTAACCATCCGTGTAGCCCTTAGTGGCTATACAGATCAAACTAAAATCTATCATGCACTTTCTAATAGTTTAATTAGCGTATATCTGTTTAAACCTTGGAATAACGAAAATTTAAACGAAGTTATTAAAAAACTATTTACTGTAAAGGATCTCTTAAAACAACATGATTTATTGAAAATGTTCAATAACATCCATCATCTCCCTACCATTCCTCGTCTATATGAAGAAATCAATACTCTAATAAAAAAAGATGCTGCTGTCGATAGTATTACAAAAAAAATAGAAGAAGATCAAAGCATATCCGCTAAAATATTACAAATCGCCAATGCAGCCTTTTATCATAAGCAAATAGGTTCCCTAAAACAAGCCATTCTATTTATCGGACTCACCAATGTAAAAAATATTATACTAACAAATAGCGTTTTTCAATTCAAAGGAAAGAAAGATCAAAAAATAATAGAAAATTTATGGAAAAGTTCTATGATGAGCAATCGATTAATGCAAGTCATATATGAAGAATGTTTACAAAAAAAATTGCCTGATTTATTTGCCTTATCAGGACTCCTTTATAATATTGGAAAGGTTTTAACTTATCAATATCATCCATCTAATTATAGGAAAATTGAGGAAATCATTCAGCAAAATCATGTAGACCCTATAGCCGTTGAAAGAGAACTTATAGGTATTCCCCATACAGAATTAGGAGCTTTTTTATTAAACTGGTGGAATTTACCCTATGCTATGGTAGAAGGAGCATTATATCATCATTGCTGTTTTAATGAAAATATTATTCATAAAGAATTAGTTTATTGTATTTATCTTGCTAATTATTATACAAAAAAAATATGTAATAAAGGGGTAGCCCCCCACCCATTAAATATTGAAGTCTTAAAAGAATTGGGAATAGATCTTGAAAAACTAGAAAATTGTATAACCAATATAGACTTTAGTAATTTTAATGATTGAAGGTGATTACTATGAGATTCGTCCCTATGGAATACGTAAAAAAAGGAGATGTCCTAGGAAAAGATATTTATAATCAAGAAGGTAGAATTCTTCTACGAAGAGGTTTCATTATGAACAATTCTATGAAAAAAAGATTAAATGATTTTGGTATTTACTCCCTATATATCCAAGATCAATACTCCGATACGGAGCTAGAAGAAATTATCAAACCAGAAATAAAACAAAAAGCCATACAGACCATAAAAAACACCTTCAAAACCATGCATTCTCTTCATAAAGATGATGAGAACCATTCATTTCATGAAGGTTTTAGAAAAAGGTTAAAGGAACAACAGGAACAATCTCTTCATTCTTTAAATGATATTTCCAAAATGATTTTAGAGGGAATTCTTTCACAGGATACCATTCTTGTTAGTATGGTAGACATAAAAAATAAAAGTGAATTTTTATTTCAGCATGCAGTAAATGTATCCCTTTTATCTCTTGTTTTAGGAAAAGCATTGAATTTAAATAAAAAAGAATTAGAACATCTTTGTCTAGGAGCTCTTTTACATGATATCGGAAAAACCCTTATTCCTGAAGAAATTCTTTGGAATAAGCATAAAAGAACAGAAGGAGAAGAAGCCATCGTTAAAATGCACCCTACACGCGGATATGATTTTTTAAAGGGAAATATGGATATCCCAAGCTATGTAAGAATTATCATCCTTCAACACCATGAACAAATTAATGGAAAAGGCTATCCCAGAGGAATGGGTGAGGATATATACAAGCTATCACAAATCGTATCCATTGCCAATATATATGATAATTTGACCTCAGATACACCTATTCGTCGAGCCATACCACCCCATGAGGCCCTTGAATACATTATGGCAAATGCAGGAACTTTATTTTCTTTTGAAATGGTAGAAATTTTTGCAAAGAAAATCGTTCCTTATCCCGTTGGCACCCTTGTTCGTTTAAGTAATGGTCATGTAGCCGTTGTAAAAAACATCGATCCAGATTTTCCATCAAGACCTCAAATTCAAATAATCTCCAATGAACCTAAAGAAAAAATTCATCTACTCAATCAACCAAACCTCGTTATTAAGGGTATTTGTTATGAAATATAAATAAAAAAATGTTTAGACATAAACACTACCATGGTCTAAACATTTTTTTACATTTTCTCTATTTAATTTTATCTCTATCTTATTTCTATTCTATTTCTTCCATTTTCTTTTGCTTGATACAAAGCTTCGTCCGCATACTTTACTAAATCTATAGCATTTTCTCCCTGCCATTTTCTAACTCCTATACTAACAGTAACCTTCAACTCTTTAATAGAAAATACTTCATCCTCTATATGATCTTTAATCCTATTTGCTACTTTTAATCCTTCCTCGAGCTCCGTATTAGGTAAAATAACAATAAACTCTTCTCCACCATATCTTCCTGCTATATCCCCATCTCTTATATTAGAAGAAATAACATGAGCTGTAGATTTTAATACCTCATCTCCTACCTGATGACCGTAAGTATCATTCACTCTTTTAAATTTATCTAAATCTGCCATCATCACAACAAAAGGCAATTCTTCTTTTATAGCTTGCTCCATTACTTTTTCTAATTTCTCACATGCTGTTTGATGATTGTCTAACTGGGTTAAGCTATCTGTTGTTGCTAATTTTTTTAATGCTGCCGTTCTTTCTTGAACCTTTTTTTCTAATTCTTTATTCATCTCTTCTAATTTTTCTTTGTATAGCTCCCTTTGATTGATATTAGATACAAGATATATTGCCCAAACCACTATAGCAGTAGTAATGATTCCTGCTACAATAAGAATATTAAGATATTTATTAGAATTTTGTAAAACTTCTCTTTGAGTTTGAGTAAATATGATATACCATTTATTCATGATATTTTCTGATGAAATATCTACTTTTGTATAAATATAAAATTTTTCCTCTTCCAAAAACTTGCCCTCAAAATAATTATTTGCCTTTGCAATCTTAGCCAAAATTTCCTTTCCAATCTTTTTAACCTTATTGCTATTATTTAAAATCAGCTCTCTATTTGGATGGGCTATGGTAAGCCCTCGACTATCCATTAGAAACATATATCCTGTATTTTCAAAGTTTACATTATCTACAAATGCTTTTGTAAAATACTCCATTTGAGGAGAAATGATTGCAACACCTATGATTTCTGAATCATAGGTAACTGGTACACTTATTACAAAAATTGGATTTTCCCTTAAAATACTTGGATAAATTTCACTTACAAAATAATCCTTTCCATCAAGAATTTCCCTCACGTAAGAATAGTCTATACCACCTTTTCCTATAGTTTTTCCACCAACTGTATCTATTAAAAATTCTCCATTATTAATTTGTATCCTTTTGCCATTTACATTTTTTATTATTGGCTTTTCTAATTTAATACTTAAAGGTAAGTTTTCATAATAGGGATACAGCTCATGCATCTCCTGTAAAAATTTCTGTGCTTTATGGACTATTTCCTCATTTTCAGGAAATCTACAAGCATCAATAATTCGTTTTTCTCTCGAAATCATTTTAACAACTTTTATTTGATCATCAATCCAATGGGTCAATGCTTTAGTGGTCTGAGAAGTCATTTTATTTCCTATTTCATAAAATCTATTCTCATAGCTTCTCTTTACTTGTATATAAAAAAACACATTAAATAATAAAAATGAACTCATTATAATAATCATTATTTGAAGTACATATTTCCTCTTTTTATATAGAATGGTCTTCACCTCCACAACCTTATATCTTTTTTAATCATTCTACGAATCCTCGCTGTTTTCCTGCTAACTTTGCAACGATTGTGATTCTTTGCACTCTTCTTGCTCTAACCCAATATTCTATAATGATTATGCTTACAAAACAAAAAAGATATTTCCTTTATTAAAAAGTACTCTATCTTTTTCATCTTCTCCATTTAGAAGCTCTTATAGTATTTTATCATGAACCAGCATGTACATCTGCTTTTTTCAAATATTTTATTAATCCCATCAAGAAAATGACAAACATGGATATTAAAATAATCCCTGCCTTTATACAAACTAATCTAGGGTCTTCTGCGTCTTCTCTAAAAATATAAGCTGTTGGAATGGACCAGGGAAAAACATCTATATATTTTGAATTAATTGCTACAATATTTGTAATCACTCCACTGATTCCTAAAACAATAGGTGGGATTACATTTTTACCGATTACCCCTAAAAACGCCCCTACAGGAGCTAATGCAAAGAACATGATCCCAACTATTACTTGTTTTTTTACCGTCTCCATCAGTAAACTTCCTGTTAATGGTTCTTGAATTGCTAGTAGCCCCCCTCCCAATATGGACCCATAATTGATGATTAAAGTCACATAAATCATCATAAAAATCACCATTAGCTTTGCAAAAACAAATTTAGCTGGATCTACGGGATAAGTATATAGGCTATTCACTGTATTTTCCGTATATTCCCTTGAAAATACATATCCTGAAATTAACGAAAATAGAGCAACTGCCATAATCAAAGTCATAAACATAAAATTATTTTTAAAGGCACCTTCCCAATGAATTGCATAATGCTTTGAATTTCCTATAATGATCATCAAATTGAGTATACTTGGAAGTAATCCTCCTATAGGCAACAACCATAAAATCTTATTTCTTTTTAACTTCAAAACTTCCGTATAAATTAGACTAAGCACAGCTCTCACCTCCAGTAGCTTTCAAGAAATATTCCTCTAAACTATCCTTCCTTAATACAATCTCACTCACCTCTATATGATTTTCAATAAGCATTCGATTGATTTTATGAGCATCTGAAAGCTTTTCATATACTTTTAAAATATTTTTTTCACTCACTCGATAATCCTTAATCCCTAATTTTTCTTCTAATAGCATGGCTACCTTTTTATCATCACTTACTTTAATCTTTATATAATGTCTATTTTTATTTTGAAGGGTATCAAAATCAATTTCTTCTATTAATTTCCCCTCATGAATAATCCCAATGGTATTTGCCATTTGTTGTATTTCACTTAGATTATGACTAGATATTAATACGCTTATATTCTTTTTATTTGCTAAATCCAATATGAGCTCTCTTATTTCCTTAATCCCAATAGGATCAAGTCCATTGGTAGGCTCATCTAAAATAAGGAGTTCTGGATGATGAAGAAGTGCTCTTGCAATACCCAGTCGTTGCTTCATTCCTAAAGAAAATTCCTTCACCCTTCTATTTTTAGCATCAACAATACCAGCTATTTCTAAAGCTTCATCAATACACTTTTTTCCTTGTACCCCCATGAGTCTTCTATGAATCTCTAAATTTTCTTTAGCTGTCAAATTAGGATAAAATCCTGGAAATTCTATAATAGAGCCTATTCTCTCTAGATGCTCAAACTTCTTTGCAGCATGATTTTCTCCAAATATTTCAATACTCCCACTCGTTGGCTTTACAAGTCCCATAATCATTCTCAAGGTAGTGGTTTTTCCCGCTCCATTCTCCCCTAAGAATCCATAAATTTCTCCTTTTCTTACATGAATGTTTAAGCCATCTACAGCTATTTTGTTTTTATACTTTTTCGTTAGATTTACTGTTTTTAGTACATATTCCATATAAATCCCTTCCCTTCTAATCTTAGGATATCCTAAAAAACTTACATAGCTTTAACATAAATCTTACAAATTCCTTAAATCCTATTTATCTAAAGGAAGGGTAAATAAAAATTCCGTCTTTTCATAAGGAATACTACTCACATGAATCTTTCCATGATGCTTTTCTATCAATTTTTTTACAATAGTCAACCCTAGTCCATTTCCTTGAAGATATGTATTTCTTGAATCTTCTAAAGTATATAGTCTTTCAAATATATGAGAAATTTCACTTTCTTTTATTCCTTTTCCTTGATCCCAAATAGATACCCCTACAGATCCCTTTTCCTTCTTAATCTCTATTCCTATTACTCCACCATCTTTTCCGTATTTTAAGGCATTGGATAAAAGATTATTAAAAATTCGATGGATACTCTTTTCATCTCCTAATATAAAAATCTTTTCCTCTGGTATATGAATCTTAGGAATAATGTTGTTTTTTGTAAAATCCTCATAGAAAGTAAGAATACTCATTCTTGCTGCTTCGCATATATTGATCTTTTTTAAATTTAATAAGGTATCATTTGCTTCAATTTTGGATAATTCAAAGAAATCCTCTAACAATACATGTAAAACCTTCCCTTTTGCATAAACTACTTCTATATATTTTTCTTTTTCTTCTTCCTTTAAAGTCTTATCATTCTTTATAGCTTCTATATATCCTAAAAGGGAGGTTAGAGGGGTTCTTAAATCATGGGATATATTTGAGATGATTTTTTTTCTAGATTCCTCTATTTTTTTATATTCAATCAGTGTTTCTTGAAACTTACTCACCAATACATTCATCTTTTCACATAACTTTTTCATATTTTTATTGTTAGTACTCAGTCTTATTCTTTGATTGATATTTCCCTTTTCTATTTGCATCAATACTACATTGATCTTTTGAATCTGTTTATTTTGTTTAAAGAGCAGAAAGGTTAAAAACATGCAAATTATACTTAATATAAAAATAATCATCTTAGTCATTTTTTATATCTCCAAGCTTATAGCCAATCCCCCAAACAGTAACAATGATTTTAGGACTTGAAGGATTTTCTTCTATTTTAGCTCTTAATCTTCTTATATGTACCATTACTGTATTTTCGTCCCCCATATATTCTTCATCCCAAGCAGCTTTAAATATCTGTTCCTTTGTAAAAACTCTATTGGGATTTTTACAAAATAACTTTAATATTTCAAATTCTTTTCTTGTAAGAGAAAGATTTTCTCCTTTTTTTGTAGCTTCATAATTGTTCAAATCTAAAGCAATGTCTCCATAAGTGATTTTTTCTTCTTTTAATGGCTTCAATTCATTAAAATAAAAGCTTCTCCGTATAATTGAATCTACCCTTGCTAAAAGCTCTCTAGTGGAAAAAGGTTTCGTCATATAATCATCTGCTCCCATTCGAAGCCCTAGAATTTTATCTATTTCTTCATCCTTTGCAGACAAAATAATAATAGGTACAATGCTCTCTCCCCTTATTCTTCTCATAATTTCTATTCCATCTATTTTAGGCAGCATCAGATCTAGTATTACCATATGATAATTACTTTCTTTAAATTTTTGTAAAGCATCCTCTCCATCAAATGCTGCATCTACTTTATATCCTGTCTTTTTTAAAGTATTACAGATGAGGTTATTAATATCTTCATCATCTTCAACTATTAAAATATTGATCATATCCATGTTCTTCTCCTCCTTTTAAAGGTTTTTCCCTTTTGCTATCGTCTTTTATGATTCTATAAGCACGGAAACATTTTACCATATTTTGAAATAATTTATTATATGCGAATAGCCTTCATTTTTTTCTTATTCTCATCTCATACATTCTAGTAATTTCTAGAGTTTTAGCCATTATCATTTTCTATAGTTCGTGTTTTTAAAGGGGTAATCCATGAATATAAATGAAACATCTTGTTGAAATATGTAAAACTATAGTGTATAATGCATAAATGTAAACATTTTATAATTAAATATAAAAATTGTTCACTTGTATAAATTCAGCAATATGGGCTAAATGTTTCTACCAACTACCGTAAATAGTTTTGGCTATAAGTGTTTTTTTGTCATCCCTATGACTTTCTAACACCTTTTAGCATTCCTCCATAAGGTGTTTTATTTTTTATTAATAAAAAACACATAGCTATAAACTACATAAATTATTCTAAATAAGAAAGGAAGATGTCAATCATGAAAAAAAGAATTTTAGCATTTATTTTAGCAACTCTAATGAGTTTCACCCTTGTAAGCTTTGCAAACCCTGAGGAAAATTCTCAACCAGCTCTTAAACCTATTATCATTCAAGGAGCAATGGATGTAGAAACAGAAAACTTAGTAGCCCAGCTTCAAAACGTTGAAAAAATCACTTATGGCGGTTGGTTTTTTTATAAAGGAACTATTGATGATTACCCTGTAGTCGTTGCTAAGACAGAAATAGGTATGACAAATGCTGCTGCATCTACCCTATTAGCTATTGAAAAGTTTAATCCTTTAGCTATTATCAATCAAGGAACTTCTGGAGGACATGATCCTTCACTACATCGTTATGATATTGTCATCGGTAAAAAAAGTGTGAATTTTGGTTCTTTCAGATCTGAGCACAGTGACTATGATAAAGGAATTCATACAGAAAACTGGATTCCAATGGATATCAATGTAAGTGTTGATGGTGAAATAAAAGAATTAAAAGATTTCGAAGGAAATGCTACCCTTATTAAATCTGCAAAAAATGTAATGAATACTTATAAAAAAGGAAAAGTGGTAGAAGGAGTTATTGGTTCTGCTGATCAGTGGAATCGTGAGTTAGATCGCATCAAATGGATTCATGAAAAGTATGCTACATCTGTAGAAGAAATGGAAACAGCTTCAGCTGCTCAAATTGCAAAAACATATAAGGTTCCTTTCTTAGGAATAAGAATATTGTCAAATAGTGAAGTTCATGATGAAGGTTATGATCGTAATTCAGGAGAATACTGTCAAGATTTTGTTTTAAATGTAACAAAAGAATTGATCAAAGAGTATAAAGAAAATAAAGATTTTCTTCAACCTAAGAATATATCTACTAACAATACTTCTATTCAATAACCCAACTAAAAAGGCTATGGAAAAATCATTTAATTGATTCCATAGCCTCTTTTTTATAACTTTTAAGTTTTTAAATTCCTAAAATTCCTTTTACCGTATCTTTCATAGCATCTTTTTCACACTTTATATCATGTAAAATCTCTTTTTTGTCTAAATCTTTTATAGGTTCTGGAATACTAATTCCTGTATTTTTAGATAACATTTCAATCAACTTAAATTCATTTTTTTCTTCAGTAGATGCTACTACCCCTTTGATGACACTTTTTGTAAACTTATAAGGACTTGCGGTAGATACAATAACTGTTTTTGTATCATCCTTTGTCTCTTTTTTGTATTCTTCATATACTTTATACGCAACAGCTGTATGAGTATCTAGTACATACTTTGATTGATCATATACCTTTTTAATAGTTTCTATTGTTTCTTCCTCTGTGGTAAATCCTCCATAGAAGCCTTTTAAAAGTTCTTTCATTTTAGGAGTAATGGTGTATTGTTTACTTTCACCATCTAATTGATTCATCATATTCTTTACTAAGCTTTCATCATGATCACTTAATTCATATAATAATCTTTCTAAGTTACTTGAAATCAAAATATCCATAGATGGAGAATTAGTCATGAAAAATTCTCTATTAATATTATAAACCCCTGTATTTAGAAAATCATAAAGTACATTATTTTTATTCGATGCACAAATTAACTTTCCAATAGGTAGTCCCATTTTCTTTGCATAGTAACCTGCCAGGATATTTCCAAAATTGCCCGTAGGTACAACAAAGTTGATTTTCTCTCCAGACGTAATCTCTCCTCTTTTCAATAATTCAATATATGTGTACACATAATACACAACTTGGGGAACTAATCTTCCTATATTGATGGAATTAGCTGAGGAAAAAACATAGCCCTTCTCGTTCATTTGCTCATTGAAATCATCATCATTGAATATTTTTTTCACACCACTTTGAGCATCATCAAAATTTCCTTTAATAGCTACAACATGGGTATTTTTACCTTCTTGTGTGATCATTTGTCTCTTCTGAACTTCACTTACCCCATTATCTGGATAAAATACAATAATTTCTGTTTGATCTACATCAGAAAAGCCTTCTAATGCTGCTTTACCTGTATCTCCTGAAGTTGCTGCTAGGATCACGACCTTTTTATCTTCCCCTAATTTCTTTGCAGCCTTTGTAAGTAGATGAGGAAGAATCGAATGTGCCATATCTTTAAAGGCTAATGTTTTTCCATGATAAAGCTCTAGAAAATAAGCATCACTTGCCTTTACAATAGGTGCGATTTCCTTAGCTTCAAATTTTTCATCATAAGCATTCTCTATAGCATCTCTTAAATCATCTTCACTAAAGTCACTTAAGAATTTTTCTAGGACATAAAAAGCTACTTCTTTATAATCCATATGGGTCATTTCTTCTAACTTTTTATCAATAGTAGGAAATGAAATAGGTACAAATAATCCCTTATCCTTTGCAATTCCTTTTAATATAGCTTCTGCTGATGTTTTTGTTTCTTCATTTCCTCTCGTACTTTTGTATTTTATAACCATACTTTATCACCTCTTGCTTTTCTATTTAAATTATAGTATACCAAATAACTACTAGAACGTCTTGTGTAAATTAAAAAATTATGAACTTTTCAACTTTTATTTCGTATATTTATAGATTTATTAAATTTTCTTTTAATTTGGGCATATTTTACTATTTGCATTTTCTGAACTTTACATTAGATAGAATCCTTTATATAATGTCCTAGTCAATTTAATACATTTTATTATTTTTTTTACATTTTTATCAGAATAAGGAGGATATCAAATGAGTATTATTTTAGGTTTTTTATCATTAGTTATTAGTATAGCTTTACCCGTACTGATTTTATTTTTCACAGGATGTGAAGCATTGCATTTTTCTATGTTTTTTATTATTCCTGTAGGTGCATTAATTCTCGGATATATATGTGGATATGGTTATTTTAAAGGTCTATTTAAATCAAACACTTATATTACAGGCAAACATTATCTTATTGGATTCATTCTTTCACTTATTTGTATTGTAGGAGTAGAATATGCAAGTTATATGATTACTTGTGTAGACCCTCAAACAAGTGAAATTGTTTATTCTCTTGATGGAGATCATGTAAGTAATTATTATACAGACGAATATGGAGATTTAGACTTTTTAACCTATAAGAAATATATGATTGAAACTACACCTATTTCATTTAGTTATAAAAATAAATCCCTTGGAGATGTTTCCAATCCTATTGCAGGCTGGATATTTGCAATGATCGATTATTTAGGTGTCTTAGTTGGATGTTTATTTTCAGGCAGTATGCAAAAGGATCATCCCTATTGTCATACCTGTAAATTGTATAAAAAAGAAAAAGATGCTTTCAATTTTCCTAAGATGGCTGGAGAAGGATTTTTTACCCAATTAGAAAATTGCTTGGCTAAAGAAAATCATCAAGAATCCTTCAATAACTTATTAGCTAGTGTTACGTTAAGTCCATCTTTAGAGAAAGATGAACATTTTTTATGTAAACTGATCTATTGTGACAACTGTAACACAGCTTCATTAAAATTTGAGCTTCATGAATTAAATGCTAAGAATAAATTGGAGATTAACAGTGATTTTGAATTTTTAGTTAACGTAGATTATGAATCTTTAATGAATTTTATCAATAGACCTGCTATAGCATAATATTTTTTAATCTTTACATATACTAACGAAGTCAGTACTTATTTAGAAATAACATTAATAGCATTTTACACTACAATAATTGATAAAATACAAACTAAAAAGGCTTAGGGGATTTCCCCTAAGCCTCTTTTTACATAATAATCTCATCAACATCTGTTGTAACAATTCTTGCAGAATCAATTCCTGTAAGTAAACCACTACTTGTTTCGAAAACATTTTTATCAATAATCTCTTGCATAGCTACCTCTACTTGCTCTTTTGTAAGATCTTCTTTTGCATTGTCTACAGACAATTTTGTTGTTTTCCCTCCTTCATTTTTAAAAATCATCTCAAGTCTCTTTGTGGACAATCAAATCACCTCCCTTCATTTATTTTTTTCTCTTAGGCTTCAACGATTTCTTTTTCATCTAGCCTCTCTACCTCTAACGCCTTGCTACTTTGTAGACCTATAAGGGTAAGGGCTACATCATAGATTTCTTCATCTGTTGCAGCAGGTTTGATGTTTGAATAAGTCTTGCTTCTCTTTTTCTCCTTTCCTTTTTCATCAACCCCATTGCTAAAGGTAATCTTTACCTTTGAAAGACCAAGCTTTGCACTCACTGCCATGTTTATCACCTCCTTTCACTTATATAGATGGGGATTCTTACGAAAAATTAGTACTGTTAAAATAATTTTTTTCAAAAAAATAAGACCCATTGGGTCCCTTTAGACATATCTTAGATAGGTCCTTAACATTTCAAATATAATTCTAATATTTCCTCTAAATAACAGGGAAAACTCTACTGCAAATAAATATCCACATTCTTCACATAAACCCTCTACTTCTACGCATCTACCACATGTATATCTTTTATGATCTTCTGATACGATACATTGATAACAAGGTCTTTCCCAATTATTTTTTAGATATATATCTAATGCACTATATAAATTAAAAATAGGGTATCCCCCTTTGATCATCTTTTTAATAGTATTTATAGATGCTATCTTTTCTTCCTTTGTTAATCTGAGATATTCTGTTCCTTCATAGGGTGTATGAAAATTAAAGGATATAGATTGTATATGAGGGTGGTTTTTAGCAATATTGCTTACAGTTTCTATTTCTTTATAATTTAATTTATTGATTGCCATATAGATACAAATATTGGAATTCTTAGCTTTTTCTAGGTTCTCCATTATTTTATCATAGGTATCCCCCCGAATAAGATTATGGGTTTCTTTTTTTCCATCTAAACTCAAAAATATCACATCTGCCTCAGGAATATCTAAATCAATGGTTCCATTTGTAACAATATTTACAATATAAAAGCCTATTTTTCTCGCAGCTTTGATTAAATCTTTAACATTTTTCCCTTGGTCCTCCCAAAGCAATGTTTCTCCTCCACAAAAGAATAATATCCTAATCCCTTCATCATGAAAGCTCTTCATCTCTTTTAAGATGCTTTCATAAGAATACATCTTCTTCTTTACATTATTCACTACACAATGCTTGCAGTTTAAATTGCAATCATCCGTTAGAATAATCGTTCCTAATATGGGCTTTCTTTGTTTTAAAAATATACTTTTCACACCAAACCAAGATAGATTTAAAAAATCTTTACTCTTCATTTTTCTCACCCTCTATATTTGTATTTCTTCAATCCATGCTTCTTCCATAGACCTTTTCCACAGGTAATTTAAATAATGGATAGAATATTGCTTTTCCACATAATGATAAATAAATCTCCCTAAATCCGTTAAAACTACTTTTCCGTTTTTTTCTTTTCCTAATAAAAAAAGCTTTAATAATACAAACAATAACTGAAACTCTTTTTTCATATCCTTTCCAAATAATTCATAAAATCTTTTTTGATCTATCACTCCATCATAACATCTCCAAAAGAGCCAAAATATCATTTTCTCACGACCTGTCATAGTATTGACCATATTAATAGGGATTTTTTCTTCCTCTAATGCCTTTATATAAGCATCTGTATGAAAGGTATTCATATAGAAATAATTCCCAAAGTGAGAGCTTGCTCCTGCTCCAAAGCCTACAAAGCTTTCCCTTGTTACAGAGGTATATCTATTTTCTGTATTTTTCCCATAGGTCCATATGGAGGTTCTTTCGTATCCATGCTCTATAGAGATTTTATCAATCATTTGAAGAATCTTTTTCTCTTCCCATTCACTAAATCTAGTAAGTCCTTTTTCTTTTATTCTTCTGCTTAAAGAAGTCATTGGAAAAACAATCAATGGATAAATAGACAGCTGGTCTATTTCATAAGCATAAACTTTTTCTAGATCATTTTTAATATCCTCATAGGTTTGTCCTGGAATATTTGTCATAATATCTATATCTACACATTGAAAATGAAAGGTTTTTATCAATGTAATGGCTTTATGAATTTCTTTTTCTGTATAAGCTCTTCCTAAAAATTTTAATTTTTCATCATCAAAGGTCTGTACCCCTAAACTTATTAAGTTGATTTTCATTTCCTTTAATTTACAAAGAAGCTCTTCATTCACTGCTGTTGGATAAATTTCAATGCCAATATCTCCATGAAAATCATAATTTTCTTGAACTACCTGTAGAACATCTTCAAGCTCATGAATTAATAGAGTAGGGGTTCCACCACCTATATAGATGGACGTAATTTTCTTATCTCCTATTTTTTCTTTATATAAAAGGATTTCTTTTATTAATGCTTCTTTATATCTTTGTGCCTTATTTTTCTCATATAATACCTTATTATATGGGCAATAGGGACAGATGCTTTTACAAAATGGAATATGAATATAAATACCTACTTCATTATTGATAGCATTAAAATCAATATTTCCTTTTTCATACCTTTTAAATAAAAATTTTTCCTTTTTCTTTAAGATCGTTCTCCTTAATAAATCCGTAACCATATACACCTTCCCCTTTTTCTTATTCTCTCATCTTGAATTATATAGTGTAATTTTACACTTTTAAAACACTTTTGTAAATATCTAATTTCAAAATTCATCTGCAATTCGACTTTATTCTTCAATATGTATTATTATACTTATCTAACCTTAAGAGGTTCTTATTGTATTCTTAAATATTCCTTAAAACAAAAAGTAAGCCTATGTAGGCTCACTTTTTTATTGAAATTTAAGAACAAGGTCTCGTACATTCCATAGATAAGATCACTCTAATATTCGCTTCAACTGGCAATACTCCTGTTCCTAAATAAATTTGGGTATCTGGATTTGTTGGGTCTACCCTTTCTAATTCATTTTTGATAGAGGTGATTCCTGCAACAGCGCTTGATACAAGTTTAAATTTCATAATTTTTTGGGCACTAGCTCCTTTTGGAATCTCCATTTTATCACAAGTGATTCGAATATCTGCATTTCCTGATATATTTGTATTTACTGGAACAAGCTCACCTGTTCTTGCAAATACAGCCTTACAACCTGCAAAATCTAAGAAACGAACTGTTACCCCTGTAGGAATAACTAAATCATCTAAAATACTTACTTGAGTACCAGGAGAATCTCCTATATTGGTAATAGTAATTTTAAAGTTTGCCGTACCATCTTCTAATAGCTGACAACATTTATCTGCTTCTAATTGTACTACATCCAATATATTTGTAGCAGTATCAGAGGCTTCTGTATTATCTCCTGTAACTGTTGCAAGGTTATTAATAACATATTGTCCCGGAGAGGATATACCTGCAATAGGGATTTCATAGGTAATAATCTTTTCTTCCCCTGGTTCTAATGGTCCTATCTCTCCACTAATCCTAATTTCACCATTACGATTAAGCACTACCTTCAAATTATCTGGACTGATTATAATAGTTCCTGATGTCAATTGAGTTGGAAGGAATAATATATCTAATAACTCAACTTTTTCAAGAGTTGCATTTCCTATATTGTCTACTTCTAGGCGATATTCTAGTCGAGCTTGATTATTTTCTATAATTGTTTGAGACTCTTTATCGACAGACAATTTTCCTCTTGGATTACATGCTGGAACAAAAAAGCCACCTTCACAATCATACACCATTACCGTTGCTGTTGTTTTTGCGGAAATAGGTTGAGTTGCTACTGGATAATTTCCTTTAAGCTCTAAGCGGTATTCTACAGATACTCCTTTTGTATATCTTCCATCGTTTTCAATTCTTAAGAACTGAAAACCATCTGGCGCTATACCAAAGTCTGGGTCATCCTTTACAAGGGTATAAGGAACTGCAACAAATTCTCCACAACCATCAATTTTTTCTGATACAATGATCATTTCTGATTTTAAAATTTCACAAACAGGAATGGCAATTGCTTCTAAAGGATTGGTTGCTTGTTTACAATCCGTTAAAACCTTGTAGGTCCAAAAGGATTTATTAAGAGTTGTTACATATCCAGGATTCGTTACGACTCTTCCATCTGGTAAAACTTGACACCTCGGTTGAACGATGGATACTCCTATGTTCTTATCACAACAATTCAAATTCTCATAGGTAGTACAATTACAAGATTGTACTATATCTGCCATTTACATTTCACTCCTTTATATTTTTATATAAAATACTTATAGCTTTTCCTACTTTCATATTATGTAATGTCCCAGCGGTTGTGTTTCATTTTTATATAACTGCTTTTTATAAATGTTCAAAAAAATAAATAATACCACGATCTATTCGATCGCAGTATCCACTCAATAACCCTTTATTTCGTTTTTGCTTGCTTATTTTTTTTACATTTTATGTACTTAGGACAGTATTTTACATCCCCACTTAAAATATATTGTTTACAACCCTTTTCGCATGTCATACATTTAGCAGCTATTTTTAGATTTTCCATTGATTCTCCCCCCTAGGTTGTCCCTACCCTTTTTTTGTCATATTATCATAAACGCCTCGAGAAATATGTAAAAACCCCTTGTAAAGATATGACGAATCTATTTGTAATTAAAGATCAATCCGTCTCTAGTTGGTAAATTCCAACGACTTCCCCTACATACCTTAATTCTCCTGATCTTACCACAATATCTTCATAATTCTTTTCACTATTTAAAGATATTAACCGATATTCTCCCTTTTCATACACTATTTTTTTGCAGGTTGTTCCAAAATCATATTGGACTCCTAAAGTAGCAATCCCTATCATACCACTTTTGAAATGAGAACCCGTTTTCACAAGGACAATGCTCTCATCATCAATCCCTACATCCTTCATGCTATCTCCTCTTATTTTTACAGCAATAATATTTTTCCCTTTTCCATATCTTTTAGGCACAACAATATTTTCCTCAAATCTTTCCTGGGTACTCAATGGATTTCCTGCTGCACTATAGCTTACAACAGGTAAAATAACACCGTTCTTTGAACGTTCATAAATATTTACACGAATAATAGGTATTTTTATTTCTTTTGAAAATGGTAAATCACACATAATACACCATCCTTTAATAATTCCTTTCCACTAAATTCTATTATTATACTAATTTCTATGACATTTCACAAATTCCTCTATGATCCGTATAAAATAATGCCACCCTCTATTGAAGGGTAGCATTATTTCATGATTATTTTTCTTTCTTTTCTATCATTTCCATACTTTTTATAATTGTTTTTCTATAATCTTCATCTGATGCGTACTCTAATAAATCCCCTGGCTGACAATTAAGCTCTCTACATATGGCTTCAAGGGTTGTAAATCTTACTGCCTTCGCCTTATTATTTTTAAGTATCGATAAATTGGCATTGGTAATCCCTACTCTTTCTGCAAGCTCTGTAAGGGAGATTTTTCTCTTTGCCATCATTACATCTAAATTTACAATAATCCCCATATTCTCCCTCCTCTAAATAGTAAAATCATTTTCTTCTTTTACTTCAACAGCTTGCTGAAAAACTTTAGATAATACTAAAATAAAACATCCCGAAAAGAAAAATATAAAAAACTCCATATCTGTATGAACGCCCTTCATATCAATCGTAATTAAATTGAAGTCTACATATTTAGGATTGATAAAGAAGTTTATGAGATAACATCCTGTAATAATGAAGCATTCTACAGCAATATTTCTTAGTCTTTTTACATTTTCCCTGATGAATGGATTCACATAAATTAAAGAATCTAAAATTTTTCTTAGATGAAAAATAATAAGCATTAAGGAAATACTTCCTATTACAAATAAAGTATAGATAATCCCCTTTCTCATTAAACTAATGTTTAAATCATTCGTGGATAATACATTAATAGATAAATAAATAAACATCCCTACCCCAATAGCTAATAAAATATTTAATAAAATCTTCAAAGCACTCGTCAAAGAACCTTTTCCATAATACTTCATACACATGCCTCCCTTTCTTTTTACGATTCTATATTATCACGACACAAAATGCTTTTCAATATTTTTTTATCGAAAAACAATAATAAGCTATTCAAGAATAATAATTACATAAAAATTATTCTTTTGTTTTTAATAAACCATGCATATTTTAGCGTCTTACATACTACTATATAAAGTCGTTCTAAAAAAATTATATAGGTTTTAAAGGAGGGGTTCTTTTGTATAATGAAGAGCTTTTATACGACCTGAGAAATAAAAGATCTCATCAACTACAAATCATACAAGATTTAGAAAAAAACATTCAAAACCTTTCGGATGATGAAATAGAAATAAAAGAACTTTTGCTCAAAGTAAAAAATAAGGAAATGGAGTCATTAGATCATATTAATCGTGAAATTAACAATCTCTCCCAGCATTGAAATTGTTTTTACAAAAAACAAAAGGGTAAGTAAAAATTTTACTCGCCCTTTTATAAGTTTCATGATTTTCTTCATCTCATCCTATACAATTTTAATACTCTACTTCTATCCAATTCGTATTTTTCACTTTCTCTTGAATCATTTTTTCATTAAGATCTGGATGATTGGCAGCTTCATGGGAAATAGTTACAATAGACATAGCCATAGCAAATTTTATGGTCTCCTCTAAAGAAAGATTGTTCATATATCCATAGCCAAGCCCTGCAACAAATGCATCTCCTGCTCCTGTTACATTCTTCACCGCTACATGATTTACTTTGATTTTCCCCCTACTTTGACCATTAGCATAATAAACCCCTTCTTCATCTAAGCTAATACATATATTTTTAATTCCCAAGTTTAAAAAATATTCTCCTGCTTTTTTTAAGTCTTCATCATTTTTAATTGGAAATCCTGCTAATACTTCTGCTTCATGTCTATTCGGTTTAATGGTATGGAAATATTTTATAAGATGTCTAATGTTTTTTGCTTTAGCAGCTGAAATAGGATCTAATACAAATTTTGTCTTTCCCTCAAATTTCTTCAAAATGTACCCTAGATTTTCAGGGTCATCTGCATCTAAAAAGGTATATGCTGCATTTCTTATTATATATCCCTTTGCATCAATAAAATCCGTATTCATCTCACTGATACTCTCCATATCTGCAATAGCAGATACCATCTCTCCCTTTTCATCTAATATTGCCATATAGGTTGGAGTTGTACCCTTTTCTAAAATTAAAGAATCACTCATATCATATCCAATTACTTTAGAGTGGTCTAACATTCTTTGTCCTTTTTGATCATTTCCTAAGATAGAAATAAACTTCGTACTGACCCCTACCCTTGCCATATTCTCAGCAATATTTCTAGATACACCTCCAAACGCCATCTTTACGACTCCAGGAGTAGAATTATAAGGCATGTATTTGCTTTTGCTAAAACCAAATATGTCAACTACCGATGCTCCAAACACTAAAACATAGGGTTCTTTTTTATCACACATTATTATCCGTCCTCTCTCTTATTAACCCTATCATTTTATCATATTTTTATATTTTCGACATTTTTTTCTGTTTTTTTTATTTCCCATATATTTTCTTCATTATAGTTTTCTCAAAGAAAACATTCATTTATGATGCATTCTTCAAACGCCTTGAAAGGTACTATTCTATTTTATCCGCTTTTCTGCATAAATCCATTATTATTGTCGAAAATATTATATAATAAAGATAACAACAAGTATTAGAAAGAGAGGGATATTATGTTCAAAATCCTTATCGTTGAAGATGAAGTGAAAATCAGAGAAATCATCTTAGAAAATATAAAGAAGTGGGGATTTGATGGGTTGTGTGTAGAAAATTTTTCTGAAACCTTCAATACCTTTATAAGCTATGATCCTCATTTGGTTTTGATGGATATTAATCTGCCTTCCTTTGATGGATTTTATTGGTGTAATCAAATTAGAAGTGTATCTAAGGTTCCTATCATCTTTGTATCTTCAAGAAATACAAATATGGATATTATTATGGCTGTGAATATGGGAGGAGACGATTTTGTACAAAAGCCATTCTCCCTAGATGTTTTAATGGCTAAAATCAATGCCCTTTTGAGAAGAACCTATTCTTACTCCAATATAGAAGTAAGCATTCTTGAACACAATGGAGTGGTTCTAAATTTAAATGATAATATTTTAAATTACAAAGAAGAAAAGCTCGAGCTTACAAAGAATGAATTTAAAATCCTTCATATATTGATGAAAAATAGTGGAAAAGTAGTTACAAGAGAAAAGATCATGAGAAGTCTTTGGGAAGATGAAAGCTTTGTAGATGATAATACTTTGACAGTAAATATTAATCGCTTAAGAAAAAAGCTTACAAATATTGGGCTCAAGGATTTTATTGAAACAAAGAAAGGCCAAGGGTATATTGTTCTGTAAAAAATCAGATTATTAGATAAAAAGATTCACCAAAAGGCAAAATAGAGGCTTCTAAGCCTCTATTTTATTATGCATAGCTTTCTTCTTTTTTTATATGCTTAAATGCTACTGATAACATAAGCTTGATTCGATTGATCTGATTCACTTCACTGGCTCCTGGATCATAATCAATAGGGGCTATATTAGCTCTTTTATAGCTTCTTCTTAACTCTTTGATCATTCCCTTTCCTGTTATATGATTCGGTAGACACGCAAAGGGTTGAAGACAAAGAATATTTTCTACACCACTTTCTATAAGCTCAATCATTTCTGCTGTTAAAAACCAGCCCTCTCCTGTTTGATTGCATAGAGATAAGTGTTTCTTTGCAGACTTTGCCAATTCCGTAATTTCCTTTGGAGGGTGAAATCTTTTACTCTTTTCTAAGTATTTTTTCATATCCTTTCGGTAGCTTTCGATTCCTTTTATAGCTATATTTCCAAAAATCATTGATAAAAAGCTTCCACATAACTCTTCATATTGGGTTTTTCTATCATATGCACAATATAGTAAAAAGTCTGTAAGGTCTGGGACAACTGCTTCTGCTCCTTCACTTTCTAAGAAGTCTACCACATAATTATTCGCATCTGGATGGAATTTCACAAGAATCTCTCCAACTACCCCTACCTTTGGTTTTACTAATTCCTCATCTATCTCTAAAGCATCGAAATCTTCAACGATTCTTCTAATATTTTCTTTAAATTTCTTTTTACTGCCAACCCTTAGACTTTCTTTACATTTTCTTACCCAAGTATGATACAGTTCATTGGCCGACCCTTTTATTTTTTCATAAGGACGAACCCTTAGAAGTACTCTCATTAAAAGATCTCCATAAATAAGCCCCATCATTAAATTATCTACTGTACGTGCATTTAATTGAAAGCCTGGATTTTTTTCAAGTCCTGATGCATTAAGGGATATTACTGGGATATTTTCCATTCCTGCATCCTTTAATGCTTTTCTTAAAAAGGCAATATAGTTGGTTGCACGACACCCTCCACCTGTTTGAGAAATCATGACAGAAGTATTATTAAGATCATATTTTCCTGATTTTAATGCTTCCATAATCTGACCTACTGTAATAATAGCTGGATAACATGCATCATTATGTACATAGGTAAGTCCCTCATCTATAGCATTTTTCCCTACTTTTCCTAAGATTTCTATATTGTAGCCTGCCTTTTTAAAGCCTACATCTAAAAATTGAAAATGAATAGGAGACATTTGAGGCACTAAAATCGTATGATTTTTTTTCATCTCTTTTGTAAATAATACTTTTTCATGATTTTCATAAAGCTTTTTAGGGATGAAATTTCTCTTATCCCTTTCTTTAATAGCGGCAAGTAAAGATCTGATACGAATTCTTACAGCACCTAGATTATTGATTTCATCAATTTTTAGTAATGTATAGATTTTACCGTACCTTTCTAATATCTCTTGCACTTGATCCGTTGTAATAGCATCAAGTCCACAACCAAAGGAATTGAGCTGTACAAGCTCTAAATTTTTATTCCTTGCAACAAAGGTAGCTGCCGCATAAAGCCTTGAATGATATACCCACTGATCAACCACACGGAGGGGTCTTTCAGGCTTTGTTATATGACTTATACTATCTTCTGATAATACGGCAAATCCCAAAGATTTGATAAGCTGTGGAATCCCATGGTTAATCTCAGGATCTACATGATAAGGTCTTCCTGCTAAAACAATTCCCTTTATATTTTTTTCTTCTATATATTTTAAAGTCTCTTCTCCCTTTTTTCTTATATCTTTTCGATAATTTTCAAGTTCTTTATACGATAGTCTTACAGCTTTTATGATCTCTGACTTTGGAATATTTTCTCTCTTCAAAGCTTCTATTAGTCTCTTTTCCATTTTCTTTTCATCATCTATTGGTAAGAATGGATGATAAAATGTAATATCTCCATCTTTTAAAATATCCACATTGGCATAGATAGTTTCAGGATAAGAGGTAACAACAGGACAATTATAATGATCTCCTGCCTCTAAGTCTTCCTTTCTATTATAAGGAATGCATGGATAAAAAATTTTTTTTATTCCCTTATTAATAAGATCCATCACATGTCCGTGAACAAGCTTCGCAGGATAACATACGCTTTCTGAAGGAATGGTTTCCATTCCTAACTCATATATTTTCTTAGAAGAACGACCTGATAAAATAATCATGTATCCTAATTCTTTAAAGAAAGTTGCCCAAAATGGATAATCTTCATACATATTTAAAACTCTAGGAATCCCCATCATTCCTCTTTTTGCTTCATCCTTTGATAGGGGTTTATAATCAAATACCCTTTTATATTTATAATCATAAAGGTCTGGAATAGGATTTTCTTCTCTTTCTATTCCTGCTCCCCTTTCACATCTATTTCCTGATATAAACTCTCTTCCATCAGAAAAGTGATTGATGGTAATAAGGCAATTATTTCCACACAATCCACATCTCTTCATAGATGTTGTAGTTTGAAAGCTCTTTAATTCATTTTCTTTTAATAGGGTACTTTCATACCCTTTTGTAAACTGCTCCCTTGCAACCAAAGCTGCTCCAAAAGCACCCATAATCCCTGCTATGTCTGGTCTTATTACTTCTTTTCCAATGATTTTTTCAAGGGCACGAAGAACTGCTTCATTGTAGAAGGTTCCTCCCTGTACTACAATTTTTTCTCCTAATTCCTTTGCATTTCTCATCCTTATTACTTTATATAAAGCATTTTTAATAACAGATATGGAAATTCCTGCTGAAATATCGGTTACATCTACATTTTCTTTTTGTGCTTGTTTTACCCTTGAATTCATAAATACGGTGCACCTGGTCCCTAAATCTACTGGACTCTTTGACTTGATGGCTTCCTTTGCAAATGTTTCTACATCCATATTCAGTGAGTGAGCAAAGGTTTCAATAAAAGAACCACAACCAGAAGAGCATGCTTCATTTAACATAATAGAATCAATGGTTCCATTATGAATTTTTAAGCTCTTCATATCCTGCCCACCAATATCTAATACAAAATCTACCCCTGGAAGAAAGAAATCAGCTGCTCTATAATGTGCTACCGTTTCAATTTCTCCTAGATCAATTCTTAATGCAGCCTTGATTAGATGCTCTCCATAACCCGTTACCGTAGAATTTACTATTTTTGTATTTTCATTCAGCTTTTTATACATTTCTTTTAATGCACTAATAGTAGAAGTTAATGGTTTTCCTTGATTGCTTCCATAATGAGAATAAAGGAGTCCTCCAGCTTCATCTATAAGAGCAATTTTTGTTGTAGTAGAGCCTGCATCAATTCCTAAATAAGCATTTCCTTTATGAGTTTTTAAATCTACTCTTTTTACCTTCGCTTCACTATGTCTTTTTTTAAATAATTCATATTCTGTATCATTTGAAAATAAAGAAGCAATCTTTTTATTTTCTCCAGATCCCTTTGTATAAATTCTTGGTACCTTTTCATATAGATCTTTAGAAGATACAGGATTTTCATCCTTTGAAGAAAGTGCCGCTCCTATAGCTACGAAGTATTGGGAATCTTCAGGGAAAATCACTTTTTTATCTTCAATCTTTAAAGTATCTATAAATCGATTTCTAAGCTCTGATAAAAAGTGTAAGGGTCCTCCTAAAAAAGCAATATTTCCTTTGATAGGTCTTCCTTGAGCAAGCCCACTAATAGTTTGATTCACTACTGCCTGTAATACGGATGCTGCAATATCTTCCTTTGCCGCACCTTCATTTAAAAGGGGCTGAATATCTGTTTTTGCAAATACACCACATCTTGATGCTATAGGATAGATGGTTTTATGCTTTTCTGCTAATTCATTAAGTCCAGAAGCATCTGTTCGAAGAAGTGTTGCCATTTGATCGATAAAAGCACCTGTTCCCCCAGCACAAGTACCATTCATCCTTTGCTCAATAGATTCTCCAAGATAAGTGATCTTTGCATCCTCTCCACCAAGCTCTATAGCCACATCCGTATTTGGAATCATATTTTTTATCGTATTCGTACACGCAATTACCTCTTGTATGAAAGGAATCTCAAGCTTTTCTGAAATATTTAAGCCTCCTGATCCTGTGATCATAGCTGTAATAGAGCTATCCTCCAGAACGCTTTTTGCATCTTCTAGCATAGATGCAACTGTATTTTTTATATCTGAAAAATGTCTTACATATTTTTTGTAAAGTACATCTAACCCTTTATCTAATATCACCATTTTTACCGTTGTGGAACCCACATCAAGTCCTACTTTGAGAACTTTTTTCATGCTTTAATCCCCCTATTTTTAAATTAATCTGTCTTCACATTTTCCCAGAAAAAGTCAATGTGTGCTTTTACTAAATAATATCTATATTCGCTATTTTTATCACTAGCATTTGAAAGAAGATGATTGAGATTAAAAAACATTAAAGGACCTAGAAATTCATTTGCAAGAATGAATGGATCTTTTTCTTTTATAAACCCTTCCCTGATCATTTGTGAAAAAATATTTTTTAGCATACTCTTGCCATTTTCAAAAATATCCTTTTGAATAAGCTCCTTTGCACTGCTATCTCGAAACATTTCCATCATAATGATTTTTAAAAACTTCGCTCGATTTTCATCATTGGAATAAATCATGATTTTATCAGCAATACTTCTTAAAAATTCCTTTGGATTACTTTTCATTTGTTTTATATTTATATCTTTTAAAAAAATTTTTCGAATAGATGCTATTTCAATAACATATAAGTTCTTTAATATATCATACTTTCCTGCAAAATGATTATATATAACACTCTCTCTAAATCCTGCTTCGCGAGAAATTTGTCGTACAGATGTAGCACTATATCCATTTTTTGAAAACAATCTTAAAGAAGTTTCCATAATTATCTTTTTTGTAGGATTTCCATCATCTATCATTTTTTCCTTTTCTCACTCCCCTTTAGTGCTCATAAATATATACCATTAAATCCATAAAAAGTAAATAACGAGCGTTATTATTATATATAATAACGCTCGTTATTTTTTATGTCAATAGATTTAATTTTTTTTATTTTTTATTTTTTGTTTATACGTATACATCCGTTCATCAGCTATTTTCACCAGTTCCTTATAATCCACGCTCTCCTCTTTAAAACTGGCAAATCCATAGCTAAAACTGCAAACGATTTCAGTTCCTTCTATAATTATTGGATGCTTTTTAAAATCATTTATAAGCTCTTCAAATTTCGCAGTAAGGCTTTTTTCATTTGCATCAAAGAATATCCCTACAAATTCATCTCCACCATATCTTGCAAAAATATCCGATTCTCTGATTTGTTCCTTTAAAGTAGTTGCAAAGGTTTTTATGAGTAAATCTCCTGCTAAATGTCCATAAGTATCATTCACATGTTTCAATCCATTCAAATCAAATATGGCTAAAATAAACCTTTCATTATAACGAATCCCTTTATTTATAACACTTTCAAATAATTCTTCAAAATATCTTCTATTATATACACTAGTTAGTTCATCATATCTTGATAAATAGATAGTTCTTTTATAAAGTTTATGTTTACTAATGGCAATTTCAATTTGATTCTTCATATACTCCATAGTCTCTAAATCTTCTTCGCTAAAAGAATTATTTTTCGTACTATCTACATTTAAAAATCCATAAAATTTTTCTTCTATAATAATAGTAGCACTAATAATAGATTTTATAGGTAACCCTTTTTGGGTTTGCAAAACCGTTTTATTTATTATCTTATCTACATCATTAATAATAACTACTTGTTCAAATTGTCCATTCATTTTTTGCCATACAAAAGACTTTTCATAATGAATACAAAATTTATTAGCTTCTTCAATGTCATACCCCTTCGATTGGACAATTCTTATATGATCATCTTTTCCTAAAAGTAGTATAGACCCATTCTCTCCACCATCTATTGCACCAATTGCCTTTTGAAGAATCAAATCAAATAATTCATAAATATCCGAAGCACCAATAACTGCATAGGCTACTTCTGCCATGGCATCCCTTAGCTTTGACAATCTTTGTAGTTTTTTTTGGGTCTGCTTCCTTTCTGTAATATCTAGCATAACTCCAACGATACCTTTTGCTTCTTCCTTTTGGTTCATATAAACAGCTTTATTGAATATTACATCATGATAAGTTCCATCTTTATAGGTAATATTCGCTTCATAAACTTGTTTACCCTTCTTTTCCATTAATTCAGAATCTGCTTTGTAATAAATATCTGCAAGCTCTTTTGGATAGGTTTCATATACTCCTCGTCCAATGACTTCCTCTCTTTTCATTCCTAAATATTCTAGCATGGCTTTATTACAATGCCTATAAATCATTTTTTCGTCCTTATAAAATATGGGGTTAGGAATTGTCTCCATAAGGGTTTGAAGAAATTCTACATTTTCCTGTACTGCCAGTTCTGTTTTTTTATACTCTGTAATATCTTGTATGGTACCAATTAATTTTCTTTTATTTCCATCCTCATCAAATAAAAGTATTCCATTTCTTCTGATCCATCTTTCTTCTCCACTTAATGTAATAATTTTACATTCTACCTTTTTAACTTGGTTAAAATCCCTTATCTTTATAATATCTTCTTTCATCTCTTTTTTATGCTTTTCATCAACTAAATTTTCAAGGAGCCATTCATAGGTTCCATCAAAATTTTCTTCATTGATCCCAAGGATTTTATAAGCTTCATCAGAAAGAATCAATTTATTTAATCCATAGTCCCATTCCCAACTTCCGATATGTGCAATTTCTTCTGCACATTCTAAAGTGGTTTTTCTTTGTTTTTTATATTTTTCTTTTATATTCTTCCTTTTCAATAAAGATGATAAATAGTGGCATATTTTAAGCATGGATCCTCCCCCTTAAAAGCCATTATTCCTTTATTTCCATTATAAACTTTTCAGAATATTTTTGCTACCTTTATACCAAAGTCCCACCGTTAATGGGTAGGTTTCAGGGAGAAAATTATGATTATAAGGAAAATTTTTAAGTATATTTTATCTTTTAGAAGTGTTACAATTAAATTTGTTTAAGCTTTATCAGAAGTAAAAGGAGGGATTGATTCATGAATATTGTATTGAAGATTGCTTATTTTATCTCAGATTTAATTTTGCCATTGTGTGTAGGTTATTTATTGTCAAAAAAAGCAAAGGCCAATAAAGAATTTTTTGATAAACTTCTATATGTCAATATATATCTTTTTTTCCCAACAATGGGGTTATTAAGCTTTTGGAATGCTACCTTAAGCCTTGAATTAATATGGCTGCCCTTTCTAGGAATAATTATGCAAGTGATTCCTGGAGTAATAGCAGCCTTTAGAGTAAAGAAAAAATATGAAGATCCATTAGAGCAAGGAAGCTATCTAGTTTCTACTATGCTATCCAATAGAGGAGTAGTAGGTTCACTTTCTGTATTCATTCTATACGGAGAAATAGCATATGCCTATTCTCGTTTTATCATGATGTTGGGAAGTATTACTGTTTACATGTTTTGTTATCCGTTAGCTCAACATTTCTATCAGAAAAAAATAGGAAAACAGAAAAAGAAAAGTTCTTTAAAATCAGCTTTATTTAATAAAAATCAGTTTCCTTTAATAGGGCTATTATTAGGGGTGATTTTGAATACATCTGGTATAGAACGCCCCATGGTATTTGGAACTCTATTTCAAGTAATTGTACATATTAGTGCATGGATTTCCTTGATACCAGTAGGTTATTCTATTAATTTTGAAAAAATGAAAAAATATAAACGGGAAATGTGGGAACTATCTAGTATCAAATTTATTATCACCCCATTGTTAACATTTATACTTGCAAGATGGTTGATTTCTGATCCTATTGTCCTAAATACAACTATTATATTAGCATTTTCACCAACAGCCATTAATGCCGTAATAACAGCTAAGATTAATAAACTAAATATTCACCTTGCTATGGCTTCATTTATCACAACCACCATCATATATCTCCTATTTATATTCCCCATAATATTACTATTATTTAATATCTAAAACCCACCATTAAAGGTGGGTTCTTGGGAAAATAATAATTATATAGAAAGTATTTTGGTTAGCTCATACATTTCTTCATCGAATATTCTCTCAGCACTGAGTGCTTCATGAATATCCATATGAATGATTTTATTCTCCTTCATTCCTACAACTCTTCCTGATTCGTCATTCATAAGTAGATTTACTGCTTTGGCTCCCATTTTACTTGCAAGGATTCTATCAAAGGACGATGGACTTCCTCCCCTTTGAATATGACCAAGAACAGTTACCTTTGTTTCTATTCCTGTCACATCTTCTATTTCTTTTCCGAGTTCAAAAGCATTTGTAGCAATTCCTTCTGCAAGCATAATAATGCTGTGAAGCTTTCCTCTACTTCTTCCTTGAATGAGTTTTCTACATACATCATCCATTGAAAATTCTTCTTCTGGTACAATAACACTTTCAGCCCCGCCTGCAAGACCAGAGTAAAGGGCAATATCACCACAATGTCTTCCCATTACTTCAACGATATTGGCTCTTCCATGAGAAGTTGATGTATCTCTTATTTTTGTAATAGCATCTACTACAGTATTTACGGCTGTATCAAAACCAATGGTATAATCTGTATAGGCTAAATCATTATCAATAGTTCCAGGAATTCCAATAGTTTTAATTCCTGCTTCACTAAGCTTTTGTGCCCCCGTGAAGGAACCATCTCCACCAATGACTACAAGTCCTTCTATGCCAAAAACTTTTAGGACATTGAGTGCTTTTTTTCTTCCTTCTTCTGTTTTAAATTCTTCACATCTTGCTGTTTTTAAAACAGTTCCTCCCCTGTGAATAATATCTGCAACAGAAGATAAGTTCATCTCTTTAATATTTCCATTAATGAGTCCATTATAGCCCTGCTCAATCCCCATTACTTTTAGATTATTATAAATTCCTGCTCTTACTACTGCTCTTATGGCAGCATTCATTCCGGGAGCATCTCCCCCACTAGTTAGTACACCTATGGTTTTCAAGAGTATCTCCTCCTATTTCCAAGCTTTTCCCGCTGCTCCGAACATTCTCATCTTTTCTGCAATGATTTCTTTCATGGCTACTCTTGCTGGTCCTACTATTTTTCTTGGATCATAAACATCAGGATTGGTTTGTACAAATTCTTTTACTGCTCTGTGGAATGCCATTCTTATGTCTGTATCAATATTGATTTTGTTAATTCCAAGACTTACTGCACGTTTGATACTTTCTTCTGGTACACCAGATGAACCATGAAGCACGATAGGCATATTTAATTTTTCTTTGATTACTTTGATTCTATCAAAATCAAGCTTTGGCTCTCCCTTATAAGGTCCATGGGCTGTTCCTACTGCAATGGCTAATGAATCAACATTCGTTTCTTCTACAAAACGAACAGCTTCCTCTGGATCTGTATAAGTTGCATCCTTTTCATCTACAGCAATATCATCTTCTACTCCACCGATTTTTCCAAGCTCTGCTTCAACAGATACACCTACAGCATGAGCCATTTCTACGATTTGCTTTGTCTTTTTAATATTTTCTTCTAGTGGATAGTGAGATCCATCAATCATAACAGAAGTGAATCCATTACGAATACATAGCATAATTTGTTTAAAATCTGTTCCATGATCTAAGTGAATGGCAACAGGTACGGACGCCTTCTCTGCTGCAATTTTGCCCATTCCAGCTATATATTCTACCCCTGCATATTTTAGTCCACCTTGACTTGCTTGAATGATAACAGGGGACTTCGTCTCCTCTGCCGCTTCAATAATTGCTTGTACAGCTTCCATATTGTTTACATTAAACGCTCCTACTGCATATCCATTTTCATGAGCATGTTGAAGTATTTCTTTTCCAGTTACTAACATCTTTACTCCTCCTTATTTTTTACATTTCATGATTGTTTATCTATCCTTGCATACAGAATAAGCTTTACTCCGTAAACATCCCGTTAATTCACCGAAGATTTTGAATTTTAATCTTGTTGCTATAGTATAAAAACTATAGCAATCCAGTCTACCTTATTATATTCTCTTTTCTAGTGCTTCTCTTAAATCCTCATATCCAGGCTTTCCAAGAAGTGCAAACATATTTTTCTTATAGCTTTCTACCCCTGGCTGATCAAATGGATTCACCCCTAATAAATAACCACTGATACCACATGCTTTTTCAAAGAAATAAACAAGATTTCCAAAATAATATGCATCCATTTTTGGCACATTTACTATAAGGTTTGGAACAGATCCATCTATATGAGCAAGCAATGTTCCTTCAAAAGCCTTTTTATTGACAAAATCCATGGTTTTTCCACTTAAATAATTTAATCCATCTAGATTATTTTCATCTTCTTCAATGGTCATATCAAGCTTTGGCTTTTCTATATTTAATACAGTTTCAAATAAATGACGTCTTCCATCTTGTAAGTATTGTCCCATAGAATGTAAATCTGTTGAAAAATCTACTGCTGCTGGGAATATACCTTTTCCATCTTTTCCTTCACTTTCTCCGTACAATTGCTTCCACCATTCAGCTATGTAGTGTAAACTTGGCTCATAATTTACTAATACCTCTATGCCTTTTCCTTTTTGATAAAGAGCATTTCTAACAGCTGCATACTGATAACACATATTTTTTTCTAAGTCTTTTTCCCTATAGATTTCGTATGCATTCTTTGCACCCTCCATCATTTTATCTATATCTATTCCTGCTACAGCAATAGGAAGAAGTCCTACAGGAGTAAGAACAGAGAATCTTCCTCCCACATCATCAGGAATGACAAAGGTTTCATATCCTTCCTTTTCTGATAACGTTCTTAACGCTCCTTTTGATTTATCTGTAGTTGCAAATATTCTTTCCTTTGCCTCATCTTTTCCATACTTTTCTTCCATATATTTTTTTAGCACTCTAAAGGCAATAGCAGGTTCTGTTGTTGTTCCAGATTTAGAGATCACATTGATACTTACATCTTTTCCATCTATTACTTCTAATAATTGTTTTAAATATGTTCCACTAATATTGTTTCCTGCAAATAAAATCTTTACCCCATCCATCATATTGTAAAAGGAGTGGCTAAGAGCTTCTATAGCCGCTCTTGCTCCTAGGTAAGATCCACCAATTCCTACAACAATCAAAACTTGTGAGTTTTCTCTTATTTTTGTAGCCGCTTTTTTGATTCTTTCAAATTCTTCTTGATCATACTTCTTAGGATAATCTACCCATCCTAAGAAGTCATTTCCTGCTCCCGTTTTTTCATGAAGCATTTCATGAGCCTTTCCTATTTGTTCTTTTAAATAGGTTATTTCATGTTGTCCAATAGATGCATTTGAATAATCAAAACGTATATTTTCCACAATAGATCTCTCCTTACTAACAGATTTTTATTTCTCAAATTTCATTTTACAGGATGGATATGAAAAGGGCAAAGACTATAAACTTTTAAAAAGGAAATCTCTATAAATTAATTTCTAAATAG
Source organism: Marinisporobacter sp. (assembly GCA_025210525.1). Lineage (GTDB taxonomy): Bacteria > Bacillota > Clostridia > Peptostreptococcales > Thermotaleaceae > Crassaminicella. The sequence continues at coordinate 55,541 of JAOARP010000032.1, forward strand.
CTTTCTATTTCTGTAACTGAACCCATACTTAATACTTCATCAGCTATTTTTTTTGTCTTTTCAGCACTTAATGAACGAATCATTTTTCTTGCAGGCAAAATAGATGAAGCACTCATACTAAATTCATCGAGTCCCATTCCTAGTAATATTGGAATCATTTTTTTATCTCCTGCAGCTTCTCCACACATACCAACCCAAATATTTTCCTTGTGTCCATTATCAATGACCATCTTAATGAGTCTTAAGACAGCAGGATTTAAAGGACTATATAAATGATGAATTTTTTCATTCATTCGATCTACCGCTGTAGTATATTGAATCAAATCATTTGTTCCAATACTAAAGAAATCTACATGCTTTGCTAATAGATCACTGATCATTGCAGCAGATGGTACTTCAATCATCATACCCACTTCTATATTTTCTGCATATTTTATGCTTTCATTCTCTAAATCTTTTTTTACTTCATTTAAAATTTCTTTTGCTGCTAATAATTCTTCAAGACTTGAAATCATAGGGAACATGATCTTAAGGTTTCCGTATACACTAGCTCTTAGGAGTGCTCTTAATTGGGTTTTAAATATGTCCTGTTTGTCAAGACAAAGTCTTATAGCTCTATATCCTAAGAATGGATTCATTTCTTCATCTATTTTCAAATAAGGCAGCTTTTTATCTCCACCAATATCTAAAGTTCTGATAACTACAGGCTTACCATTTAGCCCTTCTAATACTTTTTTATAAGACTCAAATTGTTCTTTCTCCGTAGGCATACTATCTCTATCCATATAGATAAATTCTGTTCGATATAATCCTACTCCCTCTGCATCATTTTTAAGAAGTCCTTCAAGATCCTTTGGTGTTCCTATATTTCCTACAAGCTCTACTTCCCTACCATCTAAAGTAATGCTTTTTTGTCCCTTTACTTTTTCTAACTCTTTTCTTTCCTTTTCATAGCTTTCCTTTAGGTCTTGATACTTCTTTATTTCTTCTTCAGTAGGATGAATGATCACTTCTCCAGTTTCTCCATTGAAGATAATATAGTCTTCATTTTTCACCTTAGCTGTAATATTTCCAAGACCTACAACAGCTGGAATTTCTAAGCTTCTAGCCATAATAGCTGTATGAGATGTCTTCCCACCGATATTGGTTAAAAATCCCAACACCTTTTCTTTATCCATTGTAGCTGTATCAGAAGGAGTTAAATCGTCAGCAATCAAGATCACTTCTTTCTCTAGCATAGACAAATCAACTACATGCTCTCCTAAGATATTTCTAAGAATTCTATCTGATACATCTTTAATATCTGCTGCTCTTTCTTTCATATATTCATTATCCATAGATTCAAAAATCATGATAAATTGATTGGCAATTCCCTCAAATGCATAATCTGCATTAATTTTTTCATTTTCAATCTTTTGAACTGTTTGGTCTACCATTTCTGGGTCTTCTAAAATCATTAAGTGTGCCTCAAAAATAGCAGCCTTTTCCTCACCTAGTTCTTTTAATGCTTTATCTTTAACCTTTGTTAATTGTTCTTTAGAAATCTTTATAGCTTCTAAAAATTTATTCTTTTCTACTTCTATATTTTCAATATTTTTCTTTTCTATATTTAAGGGCTCATTTTCTATGATGAGTGCCTTTCCTAATGCTATTCCATAGGATGCGCCTTTACCAACTAACACCATAAACCCTCCCTTTATTCACCAAACTTGGAATTTACTAAATTTGCTAAAGCTTCAACAGCCTCTTTTTCATCATCACCATTTGCAATGATTCTTATCTCATCATCTTTTTTTAATCCAAGACTCAATAGATTCATGATAGATTTTGCATTTAAAGTTTTTCCATTTGTTTCGATTTGAATATCTGACGTAAATGAAGTTGCCATTTTTACAAAAGCCCCTGCTGGTCTTGCATGCATTCCAGATTCATTCAATATTTTTGCTGATTTTTCCATTTTTCTATTCCTCCCTAATTTCATTCATTTTTTATTTTTCTTGTCTCTTTATCTACTTATTCACTCACAAAGCCTTATAAACTATACTTTGTGTAAATCAATCATAAAAAGGTTTCTACCAATGATTAGGTAAAAATACATAATGTATTATATATTTTTACCCAAAATCACTAGCTCCTATTTCATCCAATTTTTATTCTCTTATTCATTTTGGGGCGACACCCCTTAGATTTGAAAATCTAAGAAGTGTCTATTTTTTATATCAAATTATTGAATGCTTACTATATCCTTTTGACCAGATTTTACATTACTTCCAGCTTTAAAAGATACTCTTTCTTTCTCAGAAAGGTTTGTAAAAATAACTGGTGTAATCATGGAAGGTACTTTTTTCTTTACTTCATCTAAATTGACACGAAGAATTGGTTGACCTGCCTTGACAACATCATCTTGATTGACAAGAGCTTCAAACCCTTCTCCTTTAAGCTTTACTGTATCAATTCCAAAATGAATTAATATTTCACGTCCATTTTCTGCAACAATGCCTACTGCATGCTTTGTTGGGAATAATGTTGCGATCTTACCATCTACAGGAGATACCACTTCTCCATTGGTAGGCTCTATTGCAAATCCATCTCCCATCATTCTTTGGGAAAATACTTCATCTGGTACATCCTTTAATGGTAAGATTTTTCCATTTAAAGGAGATACAAATTGATCATTTCCTTTTACTTCTTTATTCGTTTTTTCAACTTTGATAGCTTTTGTTGGTGTTTTTCCATTCATTACATCTTTAATTTGTGATTTTAATTGATCTGATTTTGGACCAAATATAGCTTGAATATTGTTTCCAACTTCTAAAACACCTGAAGCTCCTAAAGCTTTGATACGAGGTTTATCTACTTTTTTAATGTCATTTACACTTATACGAAGACGAGTAATACATGCATCTAAGTTTTTGATATTTTCTTTTCCGCCTAGAGCGTCTAATACATTTACTGCTAAATCTCCTGCCTCTACATCTACATTTACTATACTTTCATCATCATCTTCTCTTCCTGGTGTTTTAATATTCCATTTTTTGATTGCAAAACGAAATCCAAAGTAGTAAATTACGAAAAATACTATTCCTACTGGAATCACTAAATACCAAGCTGTTCTATTTGGCAATACTCCGAATAATAGATAGTCTATTACTCCACCTGAGAAAGTCATACCGATTTTTACGTTCAGAATATGCATGGTCATAAAGGATAAACCTGCAAATAATGCATGGACTGCAAATAATCCTGGTGCTAAGAAAAGGAATGTAAACTCAATTGGTTCTGTAATCCCTGTTAAGAAAGATGTAAGGGCTGCTGATGCCATAATCCCTGCAACTAACTTTTTCTTTTCAGGTCTTGCTTCTTGATACATAGCTAGTGCTGCACCCGGAAGACCGAACATCATGAATGGGAACTTACCTGTCATAAAGGTACCTGCTGTAAATGGTACATTATCTATTAATTGTTTAAAGAAAATAGCTTGATCTCCTCTTACTAATTCTCCAGCCTTTGTTGTATACTCTCCAAATTCAAACCAAAATGGAGAATAGAAAATATGGTGAAGTCCAAAAGGAACAAGAGATCTTTCAATCACACCAAATACAAAGGCTGCTAAAGTTCTATTTGTATCAATCATACTATGTGAAAATGCATCTAATCCCCCTTGAATTAAAGGCCATACGAAAATCATCCCAACTCCTAAAATAATAGAAGATACAGCTGTAATAATGGGTACGAATCTTTTTCCTGCAAAGAATCCAAGGTATGGAGGAAGCTCTATATTATAATACTTTTTATAAAGACTGGCTGCCATAATCCCTACAATAACCCCACCGAATACTCCTGATTGCAGAGTTGGAATTCCTAATATTTCTGTAAATGCACGAGCGTTTTCAGCGATTTCTGGTTTGAAGGCTGGTACTAAAACACCCATAGTAACGTTCATAATCAAATATCCAATAGCTGCTGCAATTCCTGCAACTCCTTCTCCTCCAGCTAATCCTACAGCTACACCAATAGCAAATAATAATGGAAGATTGCCAAATACAACACCACCAGTTTGGGCCATAAGGCTAGCTAATAATTGAAATCCAGATCCACTAAGTGCTGGAATTTTTTCTAATAAAAATGGGTTTTGTAATGTTGCACCTAGTGCTAGAATGATCCCCGCAGCAGGAAGTAACGCTACAGGTAGCATCAATGCTTTACCTACTTGCTGCAAAACGCCAAATGCTTTTTTCATTTGTACCTCTCCTTTTCATCATTGTTTTTTATAGAAACATCCAACTTTTTAGTGATCACCTTGAAAGCTAAGATATTGTTCTTAAATGTAAAAAGGCATGAGCAAAAGAAAGATAAAAAATAGAAATTCATCCATTTTATTTCATTCTTTTACTCATGCCTGATCGAATCAGTAACACGTAAAATCATGTAGTTTATTTATGTGCTTTTATGCCCTTATAGTATCATAAAACGTTTTCACGTGCAAGAGTTATTTTTATTTTTTTCATTTTTTCAACAAGTTTCGCATTATTTGCATCTTTGACTCCCTAATCGATGTAAATGAAGGGTGATATAGCCTACTTCGCTTTCTGGAATCCTTACTTTTAATGTGTTTTCTATGATTTTAGATATATCATAAGCAATTTTAAATTCAATAACTAACTCTTCCTTTACTTTAGATAAGAGAATATTTTCAATCGTCTTATGCTTTACAACTCGATCGATTACACCTCTTAGATGCATAATAAATCTTTTATAATCAAAAGAGTTTTTATCTATATGCATATTCAATTTGTTTTCCGTATAGCTTAGAATTTTATTCATCATTTTTGAATTCTCTAACGCTTCTTTTTTGCTCTTATTTCCTCTACCACCGTAGATATGTAAAGCTAAAAAACCAATTTCTGCTTCTGGAATATGAATATTTAAATTTTCTTTTAATATACTCACAGCCTTTTGAGCTAAATTGTATTCTGTAGGATACAATAATTTAGTTTCTACTAAGAAAGGATTTACGATCTCTATTCCTTCTGTTAACCTTTTGATAGCAAAATTAATGTGATCAATCAGTCCTACATGAACATTTGGATTAAGCCCTTCTCCTAGTTCATCCTTTACCATGACCATTATTTTTTCCACAAGCTCGATGATTTTAGGATCTACTTGACTCAAAAAACTCTCGTACTCATTTTCCGAAAGTCCTTTTAAAGAAATAAACTTTTCATCAATAATTTGAGGATCTTCTAAAACAAATCCCTTCTTTTTTCCAAAGCCTATCCCTTTTCCTACCAAGATATAATTTTGATTTTCCCTCTCTACAAGTACCACATTGTTACTTAATATTTTTTTTATCTCGTACTTTTCCATGACCGCCCTCCATGAAAACGTTATCCTTATTATATACGAACTCTTCCTTATTTTAACTCATTGTAGTTTATTTTGGTCTATCTGTCAATGGTAGGTATCATTCTTCACATGCCTTTATATCCTTAATCATCAACTGCATATTTTTATAGCCATTCCATTCGTTTACATTTGGAAAGCCTACAATATCTACTATTTGGGGACAATTCATCCCCTTTACATAACTTTCTGCTAAGCCAAATCCAACAGCTGAAATTTTTGTTAAATCTTGATATATTGCTGATAATCCTCTTAATCTTAAATGCTCTTTATTTTTTCCCATAACTACCTTTTCTTCATTATTCTCCACTTTAATCTTTCTTACTAAAAAATGAGGCTTTTCATTTCCCATACCATAAGGTTCTATTTTCTCTAGGGTATTTACAAGCTCTTCTGTTAGCTGAGAGGGCTTTAATTCACATTCTATTTTTATATTTTTGATAAAAGTATTCGGTCTTTCCTTTTTTATTTTGAAAGCTTCACCATTGAGTCTTTCCCTAAGAAGCTCTAATTTACTTTCTTCAATCGAAAAACCACAAGCGTTTTTATGTCCCCCAAATTTTAAGAATAAATCCTTACATTTTTTCATTTCTTCATATATATCCATATCATCAATACTTCTACCACTGCCCTTTAATATACCTTCTTCATGGGCTGAAGTAACTACCAAAGTAGGTTTATAGTACATATCCCTAATTCTTCCTGCTACGATACCGATAACCCCTTCATGAGTACCTTCTGAATCCACCACTAAGAAAAGATCCTCTTTGTAAAGATTTTCAACCTTCTTTTTACAAATTTCTAGACCCTTTTCTTGAATCTCTTTTCTTTCATCATTACAAGTAACTAAATGCTTTACAAGTCTTGCTATTTTGTTACGATCCTTACTCAAAAGAAGGTCGACTCCTGCTCTTGCATCATCAATTCTTCCACTAGCATTAAAATGAGGCCCTAATACAAATCCAATATGTCCTGCTGTGATTTTTTTATCTCCTAACCTAACTGCCTCAATTAAAGCTTTTAGCCCAGGTCTTGTAGGATTATTTAGCTTTTTTAACCCATATTTTAATAAGGTCCTATTTTCATCAATCAAAGGAACTACATCTGCAACCGTTGCTAATGCTACTAAATCAAGAACATCATTCAAATATTTCTTAGGGGCGTCCATTTCTTTTCGAATAGCTTGAGCCAATTTAAAAGCAATACCACAGCCACATAATAATTTAAAAGGATAGGTACAACCCTCCTGCTTTGGATTAAGAATCAAACAATCTGGTACTATATCAGATAAATTATGATGATCCGTTACAATGATATCCATTCCTAATTCCTTGGCAAGACCTACTTCTTCTACAGAAGTTGAACCACAGTCTACTGTAATAATAAGGTCCGCTCCCTTTTCTTTAATCTCCCTTATGGCATCACAATTAAGCCCATAACCTTCTTCTTCTCTTAAGGGAATATAATAGTGTAGGTGATTTGTAAAATTTGATAAGAAGTCCATTAAAAGGGATATACTAGAAATTCCATCCACATCGTAATCTCCGTAAATCCAAATGCTCCTTTTTTCTTTTATACATATAATAATCTTTTCTACGATTTGTTTCATATTTTTTAGTAGAAAGGGATCATAAGTCTTTTGAGGCTTTGCCGAAAGAAACTCTTCTCTTTCTTCTTTTGTTTTAATTCCTTTATTCACAAGTATTTTTTCTATGATAGTATCTGCTGAGTCAAATCCATCTATAGAATCATCTTTATTTATAATTTGCCAATTAGTTTCATACATATACTCGTCTCCACCCTTCATCTCTTATCTAGTATATAAGGATTTTTATGGTTTGTAAAACTTCTTCTCATTTGCAAATCTATATGTTTAATCAAAAAAAATACCCCCTTTAAGGGGTATCCTACAAATACATAGCATTTTTTATATAGATTTTTCAAACTCTGATTCAATTTCAATTTCCTCCGCAACCCTTTGTAATGAAAAATAAACCTTTACTCCCTTTTCTGTATTTTCTATATTATATTCACTATCATGCTTATCTAAAATTCTCTTTACCATATGAAGACCTAATCCTGTTCCTCCTAATGCTTTATTCCTTGATTTTTCAATCCGATAAAAAGGTTCCCAAATCTTTGATAAATCATCCTTTGAAATTTTAGCAGGACTATTTTCTATATTTACATAACAATGATATTGATCATGATGCATATAGATATGAATCTCTCCATTTTCTGGTGTATATTGAACTGCATTAGAGTAAAAATTTCGTATCACTCTTTCCAACTTCTCTTCATCTCCTATTATAAAATCCTCTGATAGATTTAATTCCACTTTTAATTTTTTACTCTCTAACAGGGGCTTTAATTTACCATGGATTTTTAATACTACATCACACAATTGAAAGATTTCTTTCTTAAAAGGGACTTTTCCTGATTCTAATTTAGATATTTCTAATAAATCATAAACCAATTGACTCATATCATTGATTTCGTTTAACATATTTTTAAAATGATCACGATCTTTATAATCATAAATGCCATCTACTACGCCCTCACAAATTCCTTTCATTACTGTTAGTGGCGTTTTCAACTCATGAGATGCATCTGCTATAAATCTTTTTCTAAACTGCTCCATTTTTTCTTTAAAAAGGATCTCCTCTTTTAATTTTTCATTAGACTCTTTGACTTCCTCTAAAGTCCTCTTTAATTTGTCAGACATACGATTGATATTTTCAGCTAAATCCTCTATTTCATCCTTTGTATGAATGGTGCACTTTTGAGAAAAATCTAAATCTGCCATATTTTTCGTTACACCGTTCAAATGCAGTAAAGGCTTTGTAAATTTTTTAGAATATAAAAAAGATATCATAATGGCTACAATCATAGCTATCATCAACGCAAATAAAAAATAAGTCTTCATAATATCTGTTGTCTCTTCTATAGGTTGAAGAGAGCTTACAGCAAACATCAACATAGGCTCTTTATCTTTAATAAATAGGGGCTGTACAAAAATAATATTTTTTATTCCTGTAAAGGAGTCTACCTTTGTATATTGCATCATTTTATTCTCTCTAAAAATCTTATTTAAATTCTTTTGTTGTCCTAAAAATGAAAATACTTCTTGCAACAATTGACTTCTTCGATATTCTATTCCATAATCATCTTCATTTATTAGGTTCATATCTATAATACTACCCTTTAGGAGAATCTCCTGAGGCTTAGGAATTTCTGTCCAGTCTATGTTCAATTCTATTGAAGTTCCTTCAAGATTTCCTACAACTAATGCATCATCTACTTCACTAGCTTTAGTTATTACGATACCATCTATTATGTCCCTATCTTCTTTTGCTGAGAATTTTTCATTATCTAGAGTAATACTCTTTGGATAGACATTCTTTTCTTTGGGGTTCATAATAGACCCTTGTACCTGAATTTTTTTTTCTATCTTCAAGCCTCCTATAAGATCCTGCTCGTTCGAGAATGTATTCATATAGATTTTATAGTTTTTCTTCTGATCATCTTCTATTTCAATATACGAAAGATCCCCTTCTCCATCTAGTCCATATTGTGGTATTCCTTGACTATTAGAAATACCAATAACTATATCATTTTCCCTTGAATATTGATTTAAAGTTTTATTTGTATCTTCTTGATTAATAAAACCATTTTCAAGCTTTCCTTTTAACATAATTAGCTCACTGCTTATGGTTTCTTTTTTATTATATACATAAAATTTTTCTAGCCAAAAATATTGAAAAATAAATTGCATAACCAAAAGAATCATTACAACTCCAGCTGTCATAGCAAAAAGCTTTATGAAAATTTTATTTTTTTTCATTCCTTCACCTCAAATTTATACCCTATCCCAAATACAGTTCGAATAAAATAAGATTTATCCTTTAATGCCTTTCGAAGCTTTTTTATATGATTATCTACCGTTCTCGTATCTCCTAAAAAATCATATCCCCATACATGATTTAATATTTGATCTCTTGAAAAAACCATTCCCTCATGCTCCATCAAATAACATAATATATCAAATTCCTTTGGGGTTAATTCAATCCTTTCTTCATCTATATAAACTTCTCTTGATAATTGATTCACCTTTAACCCTTGTTTTTTTATTATATTTTCTTTTTCTTTTAAAATGTCTCTCTTTCTATTCAATAAAAGCTTTGCTCTTGCCACTAATACAGCAGGACTAAAAGGTTTTTTCACATAATCATCTGCTTTTAGTTCAAATCCCATCAACTCATCGTCTTCTTCTGTTCTTGCAGTTAACATAATAATAGGAACTTGGGACTTTTTTCTGATTCTTCTACATACAGTCCAGCCATCTAATTTGGGCATCATAATATCTAAAATAATCAAATCTACTTGCTCCTTTTCGAATTTTTCAATTCCCTCTTTTCCATCACAAGCTTCTATAACTTCATAATTTTCTGCTCTAAAATAATCAGATATGATTTTTCGAATGTTCTTTTCATCTTCTATAATGAGTATCGATTGCCCCATAGCTTCATCCCCTTATATATATGTTATTTTTATTATATATTTGCAAGTATACAAATTCAACAACTTGCAAGGTTTCTATCTTTCATTATAAAAATAGAGAAACCCTTTTAAAGAATTCCTCCATTTTTATCCTTTTCAATCTATTAGACCAATACCTTTTACCCCTTTTAATATATTCAATGTATTATCTTAATCTTTGTAATTCTACTTAATTTATTTTTTCTACTTCAAATTCTATTGCATCTGTACCTATTTTTTTCATATCCTCTTCATTAAGCTCTATGGCATATCCACTTATTATTTCTCCATCTTTAAAGTATTTTCCTAAAATCTTATCAAAAGCTTCCCATTTCTTATTAGCTTCATCAAACTTCTTAGCTTTTTCTAAATCAACAGCTTCATTGTATGATTTTTCTAAAGATTTTAAGTCAGTTTTATTAATATCCTTTAACCCTTCTTTCATTTCTTTTATAAATTCTTTAAAATTTGGCATTTCCGCTAAATCAGCTATTGCAATGTCTATATTATCTTCCCCTAGCTCCTTCAAAACTTTTTCTATACTAGCTCCATCTATCTTTTTTAGATCAGTTCCATTAATTTCTATAATCACATCTTCTCCTAATGATTTTATATCGAAAGCTTCTATTTTTGATTGAACAATAGGTTTTGCCTCTACTAAAGTTTTTGCTTTCACTCCTATATTCTCATTTCCTGCTGCAAAGCTAGTAACTGTAGATGTAAGTACTACTGCTCCTAATAAAATACCTGTCATTAATTTTTTCATTAATAATCTCTCCTTTTTGTTTTTATTTTTTATCTTTCTTTGATTGTTATTATAATGAGCAAATATATCTTTTTCTTATTGAAAATGTATCTTTTTTGTGTTTTTTGTTATCAATGATAAAAATTTTAAGCTTTACTCAAAAAAAAATAGGAGCACTCGGCTCCTATTTTTCATTTAAAATTCCATTTCTTTTAAATCATCAGCAACTACAAATGCTGCTTCTGTAACTGCTTTGATATCTTCTACTTTATACTCAGGATTAATTTCTGTTAATACTAACCCTTGATCTGTGTATTCCATAACGCCCATTTCAGTTACAATCATATTTACTTGATTAGCAGCTGTAAGAGGTAGGTTACACTCTTTTAAGATTTTTGCTTTTCCCTTTTGAGTATGTGTCATAGAGATAATAACTTTCTTAGCTCCTACAACTAAGTCCATAGCTCCTCCCATACCTGGTACCATTTTTCCTGGAACCATCCAGTTTGCAAGGTTTGCTTTTTCATCTACTTGAAGAGCTCCTAAAACTGTTACATCTACGTGTCCTCCTCTGATGATGCTAAAAGAAGTTGCACTATCAAAGTAAGCTGCACCTGGTACTGCTGTTACAGGCATACCACCTGCATTTACTAAATCTTTATCTTCTTTACCTTCTTCAGGAGCAGGTCCTAATCCTACGAATCCGTTTTCAGATTGGAAAGTAACATCCATATCTTCTGGAATGTAGTTTGCTACCATTGTTGGTAGACCTATTCCTAAATTTACTACGTCTCCATCTTTTAATTCTTTGGCTACACGTCTAGCAATAATCTCTTTTGCGTTCATATCCTACACCTCCACCATATAGTCTACGAAAAGTCCTGGTGTCACAACATCATTTCCATCGATTTCTCCAACTTCAACAATTTTTTCTGCTCCTACAAGTACTAAATCAGCAGCAGTTGCCATCATTGGGTTGAAGTTTCTAGTTGCTTTATTGTAATAAAGGTTTCCTTTTTTATCTGCAACAGATGCACCGATTAGAGCAATATCAGCTCTTAATGGCTTTTCTAAAATATATTCTTTTCCATCTACTGTAATCTTTTCTTTTCCTTCTTCTACAATTGTTCCAACTCCTGTTGGTGTTAAAATTCCTCCAAGTCCATTTCCACCTGCACGAATTCTCTCAGCAAGAGTTCCTTGTGGTACTAATTCTGCTTCTAATTCTCCTGCATTCATTTGCTTTCCTACTTCAGGGTTAAGACCTACATGAGATGCGATTAGTTTTTTTACTTGCTTATTTACAACTAATTTACCAATTCCTTTATCAGGCCATCCCGCATCATTACCAATGATTGTTAGATCCTTTACTCCTTTTTCCACTAGTACATCCATGAATTTTTCTGGTGTACCAGCAGCCATAAAACCACCAATCATGATACTCATGCCATCTTTGATGTGACTCATAGCTTCTTCAATTGTTACCACCTTATTTCTCACAACAAACACCTCCATAATCTAAAAACTAATATAATTATTTTCTATGTATTAAAAAGCTTTTCTAAAATACATATGAAAAATTATAAGCAAACATAATTTTTATAAGAACATTAAACCTAATGCAACAATAACTCCTGTATAGATTAAGTCTATAATACAGAATCCCATAATATCTCTTGCTCCAAGTCCAGCAATTCCTAATGCTGGTAATGCCCAGAATGGTTGAATCATATTTGTCCAAGCATCTCCCCATGCAATAGCCATACCTGTTTTTGCTGCACTCACACCTAAAGCTTTACCTGCTGGCATCATAATAGGTGCTTGAACAGCCCATTGTCCACCACCTGATGGCACAAAGAAGTTAACAATCCCTGCACTTAAGAAAGTAAATAATGGGAAAGTTGTTGCTGTTGAAATATTTACAAACCACTCAGAAATTACTCCCGCGAAAGATACACCTGTTGCATTAGCACCTGTCATCATTCCCATAATACCTGCATAGAATGGGAATTGTAGAATGATTCCTGCTGTTCCCTTTGCAGCACCATTAATAGCATCAAGGAATCTTCTAGGAGTCCCATGTAAAAGAATTCCTGCAAATAAGAACATAAAGTTAACAATATTTAAATTTAATTTAAATCCATTTTCTGCAAAATAATAGAAAACGAATATAAGTCCCATTGCTCCAATAAGAATAGAAAGAATTGGACTGTTTTCCATTCTGTCAGCAGGTGTTGGGTTTTCAACCTTTGCAGCTGCTTCTTCATCTTCTAATAGACTTGCATCTACTGCGATTACTTCATCTGCTTTTGGATGCATAGCCTTGTTTAATAATGGCATTGTAATTAATATGATTCCGCATATAATGATATTGAAGCTTGAAAAAATAGTTGCACTTGTTGAAATTGGATCAACTACTGCTCCATTTGTAGCAGTTGCTAGTCCCTCTCCTGCTGTAGCTAATTTTAGTGGAATAGATCCTGAAATCCCTGCATGCCATACTACGAATCCTGAGTAAGCTGAAGCAATCAGTAGTCTGTAGTCTACTCCTTTTACCTCTTTTGCTAGCTGTCTTGCATAAAGGGCACCAATAACAAGACCAAATCCCCAGTTAATCCAGCATGCAATAGTAGATACAAAAGTAACTGCTAGAATTGCTTGTGTAGGGGTCTTTGCAATTTTTGCTAAACGATTAAGGGCTCTTTTAATAATGGGAGCGTTTGCCAAAGTATGACCTGTAACAAGCACTAACGCCATTTGCATTGAGAATGCTAATAGTTTCCAAAATCCGCCACTCCAATGCATTACCATGTCTACTAATCCTTGTCCAGTAGTTACCATCCCCAGACCTAAAACTACTAATGTTAAAATAACTGCAAATAAAAATGGATCTGGTAAATACTTTTGTACAAGACTTACAAATAGTTTTGTAATACGTTTAAACATTTGAGTCGCCTCCTTAATAAATTATACTTATAGGATGTATACAAGATACATTCCTTTCCACATCTTATATATTATCACAGTAAATGGAAATATCAACCTCTATGTTAAATATTTTACTGTTAAAAACTAGGTTTATTTTAAAATAATTCTATCTTTAGACTTTCATACCCAATTCTCCTTCATTATGTTTTTACTGAACTAAAAGACAATCTATTATTCGGTAACATATGCCCTGATCAATAATTATTTTTTCCTTTTCTTTCAACTAAAAAAAGTAGGATCTATAGTTCACATTCAACTATAGATCCTACTTTTTAATCTTTTAGTATTTAATGAATTTTTCTCCTGGCACCCCACAAATAAAACATCTTTCAGGTGTACCCTTTTCAATGTTTCCACAGACTGGGCATAAATAATAGAATACTTCTTCTTCACTCTCTACATTTTCAAGAGCTTCTTCATAAAGCTTTGCATGAACTTCTTCAGCTTTTAATGCAAACATAAAGCTTCTAATAGCGCCTGTATTGCCTTCTTCCTTTGCTATTTCTAAAAACTCTGGGTACATTTCTTTGTATTCATGAGTTTCACCATTTATTGCATCTTCTAAATTTTCCTTTGTAGATTTAACTTTACCAGCTACCTCAAAATGTTGATGTGCATGAATGGTTTCAGCATCAGCTGCTGCTCTAAATAATTTCGCAGCATTTTTATTTCCATCTGCTTCCGCCTTTTTTGCATAAGCTAAATATTTACGATTTGCTTGTGATTCCCCTGCAAAAGCAGCCATTAAATTTTCTAAAGTTTTGTTTGACATCTATAATCCCTCCATAATCTGTAAATTTCTTTCTCATTTATATTCTACATTCTTTTGATATTTCCTCTCACATTTTCATAGATACCACAGATATAAAGATTTAAACATTTTTCTTTATTTTTTAATGATTTCCTTTTTCATCATTATTTCTTTTCCTTTAAAGGCTATTCCTAATTTCATAATGCTTTGTATATCTTCATCTATTAATTCTTGTATATAATTCTTATGATCAATCTGCTCTAATGCTTGATCTACTAGAACGGCTAAGTTCTGTCCATCTTTTACATCTATCTTTTTAAATTCTATCACAATCCCTAAATCCTCTTTATTTTTAGGAATCATCATAATATCATATCTTCCATAACCACTTTCTCTATTAGACTTTATTTTATATTTATTATTAAGCATCACAAGCATTCCTAATACAAATGAATGATAAAACTTTTCACTCTCTTTTCCTATATCAAAGTAACTAGCTGAACTTGTTATGCATTTTTTTAAGATTCTTTCAAACCCTTCCACTTTTCCATTTACGAGATTGTCAAACATAACAATCATCTCTCTATTGCTAATACTTTCTTTAAACCAACTCATGATAATCTTTTTATAAAGATATCTGATTTCTAAATTAGGTATTTTTAGATCACAAAATAAATCCCCTTCAATCACTTCTTTTCTTACTACTTTTAGATAGCCACTAAAAAGTAAAAAACTCCATATATTCTCTATATTTTTATCAATATCAGACATGACTATATTTTCATCAACAATATGGACAATTTCTTTTCCCTTTACTAAGCTTTCTAAGTCTTCCTTCAGAGCTTCATCCCCATTTGATAAAAGCTGATTTACCAAATGATTAGAGCTAGTATTAATCCAATAAGGGATTAACCCTCTATCATATTCATTAATATAATTAAGGATAGACCATGGATTATATATGGTATTTTCACCAAATATATATCCGTTGTACCATTTTTTTATGTCCTCTAGCTTTCCTTCTAATTCGTAGTGTTGCATCAGACCCATTACTTCTTTTTCTAAAAAACCAAAATACTGACTATATTTTCTACTGATAATACTATATACCTTTAGATTATTCAACCCTGAAAATATACTTTCCTTTGCAACTCTCAATATTCCTGTAAGAACAGCCTTTTCAAGATATATATTATCCTTAAATCCACCTGATAATAGGTTTCTCATACATCCGATTACTTTTTCATAATAATCCTTTAAATAACCTTCTTGTATAGGTACATCATATTCATCTATCAAAATGATTGCTTTTGTTTTGTGATAATCATATAAAAACTTGGTTAAATACCCTAAGCTTAATTCATAATCTTCTAAGCTTCCTTTTTTATATAATATTTTATTAAAATATTCTTTTTCTTCTCCCTCTAAAAAACCTTTTTCAATTAAATATTTATGTTCTCCATATTCTCTCGAAATGATTGCCTTTAATACTTCAAAAAAACCTTTGAAATCATCTTTTTTAATGTCTTTAAAGGTAAGATAGATCACAGGATATTTCCCTTGTTTTTTCATAATTTCTTCATATTTTTGTATCTTTAATCCATCAAATAAGTAGGTATGATCTTCCTCTGTATTTTCATAAAAATATTTTAACATGCTCATATTCAGTGTTTTTCCAAATCGCCTCGGTCTTGGAAGCAATACTACCTTCGCACCATCTTCTACAACGTCTTTAATCATTAAACTTTTATCAGCATAATAATAATTTTTCTTTATTAATTCTTTAAAATCACTTACACCGATTGGTATTCTTTTTTTCATATAATTCACCCACTTTTTTTGATTATGGTTTTATTATACCATGGAAAATAAATTCCATTCTGTCCTTCAATATGAAATTCCAATGTGAATTAGCATGTAAAAAAATACTATGTTTCCATTCGACGAAAGAGAAGATGGACAAATAATAAATTTCAATACATCCAATGTTTCGGTTCTACATACTGTGGTCTTCTGTCAAGAAAACGGGCAAGTTAAATTCGCACAATCTTGTGTAGTCATTTAACTTGCAAATGTCTCTTCATAATCATAAGGAGATTTCATATCACAGTACTTATGAATCCTCGTTGTGTTATAAAATGTCTCTATGTATTCAAAGACTAATTCATGAGCATGCTTGACGTTTTTGATAATGAAACGATTTAACCATTCTCTTTTTATTAGAGCATGAAATGATTCAATACAAGCATTGTCCCAAGGTGTTCCTTTTTGGGAATAGCTACGGATAAAATTTACAGCTGGTGTTGCTTCAATATAACTTTTTGATACATATTGCCCACCACGATCGCTATGAATGATGAACGGTTGACTAAGTTTTCGGTTTGCTTTTGCTTTGTTGATAGCTTTTAAAACACCTTCTGTTGACAGATTATCAGAAACATACCAACCTATAATTTTTCTTGAAAATAAATCCATTACACTTGTAAGATAGACAAAACCTGAAAGTGTATAAATATATGTAATATCAGTAACCCAAACACTGTTTGGTGCTGATGGCTGAAACTCTCGATTCAGTATGTTCTTTAGCTTGCTATCAAAATTAGGATCAATAGTTGTCCTTATATAAGGACGTACCCAGATAGCTTTTATACCTTCTTCTCGCATGTAGTTACCGACTGTGTTTTCAGCAAAAACATGCCCTCTGGATTGAAGTACTGAAGCGATTTTAGGAGCTCCATATATTTGTTTGGATTCGTTATAGATTTCATTAATTTCCTGTTTGATAATTTCTTTGCGTTGCTTTTGTTTTGAGGGTTTTCGATTAATCCAACTATAAAACCCTGAAG
>JAOARP010000033.1 GCA_025210525.1 Marinisporobacter sp.
ACACTTCACCATTCCTTTAGGAGCCACCACATTTGGATTTTCCTGTCTTTCCATATCTCCATAAATAAAAACACCTGAAATAAAGACAAAGAAACAAATCAACATAACGATACTTCTATGATTTACGCTCCATTTTACCATCAGTTCCTCGCCTCCACGTTGATTCTATCATTATCTTTTAATTTAAATTGCCCTTCTACAACTATTTTTTCTCCTACCTCTAACCCCTCTTTTACTTCTACCTGATCTCCAATGATTTCACCTGCAGCGATTTTTCTCTTATGAACCGCCCCTTCTTTTTCTGAATAAACAAATACAATAACACCTTCAGGCATATTCAATATAGCATCTACTGGAATCAATACAGATTTCTTCTCAGATAATGGAATACTTACCTTCCCTACCATTCCAGGCTTTAGTTCATGTTCCTTATTTTCAATACTTACCTTTACAGGAAAAGTTCTCGTTTCTGTATCTGCTAGTGCACTTACTTCACTGACAATTCCTTCAAATTCTTTTTCGATTCCATATACATACACCTTTGCCTTTTGTCCCTTTTGAAGCTTATTGATGCTACTATCTGCAACACCCACTTCTATTTCTACTTGATCTAATTGTCCTAAAACAATCACTGGATATCCTTGGGCTGCTGTTTCCCCAACCTCTGCTATTTTTTTAAGAACAATTCCATCTATAGGACTTACTAGGGTTGTATCTTGAAGATTCGACTGAGCAGAATCCTTTGCAGCTACTGCTTGGTCAAGCTCTATTCTAGTATATTCCTTTGCATCTAATGCCTCTTGATACTTATTAGTGGCTTCTATAAACTTCGCTTCCATCTCATCCATTTTTGCTGTAGGAATAGCTCCCTCTTCATAAAGATTTTTAACTCTCTCATAGTTTTTACTTATTAAATCTAAACCTGCTTTTGCTTGATTTGTTTTTGATGGAATCTGGCTATCCATCTTCAGCTTTGAAGATTCCCATTTTGCTTGTGCTGCTTGCATTTTTAACTGATAGTCATAATCATCTAATTTCATAACAGGCTGATTTTTATTGACAAAATCCCCTTCATTCACAAAAATATTTTCAATAATTCCACCTGGAATTTTATAAGCAAGCTTAACGGTCTTTGCTGGCTTAACATTTCCACTTAGAGCAATCTCATCAGCATAAGTGGCTTCCTTTATTTCCTTTACAACTACTGGCTTTAATACTTGCGCCATTGCTGTTTGATCTTTTTTTAGGCTACAGCCTGTCAAAACAGATTGCATACATAAAATGCATACAAATAAAATGATGATTTTTTGTCTCATGATCCTTCCCCCTTCTTATTTAAAGCATTTCTATTATTTTTCTTCTACTACCAGTCCATATAAAATAAGATCCACCATATTTTCAAGGGCTTCTTTTAATGTAAGATCGTTTTTCATTAAAAAGCTTCTATCGGCTAATGCCATTATAGATTCTATAATCATTTTTCTAAAAACAATTGTATTTACTCTTCTTAATTTTCCACTTTCTATCCCTTCTTCAATCAATGCAGATTCTGGTTCCCATTCAGCAAACCACTGCTCTACCTTCTCCCATTGCTTTGGATAATACTGCTTCATTTCATAAAATCTACTGATATACATAAGTCTTGGAGAATTAGGGAGAATCATTGCAATTTCTCTTAATTTCTCTATTGTAGTCAAATGAGGATCATTGATAATGTCTTCTTCTTTTTCTCTCATGGTAGAAAAAAAATGTTCCACAATAGCATCAATCAATACTTCCTTTGAGCTAAAATTCTCGTAAAGAGTTCTTTTACTTACACCTAATCTTCTTGCTAAATCATTCATCGTAAATTTAATCCCTTTTTCACCCGTTTCCTCAACAGCTGCTTGAATAATCCGCATACGCATACACATCACTTCTTTCCTTGTGTAATATGAAAACTATTTTAGTTTTTTTAGTACCAATATGATTGTAGCATTTTGTTTTTTAGCTGTCAAACACCATATTTCCTCATTGTCGCACAAAAACCAAATATTCTATATAGAATATTTGGCTCTTATCACAACCTAAAATTTAATCATAAAATCTAAAATTTCCCCTATTTATATGAATAAATTTTCACCGCATATAAATTTTTCACTATAGTTAATAGTTGTTTTTCATGCTTATAAAGTACCGTATTAAATTTCCACAAATCTTTATAAGCGTAAATATCTCCTAATAAGAAGGTCTCATTTATTCCAATTTCTATTTCTTCATGGATTTGAAACATCTCCATCTGGGTCATTTGTTCAAAAGCTTTAAAGGTCAAAGGAATTTTTTTAGCTTCTTTTATATTTTCATCCTTATAGATGGAACAGCCAAAGATTATTTTCAGGGTATCTTTCGGAAGCTTATTCAAATCTATTGTAAAAGTCTTTTTATATTCCCCGTCTTCATCCTCTTCCTTGTAAGTAATTATTTTGTCTATAAAAGGATGATTATAGAAAATAATGTCTTCTTTATTTACAACATTCTTTTCATCCATGAAAAAAGCAAATAGATCTATATCTACTAAAGATCCATAAGGATTTTTAAACTTCAACTCTAACCTAAGCTGATTGAGCCCCTCATTCCTCTTTCCTATCACAAATTTTTCACCTTTAATGAGTGATTTTGCCAATACCATCTCCGCCTTCAAAATCAAATTCTAATTGTAAAAACAAAACATAATTTTTCTTCACTACATCCTCTAAAAGTCCATAGATGGGTAAGCTATCCCACTTATGGAAATCAACAGATTCTTTATTAATCTTTATAAAAGTATCAAAATTTTTTTCATTATTGATAAAGCATATATGTTTTTTTATTTTTTCTGATAATATACTCATTAAAAACATTTTTACCTCTTCTGAGGGTTTTCCATTAAATCGAATAAAGTTTTTTATATATTTTTTTACAAGCTCTCTTCTCAGTAAAGCTTCTTCTAAGTCCTTTGTTTCATATTGAGCTATTTCCATAAGGGTTTGCTTTTTTATTTTATCAAATTGCTTTTCAAAATCATCTTTGCTTTGCTCTAAGCTATTTTGAAAATTTCCTGCAATCAAATATTTTTTTAGTAAGTCACTATTTTGATAGGCATAATAAAAATAATATCCTAAGTCAGTACAAACCTTACTAATATTTCTAAAAATCTTTTTTGCACCCTCTGAAATAGGCTCAATGCTAAAATATCCATGAAAAAGAGGATCAAATTCATCAGAAATATAGTATATATCAAATATAATATCATCTTCTGGATTTTTAGAGTTCACCCTCATAATAGCTATTTTGTCTATTTCTTTAAAAATATCATTATAGTAGAAAATATGGCTTTTTAATTTAAAATCAGGATTTTTCAACTTTGCAATGAGACTTTTTATATGAAAATACTGATTCATAAGCTTTAAACATTCACTTTTGTCCATAGGATCACCTAAACCCTAATTTTTAAAGCCCAATAGCTTCTGCTTTTGTGTATTTTCAAGTTCTATCAATTCTTTTTCTATCATAGTTCTTTTCTCTTTGCCCTCTTCATAAATTTTCATAGATCCTTCTATGGTCTCAATAAGCTTTTGATGAGTTTCTTTTAGTGTATCCATACTAATAATTCCTCTTTCACTTTCTCTTGCAATTTCTAAGGTATTCATTTTAAGAAGCTCTGCATTTTGCTTTAGCATATTTTCTGTTGTATCTGAAACCTTCTTTTGAAGCTCTAGTGCCGTTTTTTGTTTTGTTAAAGAAATAGATAAAGCAATTTGATTCTTCCAAATAGGAATAGTCGTTAGTATACTTGATTGAATTTTATTGGCTAATATTTTATCGTTATTTTGCATCAGTCTTATTTGAGGGAGGGTTTGAATAGAAATTTCTCTACTCAATTTTAAGTCATGAATTCTTTTTTCCATTTCATTTAATAATTGAGAAAAATCATTATATTTTTGAACATCTAGCATATCTCTTGTTTCCTCAGCTCTATTTTTGAGCTGTACAAAAATAGTCTCTCTAAGCTCTTTATATTTTACTTCTCCTGCTGCAATATACATCTCTAGAAGATGAAGGTATTCTAAATTTTTATTATACAATAAATCTAGTACATTCACATCTCTGATCAATTCTTTTCTGGCTGTATCTAGTGAAACAACTATTCGGTCTACAGTTTGGGTAACATTTTCTAATTGTGTTCTTGTGTTAGCAACACTTTTTTTAAGCCTCCCGAAGAAAGGAATTTTACTAGTAATAGATTTCTTTTCCTGTAATTTTTCCATATCTACTTCTTGAATCGTTGATAATAATAAGGTCAAATCCTTTCCAACAAGACCTGTATCCTTCGTCCTTACCCCCTCTAGTATGCCATCTGCAAATTTCGCAATATTTCCTTGAATTTCAGCTCCAAAGGAAGGTATACTATTAGAATTTCCTATATTAATTTCTTCTTTGATCTTGTTTAGTCTTTCTATATCTTGTTGATTAAATTTGGATAAATCCACAGTGATTACAGGTTCATTAGCTGGAGCTTTTACTAAATCTGTATCTTTTTCTATTTTTTGCTCACTTTTCTGAATGGCTACTTTATTTTCTTCTACCTCTACTTCATTTAACAAATCTTGAAAACTCATGTTCCTCCACTTCCTTTCGTAAACTTTAAAAATCTGATTGAATAAGGTCTTGTATAGTTTTTAAATCTACCTTCAAATCTAATTCCTGTTGTTCTTTTATATTTTTAATCGTTGCATACAGTTTTTCATTGATGGTTCTTAATGTTTCTAACAATTCTTCTTTCTGGGTTCTCAGCGCAGTCTCTTCATGAAAATTATTTAATATGTCTTTGATCATGTGAATATATTTTAATAATAATAATTCTTTTACAGATATAATTTGCTCTATATTGGCCTTGTAAAATTCTATAATAAAAGAATAATAGGATACAAAGGATAGTAAATTAATAAAAACTTTATGATCCTTCATATGACAAAGCCTTTTTTCTATTTCTTTTAAAGATTCTTGTCCTTCCTCTAGAACAGTTCTCTTTTCACAATCTTTTTGGGTATTCTCTTGTATAGTCACAGTATTTTCTTCATGGCTTTTTCTTTTAAAGAAATTGAATATTTTGATCACATCCTCATTTCTTAGGATTTAATTGAAAGAATTTTCTATTTCATTATATCAAACACCTAAGTTCTGGCAAAGGACTAACATGATTTTTTCTTTTCATTGAATCCTTTTAGCATGTATTATAAAATGGTTATAAGCAAAAAATATTTCTTAATAAAGTTTAGGAGTGACCTATGTGACCTTTCAAAAGGAAATAGAAAAAAAATTAAAAGATGAAGGATACAAGCTTACAAATCAAAGAAAAGCCATTCTAGAAGTCTTATTCAGTCATAAAAACCATTTCTTATCTGCAGAAGAAATTCATCTAAAGACACAAGAAAAATATGCAAAAACTAATTTTTCTACCATATATAGAAATTTAGAACTCTTAGAAAAACTCGACTTAATTCATAAAATCAATCTAGACAATAATACAGCTCATTACGAATTAATTCACAAAAAATGCCATCACCACCATATTATTTGCAAGGGCTGTGGAAAAACAGAGCCTATTGATTTTTGCCCATTAGAAGAAATCCTTTCTAAGCTTAATCATAAAGACTTTTCTTTCACCGATCATAAATTTGAATTATATGGTTATTGTTCTAACTGTCAAAAAAAACTCCTCTAAAAAATAACGAATTGTTAGAATTTTACAACTTTTCATTGAAGTATTGTAATACTTTCCATTCAATGTTATCATCTTATCAAGCAGTTTATCTGTGAATTTTTTATCAAGTGAATATTTTCGGATGAAGATAATGGGAGAGAGATCAATTTGATCCACCGAAGAAGTAACTCTTTCAGGTAAATGGGACCATTATTGGACGAGCCTCTGGAGAGACTCAGTATGAGCGCCGAAGGAGCAAGCCTATTTTTTATAGGTGAAACTCTCAGGTAAAAGGGACAGAGTAATATGTTTTCTAGAGGCCAAATCATTTTTTCATTTGATTTGGCTTTTTTATAATCTATTTTCCTTTAGGTTATAAAAAAAGCCTTCCCTTTGACTTTAAATTTTAAAATCACTTACAAGGAGGAAGGAAATTATGGAAAAATTAACCGCATTCTTAAATCAAATGGATTCTTTTGTATGGGGTCCACCTTTATTGATTCTACTAGTTGGTACAGGAATTTATCTAACCATCAGACTCGGACTACTTCAAGTATTAAAATTACCTTTAGCATTAAAATATTTATTTTCGAAAGATACGGAAAGTTCTGCCGAAGGAGATGTATCTAGCTTTGCTGCCCTTTGTACAGCATTAGCCGCAACGATTGGTACAGGTAATATTGTAGGGGTTGCAACTGCACTCAAGGCAGGAGGCCCTGGAGCACTCTTTTGGATGTGGATGGCAGCATTTTTTGGTATGGCAACAAAATATGCCGAAGGACTTTTAGCTGTAAAATACAGAGTTGTAGATGACAATGGGCAAATGTCTGGAGGCCCTATGTATTATATTGAAAAAGGATTAGGGAATAAATTACTTGCAAAAATGTTTGCAATCTTTGGTATTGGTGTAGCATTCTTTGGTATTGGTACTTTCCCGCAAGTAAACGCTATTGCTAACGCTGCAAAAATAACTCTAGGACTCCCAATCATCGTTACTTCTATTATCCTTACAATATTAGTAGCCCTTGTAACACTAGGAGGTATTAAGAGTATTTCTAAAGTTGCTGAGCTTTTAGTTCCTTTTATGGCAGCCTTTTATATTATCGGTTCTGTAATCATTCTTCTTATGAATATAGATCTAGTTCCAGGCACTATTTCACTGATCATCAAAAGCGCATTTTCCCCTACAGCTGCAGCAGGAGGTTTTTTAGGAGCAACAGTTATGATGGCTATTCGAAATGGTGTTGCTAGAGGAGTTTTTTCTAACGAGTCAGGACTTGGTAGTGCACCCATTGCAGCAGCTGCGGCAAGAACAAAATCATGTGTTCGTCAAGGTCTTATCTCTATGACAGGTACATTCTTTGATACAATCGTAGTATGTACCATGACAGGACTTGTATTGATCCTAACAGGTGCATGGCAAGGAGATTTAGAAGGAGCCGCTATGACCAATGCAGCATTTAGTCAGGCACTCCCTGGAGTAGGACAATTGATCGTTACTGTAGGACTTATGTTTTTCGCTTTTACAACGATCTTAGGATGGAACTATTATGGTGAAAGATGTACAGAATATCTACTAGGTGTAAAATGGATTAAACCTTTTAAATATACTTATATATTATTAGTTGCAGTAGGAGCTTTGCTAAAATTAGATACCATTTGGATTTTGGCTGATATCGTAAATGGATTGATGGCTATTCCAAACCTTATTGGTTTAATTGGATTAAGTGGTGTCATTGTGACAGAAACAAAATTATACTTCAAGCAATTAGAAGATGAAAAACAATTGAATAAAAGAGTAGCTTAAAGCAAAGAGCTATATACAATAGTATATGGCTCTTTTTTACGTTCCTTTCCTTGACAAAAATAATGATTATATTAGAATGTAGACTATTGAGTTCTATTGTTGATTAAAATAAAATATGTTAGGGTATATAGAAAAAGTATTAAAAAATTTTAAGGAGATGCTTATGTTCAAAAACAATATTACACTAGAAGACCAACCTTTATTTGAAAAATATATTTGTAGTTATCCTTACAAAACTTCAGGACTAACCTTTACAAGTCTTTTTATGTGGAGACAACTAAATGAATTTAAATATGAAATCATTCATGATTTTTTATGTATTTCAGGAATCAATCATCTAAACATAGACCATAAAGAATATTTTGTTCTTCCTCCATTAGCCGTTAAAGAATATGATCCTCATAAATTATCTTTAGTTCTTGATGAAATTAAAAATAGATTTAAAGAGATGAACCATCCTTTTAACATGAAATTACTTCCAAAGCATATGATTGAAACTTTTAAGAAAGCTAACCCCAACTTAAATTTCACCCCTGACATTGCAAATTTTGATTATGTTTATTTGACAGAAAATTTGATCGGATTAAAGGGGCGAAAGCTTCATTCTAAGAAAAATCATTTTAATTACTTCATGAGAAATACTCCTCATAAATATGTTCCCTTAACAGAGGAATTGATTGAAGATTGCCTTGGGTTAAATGTACGTCTTTTAGAGTCAAAGGATTACAATCCATTAGAAGCCCATTTAATTGATTTAGAACAAACAGCAGTTTATGAAGCGTTAAAAAATATGAAGGCATTAGGTGCTTATGGAGGTGCTATTTTAATCAATGATCAAGTAGAAGCCTTTACTTTAGGAGCAAAGCTTGATGAAGAAACAATGGTTGTTCATATTGAAAAGGCAAATACAAAGTTTAGAGGTCTTTATCAAGCGATTAACCAACAATTTTGTAGCCATTCCTGCACAGACGTAGCCTATGTAAATAGAGAAGAGGATATGGGTATTCCAAACTTAAGAAAAGCAAAAGAATCCTATCGTCCTATAAAAATGATTGAAAAATATAATGTGACTTTTACTGAGTAAAGGGGCTGAAAAAAATGATTACAAGATTATTAACAAAGGAAGATACCCTTGATGCAAAAAAATTATGGGGATATGCTTTTGAAACAGATGAACCCTTCTATAGCTGGTATTTTGAAAAAGTTTTTAAACCAGAAAATGCTATAGGCATTTTCCATGATGATACATTGATGAGCTATTTACAATTAAACCCTTATACCCTTCATTTGAATGGATGTTCCTTTGAAACCTCTTACGTAGTAGGTGTCATTACAGCTCCTGAATATAGAAACAAAGGGCTCATGAAAGATTTGCTGCCAAAAGCAATAGCTGAAATGAATAGGCGAAATCATTATGTTTCTATCCTTATGCCCTTTGACACTACCTTTTATAGCAGATATGGATGGGCATTATCCTATAGTCAACTTAAATATACTGCTCCCATGGATATTGTAGGTCATTTTTCTAATGGAGAAAAAAAGGGAAACTTTTCTAGAATTGATCTAGATAAAGACTTTGACTCTTTAAATCAGGTCTATGAAATTTTTCTTAAAAATCATAATGGCTATGTAAAAAGAAATAAAAGAGATTGGGATTATATTTTAAAGGACCTTCTTTACTATGGAGGACATTTTTGCCTATTGAAGGATCAAAAAAATAACCCTATTGGCTATATCCTTTATTTTATAAGGGACGGAAAATTCAAGGCAAAGGAAATAGCTTATACAAATCATACAGCTCAAAAATTGATCTTTAGCTTTATCTATAGTCATAAATCTCAAGCTACTACTGCCGAATGGTCTGCTCCATACAATGATACTACTCATTTATTTTTAAGAGATACCATTCAACCCGCACCTACAAGCAGTGTAAATATTTATCCATTTATGTGTGGAAGAATCATCAACTTTAAGAAAGCACTCGAACATAGCTGTTTTCAGGAGGATATCCATTTTTCATTTTCTATAAAAATAAAAGATCCTTATGCTCCTTGGAATGATGATTCTTTTACAGTAACTATTTCAAAAGGAAAGGCATCTGTACAAAGAGTAAAAATAAATAAAGTCGATATATATTGTGATATCCATACCTTTGCACAACTTTTCTTTGGTGCAATAGATATTAATCAAGCTACTTTTTTAGAAAAGATAAAGATTGATGATCCATCTATACGCAAAAATCTATCTATCATTTTTTACCGTAAAAATAATTACATCAATGAATTTTTCTAAAAAATGCATACACTATATGATTACACCTTCATTTTTTATTAATCTACAGATAAATTCATCATGTGCAAAAAAAGAGAATCCAAAATGGATTCTCTATTTTGCACATAATATTTTCGAATCATTCTTGATTCCTTTTTTCTCTAATTTGATCAGCATATCCTCTGTCATTTTAGCTAAATCATATTCTGCTTTAAAACCCCATTCTTCCCTTGCAGCAGATGGATCAATTGAATTTGGCCAACTATCAGCAATTGCTTGTCTTACAGGGTCTACATCATAATCCATTTTAAAATTCTTTATATGCTTTTTGATTTCAGCTGCAATTTGTTCTGGTTCAAAGCTCATAGCTGTAATGTTAAAGGCATTTCTATGCTTTAATTTTGAAGGATCTGCTTCCATTAACTGAATGATTGCATTAAGAGCATCTGGCATATACATCATATCCATATAAGTTCCTTTTCCTATATAAGATGTATATTCTCCTCTCTTTAATGCTTCATAATAAATATCTACGGCATAATCTGTCGTTCCACCACCTGGAGGTGTTACATATGAAATAAGTCCTGGGAAACGAACTCCTCTTGTATCTACACCAAATTTATGGAAATAATAATCACATAATAATTCTCCAGAAACTTTATTCACACCATACATAGTTGTTGGTCTTTGAATGGTATCTTGCGGTGTATTGTCTTTTGGTGTTGATGGGCCAAAAGCACCAATGGAACTTGGAGTGAAAAATTGGCATTTAAGGTCTCTCGCTGCTTCTAATGCATTTACAAGACCACCCATGTTGATATTCCAAGCAAATACAGGATTTTTTTCTGCTGTTGCTGATAAAAGTGCAGCTAAATGAATAATCGTATCTACTTCATATTTTTTGGCGATTTCATGCATTTTCTTTGCATCTGTTACATCTAATATCTCGAAAGGTCCTGATTGTACAACCTCATGCTCTTTTGGACATTTTATATCCGTTGCTACTACCTGATCATTCCCATATACTTCTCTCATTTTCATCACTAATTCTGAACCGATTTGCCCTAATGCACCTGTAACAAATATTTTTTTCATTCAATATACCTCCAAATTATTATCATCCATTTAGAAAACTTATCCGACCTGATTTAAATGATTCCCATTTCTTTTCCTACTTTTTCATAGATTGCCAATGCTTTATCTATCATTTCCTTTGTATGTCCTGCTGTTGGCATATTTCTAACTCTTCCAGTTCCTCTTGGAACAGTTGGGAATACGATAGATTTTGCATATACCCCTTCTTCATTAAGTCTTTTACTAAATTCTTGTGTTTTTGTTTCATCTCCTATGATACATGGTGTAATTGGCGTTTCACTTTCTCCAATATCAAAACCTAATTTTTTTAATCCTTTTTTTAGATAATCTCCATTTTCCCATAGTCGATCATGTAGCTCGGTACTTTCTGTTAATATATTGATAGCTTCAATACATGCAGCCGCCGCTCCTGGTGTTAAAGAAGTTGAGAATAAGAAAGGTCTAGCTCTTACCTTTAACCAATCAATCAAATCTTTTTTACCTGCAACATAACCGCCTACAACTCCTATTGCCTTTGATAAAGTTCCTATCTGAAAATCAACCTTATCCGATAATCCAAAATGCTTTACTGTCCCTGCACCTTTTCCTAATACACCTGAACCATGAGCATCATCTACGTAAGTAATCAAATCAAACTCCTCAGCAATTTCTATGATCTCAGGTAATTTCGCAATATCTCCGTCCATTGAGAATACACCATCTGTAATGACCATGATTTTATTGTATTGTCCTGATTTCTTCGCTTCTTTTGCAACTCTTCTTAAATCATCCATATCTGAATGCTTATATCGAATAATCTTTGCTCTTGATAATCTACAGCCGTCAATGATAGATGCATGATTTAATTCATCTGATAAAATAGCATCATTTTTATCCATTACTGCACCGATAGCACCCATATTGCAATTGAATCCTGATTGGAAAGCGATTGCCCCTTCTGTATGCTTAAACTCTGCTAATTTTTCTTCTAGCTCAATGTGAATATCTAGTGTTCCATTAATCGTTCTTACAGCGCCTGCTCCAACTCCATATTTCTCAGTTGCTTTCACAGATCCTTCAACTAATCTTTCATTTGTAGCCAATCCCAAATAATTATTGGATGAAAGGTTGATCAATTCTTTTCCTGAAATTTTTATAATTGCTCCATTTGCTCCTTGCAAGGGATCAATCACATTGTATAGCCCTCTGTTTTTCAAATCTTCCAAATTTTCCTTTAGGAATTTTTCCAAATTTTTACTTGACATACAACATACCTCCTAAACATTTTTGTTTTGTTTTTTACACGCGTACACCTGTGTCTTATTAACAGATATTCATAAAAACCATGATTTTTCTTCTAATCGCCTCTATAACCACTAAAATACCCACTTATACAATTCTTCCAATAAGTTTTAAAGGATAAAACATCCATAATCTTCTTTAACCATGACCGTCTTTTACGGACAGTATATCACTATATTCATCATATTTCAATATGATTTTTAAACGTTTTTCGTTTTTTCGAAATATTCTTTTTCTTGCATCAACGCCCGTCATTTTCTTCAAATCATTTCCACTCCCTTTGGTTTTTTATATGTTGACAGATAAAAAAAAACGTGCTACCATATGTTTAAAATTACATAGTATCTTCGGGGCAGGGTGAAATTCCCGACCGGCGGTATAGTCCGCGAACCACAAAAGTGGTTGACTTGGTGAAATTCCAAGACCGACAGTAAAGTCTGGATGGTAGAAGATCAAAGTAGTGTCATATTATAAATATGTCTAATTTTTTGGCGTATTATAACATAGAATACACAAGCCCTGAAAATACTATTTTCAGGGCTTTTTATTTTACCCAAATTGGAGATGAACAATATGGATATAAAATATATGCAAAGAGCACTAGAGCTTGCTAAAAAAGGAATTGGCTATACAAATCCCAATCCTTTAGTGGGTGCAGTCATCGTAAAGAACAAAAAAATTATCGGAGAAGGTTATCATATGATGTACGGAGGTCCTCATGCAGAAATCAACGCTTTCAACAATGCAACTGAGGATGTAACAGGAGCTACTATGTATGTCACATTAGAACCCTGTTCTCATTATGGCAAGACGCCACCTTGCGCGCATGCCATTGTAGAAAAGGGAATCAAAAAAGTTGTTATTGCCATGAAAGACCCCAATCCTTTAGTTGCTGGAAAAGGAATAGAAATCATAAAAAATAGTAGTATAGAAGTTATTACAGGAGTTTTAGAAAAAGAAGCTAAAGAGTTGAATGAAATTTTTATAAAATATATTACAACCAAACATCCCTTTTGCATATTAAAAACAGCCATGACCTTAGATGGAAAAATCGCAACAAATATAGGAGATTCCAAATGGATTAGTAATGAAAGCTCTAGAAAGCTTGTCCATAAATTACGTCATCAAGTATCTGGCATCATGGTAGGAATAGGTACCGTTCTTGCAGATGACCCCTTCCTTACCACAAGACTTAAAAAAATAAATGGAATCAATCCAACAAGAATTATCGTAGATACTTATGGCAGGATTCCACTAAATGCCAATGTCCTTAAAGATTGTGAAAAAGCAAAAACTATACTTGCTACAACAAAGCTTTCAGAAGCTAAAAAATTAAAAGAAATAGAAAAAAGAGGAGCAAAAATCATCATCACTCCTCTCAAGGATAGAAAAGTAGATTTAACCTTCCTCATGGAAGCTTTAGGAAAGCAAAAGATAGATAGTATTTTATTAGAAGGTGGTGCAACTCTTAATTATTCCGCATTAAAAGAAAATATAGTAGATAAACTCATCTCCTTTATTGCACCCAAAATGGTTGGTGGAATAAATGCCAAAACCCCCATAGGTGGAGAAGGGATTTCGTATATGAAAGATGCTATTTTGTTAAAGGATATGAAAGTATCTACTATTGAAGATGATCTAATGATCGAAGGTTATGTAAGAAAGGAGGCTTAACATGTTTACAGGTCTTGTAGAAGAAGTCGGCATCACCCAATCCATCTTAAAGGGTTCAAAATCAGCCAAAATCACTATAAAAGCAGCAAAGGTTTTAGAAGAAGTTTCTTTAGGAGATAGTATTGCAACAAACGGTGTATGCCTTACAGTTACAAACTTTACAAATAATACTTTTTCTGTAGATGTAATGGCAGAAACCATGAGAAAAAGTAATCTAAATAATCTAAAACCAGGAGACAAAGTAAATCTTGAGCGCGCTTTACGACTTGGCGACCGCTTAGGAGGTCACTTAGTAAGTGGTCATGTAGATGGAATAGGAACCATTAAAGAGTTCAAAAAAGAAGATAATGCCATTTGGGTATCTATCGACACGCCTAGCTCTATCTTAAAATATATTATTCAAAAAGGGTCTATTGCTATTGATGGCATCAGCTTAACAGTAGCTTATGTAGACGATGAAATTTTTAAAGTTTCTATCATTCCTCATACAAAGGATGCTACAACCCTTTTAACGAAAAACATCGGATCAGAGGTAAACCTTGAATGCGATATGATTGGAAAATATGTTGAAAAACTCTTAGCTTTCAAAGAAAATACCCCCGTCCAAAGTAATATTGATATGAATTTTTTAAGTAAGCATGGATTTGTTTAAAAAATATAATTTAAATGAGGTGATTGGTAATGTATCAATTTAACACAATCGAAGAAGCTATTGAAGATATAAAAAACGGAAAAATCGTAGTAGTTGTAGATGATGAGGATCGAGAAAACGAAGGAGATTTATTGATGGCTGCTGAGAAAGTAACCCCTGAAGCTATCAACTTTATGGCTAAATATGGACGTGGCTTAATTTGTATGCCTATTGCAAAAGAAAGATTAGAAGAACTAAATATGCCCCAAATGGTTAGCCATAACACAGACAATCATGAAACTGCCTTTACTGTATCTATTGATGCAGTTGATACAACTACGGGAATTTCAGCTTTCGAAAGAGCCCATACTATAAAAAAAGTATTAGATCCCTCTTCAAAGCCAGATGATTTTAGAAGACCAGGACATATATTTCCCCTAGCAGCAAAGAGAGGTGGTGTGTTAAAAAGAACTGGTCATACAGAAGCGGCAGTAGATTTAGCACGCCTTGCTGGACTTTATCCAGCTGGAGTTATCTGTGAAATTATGAATGAAGATGGTACCATGGCAAGAGCTCCACAATTGATGGAGTATGTAAAGGAACATGATTTAAAAATTATCACGATTGCAGATTTAATCAATTACAGAAGAGAGCGAGAAGTCTTCGTAGAAAGAGTTACTGTAGCTCATATGCCTACAAAATATGGAGATTTTCAAATGGTAGGCTATATCAACAAATTAAACGATGAACATCATGTTGCATTAGTAAAAGGAGATGTAGAAGCAAACGAACCTGTTTTAGTCCGTGTTCATTCAGAATGCTTAACAGGTGATTGCTTTGGTTCTCTTCGTTGCGATTGTGGAGATCAATTAACTACTGCATTAAAAAGAATAGAAAAAGAAGGACGAGGAGTACTTTTATATATGCGTCAAGAAGGAAGAGGCATCGGTCTGATCAATAAACTAAAAGCCTATGCTCTTCAAGATGAAGGAATGGATACAGTAGAAGCGAATTTAGCACTAGGTTTCCCTGAAGATTTAAGAGATTATGGAATAGGTGCACAAATTCTATCCAACTTAGGAATCAAAAAAATAAAATTAATGACCAATAATCCAAAGAAAATATCTGGTCTTTCAGGTTATGATCTTGAAGTTGTAGAAAGAGTACCAATTCAAATAGATTGTACTTCTGAAAATGAATTTTACTTAAAAACAAAACAAGAAAAAATGGGACATATCCTAAAATTCGAGGAGGAATAAACATGAAAACTTATGAAGGTAAATTAGTTGCAGAAGGTTTAAAATTTGGGATTATCGTAGGAAGGTTTAATGAATTTATTGGCGGCAAGCTATTATCTGGTGCATTAGATGCTCTAAAAAGACATGGTGTTGAGGAAGAAAATATTGAAATCACTTGGGTTCCTGGTGCATTTGAAATTCCATTAGTTGCGAAAAAAATGGCAAAATCTCAAAAATATGATGGTGTCATCTGCTTAGGCGCCGTGATCAAAGGGTCTACTCCTCACTTTGATTATGTATCGAATGAAGTCACTAAAGGAATTGCTCATGTATCCTTAGAAACTGAACTTCCTGTAATATTTGGCGTACTTACAACAGATACTATCGAGCAAGCAATCGAGCGTGCTGGTACAAAGGCAGGAAACAAAGGTTATGATGCAGCTGTAACGGCTATTGAAATGGCAAATTTATTAAAAGAATTTTAATAAAGGTGGGGTTTTCCCACCTTTTATTTAATCATTCTTTCAATGGTCTTTAAAAATTCATCAACCACATCTTCATCATCCGATTTGATTCTATCTATAATACAGGTATGCATATGACTTTCTAATAATAATTTCGAAACACCTTTCATTGCCGATTGAACTGCTGCTATTTGAGTAAGCACATCATCACAATATACCCCTCTTTCAATCATCCCTTTAATCCCTCTTACTTGCCCTTCTATTCTATTTAATCTTTTGATTAAAGCATTATTTATTTTTTCCGGTCTGTCTACATGTCTTTCATTTATCTTTTTTTCGCAATGACTCCCTACTGGATTTTTTTCAAGCTTATCCATTCTGTCCCTCCTTATAAGAAAAGTCTTAGAGGACCTCTAAGACTTTTTTCACACTAAATAACTTTTATTTCTACCACATCATAGCCAGCTTCTTCTATGGCCTCTTTCAATATCTGATCAGTAATATCTTGCCTTAATTCTACCACAGCATTTTTCCCTTGTAAATCCACATTTATTTCCCCTACACCCGTTACTTCCTCTAGTGCATTTTTTACATGATTGACACAATGCATACAACTCATACCTTCAATGATAATTGATTTTTTCATTTTCATAACCATTCCTTTCTCTTCTTTCAAAGCACAAGTTTATTTAACTTTGAGCAAATTTTATTTTAAGGTCTAAATCCCTTTAATCTAAGAGCATTACTTACAACAGATACAGAACTAAGGGACATAGCAGCTCCTGCAAACATTGGATTAAGGAGTGGTCCTCCAAAGGCATAGAATACTCCTGCTGCTAGTGGAATTCCTAATGAATTGTAAAAGAACGCCCAGAATAGGTTTTGTTTGATATTCCTAATAGTACTTTTACTTAGCTTGATTGCTGTTACTACATCTAATAAATCACTTTTCATGAGGACAATATCTGCTGACTCTATTGCCACATCAGTTCCTGAACCTATGGCAATTCCAATATCTGATGAAGCTAATGCAGGGGCATCGTTAATACCATCTCCAACCATAGCTACTACTTTACCTTCCCCTTGAAGCTTTTTGATATTTTCTGCTTTATCTTGAGGCAATACCTCTGCAAGCACTCTATCTATTCCTACTTGTTTTGCAATAGCCTCTGCTGTTCTTTTATTATCTCCTGTAATCATGGCTACCTCAATGCCCATTTCATGGAGCTTCTCAACAGCTTCTCTACTGCTTTTTTTGACAACATCTGCTACAGCAATAATTCCTGCTAATTGATCATCTACAGCTATATACATAGGCGTTTTTCCTTCTGTTGCAAGTCTATTTGAAACTTCTTCTAATGAAGATAAATTGATATTTCTATCCTTCATTAATTTACGATTTCCTAATAATATATTTTTATTTTCTAAGGCTACTTCTATTCCATGCCCAGGAATAGCCTCAAAATCATCTACTTTTAATATTTCAATTTTCTCTTTTTCTGCCCCTCTTACGATAGCTTCTCCTAAAGGATGCTCTGAACCCTTTTCAGCAGAAGCTGCAATTTGAATGAGTTTCTCTTCATTGATCTCACCAGTAGTAATGATATCTGTAATCTCTGGTCTTCCTTCTGTAATGGTTCCTGTTTTATCAAATACAACGGTCTGTATCTTATGAGCACCTTCTAGAGCTTCTCCACCCTTGATTAAAACACCATATTCTGCACCCTTTCCTGTTCCAACCATAATGGCTGTTGGTGTAGCCAGACCTAATGCACAAGGACAAGCAATGACCATAACAGCAATAAATATAGTTAGGGAAAATACTGGTGTAGCACCACTTATATGCCACGCTAATGAAGAAAGTACAGCAATTCCAAACACAGTTGGTACAAAATAGGACGAAACAATATCTGCCATCTTTGCAATAGGTGCTTTTGACCCTTGAGCTTCCTCTACTAATTGAATGATTTGAGCAAGGGCTGTATCACTTCCTACCTTTGTTGCTTTAAATTTTATAGCCCCTTGCTTATTCATACTTCCTCCAATAATGCTATCTCCTATTCTTTTCTCTACAGGAATACTTTCTCCTGTAAGCATAGATTCATCTACTGAAGTATTTCCCTCTACCACTTCTCCATCTACAGGAATTTTCATACCAGGTTTTACAATGATCAAATCGCCTACCTCTACCTCTTCTATAGGTACTTCTATTTCCGTATCCCCTTGAACTACAATAGCTGTCTTTGGTGCAAGGTTCATCAGTTTTTTGATAGCTTCTGATGTTTTTCCTTTACTTACAGCTTCTAAAGTTTTCCCTAAAAGGATTAAGGTAATAATGACCCCTGCTGATTCAAAATATAAATCATGGGCATAATGAATGTCTCCCATACTAATTCTATAAGCTGCATAAAAACCATATACAACTGCTGCACCTGTACCCATGGCTACTAAAGAATCCATCGTTGGGCTTTTTCTAAAAATTGCACTCATTCCTTTTGTATAAAACTTATTTCCTGCAAACAATATAGGAATAACTAATAGAATTTGAACATATGCAAAATTCATTGGATTTTCAGCTGGATGGATCAGTTCTGGCAAACTTAATCCTATCATAGGTCCCATAGCAATATATAATAAGGGAACTGCAAATATTAAAGATAGGATGAATTTTTTCTTTAATGTATTGATTTCTTTTTCTTGCGTTTTTTTATTTTCATCCGTTTGATTTTCTTTCTCTATTTCTGTTGGAATATATCCTGCTTTTTTTATAGCCTCTTTTATTGCTGATATTCTTACTTTACTTGAATCATAAATAATCGTCGCCTTATTGGTAGCTATATTTACATTGACAGATTTTATTCCTTCTAGTTTGTTGATAGCACGATCAACTGTTCTCGTACAAGCGGCTCAGGTCATGCCCTCTATCCCAATGGTAATTTCCTTATTATTCTCCTCGTCTACTGCTTCATATCCTGCTTTTTTTATAGCATTTTTTATATCTTCTAATGCTATTTTACTTTCATCATAGGTACACACTAATTTTTCTGTAGCAAAGTTAACATTAGCTTCTGTAATCCCATCTAGCTTTTTCACAGCTCTTTCAGCAGCTCTAGCGCAAGCTGCACAGCTCATTCCTTGTATCTTAAATGTTTTAGACACCATTTCAGCACCTCCTTATACTATACCCCCCTAAGGTATATTCTTATATTATCTACTTTTTTTTATTTTGTCAAGTATCATAACCCTTTATGTATGGAAAATCTCTTGCTAATGAATACATGATATGATAGGCTCATTGACAAGAG
The DNA here is from genome assembly GCA_025210525.1 of Marinisporobacter sp. GTDB lineage: Bacteria > Bacillota > Clostridia > Peptostreptococcales > Thermotaleaceae > Crassaminicella. Next base: position 19,489 of record JAOARP010000033.1, read on the forward strand.
AATAGTGAAACAGATGGGCTAAACCTCAAAATAGTAAAACCATGACTCTAAAGTGCCCAAGTTACAATGAATTAGATCATAACATTCAGATCATTTGAAACTAAACAACATAGCAAAGGAATGATTATTCATATGAAAAATAATATTTCAAGTAAATCCGTATTTTTTTCCACTAATACATTAACAAGAATAAGCTTGCTGATTGCATTAAATATTATTTTATCTAGATTTTTAGGGGTAATGCTTCCTATCGCATACTTTCCTACAGTCAAGATTAGCTTTTCACATATTCCAATATTTATATCTGGCATTTTATATGGCCCTTTTATGGGTTTTATTTGTGGGTTTATATCAGATTATTTAGGTTCTTTTATAGGTAATAGCGGAGGAGGTGGGCTTTTAGGATTTAGATTACTTTTTTCTTTATCATCAGGATTAACGGGAATGATTTCTGGATTAATTTTTAAAGTTACAAAGAATAGAGATAGAAACTTCCGCAAAATGAATACAATTTTTATTGTATTTGTTTCTATCTGCTTATGCATTGCTTTCTATGCTAAAGCGCTTCTGGTCTCTAGAAATATATTCTTTGTTTTTTTGTTATTTATTATAACACTTATTTCTGTATTTCTTCCTGCAGTAGCTAAAAAAAGCAAGCTAGTAAAAAATAGTTTACCCTTATTTGAAAAAATATATTTTATCATAAATGTTTCAAGGGTGATCACATCAATTTTTATAAATACTTATTTATTATCCATTTTATTTGGTAAAAGCATTGTAGTATTTTTACCAGCTAGAATTATAACTAATTTTATTATGATTCCATTGTTAGCAATAGGAACAACTGTAATTATACATGCTTTAAACATTAAAAAGTGACGAAAACTCCTTTACTAAAAGTTCAATAAATTCATTCATATAATCACTAACTGTTGTACTTTTTTTATAAAAACACACAATTTCTATACGACGGTTTTTTATTTCTATTTCGTGAAGGTTGTACTTGTCCCTATAAATTGGAAGTTGCTGCATACCAATCATATATGCATTTGTTGATGATACAATCTCATATCTAGCTATTTTATCATTAATATAGATCGTATTATTGAAATCTATAAATAACTTTTCTTCAAAAGTATTTGGATAGAAGGATTCATTCCTAAAATGAACAAGTTTATAGTTCTTAAGTTCGATTAGAGGATTATTACTTTTCAATGCTGGGTGATCCTTTCTTAGTTTTACATACATTTGTTGTATGCATAAAGGAATTACGTTAAATATAGTCTCATCTAAATATTTCTGTATCCCATGTTTAGAATTGTAAGGGAAACATAAGATCCCTATATCACATTCCTTCTCTAAAACACCACTAATGATTTCATTATACTCACTGATTTTTAAAGATAAATGAGTATTTTTTGTACACTCATACTTTTTTACAAATTGATTAAAAGTATCCATAACCAGTGAAAAATCAAAGGTCCTTATTTTTATAGAATTAGGTGTATCAATTTTTTTTATCGAGAGCATGTGATTACATGTATTCATAATTTTTTTTGCTTCTGTTAAAGCTAAAAATCCTTGCTTTGTAATCTCTATTTTTTTGCTACTTCTATCAAAAATTTTAAATCCTAATTCAGTTTCAAGGTCTTTTATGGCTTGACTTACAACTCCTTGTGAAACACCAAGCTTTTTAGACGCAGCTGTGAAAGAACCCGTATTTTTAACTTCTATTAGATAGGTTAATTGTTTGATGGTCATAAGACTCACTTCCTATTAGTTTTTTAGATAGATAACATTAATAAAGTTAATGTTCGATGCACATTATTCTGTGATATACTTAATTATGTAACAAATTTTTATATATTTCAACATATAATTTAATATTATTATCTAAAAAAATAATGATTCAAAATACAGAAGTAGATTATTATTTTATAAAAAACTCCACAATTAAAATTAAGCTTTATGTAGATACTAAAAAATCATGGAGATATAAATTTTAAACATAGAGGAGGATATATAAATGAAAATGAAACTAATAAAAAACACACCTGAAAAAGAAATTATCAACGAAATCCAAGAACTTAAAAATAAAATAACTGAATTAAAAAAGAGCAAAATAAGCAAGAATAGTAGTATTTTATTACAAACCTTTGACAAAGAATTAAGCAATAAAATTAAATATTACACATCAGAATATTGTAGCATGTAAAGCGTTTAAGAACGCTTTTAGAGAAATCCAGGCTTGCTATCCTTTAATTTTGTATCACAATTCCTTCATCCTGCATATGTTATAACAGAGAGAACAAAATACATCTTAAATAATTTCAAGGGGGAAATGTGATGTCTAGATGCGATGATTATATGAAAGATTATGGTAAGGATTACGGAAATGAGTACGAATATCCAATGTATCCACAAATGCCTATGATGGGTGGCATGCCCATGCCTCAAATGCCTATGATGGGCGGTATGCCAATGTATCCACAAATGCCTATGATGGGTGGTATGGGTTGTCCACAAATGCCTATGTGTCCTCCTATGATGGGTGATTATGACGAAGAAGAATTATGCTGTGCAGAGCATATGAATGAATATATGGCTTATATGTGCAAAGCAGAAGCTGCCAAAATTCGTGCTATGCAGTGCATGAATAAACATAAGTGTAAATAATCAATTTAAAAAGGTTTCTCCTTCTCGGAGAAACCTTTTGTTTTAGAACAAATCTTCTATTTCATCAACAAAGTCCCTAACATTTCTTCCATTCATTATATTTGTTCTAAAACCTCTTAGTCTTTTCACGCGATCTTCCTCTGATGTGACATAAACTCTTGATACATTTGGCATTTTTTCTCTTACTTTGCTTGCAATACTTGTTTGAGTTGCTTTCATATCTTCAATAGGAGTTCCAGTATCTGTATCTACTCCTACGTAACAAGTATTTCTATCTAAGATTACTACTGCATCATCTATTTCTGCCATTCTTTCAATTTCTCTCTCTAAACCTACATTTTCGCCTTTTCCATTGATTCCATAGTTTCCCATATCATTCGGGATGTTATCATAGGTTAAATCCCCTTGATCCCCATATCTGTCTGGAATCGTATCATTATCATACATCCCTGTCATATTTCTATCCGTCATGTTTCTATCTGTATCATAACGATTTCTTCCTGGAACTACTTTATTGTCGTACCTATTTGTCTCTGGAATAGGTCTTCTAGCTGGTGTACATCCTATAACTAAAAAAGCTGACACCATTAAAATTGCTGCTATTACAGAAATACCTTTTATATGTTTTTTCAAAGTCAAGCTCCTTTCTATTTTTATTTATTTTACATTCTTATTTTCTGTTGTTTTTTCTTTTTATATGGCTTGAAACTTTATCTAATTTTTGTGTTATTTATCACTATTAATAAAAATTGTCAAAAAAATAGGCGAGGATATTTCCTCGCCTATTCTTTATCTCCTATGATTATGTTGTACCATATCTACTGTCCCAAGAAGAATATGAGCTAGTCCAAAGCCTACAACACCTGCAGCAATCATAGGTGCAACTTCTTTTCTTTTCATAATAGCTCCTGTAAGTGTAACAGCAGACCCTAAAGCTGTTGGTATTAAACCTTCACGAACTTCCACATAAATCCCTCCTTTAATTTTGGAGTTCATTATTAGCTTGCTACCTTTTTTTCTTTTTATCCCTATTAAAACTTATCAGATATGGAAAATCCAATAAAATTTTTATTGATAATTTTTAGGTATTTTTTCTAATTTTATTTTTAAAGTTTTTTCTTGGTCATTTCTCATGATTTTAACATTAATCGTATCTCCAGGTCTATATTGATAAAGTTTTTTTGCCAATTGGTTCATGCTACTCATTTTTTCCTCTTCTATACCAACAATCACATCTCCCGTGCTTAATCCTCCTTTTCCTGCTGGAGAATCTTTATATACCCTTGCCACATAAATTCCTTCTTTTGGAGCTAAATCAATACCTGTGCTTCTTTCAAATAAATTTACATTCATCCCTTGAATCCCCATATATACTTTTCTGAATTCACCTTTTTCAATAAATTGATCCACAATAGGTTTTGCCATATTGATGGGAATAGCAAAACCCAATCCTTCTCCAGATTTCATCTTTGCTGTATTGATCCCAATGACTTCTCCCTTGCTATTCAGAAGAGGACCTCCACTATTTCCTGGATTGATAGACGCATCTGTTTGAATGAGATTATCAATACTTTCATTATTATTAACTTCTACACTTCTATTAAGACCACTAATAATCCCTGATGTAACAGTTTTTTCAAACTCCATTCCTAAAGGATTCCCTATAGCAATAGCCATTTCTCCAACTTGTAAATGATCAGAATCTCCTAAATCAGCAGGAGTTACATTCACACCATCTACTTTAATAACTGCTAAATCTAACGATGCATCACGCCAAAGTATTTTTGCATTCTTTTTTGTCCCATCATCAAATAATACATTTAATTCCTCTACATTTCCATTGTTTACTACGTGGGCATTTGTAAGTATATATCCTCTTTTGTCTACCACTACACCTGTTCCTAATCCCTTTGATGTTCTAGCTCCAAAGAAGAAATCTTTTTCAATACTTTTTGTTGTAATTCCTACAACACTTGGCATAGCCTTTTTCGCAACAGCAGATACTAAAAACTCTGTGTTCTCAGGATTTACATGAATGACTTGTTTTACATCTGGTCCAAAATAATTCTGTGGATAAGGAATGAGCTTTCCAAATATATATACAGGCATTACATAGCTAGAAATCACACCCCCGATTAATGCAGAGATCAAAATAACTGCTATCAGTGTTAATTTTCCTCTTTTTTTAGGTTTTCTCTCTTTTTTGTTTTCTACATAAGTAAATGTTGGTACATCAATAATTTCTTGTTGTTTTTGTTCATTTTCCATAAAATCACCACCTAATTATTGTTGATAACTTTATTTTAAAAGAAGGTTATGAACAGAATATGAACAATTTGTGAACAAATACTAATTTTTCTTCTCTTCTACAGAAAAAGTAAAAATAGTTCCTAATCCTATCTGACTTTCTACCTTTATACTTTGTCTATGACGATCTATAATTTTTTTTACAATATATAATCCTAACCCTGTACCTTTTTCATTTCTATTTCTTGATGCATCCCCTTTATAAAATTGATCCCATATCTTTTGCTGTACTTTTTCAGACATACCTATTCCATTGTCTTGGATTTCTATCCATACTTTTTCTTGAAACACATAGCTTTTTATATTTAGCTTGCCCGAAGCTTTCATAAATTTCATGGCATTATCCAATAAATTAATGAGTACTTGTTCATAGGCATCTTTATCTGCAAAAACATGCTGTTCTTCTTTTTGAAAATCAATATTTACCCCTATTCCCTTTTGATTGATTTCCTCTTCATATTTTATTAGTGTTCTTACGATTAACTCATTTATATCAAATTCTTTTGGATAGATGGGATATTCCTGTGACTCCATTTTTTGTATATCTAATAGATTAGCAATTAGTTGAGTAAGTCTCTTCGTTTCTCTTAAAATAATATTTAGATATTTTTCTTGTTCCCCTTTGTTTACGGTTCCATCTACCATTCCCTGTACAAATCCTTGTATCAAAGTTAATGGAGATCTTAATTCGTGAGCAACAGCAGATATAAAACTTCTTCTATTTTCTTCTATTTTTTCTAATCTTTCTGCCATCGCATTAAAAGTATTTGTAACCTTCCCTATTTCATCTTCTTGTTCATAAGTTGTTACTCTTTGATGGAAATCTCCTTCTGCTAACCTTTGGGCGACTTCCCCCATTTCCCTTATAGGTGCTGATAGTTTTCTCGAAACAATATATAATATGATAAAAGAAATAAAGAAAGAAACTAGCATGGCTGTCCAAATAATTTTATGTACCTCTTTTATCGCCTTTGTAATTTCATATAATGGCGAATGCATGATAATGGCATTATCTACTCTTCCATTGATAAAAATAGGTACTCCCACCGTTACCATAGGGGTTTTTCCTGCTTCTTCGTAAATTCCTTTTTTTATAATGGTACTTCCCTTTAATACCTCTAGCATATCCTTTTTTGTTATTTGCTTACCAATCCATTTTTCCTCATCACTAGAAACACCATAAATAATTCCTCTTTTATCAATAATCCATATGCGTGTATTTAAAAATCGCTCTACAGATCTGAGTTCTAGGTTTAACCTTTCACGAGTAATATATCCATTCAAATAATCAATCACTAACTCATTGATTTTTTCTCCCTCTTCAACGAGTAGTCTCGTACTTCTATTAAAAAAGTAACTTCCAAAGAGCTGTGAAAAAAGCAAGCCTAAAATCAAGAAAGTTATGACAATAATAATAAAATAAGTACTTAAAAGCTTTTTAAAAACCGTATTAAACATATCATTTCACCTCAAATTTATATCCAACACCCCAAACAGTCTTAATTTCATATAAATCTTTTAAGGGCTTTAATTTTTCTCTTAGCCTTTTAATATGCACATCTATTGTTCTATTGTCTCCATCAAAATCAAATCCCCATATATTTTCAATGAGCTGCTCTCTTGAAAAAACCCTATTTTGATTTTTTACAAGAAAATATAAAAGCTCCATTTCCTTTGGAGGCAGTGAAAAAGAATCATCATTTATTTTCACTACATACAGATCTAGATCAATCAAAAGATGAGGTAAAATCATTTGCTTAGTAGGTAAGCTTTGGGCATTTGTCCTTCTTAAAACAGCTTCCACCCTTGCAATTAACTCCCGTGGTTCAAAGGGCTTTACTACATAATCATCTGCCCCTAGCTTTAATCCTAAAACTTTATCAAAGGTATCTCCCTTTGCTGTCAGCATAATAATAGGTACATTGCTTATTCTTTTTAATTCTCTACAAACATCCCATCCATCCATTTTAGGAAGCATAATATCTAAAATAACAAGGTCTGGTGTTTCTTCTTTAAAAGTTTCTATTGCATCTAATCCATTATGTACACTTATTACAATATACCCTTCTTTTTTTAAATAAAGCTCTATCAATTCACAAATATGATAATCATCATCTACTATAAGGATTTTCCTCTCTACCATAGTTCTCCCTCCTTCATTCATTTTTATTATAGCATGCACAGAGTTGTTTTTTATTTTAGATAGATGCTTATTTCCAAGTTTATTCCAAATATGTTACACTTATAATGGAGACAAACAAACACTCATTTAAACCAAATTCTCTATATAAAAAAATAAAAATCTATTAAAGGAGATGATCCTATGAGCGAAAATTTTAAATTCCATCAAAATAGTAAATGTGAATATTTCCCCTGTCATAAGGTAAAGGACAAAGAAAACTTTAACTGTCTATTCTGCTTCTGTCCCTTATATATGTTAAAGGACAAATGCGGTGGAAATTTTAAGTACACAAATGGAGTAAAAGATTGTAGTGATTGTTTAATTCCTCATGGTAAAGGCGCTTATGATTATATTATGTCAAAAATGAATGAAGTCATTCGTATTGGTAGCGAGCGTGATGAAGAATAACATGAAAGTGATTAATATCTATACAGACGGTGCTTGTTCTGGAAATCAAAACGAAAATAATATAGGGGGTTGGGGTACAACCCTAGAATATGGAGAACACAAAAGAGAATTGTATGGAGGAGAGAAAAACACTACAAACAATCGTATGGAAATGACTGCTCTATTAGAAAGTTTAAAAGCATTAAAAAAAGGAGATTTTATTATCAATATTTTTTCCGATAGTTCTTATCTTATTGATTGCTTTACAAAAAAATGGTACATAAAATGGCAAATGAATGGTTGGGTTACATCAAGCAAAACTCCAGTAGAGAATAAAGACCTTTGGGAAGAATTGTTAGAAGAGATCAACAAACATAAAAATATCCATTTTTACCGAGTAAAAGGACATTTAAATATTGATAATTCATCTCAAATGAATAAGTGGTATGAAAAGTTTAAATCATGGAATGGAAGCCATTTTTCTATGGAAGAATTTATCTATATCACAAAAATGAATATTGTAGCTGATGCTTTAGCCAATAAAGGAATGGATCAACTAAGAGGAAAGACCTTCTAAATTTAGAAGGTCTTCTACATTCTTTCCTTATAAAGAATCTCTGCTTCTCTTTCAATATAATCATTTCTTTTTTGAAGAAGCTTGCCAAAGTATTCCTGCATATTCTTATCTTCCATTTCTACAATTTCTTTTATGTTATCAAAGTTCTCAAACATTTCTATTCCCATTTCCAAATAAGCTCTAGCAATATCTAATTGGCACCAATTATAAAGAGTATCATCATCTTCCTCATATTCATTAATAATCTTTTGATAAATATCTGTTGCTTGAAGATAATCTTTAATCCCTGCATATCCTACCACATCACCTAAATGCTTTAATGCCCAATAATAGATCTTTTGATTATCTTCTGCTTTTTCCATAATTCCTTTATAATGTTCTATAGCTTCAGAGATCATTCGATCACTTACTAATTGTTCTCCTTCTTTAAAAAGCTCATCCCAATTCATCTATACTCCTCCTCACAGTCATTTACATATGATATTCTATTCATTATGACAAAATCCTTCTATTTTTCCATAAAACCCTACTTTGTTTTATCAATTACCATGGCTTTTACAAGCTCAACCTTGTTCTATAACGAATCCTTCCATATTCTTTCCTTCGCATTTTAAAATTATTCCTTTCCTTGTATTTTGTCAGAATTTATCGAAAATAGTCCCACCGACCTATTGTTAGGTAGTGTATTTTTTTATATAATTTAATTAAGAATCAGGTGCAACAAAATCTCGATAATGGCAAAGCTGGTGAAAGCCAGTGACGCAAAACTATAGGGGCTACGGTGTATTTTACACTATGCCAGCCAGCTACCGAAGGATGATAGGCACTTATCAGTTGTCTTAACCACCCTGTCTTTCCTTTCGGTAAGGCAGGGTTAATTTTTTATAGGGGGTGAATTTACTTGAAGCTCATCAATCTAGATAATGGTAAGATTTTAGCAACAAGAGTCCATCTAGCAAATACTTTCTATAAAAGATTCAAGGGACTTATGTTTTCAAGGAATCTACCTCCAGATGATGCGCTTTACATTCAACCCTGCCGTGGTATTCACACCTTTTTCATGAATTACAATATTGATGTGTTACATCTCGATTCTTTAAAAAAAGTTGTAGCCATAGAAAAAAATTTACATCCTGGAAAAATCGGAAAAGTCCATCCTCTTACAATAGAAATTATAGAACTTCCAGCTGGAAAAATCGAAAAAACCCAAACAAGATTGGGACACAAAATTCAATTGGAGTAAACAAATAAATGTAAAAGGAGTGATCCACATGCTAAAAAAACTAAAAGGGTTAATTACTGAAGAAAAAGGTCAAGGTATGACAGAATATGGTTTAATCTTAGGGGCTATTGCTGTAGCAGTTATTGCAATCATCGCTTTATTCGGTCCTAGAATTACAGCTATGTTTAACGATACACTAGATTCCATCGATCCTCCTGCAGGTTCTTAATATATAAAAAAGCCCCACATTTAAATAAAATGTAGGGGCGTTTTTTTCAATAAACAATCTTTTTAAAGATTTTAAGAAAGAAGGGTGATAGTATGTGGTTTAATTATTTATTGATCATCATCCTAAGTATTTGTGTTATTACAGATATAAGGGAACGAAAAATTTATAACAAGGTGATTTTTCCAAGCCTAGTCATTGCTTTTTTATCTCATCTTTTATTAGATGGACCAAGCAGCTTACTTTCTTCCCTTATAGGTTTCTTTATAGGCTTTTTCATCCTTCTTATTCCTTATCTTTTAGGAGGAATAGGCGCTGGAGATGTAAAGCTTCTTGCATTAATTGGAGCACTGAAGGGTCCTACCTTCGTATTTCATACAAGTATATATATGGCAATCATAGGAGGACTTATAGCACTTATGCTACTACTTTTTCAGAAACGATTACGCACTACCTTAAAATCTTTATATTATTATATTTACAGCTTAAAACATGGTATACGATTATCTTCCATGATTAATAAGGATGACCTTTCTAATACCTACCCCTACGGCACAGCTATTGCAGCAGGAGCCATCATTAATCTTCTTTTAGAATGGAGACTCCTTCTATGTTGAAACAAGAAAAGGGTCAATCCCTTGTAGAATTTGCATTAATTTTACCTATATTACTTCTTTTAATATGTGCCACTTTTGACTTTGGAAGGGTTATGTATACCTATATGCACCTTAATCTAATCACACAAGAAGCTGTAAGAATGGGAAGCCTTGGAGAAACAGATACTACTATCACCCAATACGCACAAAATAATTTCCATGTAGGAGATGTGAATCTTTTAGATATTCAAATCACTCCTAATGAATCCCAAAGAAAATCTGGAGATTATATGACTATCACCTTAGAATATCCTGTTACGTACGTTACACCTTTTCTTTCAGCTATATTTGTATCCCCTCACAGGGTTATTACAGATTCTACAATTCGTATAGAATAGGATGAAATCAAATGAATAAAAAAATTAAAAATTTACTCCATAAAGAAAAAGGAAATGCCCTTATTATTTTTTCTTTATTATTAGTTGTAATCCTTGGAATGATCGGTATCACTTTAGATGGAGGTATTCTATTCGTTACAAAAACTCATTTACAAAAAACAGCAAATGCAGCTGCATTATCTGGTGCGCAAGAACTTTTCAATACTGAAACGACTATTACAACTATTGTAAATGATATTTTAAATAAGCATAATGAACAAAATAGTTTAAATAGCCTTACTATAGAAATGGGCAGTCAAGTAACTATTGACTTAAGAAAAACAGTATCATTATCCTTTTTACCTCTATTTGGTTTTGGCGATACAGTTGTAACGGCTAGTGCTACTGCAAAAGTATTTCCTATGGGAAGAGGAAAGGGAGCAGCTCCTTTAGGTATTGATGATGCTATTCCCTTAGAATTTTATAAGTCTTATAAGCTAAAGGTAGATCAAACAGAAGTAAGTGCTGGAAATTTTGGTATTTTAGCTTTGGAAGGTCCTGGAGCCAAAACTTATGAAGATAATCTTAGAAATGGTTATAGCGGTGAAATTAAAGTTGGAGATATTATCGAGACACAAACAGGAAATATTGCTGGAAAAACAAAGACTGTCATTAACGAACGGATTAATAATTGTCCCTATCTACCAGGAGATATTCATCATAGGGATTGTTCCAGAATCCTATTGGTCCCTGTTTATACACCCTATAATTTTACTTCTAATCAATTGAAAACCGTAAAGGTTACTGGATTTGCATACTTTTATATTCTAGAACCAATGAGTAGCCATGATACCTCTGTAACAGGTATGTTTATAGAAAGAGTCGGTACAGGCTTTGGATCTGAAAACAATATAATCAAAGGTGCATATACCGTAAAACTAGTAAAGTAGGTGAAACAATGAGATCAAAACTAATATTATTCCTTGCCATCATCATGGGTCTTATTACCACTTTTTTATTTTATAACTATACGGAAACCCTCAATAAAGAAAAATTAGCTAATGACCATATGGAAACAATCCTTGTTGCCAACCAGAATATACAAAAAAATCAAAAGCTATTAAGATCTATGGTTACAACGAGAAAAATTCATCAAAAGAGTATCCCCCCGCAAGCAATCACTAATTTTTCAGAAATAAAAAATCAAATTGTAACAACTGATATCATAAAGGGAGAACCCATCCTAAAGCATCGCCTTCAAAAGCAATCGGAAGAAACACTATTTGTTTCTAGAAAAGTAAAAAAAGGTTACCGAGCTGTATCTGTAGGCGTCAATATTGTTCAATCTGTTACTAATTTAATTGAACCAGAAGATTTTGTAGATGTGATTTTTAGCGAAGAAATAGAAATAGGAAATAATCAAAAAACCGTTAAAACAGAGCTTCTTCTTACAAAGGTACGTGTTTTATCTGTAGGCAGAAGAATGATTGAATCAACAAAAGAAGACCCTTATGTAGAGTATAGCTCTGTCACCCTAGAATTAACGCAAAATGATACGGTAAAATTAGTCAATGCGAGGGAGAGAGGAAATATCCATCTCGTTCTTCATAGTAAACTTCAATAAAGGAGGTGTTCATGATCAATCAACAAAAAACTCTAACAAAAAAAGGAAAAATGGTTGTCATTTGTAGTGCAAAGGGTGGCATAGGGAAAACAGTCTTAACAGCAAATCTTTCTGTTGCTTTATCCAAGAAAAAACTTAAAACCATTGTTTTAGATAGCTGCTTTCAGTTTGGGAATATTCATTTGGTCATGGACCTAAAACCTATGTTTACTATAAAAGACGCAGCTGAGCACATTGGAGATTTAGATGAAAATCTTCTTACCTCTTATCTTACCCAGCACAAGAGCGGCGTTAAAATTTTACCATCTCCTTTAAGACCTGAATATGCTGATTTGATTACCTTAGATGTTCTTGATAAGATTTGTACTTTTTTGCTCAATCGCTGTGATTATCTCCTTATAGATACAACAGCAGGGCTCCCTGAACATAATCTATACTTTATTGAAAAAGCAGATGAAATTATTCTTATAACAGATTTAGAAATGACTTCATTAAAAAATACAAAATCCATGCTATCTGTATTAAAGGCTTTAAATTTAAATCAAAAAGTGAAAATTGTAATCAATCGTTCTACCATGAAAAGTCTTTTGAAAGTAAAAGATGTGCCTAAAATTTTAGAAGAAGAAGCTTTACTCTATATTCCAAATCATTTTGAAATGGTATCAAAATCTATTAATATAGGAATTCCCTTTGTAATGCATTATCGAAGAACAGAGCTTTCAAAAGCTATTTTTCATATTGCAGATCTTCTTTCAAAGGATGCTTAAAGGAGGGATTTAAATGAGCCTTTTAAAAAAATTAAAAACAATGAATCAAGAAAAGCCTTCTTCTCCTGAAAAAATATCCATAAATTCTATAGAAAAAGTAGAAGAAGATTCTCGATCTACCCCTTATAAAAATCCTGTTCCTCATACACCTGCAAAAGAAATCGTTCAAACAAAAAATGAAAATCAAGCATTTAAAAACAATCTTCACAAACAAGTTCTAAGAGAAATTAAAAAAGATTCTATAGATAATATCATTGAAAAAATAGATAAAATGGCTGTTGAAATCATAAAAGAAAATGAATCATTTTTAAAAGTAGATAGAAAAAGGATTGTAGAAGAATTAATCAATAATCTCACAGGATACGGTCCTATTAATCCTTTGTTATTAGATCCTGAAGTTACAGAAGTTATGGTAAATGGTCCTTCTAGAGTGTATGCAGAGAAAAATGGAAAATTAGAATTGACAGAGATCACCTTTCAAGATAATGAACACGTCATGCATATTATTGAAAAAATCGTTGCCCCCCTTGGACGAAGAATCGATGAAAGCAGTCCTATGGTAGATGCAAGACTTCCTGATGGTTCTCGTGTAAATGCCATCATTCCACCCCTTGCATTAAATGGGCCTACTATAACGATTCGTAAGTTCTCAAAGGACCCTTTTACCATAGAGGATTTGATCCGTTTTGGTACCTTATCACGAGAAATGGCTATATTCTTAGAAGCGTGTGTAAAAGCAAGACTCAATATCTTTATCAGTGGAGGAACAGGTTCTGGTAAAACTACAACATTAAATGTTCTTTCTTCTTTTATTCCAAATGATGAAAGAATTATCACTATAGAAGATGCCGCTGAACTTCAGCTTTGGCAGGATCATGTAGTATCTTTAGAATCCCGCCCTCCTAATATAGAAGGAAAAGGCGCCATTACTATTCGTGATCTTGTTCGAAACTCCCTACGTATGAGACCTGAGAGAATTGTTGTAGGGGAGGTTCGTGGGGGGGAAGCACTAGATATGCTTCAAGCAATGAATACAGGTCACGATGGCTCCTTAGCCACAGGTCACTCTAATAGCCCAAGAGATATGATATCACGTTTAGAAACGATGGTTTTAATGGCTGGAATGGAGTTACCTGTAAAAGCTATACGAGAACAAATTGGAAGTGCCATTGACTTAATCGTTCAGCAATCAAGACTAAAGGATGGCTCAAGAAAAATCACTAATATCACAGAAGTCCAAGGTCTTGAAGGAGATGTTATCGTTCTTCAAGATATCTTTATCTTTAAGCAGCAAGGCGTAGATGAAGAAGGAAAAATCATTGGTAAATTAGTCCCTACAGGTATTCGTCCAAAATTCTATGAAACATTAACAACTAGTGGTATTCACATACCTACAACCGTATTTATGGAAGAGGAGGATTGGCGTATATGAAATGGATATTCCTTTTATTCTTCTTAATTACCACGTTTTTACTTTTTTTAAGTTTCCTCAATACATTGTTTTTCTCTCAAAAGCGTTTTGAAAAAAGAGTAGCTTATTATTTATTAAAAAATGATGAAAAAATGTTAGAAAAGAAAAATTTTAATCTATTACTCCAAATACAACTCATGAATGAACAAATCAAAAAGAAGCTGCCTTCTGTAAAATCTACCGAAAAATTAGAAATCCTCCTAAATAAAGGAGGTCTTGATCTTAAACCAGAGGAATTTATTTTATTTAGATGGATGGCTACTATATTCTTTGGAAGCTTATTATATATTTTTTCAAAAAATATTTTGTTCTTTATAGTAGGAGCATTTTGTGGATATATTTTCCCTAAAATGCTTATAAAAAGAAAGGCATACAAGCGTCTATTAAAATTTAATAGCTCTCTTCCAGATATGATTACCATTATTGTAGGTTCCTTAAGGGCAGGTTTTAGTTTTCCTCAAGCCTTAAAATCTGTTGTAGAAGAGTCAGATTCTCCTGTTAAAGAAGAAATCACTCTGGTTTTAAAAGAAATGCAATATGGTGGAAATATAGAAGAAGCATTATATCATCTTAAGGAAAGAATGAATAGCGAAGACCTAGAGCTAATGATTCAAGCTATTTTGATTCAAAGACAAGTCGGCGGAAATTTAGCTACTGTCCTAGATATTATTGTACAGACCATTCGTGATAGAAATGCTATCCAGCGTCAAGTCATAACCCTTACCGCACAAGGAAGATTGTCCGGAATGATTATAGGTCTTTTACCTATTATTTTAAGCTTTGCAATTTATTTTATTAATCCAGAATATATCACTATTTTATTTACCCAAAAAATCGGTCTTATTATGGTTGGCATCGGCATATTTTCAGCAATCATTGGTTTTATTTTAATACAAAAGATCACAACAATCGAGGTGTAGCTTATGATGTATTTTACTTTTTTCTGTAGCATAACCTTACTCATCCTTCTATTTTTTTCTCTTATAGATAACAAAAATAATAATAAAAGAAAGAGAATTTCTTTGATAAAAAAAGAAGACACTAAAAGTAATCTTTCTTTTATAAAAAGAGTCTTATCTCCAACATTTAAGAAATATAAAAAAACATTACGAAAAAGTTTTTCTAGAAAAAAGCAGGATCAGCTAGAAATAAAAATTCTTCAAGCGGGAAGTCCTCTTGATATGAGTCCTATTGACTTTCGCATGATTCAAATGATATTGATGTTTCTATTTCCTGTATCCTCTTCAATCATTGGTATCTTTTTAGGTTTTTCTATTCCTATAATTATTTTTGTGATGCCTTTTACTATACTATTTGCAGGAGTTCTTCCTAATCTGTATTTATCTCTAAAGGCAAAGAAAAGAAGTAAATCTGCTTTAAAAGAGCTTCCCGATATAGTAGATCTTCTTACTGTAAGCCTTGAGGCAGGACTTGGCTTTGATTTGGCTCTTCATAAATTAATTTCTAGAAATAATGGAATCATTGCAGGTGAATTCCATCGCTGCTTAGAAGAAATCCGCCTAGGTAAGCCAAGAAGACAAGCTCTAAAAGAAATTACAAATAGACTCCTTTTAGATGAAATTAACGTTCTAATCAATAGTATATTACAAGCTGAAAAATTAGGAATCAGTATGGTTCAGATTCTTCGTACTCAATCTATCGAAATACGAAAAAAAAGAAAGCAAAGAGCAGAGGAACAAGCTATGAAAGCTCCTATTAAAATGCTCTTCCCTCTGGTGTTTTTCATTTTCCCTAGCCTCTTTATTGTTCTTTTAGGTCCTGCAGTTATTCAATTTATCAATACTTTTAAAAAATAATTTCTCTATTCAATTAAAATTATTCTAGCATAACATTTACGTCCCTTACTGAGGATACCATATTACTTGAGCAAAATGGACATGTAGGATTCTGTGAAGTAGTAAATTCTTTTTGCATCCATCCAATACACTGAGGGCATTGCCATATTTCTACTGATCTTAATTCATATACTTTTTCTTCCTTTTGTTCCTGTTTTCTTTTTATAAACATAATAAATCTCCTCTCCAGTATAGATATGGATATATTATGTCCCTAAAGCAATCACCACAATACAGGAAAAAGTTAGTAATTATTTTTCCAAATTTAAGCAGTAATCAACAGGAAAAATACTTATACCAGAATATTTTTTTGAAAATATTTACAAATTCCCGAGAATATAGTATCATATATATAGTAGATATTAAAAATTTTCGTTTAATCATCTACTACATGTAGTAGAATGTCATTTTAAAGGGAAAGAGATGGGAATATGAAAGAAACAAAAGAAATGAGGCGAAAAATAGAAGATTTAAGAAGCTATTTGTATGATTTAATCAGAGAAAACAAAAACTTAGTTGCAGCAGAGGTAATATTTGTCAGTCAAGAATTAGATAAAGCACTAAATGAATATGATATGATCATAAAAAAACAGATAGCCTAAAAGCTATCCTTTTTTTATGATTTTTTATTCTGTTTTTTTAAATAATTTATTTATAACTAGCAAATTCTATACCATCTATCCATACCGTTGATTGATCATTCAATAGAATAATTTTCACTTGATCTACTTGATCCATATCCTCATCAATATTCATCAACTCCCATGCATTCACATTACTAGGCTTGTAAATTACTGATTTTGCACGCCGAATATTTCCATTTTTATAAGTTTCTATTTTCATTTTTACAGGCTTCATATCATCAGATATAAGCCACATAGATAAAAAATTGGGTCCTTCTAGATCTAAATTTTTAATCGTAATGCTATTTCGTTTATCCTTTGTTTTTCCAATCTTTATAGCATATTCTCCATTTCTAAAAACATCATAATCCTTTACAATATTTTCATCATAAGCTATATTCAAATCCTCTAATTTTTCATCCGTAGGAATGGTTATTATTTCTTCTATTTCTTCGCCTTCTTCTGCTTTTGTAATCTTTATTTTTTCAGCATATTCCTTACTCCATTGATTATTTTTATCTTGTACCTTTAAGACAATATCATATTCTCCCGCTTCTTTAAAATCTACTATTAAATCCTTCGTATCTTTGCTCTCAATGGTTTCATTTCCTTTCTTGACTTCCCAAGAGAACTGCTTTATATCTTCTAGTTCTTTACTTTTATTAATAAATTGCCATTGATTTTTCATTTTTATTTTTTCAAAATACGCAGTAGGTATATTGATTACATCTTTTTTGGCAATAGATTGATGCATAAAAGTTATCCCACCGAAGATACTTGCCCCCACAAGGACTAATCCTATAACAACTTTTGTAATCTTCTTTAAAGACGTATCTTTATTTTTTTTACTTTTTTCTTGATAATCCTTGTTTATATAAAATCCTTTAAAAGTATTATAGATTTCTTCTAAATTGTTATATTCATTTTTACCACTTCTAAGCTCTTCAAAAAATTTTAATAGCTCTGGAGATATATATTTTTTATAATCATCATCTTCTTCAGGATAAGAAAGAATTTTCTTTACAACTTTACCAACTTTATTTTGAATTTGTTTAAAACTATCAATATTTATAAAGCTTTCTTCTGCAATAATTACTTCATTACATGCTAATTTTCCTTTTTGTATAACGATCTGAGACTCATTGATTAAAATGCTTTTAAGACCATGATCGAGTATATCATAGCCTTTAATATTCTTTAGATACTGAAAAACCATACTCAATCGACTTTCTACCGTTATCTTTTCTTCTTCAAGATAAGCCTCTAAAGGAATACCTTCTTGGGTTTTAGTAACAACCACAAGGGACTGGTCTAGTTTTTCTATATGCCTCAAAGTTTTGCATGCTTTTTTTAACTTTCCCATATTCCTTCTTGAACTATCTATATTATGTAATATATTGATAATCACGAACTCATGTGGATGGTCTTTTATTGACCCCATCAAAAGCCTTTGCCTGATATTGGTTTCCAATGTTTGAAGAATATTAAATTTATCAACGTATGAATAATTCATTGGCAAGACCTTCCTTGTATTTTGATTTTCAAGCACATTTTACCATATTCGACAAGAATGCTAAATTTCCTTTAATTATTCATAATTGAAATATAAAAGAGACTATTTAAAACAGTCTCTTTTATTTGATCTATACAGTTTTAATAATTTCTACCACAAGCTTTGCGCTATTTACCAAATCTTCTATTTTTAAATGTTCTTCTAAAGTATGGGCTTTTTTCTCACCAATTCCTAAGTTGATAGTTTTGATACCCTTTCCATTTAAAATATTGGTATCACTTCCCCCACCAGAAGCTTGAGTAAATGGCTTTAATCCAATGTTTTCACAAGCATTTTTAACAACATTTACAATTTCATCCTTTTCATCAATGACAAAAGCACTATACATTCTCTTTGTGTCTATTTCAACCTCTACACCAAATTCTTTTGCCGCTTCTTTAAAGCAATCCACCATATGTGTTGTCTGTTTATCTAATTTATCATTGTCTAAGCTTCTTGCTTCTGCTTTTATTTCTACTTCTGGACAAACAATATTTGTTACTTTTCCACCCTGAATCACACCAATATTTGCTGTTGTTTCTTTATCAATTCTAAGTAAATTCATACTGCTAATAGCTTTTGCTGCAACTTGAATAGCACTAACCCCTTCTTCTGGGCATACCCCTGCATGAGCTGGCTTTCCAATTATTTTTGCATTGATTTTATCTTGAGCAGGTCCTTTTATAATGATTTGCCCTGGCTCTCCACCACTATCTAATACAAACGCACGCTTTGATTGGACTTTCGTATAATCTAAATTTTTAGCTCCAAATAATCCACCTTCTTCATAAATACTAAATACCACTTCAATAGGACCATGTTCTATATTATTTTCTTTAATCACTTTCAAGGCTTCTACAACAGCAACTATACCTGCTTTATCATCTCCACCGAGAATCGTTGTTCCATCACTATAAATAACACCATCTTTAATAATTGGCTTGATTCCCTCTCCTGGACTTACCGTATCCATATGACAGCTAAATAGGATGGGTTCAACATCCTTGCTTCCTTGTAATTTAGCGATAACATTCCCTGTATCAGAGCCTACCTGATCTCCTGCATCATCTACATAAACTTCAAGCCCTATGTTTTTTAATTCTTCTACAATAAAACTTGCGAATTTTCCTTCCTTTTTAGTAGGGCTATCAATTTGAACATACTTTAAAAATTCATTTACTATTCTTTCTTGATTAATCATTTTATCTACCTCCCCTTTAAATTTACCATTTATTGTATTCTATTATTTCTTTTATTTTCCTTTATTGATCATTAAAAATTTTATAATTATTCCCAATACAGAAAGACACCTAAAAGGTGCCTTTCTTACTTTTATTACATAGATAAGTGAATAAATGCATCTGGTCCAATTGGTGCTCCTGTAACATACCAGATGATCATTAACAATGTCCATCCTATTAAAAACGCTATAGAATATGGAAGCATCGTAGAAATCAATGTACCAATTCCAGTGTCTTTATCATATTTTTGTGCAAATACTACGATTACTGCAAAATATGACATTAGTGGTGAAATAATGTTTGTACAAGAATCTCCTATACGATATGCAAGCTGTGTAAATTCTGGTGTAAATCCTAATTGGTACATCATTGGGATAAATACAGGCGCCATGATTCCCCATTTAGCAGATGCTGAACCGATGAATAAGTTGATAAATCCAGCAACGATGATGAATGCAAGAATCAATGGTAATCCTGTGAATCCAATAGCCTTTAAGAACTTTGCACCACTTACTGCTAAAATAATTCCCATATTCGTGTAAGAGAAATATTTAATAAACTGAGCCGCAAAGAAGCATAATACTAAGTATCCTCCCATACCACTCATAGCCGTACTCATAGCTTTAATTACATCTTTATCATTCTTAATGGTTTTTGCCACAATACCATAAACTAAACCTGGTATTAAGAAGAAAAACATAATTGTTGGAACTAATCCATTATAGATAAATTCTTTTAAAGGTTTTTCTGCTTCTACTACCTTCAATGCTGCATTTTCAGGTAATGTTAAAAATAGCATCACTGCAACAAAAGCTAATAATGAAAATCCTGCTGCCTTTAAACCTTTTTTCTCTGTTTCTGTAACTTCCATGCTATCATCTGCTTTATAATCACCTTTGTATTCTCCTAATCTTGGTTCAACAATTTTCTCCGTTACATAAGTTCCTATAAAGGTAATCAAAAATGTGGATGCCATCATGAAATACATATTTGCTGTTGGTAATATGCTTAATTCAATCCCACCAGCAGTTAAAGCTTCATTTGTAATCCCTGCTAAAAGTGGATCTAATGTTCCAATTAAAAGGTTAGCTGAGAATCCACCTGATACCCCTGCGAAAGCTGCTGCCATACCCGCAAGAGGATGACGCTTAAAGCTTAGGAAAACAATTGCTCCTAATGGAACTAATACAACATAACCCGCATCTGACGCGATATTTGACATAACACCTGCAAAGACAACTACAGCCGTAATTAATCTTTTTGGTGTGCTAAGTACCAATTTTTTTAGTGCTGCATTGATCATTCCTGTTCCTTCGGCAACACCTACTCCAAGCATAGCAACTAGAACTGTTCCTAGTGGATGGAATCCTGTAAAGTTTTTCGTTGCTGTATTAATCATATACCTTAATCCTTCAGCATTTAATAAAGATATGGCTTCAACAGTTTTGTCTGTTTTGTATTTAGCATCGTAAAAATTAACAGATAACCCTACACGTGAAGCAATCTCTGAAACAATAATTACCGCAATTGCTAATAATAAAAATATAGTTACTGGATGAGGTAATTTATTACCTACTGCTTCAACGATATTCAAGAATTTGTTAAATAATCCTTTCTTTGGCTCTTGTGAAGTTTTTGAAAGACTTGCCACTATAATTCCTCCTTTTGATAAATTTTAGTAAAATTTTATGATTCTGACAATTTCGCGCCTAGGTATTTTGCATATTTATTCTTATAATTGCATATATATAATATCATTTTTAGAAAACTACTTTTACGTACCTATACGCACTTTCTATAATATCATACTTTCAAGCATCTATATTTTAACTTTTCGTAATGTATACAATGTTGAATTTTTATAAAATTTTATCAATTTTGTTGATCCTTTATTGAAATTTTTGAGTTCCCACATAGAGGACTTGCTCATATATTATATAAAGGCTTATGTTCTATTCGTATTTATAGATTTCTCATTTATATATTCAATTTATGATGATCAATCTATAAAAGGAGGTCTATTAATGAATGAACGATCTGAATACTATTGTTCGAGGGACAGTCTCCTATTTTTCTTTTTACTAATCATCCTCATATTAAAAGACACACCCTATTGTCGTACACATCCTACAACATTTCTTTTCTTCTTTTTAAATCTAGTGACTATATTGGGTGTGTTTTATCAAAAAAAATAAGGATGCCGCTAAGCAGCATCCTCATTTTTATTTTTTTTCATCATCATACTTGCAACAAAAGCTGTTAATGGAATAGTAAGGACTAATCCAATACTTCCAGCTAACGACCGAATCACTTCTGTAGCAATAATATCTAGATTAAGTATTTTTATAATAGATGTTTCATGTGCCATGAATAATAAAAGTAGTGGAATAGAGCTTCCTGTATAAGCAAGGATCAGGGTATTTGTCATAGTTCCCATAACATCCTTTCCTACATTCATTCCTGCTGAAAACAATTCTTTCTTTGTAAGAGCTGGATTAGCATTATGAATTTCTTCCATAGCCGAAGAAATAGACATGCCTATATCCATTACAGCACCTAATGCTCCCATAATAATACCTGAAAATAAAAGACTTTTAAAATCAAAATTAACCTTTTGTGGGATATTCATAAGCATAACAGCTTCTTCACTGCTAAGGCCTGTTAATTTAACCTTACTTCCAATAAAATAGGCAATCAATCCTGCAATAATTACTCCTCCACTAGTTCCAATAATCCCTGCTATACTTTTATAATTAAAACCTCCAATAACAAACATAGTGATAATTGTTATTGCAATAGAAATAGCAATCGTAATAGGAATAGGATTCATTCCTTTTAACATAGCTGGTAAAAGGATTTTTAAAATAGCAAACATCGTAAGAGAAAGAGTGATCACAGCCTTTACACCTTTTGTTTTTCCGATAATCATAATGAGTATAATAAACAATATGTATAAATAAATTACATAGTGTTGTCGCTTGTAATCTGTTACAGCTACATCTAATGTACCATCTGTGTATTCATCAATGTTAATAACAACTTGATCTCCTTTTTTTACCTCAATGGCATATACATAATTATCTGGTATATTATGATCTATTTCAAAAACTTTTCCTTCATACGTTCCACTAGTAACTTTTAGCTTTACAGCTTGACTTTTTTCTGTAAACCCTTCATATTCTTGGATTACTTTTACTTCACTAGCTTCTAAAATCACACCTGTTTCTGTATAACTTTTAAAATCTTCATACATATTTATCTCATCTTCTGGTTCTCCATAAACATTCAAAGAACATAGAAGAATCAACAAAATCGTCATCCATACTATCTTTTTCATATTTTCCTCCACGTTATCCTTTTTGCTCCTAGTATACCATTTTTTACGTTTCTTGAAAACCCAAGAATCCTTGCAGTATTTTCTAAATATTCTTTCAAAATAAAAACTATTTAAACATTTTCCATATTTATTGACATTTTTTTAGGACTCTAATACAATGTGTTTGACAACTCAATAACTTTAACATGGTGTTATTAATAATCATTAATAACTTAAAAGGGAAGCTCGGTGAAAATCCGACACGGTCCCGCCACTGTAAAGAGGAGTACAGCTATATATATGCCACTGTTTTATTTTAAAATGGGAAGGAAATAGCTGTATGATGAATCTAAGTCAGGAGACCTGCCATGTTCAATAATACCGTCATAACTTACGCGGATAAGGAGGTGTTTCGGATTAGCAAGGGACAATTATTGTCTAATTGCTTGTCAGTTACTTATTTAAAATCAAACACCTTTTTTAAAAAGGTGCTTTTTTTATTTCAAAATCTCTATGACAAAAACGGAGGAGATCAACTATGACTTTTAATAATACGGCTTTTATCACAAACTATTTTGTACTCATCTTTTTCTCTGTTGTAACAGGATTACTAATTGGAAGGATTGAATTTGGAAAGTTCAAGCTAGGAACTTCAGGAGGTTTATTTACTGGGCTTATTACAGGCTGGTATATATATGGAAAGTATGCTCTTCCTTACGAAAACACAGTGAATTTACCCCCCTATGCAAATAGGATGCTCACAGAAGGAATCATTCCAAATGAGCTCTTTCTATTTAGCCTCATCCTCTTTGTAGCTGCAGTAGGTCTTCTAGCCTCTAAAGATTTAGGCAAAGTTTTAAAAAAATATGGATTGAAATTTATATTGTTAGGCTTTGTCATTACTTTTACAGGAGCACTTATTTGCTACATCATGTCTATGATTAGCAAAGGGCAAAATCCCTATGCTGTTTCAGGTGTTTATACAGGTGCATTAACTAGTTCTCCAGGACTAGCTGCTGCATTAGAAGCCGTTACTTCCTATGGTAATGAAGCAGAAAGTATGGTTGGATTTGGCTATGCCGTAGCTTATGTTCCTGGTGTATTTATCGTTATTGTTTTAATGCAGTTTCTACCGTTTGTTTTTCGCATAAATCTTGAAGAGGAAAAAGAATTGTTTAGACAAGAGATGTCTTCTCCTGAAGACCCTGTTTTAAATTTTGAAGTAAGTTTTGATTTAATTGCCTTTGTCTTCGCATGTTTGATTGGCTTTTTATTAGGTAAGATAAAGATTTACTTAGGCTCTACAATAGGCTATTTTAGCTTAGGATCAACGGGTGGTGTTCTTGTAGCATCCCTTCTATTAGGATATATAGGCAAGATTGGTCCTATGCATTTTAGAATGAGTAGTAAAATTCTAGGATCTATCCAAGAATTAGCTCTTGCATTCTTTCTTTCTATGGTAGGTTTAAAATACGGCTATACAACAATCAATTCCATTACAGGATCAGGTGCTTACCTAGTATGTATATCATTTTTATGTGGATTAACTTCGTTATTAGCTGGTTTTATTGTAGGAAGATATGTCTTTAAGATAAATTGGATCATGCTATCTGGTGCCCTTTGTGGAGGTATGACTAGTACACCAGGATTAGGAGCTGCTATGGAAGCCACAAAAAGTGATGATGTGGCAGCAGGATATGGAGCTACTTACCCCTTCGCCCTTTTAGGCATGATTTTATTTACTATAATGCTATATCGCATACCTGTATAAGGAGGATTATTATGGAATCTATTATTAATAAAAAAATCATAAATAATTTTAATTGTATCGAAACCAAATTAAGCTGGCTAAATAATAAAGAGACTTTAAGTACCTCTAGTAATAAGATCATTAACAAAGCACAACTATCAGAAAATCATACATTATTTTCGAGCTATGAATTATCAAAAGCTGGACATATAACTATTTCTGCTGATGATTGATACTATGTAAAATAAATAATCAAATGAATATCATTTTGTTATTAAGTGCATCTTTTCATCATTGAAAAGATCCTTAAATTATAAATATAATGGAGGGATACACATGGAAACAAAACAGTATATTGATTCTTTAATTGAAAAATCAAGAATTGCTCAAAAGAAATTTGAAAGCTTTACACAAATGCAAGTAGATGAAATCGTAAGAGAAATCGGTAAAATAGTATATGACAACGCAGAAGAATTAGCAAAACTGGCAGTAGAAGAAACTGGCATGGGTGTCTATGAACACAAAGTCGCAAAAAATAAAGGAAAATCAAAAACAATCTGGAACAACCTAAGAGATAAAAAATCTGTTGGTATCATCAATAGAGATCAAGAGACAGGAATCGTTGAAGTTGCAAAGCCAATGGGAGTAGTTGGAGCAGTTACACCTACCACAAATCCAATCGTAACACCAATGTGTAATGCAATGTTTGCTTTAAAGGGAAGAAACTCTATTGTAGTAGCACCTCACCCAAGAGCAAAAAAATGTAGTACAGAAACTGTAAAAAGAATCAACGAAGCTCTTAAAAAGCATTGTGCCCCAGAAAACCTTATTCAAATTATAGAAGAACCATCTATTGAAAAAACAAATCTACTAATGAACGCTGTTGACGTAGTTGTAGCAACAGGTGGCATGGGTATGGTAAGAGCTGCATACAGCAGTGGAAAACCTGCTTATGGCGTTGGTGCAGGTAATGTACAAGTTGTTGTTGACAGAGGAATTGACTTTGATGATGCTGCTAAAAAAATCATTGCAGGAAGAACTTTCGATAATGGGATCATTTGTTCTGGAGAACAAACTGTTATTGCTCATGAGGAAGATTACGATGCAGTAATGAAAGCATTCGAAGACAATGGAGCTTTTTATATAAGTGATCAAGAAGCAAAAGAAAAGTTCAGAAAAATTCTTTTTGTAGATGGTACAATCAGTAGAGATGTAGTAGGACAAACACCACAAAAGCTTGGTGAAATGGCAGGAGTAGAAATTCCAGGTGATACAAAAGTAATCCTTATCGAAGCGGATGGCATCGGTGCAGAAGATGTGCTTTGCAAAGAAAAAATGTGTCCAGTAATGTCTACATTTAGATACAAAACTTTCGAAGAAGGCGTAAAAATTGCACAAACAAACCTAAACCTTGAAGGTGCAGGACATAGTGCTGCAATTCACTCAAACGATAATGATCACATTGACTATGCAGGAGAGCATTTAACAGTAAGTAGATTAGTTGTAAACCAACCATCTTCAACTACTGCAGGTGGAAGCTTCTTCAATGGATTTGCTCCTACAACTACATTAGGATGCGGATCATGGGGAAATAACAGTATTTCAGAAAACTTTACTTATAAGCATATGATCAATATTTCAAGAATCGGTCACTACATGGCAGATAGAGTAGTCCCTACAGATGAGGAATTATGGGCTTAATATTTAGCTTCAAAAACCAGATAACCGAAAATCGGTTATCTGGTTTTCTTTATAATAATTCCTTATAGATTCTTAAAAAATTACCTCCTAAAATCAATTTTATATCCTCTTCTTTATATTCTCGCTTTATTAATTCCTCTGTAATCTCTTTTATTTTTTCATGCCCACTTAATGTGTCAAAAAATTCATTTTCTGAAGTCCCTGGCTTTGGTAAATCATACTTTCTTAGTTGATCACAAAAATCGAATCCAAATCCCACATGATTGATTCCTACTAAATTTACAATATAATCAATATGATCTACCAACTTTTCTGTATTTGCCATATCTCCCTCTTTAGCAACAAATTTATTTGCTATATTCATTCCTATCACACCATCTCTTTTTGCGATAGCTTTAATTTGTTCATCTGTAAGATTTCTCATAACTGGAACTAAGCTTCTACAATTAGAATGGGACGCTATGATAGGTTTTTTAGCAATCTCTAACACATCCCAAAATCCTTCATCATTTAAATGACTTACATCTATAAACATTCCCAAGTCTTCTGCCATCTCTATAAGAGATACCCCAAAAGCTGTAAGTCCTCCTTTTTTTCCTTCCTTCATAGGAGTAAAATAACATCCATCTGCTGCATAATTTCTTCTACTCCAAGAAAGACCTACCATTCTTACCCCTAGCTCATAAAAAATCCTTAAAAGGTTCAAATCATTGTATAAAGGCTCTACCCCTTCGAAAGACAGTAATATAGCTATCTTTCCATCCTTCATAGCTTTTTCTATGTCTTTATAGCTTTTACAAAGCATGATTTTATCCTTTGATTCATCTATTTCCATATGTAAGCTACCAATTTGGTCTAACGCTCTTCTTAAAGCCATTTCAGGAATAAACATATCATCAATAAATAAAGATGCTACAACTATATTTACCCCGCCCTTTATAAATTGGGGCAAATAGTCTGTCTCTATTATTCTTTTGCGTCCTAATTGTCTTTGTCTTACCACATCAAATAAAATGTCCGAATGAGCATCCACAATAGGAAATCTTTTATGTATTTTTTCAATTTCCTTTAATAATTCCATATTCTTCTCCCCCTTATAACACTTTCTTATTTTTTTCCATACTTTTATTTTAACAAAAAACCTGAGGAAAATTCTCCTCAGATTTCTAAATATTACTAATTTATTTTTCTATATTACAGCTACAACTAGTGTTTTCATTATGCAGTCCTGCATATGGACAACCAATACATTTAACACCTTTTTTCTTTTCTTTAACAACCTTTGCAATAGATAAACCAATAATTGATAATATTACTACTCCAGCTATTATATTTTCCATAATTCATCTCCTATGCAGCAGCTTTCAACTTCTGCGCTGATTTTTGGTTGCCTTTTTTTACAAGATGAATAGTATATCCTACCAATGCTATAACAACCACAAGTCCAGCAATAAAACCTGTTCCTAAAGAACCAGTTGTTACTAATGTACCAATTTGATAAGTTAAAAATGCTACTACATAACCCATTCCAAATTGGAATGCAATACCACCCCAAAGCCATTTTTTATTTTCCATTTCTGAATTCATTGCACCAATGGCTGCAAAGCATGGAGGTGTAAACAAGTTAAACATAAGATATGCTAAAGCAGCTACTGAAGTTAATCCCATAATACTTGCAACATCAGATCCTCCTGATACTAATGCTAATTCTTCCGTATCAATAAAGTTAGTAATAGAGTAAACTACTGCTAAAGTTCCAACAACATTTTCTTTTGCAATAAAACCAGTAATAGCTGCTGCTGCAAGCTGCCATGCACCAAAGCCTAATGGAATCAATAAGAAAGCAAATGGTGATGCAATACTCGCTAAAATACTTGTATTTTGTGCCCCTTCAGCAACAACTTCAAATTGCCAATTAAATGTTTGCATAATTTGTACTGCTGCGTTACAAAGAAGTATAATTGTACCCGCTTTAATAATGAATGCTTTTCCTCTTGAAAACATTGAAATTGTAGCTCTTTTAATACTTGGGAATCTATATTCTGGTAACTCCATAATGAAGAATGATCTTGCATTTTTCTCACCAGTAATTCTTACTACCACTAATGCCCCAAGAATGATGATAGCTATACCCATAAAATACATTGTTGTCCCAACCCATGCTGCATCATCAAAGAATGCGCCAGCAAATAATGCGATAACTGGTAACTTTGCTCCACAAGGCATAAACGGAGTCAACATTGCAGTTGTTCTTCTTTGTCTTTCATTTTTAATCGTTCTAGTCGCCATAATTCCAGGAATTGCACAACCAGTACCAATAATCATAGGAATAATTGATTTACCTGATAAACCAACACGCTTGAAGAAACGATCCATTATTACAGCAACACGTGCCATATAACCACAATCTTCAAGTAATGCTAATAAGAAAAACAATACCATAATAAGTGGTAAGAATCCAACTACAGCACTAACACCACCAATAATACCATCTAATAACAACGCACTAAGAATTGGTGATACACTTTCCCCAAGCATTTCCGCTGCCCATGCATTGATCCCATCAATCCAACCAACAAATATATCTGCCAATAATGGTCCTAGAGACTCTTGTGAAACAGAGAATACTCCCCACATCACCAACGCAAAGATTGGAAGTCCCAACCATTTATGCGCTAAAATTCTATCCGCAGCATCTTGCTTTGTTTGACTATTACTACTTACCTTACGATCTTCAACCTTTGAAACAATGCCATTAACAAAATCAAAACGCTTTCTATCAGAAGCTTGCACCTCTTTCTCGTTTGTAAGGTCAACCCCCTTGCTATCATATGGAGCTGTTTGCCCTTTCCCTTTAACTTCTACAACTTTTGATATTAATGCTTCTAAACCATTATCTCCTGATTTCGTTGATACAGTCTTAATAATCGGACATCCTAAAGCTTTGCTTAATCCATCTACATTGATTGTTGTTTTCTTTTTCTCATTCAAGTCACTCTTATTAAGAGCTACAACTACTGGAATACCTAATTCCAAAAGCTGTGTTGTGAAGAATAAACTTCTGCTTAAGTTTGTTGCATCAACAATGTTGATGATTACATCTGGATTTTCGTTTTTAACGAAATCACGAGTAATGGATTCCTCAGATGTAAATGGTGACATAGAATATGCACCTGGAAGGTCAACTGCCGTAATGTCTACACCTGTCTTATTTAAATTATTTTTGATATTCCCTTCCTTTTTCTCAATAGTAACACCTGCCCAGTTACCCACATGTTCAATCTTACCTGTTATAGCATTGAACATTGTTGTTTTCCCACTGTTAGGATTACCTGTTAGTGCTATTTTCATAATTTCCCTCCTAAATCTTATTTTGTCAGCATGGCTGACTTAAAATAAGTACAAATTAATAATTTATTGTATATAAAATTAAATTTATATAATAATCGCTTCTGCTAATTCTAAGTTAATACTATATCTCGCATCTTTTACAGCTATTACGTAGTTCTCACCCAATACAGATATTACTGTTAGCTTTTCACCTTCGTAGCAGCCTAAGGTAAATAGAAAATTCTTTAACTCCTCATCATCTGTTTCAATCTTTTTTATTACATATTCTGCATTTACCTTTGCTTCAGATAATTTTTTCACCGAATCACCCTTAACCTCTTCAACTTCATAAATTCGAGTTATCATTTTCCTTACTAAAGTACTAGCCATAGCCATATATATACCTCCTTTATATATATCACTTTCTAATTTTTAAATCATGGTTGTTAATGTAAGTTTTTTTCATTTATTTATATTTTCTAATTGATTTCAATTATCAGTTTCAACGATATTATATTCCAATTGATTATAATTGTCAATGATTTTTGTATGAAAAAACTCAAAGGAGGTTTTTATATTTATGATCCTTTTCTAGTTGAACAACTGTGATAACTGCATCCCTTACAGCTAATACAACCCGTTCCATTAACTTCTTTTTTTATACCTTTTACCAAACAATATACAGAAAAGCCACTAATTACTATTCCTATAATCCATGTAAGTAAATTTTCCACAAAATCATCTCCTTAAAAGCCCAATAGTCCGCCTACTTGATATACAAGGAAGGAAACAACCCATGCTACAACAAAAGTATAACCTACAGAAAATCCTGTCCATTTCCATGAATTTGTCTCTCTCTTAATTACTCCAATTACTGCAAGACAAGGTATATATAGTAGTGAGAATACCATAAAGGATAATGCACTAAGACTTGTAAATCCAGCAGTTTTTAACGCCCCCGCAAAGCCTAAAACATCTCCCTCCATAGCAGCTTCTCCTACTGCTTCTCCTAATCCATAGATTACTGCCATACTGCTTACAACAACTTCTTTTGCCATAAGTCCAGTAATTAAAGATAACGCTGCTTGCCAAGAACCAAATCCTAATGGTTTAAAGATCGGTGCTGCTACTTTACCAATGCCTGCTCCAATACTATCTACCATTTCCACTTGCCCTGAGAAATTAAATCCTAATATAAACCAAATCAATACAGATGCTGCAAAGATAATTGTACCAGCTCTTAAAATATACCCCTTTGCTTTTTCCCATACAGCTATCCCAGTACTTCCAAAGGTCGGAAATTTATAAGGTGGAAGCTCCATGACAAAAGGGGTTTGTTCTCCTTTGAATAAAGTTTTCTTAAAAATCAATGCACAAATAATAGCTACAATAATTCCTAAAACATAAAGGGAGAATGTAACGATGCTTTCATTCCCTGGAAAAAATACTCCTGCAAATAAAATGTAAATAGGTGCTCTTGCTCCACAAGACATAAAGGGAACCACAAGAATGGACGCCAAACGATCATTTTCATTTTCAAGAGTCCTCGTTCCCATTACAGCTGGAACAGAACAACCAAACCCCATAAGCATTGGGATAAACGCCTTTCCACTAAGGCCAATCTTTCTCATGGCTCTATCCATGATAAAGGCCACCCTTGCCATATATCCACTGTCTTCAAGGATTGAAATAGCAATAAATAAAAATACAATATTAGGTACAAAAGTTAATACCCCACCAACTCCACCTATAACACCATCAACAATTAATGATTGTAACCAAGGAGCTACTACCCCTTCTATAGAAGTACCTACTGTCTCCCCAAGAGTTCCAAACCATCCGTCAATTAAATCCAGGAAAATATTCCCAATATTAAAAGTAAACCAAAATACAATATACATAAGTCCAGCAAATATAGGAAGTCCCAGCCATTTGTTTGTTAGTACTTTATCGATTTTATCAGAGGTAGTTAATCCTTCATCTTTAGGTTTTTTCACTGTTTTTGAAATAATATTTGAAATATAAGTGTATCTTCTGTCTGCAATAATACTCTCATAGTCATCTTCTAATGAAATTTCGTCAGTTACTGCTATTTCATCAGTAGATGCCTGTGGTTTCAATCTCAACTCGTTTAAAACCTCTTCATCTTCTTCTATGACCTTTAGGGCTAACCATCTTAGATTAAATTTAGAAATATCTACGTGACCTTTTAACATTTCTATTGTTTCTTCAATTTTTTTCTCTAAATCTTTCCCATAATTCACTTCATTTAGATGATATTTAATATTTCCATAAGCAACATTCAAAGCTGTATCTAATAATTTTTCTATTCCTTTCTTTTGTGTTGCAATAATAGGAACTACCGGTACTCCTAAAAGCTTTGATATTTTCTCATGATCAATCTTATACCCTCTTCTTTGTGCTACATCTAGCATATTCAAAGCAATCACTACAGGCTTTCCAAGCTCAATAAGCTGCATAGATAAATATAAATTCCTTTCAATGTTAGAAGCATCCACAATATTTACAACTACATCAGGAGATTCATCCACAATATAATTTCTTGCAATTTTCTCTTCTAATGAATACGGTGATAAGCTATATGTTCCTGGTAAATCTACTGTTATTATTTCGTTGTTCTTATGCTTTAGCTTTCCTTCTTTTTTCTCTACGGTAACACCTGGCCAGTTTCCTACAGAGTGTCTAGCACCAGTAAGAGCATTAAACAATGTTGTTTTCCCACTATTAGGATTCCCTGCCAATGCAATGGTGACATCCTTCATTATTGATACCCCTCCTCTTTTGAATATGTAAATCATTCTCAAATTCTAAGCAAAATTATTGACCTTGAAATTTATTTTCAAAGCCTTTACAAACTACTCTACGATAATTTTTTCAGCGTCTTCTTTTCTTAAAGTAAGACTATATCCTTTTATTTTTACTTCTATAGGATCGCCTAGGGGGGCTTTTTTTTCTACATAAATATCAGATCCTCTAACAATTCCCATATCCATCAGTCTTCTTTTTGCAGGACCCGTTCCTTGTATCTTAATAATCTTACTACCTGTCTTTGGCTGTAATTCTTTCAATGTTTTTTCCATTGTTTATATGTCTCCTTTCCAATATGTACTATGCTATATCTACCATAATTTGTTGTGTAACAACACCACCTAAAACTAATCTAGACCCCCTTACGTTTATAATAAACGCTCCATTTGTATTATTAGATATAACATTAATCTTAACCCCTGGAGTTAAACCCATATCCTGTAGTTTTTTCTTTAGTTTTGGTCCCCAATTAATCGCATTTAAAATAGCATTTTGTCCTGGATTTACCATAGATAATGGCATATAACACCCTCCTATCTAATATAATGGCTGTAGGACTTCCTCCTCTTTTATCAAATGATCGTAATTATCATTATCATCGATATTGTATGCTAATTGATTATGATTGTCAATAATCTTTGCGTCTTTTTCTATACATTTTTTACATAATCCATAAAACTTTATCCATCCACCCGTAATTTGAATGTTTTTGTTTTTTGTATGTATTTGATCTAATCTAAAATTTTTTTCTATATTGATTACCTTTGTAGCTTTACATTCTTTGCAAATCAACAAGCAATGATTTTTTCCAATCAATTCGAAACTCCTCATCCCTTTATACATATCGCTACAATGAATTTTACCTTTACTCATTAAGGCATCAAGAATTCTATATACCGTTCTTTGACTGATCTTTTTATTTTTTCCGTGAATCAATGTCATAATTTCTTTTATATTTAACTTTTTACATATATTTTCTTGAAATATTTGATAAATAATCAACTGATTTCTAGATAATTCTTTTTTTATTTCCATGTTGATCATGTCCCTCTCTTACAAGCATAATCTTATAAATAAATCTACCAATTCTTTATCGAACTGACTGCCGGCTCCTACTTTTAGCCTAGCTAATGCATCCTGATTAGATAATGTACCTCTATAGGGGCGGTCTCCAATCATAGCTTCATAAGCATCACAAATACTAAATATTCTTACTTTATAAGGAATTTCTTTTCCCTTTAACCCTGAAGGATAACCCTTTCCGTCTACTCTTTCATGATGGTATAAAACATAATGCAAAAGATTTTTTGGTGCTTTCATCTCCTTTAAGATTTTATACCCCTCTAGAGGATGTCTTTTAATAACTTCATATTCCTCCTTAGTAAGTTTTGACTTTTTCAATAATATTCTATCTGGAATAGTTATTTTACCTATATCATGAATAATTCCTGCATATTCTAATTCTTGTATGTCATCTGAAGAAAGTCCTAGTTTTTCCCCAAATATTTTTGCATAGTATCCAACCCTTAATGAATGGTTTTTGGTAAATCCATCTTTTTCTTTTAGCATATCTATAATGATTTGAATATTGAATCGATTTTCTTCTTTACTATTTCTTAATTGTTTTTGAATTGTTTCCATATGGATTTCTTTTAAGGCCAATACCATTTCCTTAGCCTCCCTCCGTCTCACCATATTATCATTAACGATATTCATTCTCATTTATACTATCATAATATTCTTTTTGTGTAAAATAAATTTTAAAATTATTTTTGGTCATCTTTTCTCTTGACAGTCATAAGAGGGTATTCTACAATATAATTGATAATTGTTTTCATTTGTTTAATAAAGGAGATTGATTTTCACATGTTAGATCTTAATCATTCTAGAATGAAAATGTTAGAAGAACTATATCTAGGTATACAATTAATCTTACTACTACTTAGTCTTTTGACTTTTCAACACATTCCTATACATAATTCTATACTTCCTATAAAAAAATTTTTATTTATTTACGGTTTTTATTTAGCTTTTTTAGCAATCTATTTTATCCGAAAAACATATTTTCAAAACATCCATCATTTTAATCCAAATTTATTTTTGTCCCTTATAGATGGCATATTTTTATCTGTATTTTTATATCTATCAAAAGATTTTTTTTATCCTGTATTTCATTTATTTTATATTTATATCACCTTACAAACGGTTCGGTTTTATTATAAGAGTTCTTATTTATTTAGTTCTTTTGTCACCCTATGCTACGGAATAATTGTCATCCTACAAAATCCCAAGAATTTATTCTCTTTAGAATTTCTTATGAACATTTTTTCTTTTTATTTACTAAGCTATGTGTTGGCTTCTATTTTGAAAGAAATGTATCGCTTACAATCACAAACTTCCTTTATGTTCAAGGAAATCAAAGAAAAAAATGCCGTACTCAATGAGATTGCAACAAAAGATTATCTTACAAACATGTATAATCACAAAAGCTTTTACAAATATTTAAAAGACGTGATCAAAGCTTCAGAGTCAAAAAATACACCTTTTTGTCTAACTATAATGGATATTGATAATTTCAAAAAAGTAAATGATACTTATGGTCATTTAGCAGGGGATGCTATTTTAAAAGAAATTTCTTCAATGATTCATGATCATATTAGAAAAACAGATATTGCTGCTAGATATGGAGGAGAAGAATTCGCTATCATCTTTCCTAATACATCTATAGATCAAGCTAAAAAAATTTGCGAAAGAATAAGAAAAACTATTGAAACTCATGTTTTTATTATGAATCAAGAAAAAATAAAGATCACCATCAGCGGAGGAGTAGGCTGTGCTAGCATCGCTCCCTCTTCTTCTAATCAGCATAATTTTGTTGAATTAGTAGACAACCTTCTATATGAAGCAAAACACCTAGGCAAAAACCAATTCAAATGTTCTGAAAAAATCCTATGCTTGGATTAATATAAAAAAACAAGGAAGGAAATGATATCATATCATTTCCTTCCTTGTTTTTTATAAGTACATTTATATACATCTCTTTTTACAATGCTTACAAATATCTAGCTTCATAGCTAAATCACTTCCCGCTCTCTTTGCAAATACACATGGAACTTCCATACTTCTTGATTCCTTTTTAATAATATTTGCTAAATTATGTTCAATAAAATCATATAAAACAATAATCATGTCTATATTCATAGGAATTGTTTTATTTCTCATTCCTTTTTTCCGTCCTGTCCAATGAATATAATCTTCAAACCCTCTTTCGTTTAGTACCTGCGGTATGCTTCCCAATCGATCTCCGCCCACGATTAATGCAGTCATTTTTTCGCCTCCTGTTTTTAAATGATATTGATTATCATTATTATATATTTAAATAAATAATCTGTCAACCTCTTATCTTTAATTAAAAAAACATCGTTACTCCTATCCCATTAGGTAGTATAATTAAAATGATAAAACTTGTTTAATGGGGGGAATATAAAATGATTCAAAAAGTATCACAGCTTACTGAAGAAATAAAAACTGAATTAATTGCTTTAAATGAGTATATCTTGAACAATCCTGAATTAGGAAATGAAGAAATGAAAGCATGTAAAGCCCATGTTGACTTATTAAAAAAACATGGATTTACTCTTGAAGAAAATTATCTAGGCATAAAAACTGCCTTTCGTGCAGAATTTAAAAGTTCAACATCAGGTCCTACTATCGGATATCTAGCAGAATATGATGCACTTCCTGAAATCGGTCATGGATGTGGTCATAATATTTTAGGTACAACAAGTACCGGTGCAGGTATTGTTTTAAGCAAAATCCTATCTTCCATAGGAGGAAAAATTGTTGTATTCGGAACTCCAGCGGAAGAAACTTGTGGAGCTAAGGTAGATATGACCGAAAAAGGTGCTTTTGATGATATTGATGTGGCTATGATGGCACACCCAGCAGATCATCACTATAAAAGTGGAGATTCTTTAGCTATGGAAGCCATTGAATTTACATTCAAAGGAAAGACTGCTCACGCAGCAGCATGTCCTGAAGAAGGAATCAATGCATTAGATGCAGTCATTAATACCTTCAATAATATTAACGCATTAAGAGAGCACATAAAGTCTACTGCTCGTGTACATGGTATCATTAAAGAGGGAGGTCAAGCTGCAAACATAGTTCCAGACCTAGCCATTGCTCAATTTTATGTAAGAGCAACAACTAAGACCTATTTAAAAGAGCTTGTAGAAAAGGTAAAAAATTGCGCAACAGGAGCGTCTCTAGCTGCTGGAACAGAGCTTGAAATCCGCAATTATGAATATAGCTACGATAATTTAGTAACCAACCAAATTTTATCTAAGATTTATTGCGAAAACCTTGAAAAATTAGGTGTAGAAAAAATTCATGAAGCAAAAGAGAGCTACGGCTCATTAGATGCTGGAAACGTAAGTCATGTATGTCCTACCATTCATCCTTACTTTTCTATCAGTCAAAAGCCTATCGTTGCCCATACAACAACATTTAGAGATGCTACGAATCAGCCTTTTGCTTATGAAAATATGGTAAAAACTATTGGAGCTTTGACTCTTACTGCTGTTGACGTCATAAACAACAGTGACCTTTTACATACTATACAAAAAGAATTTAAAACTACTGAAAAATAAACTTTTATCATCATTACAAAACACTCTTGAAATTTTTCAAGAGTGTTTTATTTTTCTATCAGAAAAATTTTAAAATAATAAAATAGGTTAAAACGGACAATACAGAAAACAAAGTACATCCTAAAACAATTACTTTCATACCTTTATCCTTAATGGTTTTGAAGTTTACCATAAGTCCCATACTAATCATGGCCATCAAAATAAACCAACTACTAAGCTTCGTAAATAGCTTTACTAAAAATGCTGGTAAAATACCTAATGAAGATATGATTCCTGCTACAATAAAATACAGTACATACATAGGAAAGCTTGCTCTTTTCCCTTCTCCTGACCGATTAAAAACAATTCCTAAAATAATGGATACAGGGACTAACATAAGAACCCTTGCCATTTTTACAAAGGTACCAATCTCTCCTGATCCTTCTCTTGCAAAAGCTGCTGCTAATGCATGTGCCACCCCCTGTAAAGAAATCCCAGACCAAATACCATATTGAATATCTGTCATAGGAGAAACTACCGAAATAGCAGAATAAGCTAAAACACCTATTGCTCCTAAGAAAGATATAATCGATACAGCAAGTACTGAATCCTCTTCCTTTGCATCTATACAAGGGGTTAATGCTACAATGGCAGATGCCCCACAAATACTTGATCCTACACCAATTAAAGTTGCTAGCTTCGTATCTGTTTTGAATACTTTTCCTAGTAAATTTACAAAAACTAAAACACTACAAACAACAGCTATCACCATCAATAATACACGTGGTCCCAAATTAGCTATTGCAAAAAAGTTTAACTTAAACCCTAAAAGCACAATCCCTACCTTTAATAATTTTTTAAGAGAAAATTTCACTCCTAGATCTAAGCTTTCCTTCAATCCAAAAGTATTTTTAATAACCATCCCTAGTACAATCCCAATAGTTAATGCTTCTAATTGAAGAACCTCAGACATCCATTCATTGAGTAATTTAGATAATGCGCCAATCATAAAAACAAAAATAAGTCCTGGTATATATTTTTTCATTCTTTCCACCTCCTGAAATTAGGATAGCAGAAATTATACATTATTAAAAATTATAATTTTTAATATTTATATAATATAATATTATACCTTGCTAAACTTATTATAGATAAACCCTTTCAAGATTTTAAATTTATGATGAATCCTTCAAACGCCTTAAGGGTACTCTTTTATCTTATTTAAATTGCTTTTTTAGTACATGATCTACTAAATGAATATGTCTATGATATAATTTTTCTGCTTCTTTCCCATTTCCTCTTTCTAAATACTTTATTATCTTCTCAAAATCAACTACAGTATCTTCTTTTGTTTCATGTCCCGACGTTTTAAAAACATTTTCATGATCATAAATCCTCTTTATAATCGTCTTCATTATTTCTACAATAATATCATTATGAGTAGATTTAGCTAAAGCCATATGAAATGCCAAATCTGCCTTTAAAAATTCTCCCGTATTTTCATCAGCATCTTTTATCTCATTTAATATATTTCTTAGATGTTTTATATCTTCTTTCGTTATTCTCTTTATGGCTAAACTAATAAATTTTTCCTCTAACAATATACGAACATCCATCAAATCCAGTATAGGTGCCATTTTCAAAGCCTTATCCAAATCTGAATTTGCATAAGTATTATCCATATAATCACCACATACAAAAGTACCTTTTCTTTCTACTGATTGAAGATACCCCATGGTTGTTAAGTGTTTGACAGCTTCCCTTACAGATGATCTACTAACCTGCAACGTCTTTACTAAAGTTCTTTCGGAAGGAAGTTTTTCTCCAATTTTTAGTACTCCACATTCTATTTCATTTTTTATATATTCCGCTATCTTAAGAGGTGTATTCTTTGATTCATTATTCATCATTCTCACCTTTATTCAAATTTTTATGCTAACTTATTATACTAACTATTTATCCTATCATACTATCATAACCATACTTTTTCTATAAATAAGCTCCACTCATTACTTGATGATCTATATTCATTATGGTAAAGAAATAATGCTCAAAAATCAACTAAAAGGTGTAAAGAAAATCCCTTATCTTCTTTACACCTTTCGCACTATTCATTCATATCATTATAAATCCTTTAAGCTGTTTTTGTGATGGATAACCCTCCATATCCTGTACATCTAAGGGCTGATGGTAACATTTTACCTACCTTATACATAGATTCAATGGTCTCATCAAGAGGTATGACCTTATCATATCCTGCTAATACCATATTAGCACAAGCTATAGCATTACTTCCTGCCATTACATTCTTCCCAAGGCATGGTACTTCTACTCGATCTGCTATAAAAAGACCTATCATCCCTGCTGCTAACATCCCTTTCGTAGCATCTTCTATGGTTAAACCAAGTTCCTTAGTAGTTCCTGGTAGACCTCCACAGGAACCTGCAGTAGGTGCTGCTACAATAACCCCCATAGCACTTTTTACTTCCATCATAGCAGTTATAAAACTTATCACTTTATTTAACACATTCCCTGGTATTAATTTTCCTTCTCTCTGTTTTTTTTCTATCAAATGTGCCTGAGGTCCTAATATTCTATCCTCATAAGAAGTTCCTTTTAATCCGCTTTCAATAGATCCATCCATAAGCATAACGATTTGTCTCATCTTTTCAAAAACTTCTTCCTTAGATATACTCCCTCTATGACTTTCATACAAAGTAGCTAATTCCCATAATTTTAGATTTTCTTTCTCAGCTACTTTAAGCATCTCTTCTGCATTGATAAAAGGCACTTCACAATTTTTTCTAGACATAATGGGTAATACGGGAGAAAGACACATTACATTTACTACACCACTATTATTTTTTATTTCTTTTACTATTTTTTCATCTAAAGCCTTGGATCCTTTTATATTGATGAGTGCCTTTCCTTCCTTTGAAATCTGATCACAATAATCTATTTCATAATCACTCATTTTTATCTGCTCTATAATTTTCTCTGCATATTGAGTATCTTCTATGAATATTAGGCTCTCATAAAAATCTCCTGCTATATTTACCTTAAATCCTTCGATCTCTTCATATTGTATCATTCCACCACCAGTGGATATGGAAGTTGTTTCTATTCTTTCACCTTTATCACTAATTAAGGTCATTTTATATGTATTAGGATGATCTGCTTCATAATCTACCACATGAAAACTCACACCTAATCCTTTTTCTTTTACTAACTCTAACGCCTTAGGAAGTCTAGGGTCTTGGGGGTCATAATCAAGCAATCCTCCTACAAGTCCCATATCAGAACCATGCCCATGATAAGTAGTAGCTAATGAACCATTAGGATCAAACTTTACGATCACTTCCTCTAAATTTCCTTTAACCATTTGGCGACCTAACTTTCCTATTCTAACAGCTGCCGCCACATGAGAGCTAGATGGACCTCTCATAACAGGACCTATCACATCATTGAATATACTTGCTGGTTGTTTACTCATCTTCTCACCTACTCTTCTAATTTTTGTCCAATGCCTTTTTTAACAGCTTCATTATAGATGGCTTCTGCCACTATTAAATCAAATAAACCCATTCCTACAGATTTATATAAACTAGTGCTATTATTTTCATTGATCTTTTCCTTTTTCGCTAATAGCTTTCCAAATACTTTTATTTGTTCTTCTTTGACCCAGCCTTCTCTTACTGGAACAATCACGTCACCGGATTCTTCTGCTGCAAGCTCTGTATCTATATATAGTTCATCTAGTAATTCATATAAGCTTCTAGGAATCTCTCATTTCAAGCTTATAAGAACCTATAGCAATCACA
Organism: Marinisporobacter sp.; assembly: GCA_025210525.1. Lineage (GTDB taxonomy): Bacteria > Bacillota > Clostridia > Peptostreptococcales > Thermotaleaceae > Crassaminicella. The sequence goes on from JAOARP010000033.1 coordinate 60,551, forward strand.
TGCTTACCCTTTAACAATTCCTTATCATCTGGTAATACAGGACTTTGTGCAGGAGTTGCCGTAATAATTATTTCTGATTTTCTTACTAATTCCTCTGCACTATCTACAGCATTGATTTCTATATCTTGCAGTTTTTCTCTTAATCTTTCACTAAAAGCATTTACTCTTTCTTTAGATAAATCATAAATAGATATTCTTTTTATAGGTCTAGCTGCACACGCATATAATAATTGATAAAAACCTTGTACTCCTGTTCCTATTAATCCAACGCTTTCACAATCCACCCTAGTAGTATGTCTAACGCCTACAGCTCCAGTTCTATAAGCAGTTAGCGCTGCTCCATCCATCATAGCTAATGGCTCTCCAGTTTTGCTATTATTTAAAATCATTGTTCCTTGAATAGATGCTATTCCACTTTTAATGTTCTCTGGAAAAGTAGATACGATTTTAGTCCCTGATACATTATCTGTAAAACATGGCATATATAAAATCGTTCCCTCTTCTCTATCTACATGCATTCTATCAGGCATTTGAAAATTCTTTTTTTCATAGATTTTAAATGCCTCTTCTACAGCGTCCATCATAACATCTAAAGAAATTATTTTTTCCATGTGCTTTTTACTTATATATAACATTTTTCTAACTCCCTTTCTTGGTCAGACCAGATTTGTTTCTATATTCTTCATCCTTTTAATAAATCCTTTTTTTGAATAAAATTTTTTTCATAAAAATAAAAAGAAATTCTCGCATTACTATACCTAGAATTTCTTTTTGTATTTACATATAACAATTATTCTCTTTTTTTAGATTTATCTATCATTCTAAAATTAATTTTCTTGACTCCAAATACATCTCTACCTTGCACAGTTGTATATACTTTATTCCCTAACTACTATCTTTAGGCGCTACTCAAGTAGCTTATTATCCTTAATCAGATTTTTTTCAATGTTATATCTTTATACACCCTTAATAGAAAATCTTATAAAATTATCAATAAAAGTACACTTTTCTCCCTTTCTCCAAACAAAATTAAACTCCCTTTCAATCATAAGTTCTTCTACATTTACAATAGATAAGGTTTCTTCTTCTAATTCCTTTTGAATAGCTTCTCTAGAGATAATACTATAACCTAAATTCCATTTCACTAAGGATTTTATAGCAGTAATATCGCCGATCTCCATAAATATTTTGTATAAGTCCTTGTTATATCCTTTAGACTTCAAATAATTTTCTGTAATAGTTCTTGTTCCTGAGCCTACTTCTCGGAGAATCAAATTTTCGTTGAATACTTCTCCTACTTTTATCTTTTCCCTTTTTACAAAGGGATGAAAGGATGAGAAAACAGGTACTAATTCATCTTTTTTCAATAAGGTATGCTCATATTTTTCCTTGTTAAAAAGACCTTCTACCAAAGCCAAATCTAGTTCTCCATCCTTTAGCTTATTCAATATATTTTCTGTATTCCCAACGTCTAAGATTACTTCTTGGTTCGGATATTCTATTTTATATTTTCCTAAAATACCTGGAATCAAATAAGCTCCAATGGTTTTTGTTGCCCCTAGTTTATATCTTTTAATAATATTGTTTTGATTTTTTAAAATATTTGCTACTTGTCTTTCCATAGATAGCATCTTTTGAATATGCTCATAAAGAATTTTTCCCTCTTCTGTTAAAGATGTTTTTCTACCTTCTTTTTTAATTAAAGAAACGCCATACATTTCCTCTAAATATTTAATATGCTGTGAAACTGCTGGTTGAGTGATGTTCAGTTTCTCTGCTGTTTTTGTGAAGCTTTTCACTTGTGCTAAAGTATAAAAAGTATTTTTTCTACTACTAAACATATCTAATCTCCTTTTCTCAACGCAAACCAAAATTCCACACCCTCATCTCTATTTAAAACACCAAATTCACTATGATGAAGTTTAAGAATCTCCTTTACAATAGATAATCCAAGCCCCGTTCCCCCATATTCTCTATTTCTTGCTTTATCAACCTTATAAAAACTATCCCAAATCTTTTCCATTTCCTCTTTTTCTATAGCCTCTCCTGTATTGTATATTCCAACTCTTACCGTTTCATTACAGCTGTTTATTCCAATAGTTATATTTTTTTCTCCTCCTATATGATCTATTCCATTATTGATAAAATTCATCAAAACCTGTTCTATTTTTGAAGTTTCTCCTACTATGCTAAAATTTTTTCCTTCTTTTTTTATTTCTACATGAATATTTTTATCTTTAAAAATAGGTTGATATTTATTATAGACCTTTTCAACGAGTTCATCCATAAAAAAAACTTCCATTTTCAATGTAGTATTGCCTGATTCTAGCTTCGATAAATTTAATAGATCCTTTACCATTTTTCCCATTTTTTCTGCTTCATCTATAATCACTTCACAATAAAAATCCTTGCTTTCTCCATCCTCTGCTACATTTTCTCTTAATCCTTCTGCATACCCTTGAATAAGTGCTATAGGTGTTTTGAGTTCATGAGAAACACTAGAAATAAATTCCTTACGCATCAAATCAATCTTTCTTTCCTTTTCTATATCTTCTCTCAGCTTTTCATTAGCTATATTCAACTTTGATATAGTCCCATCTAACTGGTCTGATAAATAATTCATCGTTTGTCCAAGCTGACCGATTTCATCCTTATCTTTTGCTTTATATTTTTTGCTAAAATCTAAAGTTGCCATCCGTGTTGCAACTTTATTGAGTTCTACAATTGGTTTTGTAAATCTTTTTGAAAACCAAATAGCCAAGATTGTTCCTACACCTAAAGCAATAAATCCTACATAAATATGAAATTTTTTTGCTATTTCTACACTTTCTTTAATCGCACCAATAGAAGTTTCAAATATTAAAATGTTATTTCCTTCAATAAGTAATGCATGTACTAAAAATTTCACCTTAAGCTTAGGGTGTTCAAAAGTTTCTAACACCTTCTCCCCATCTAAAATTTTTTCGATTCCTTTTTTTGAAAGAGGAATGCCCATGCCCATTCTACCAAAACCATTTCCACCTCTACCATTAGAAGCTGTATGATATACAGAATCTCCTTCTGCTGAAATTATGATGATGTTTCCACCTAATGTATTTTCTATTCTTCCTAATTCGGTACTGATATTTTCTACATCATTTTTGAAGGTATTTTCAATCTCTTTCCCATATTGAATTAATTGTTGTTCTTTCTTTTCTAAATAATAGGTTTCCAAATATTTTGTGTTTAATATCCAAGATAAGCCTACAATCACAAAGATAAAGAAAATGATCCCCATAAACAGTTTTATTCTTATGGAAGTTTTCATTTCTTCACCTCAAATCTATATCCAACGCCCCTTACAGTTTGAATAAGATTGCTCTTACTTTCAAGCTTGATTCTAAGCCTTTTAATATGCGTATCTACCGTTCGTAAATCTCCATAATAATCGTACCCCCACACCCCATCTAAAATCTGTTCTCTACTCAATGCCTTTCCTTGATGATTTGCTAAAAAAATTAAGAGTTCATATTCTTTAGGTGTCATTTCTATTTCTTTTTCATTAAGTATAACTCTATGAGCATTGGTATTAATTTTTACACTATCAAAAACCATAATATCCTGTTCTTTTGTCTGTTTTCTCTTTAATAAGGCTTTTATTCTTGCCACTAATACTTTTGGACGAAAAGGCTTTGTCACATATTCATCTGCTCCTAATTCAAACCCAAATAATTCATCAGACTCCTCACTTCTTGCGGTAAGAATAACAATAGGTGTATCAGAAACTTTTCTTATTTCTCTACAAACTGTCCAACCATCAACTTTCGGCATCATAATATCTAAGATAACCAAATCTATATCCTCTTTTTCAAACAATCTAAGTCCTTCTTTTCCATCTTCCCCTTCTAATACATGATACCCTTCCCTTTTTAAATAATCTCCTATAAGTCTTCTCATTCTGCTTTCATCTTCAACAATTAGAATTTTTTCTTGCTCCATCCCAACCACACCCCTTAAGCCCATTTATTTTTATTATACACAAATTCCATAACAACTTATAAGTGCAACACAAAAGGATCAAAAATCAAAAAGAGCAGCTCCATAGGCTCTGCTCCTTTTAATTTAAATTATGATTGAGTTGCAGTATTTATACAAGCTCCCATTCCACGGCCCATTCCTCTGCCTGCTCCGCCTTTTGCTCTTCTTCCTTGACCAAAGCCTTGCCCTTGTCCAAAACCAATACCTAATCGCTCATTCTTGTCTCTATTTTCTCCTACAGTAGTACAATCTTTCATCCTATCTGTAATAATTTTTTTATATTCTTCTCCTTTTTCCTTTGTAAATCTTCCTTCTTTTACAAGAGCATCGATTCTCTCTAGCTTAACCTTCAACAACTCATCTACTGACAAGTTTTGTGTGGCTAGTTTCACGCCATTGCCTCTTCCATAAGTAGCATTTTGGATCTGTGTGTCTCCTTCAGCAGCAAACGAAAAACCTATACTTCCTACCACTAAAAGTACTCCTAGCATTAGTGTCATCATTCTTTTTTTCATATACACTCATCTCCTTTTTTTATTTCTATTTTCTTTGATGAGTTTATTATATCCATCCAATGTGACAGTTCTGTGACAATTATAAGTATTTCACGTGAAACTATTTTGTTAATTTATCTACCCTTTTTATGATTTTATCTCCAATAGGTTTATTTATTTTTCTTAAATCCTCAAAATATTGATTCATATTTCCGTTATAATCTAACGTCTGGTCAAATAAGATCCGTTCTAATGTCTCTCTAACTTTATGAATACTTACATCTTTCTGGTCTACATCCATCAGATAAATAAGAGTCATACTCAAACTTTCTATGACTTTCTCTTCATCAAAATCCTTTTTTAAGCTTTTAGAAAAATCTAAATCATCCGTAAAAGAAATATGCTCTTCCCCTCGTTCCATATGCTCCATTAAATTTTTAGTATACCCAATAATACATCCTTTTCCTTCACATTTTTTACAGGTATCTTCTCCTAAGCAAATCTCATCAACGCTTTCTTTAATTCTGTGCGTATGTTCATAAAGGGTTATAGCTGTTTCTTTAAAGATAGACACTTCTCCTCTTTTCCTTGACTTTAAAATAGGCTTTAACAAAAAATAAATACTCACCATAATCACACTAAAAAACAAACTTACATTCAAAGGCGTCATATATTCCTTTGGAAGTGTGTTATAAAGCTTTCCTATACCAAAAAACATAAATATCCCCGCAGCAATCAATTTCATTGCAAATTCTGGAACCTTCTCACCAATTTTACTTCCTACAAAAATACCTAATGCACTAGTTAATACCATTCCTGATACAGTTCCCAACAAAACAAATACTGGAAAACTTGCATCTACAGATAAAGTAATAGCTGTAAGCTGGGTCTTATCTCCAAGCTCTCCAATAAAAAAAGCTACAGCAACGGTTAAAACAGGTCCAAAATTTCTTCCCTTATTTTCCTCATCCTCATCTTCATCCATTTTTAAGCTCCAACAGGCAAAACTAACAAATAAAAATCCAGCAATCATTTGAATAATTTCCATAGAAATCAAATTAGATAAATAAGACCCTAATGCTACAGCAATCCCATGATTTAATAGTGAACCTATAAATACACCTAGTAATACTTCATAAACCTTAAACCTTGTTGCAAAAGCCATAGCCAAAATCTGTGTTTTGTCTCCCATCTCCGCAATAAATATTAAAAATAGTGATTTGATCATTTCTTGAAACATTTCTTGTCCTCCTTTTTATCAACTAAAAAAGCGAAACCCATAGTTTAATAAAGCTATATAAAAATAGCTTTATTAAACTATAAGTCTCGCCCCTTTAAATACTAAAGCAAATAGAACCAGGTATTTTCACCATTATGTTGATTCCTATTTATGGAAACTTCCCACGACTACTCCCTTATAGCTTACTTTTACAAATGCTACTATAGCATATATTCATATTTATTTCAACGTTCATGCAATAAACTATATTTTCCTTCTAAAATATCTATAAAAAACTACGCATTATTTTATATTCCCTTCAGATGTTCTTTTCATATAATTCAAAATAATATCGGGAAAAATACATGAAGCTATTTCTAGTATGGAGTAAATAACCCATTCTATTGTTTCATCAATCATTTTATCATCTCCTACTCATATTTTATGCTTTTAAAAATTTTATAGTCCCAAAACATATTTTTTTAAATGATTTTTAATACCTTATAATAATTTTTATCATTTAGTGAAATACTATTTTATTTGTATAAATTCCTTCTTTTTTTCACAAACTATTTTTGAATCTTTCAAGGAGGTGAATTACTAATGAGAGGAAATAATAGTATAGGATGTAATGTAATTGAGTGTCGTCATCACGCAAAATCAATGCCTCAATGTACTCTTAATCATATCGAAGTTGTAAAGCATGAAGCAACTGCTACATGTAAAGAATGTACAGATTGTGGAAGCTTTGAAAAAGAATAATACAATGCCATGCTTTTTATTAAGCATGGCTATATTTAATTACCTATGCATATTCTCTTTAGAAAATGTAATAGTAAATAGGCTTCCCTTTCCAACTCGACTTTCTACTTTAATCTGTCCATTATGGGACTCAATCAATGCTTTTGTAATCGTTAATCCAATCCCTACACCTCCAGTTTCTCTACTTCTAGAAATTTCCGTTCTATAAAATCTTTCAAATATATAAGGTAAATCCTCTTTCGGAATCCCAATTCCTCCATCCTTTACCCATACGATGATTTTTTCTTCAACCTTTACACCAATTTCTACTATTCCTCCTTCATCAGAATATTTATAAGCATTTGAAAGAAGATTAAATAATATTTGTTTGATCTTATCTTGATCCATAAACACCTTTATACTCGGCTCTATATCCACAACTATTTTCAAATTCTTTTTTGTATATTGAGATCGAAGGGACTCTATGGCTTTTCCTATCATATCTGATAAATCAAAACCACTTTTATCTAAATAAAAATTGTCTTTTTCTAATTTAGCAAGGTTTTTAAGATCCTCTACTAATTTTTTTAGTCTAATAATTTCTTCATGACAACTTTTTAATCTTTCTGGTGTAACCTCCCAGATACCATCTATAAGGGCTTCAATATGGGATTGTAATGTAGTCAAGGGAGTTCGAATCTCATGAGCCATATCTGAGGTAAGTCTTTTTCTAAGATGCTCTTGCTGCTGCAATGTTTGTGCTAAAAAATTGATAGATTCTGAAAGCTGATCAATCTCTAATGTATTTGTATTCACTTCAGATCGTATTTGTAAATTGCCATTTCTCATTTCATTAGCTACTTTCGTGATTTTTTCAAGAGATTTTGTCATCTGCTTAGATAATATAGAGCTAATGATTAGGGCAAATATCAAAGTGATTCCAATAGCAATAACAAAGGATTGGTTCATTGTATTTTTAAATGCTATATCCCTTTCGGTAACACTCCCCACACCAAAATAACCTATGATCATAGTACCTATTTTTTCCCCGTTTTTTATAATAGGATATTTCTCTTCAGTATATTCTCCCATATTTTTTTTACTAGACCCTCTCATCATGTTTCCCATCATAGACCCCATCATTCTTCTATGATAAAGATGCTCTTCTCCTGACGAAAAGACCCTATTGCCATTCACATCATTAATTTGTATATACAGATCTTCTAATACAGCATATCTTTGTATTTCACTATTATGTACTCCTTGAAATAAATCTTTAGGATCACATAAATCTTCTATCATTTCTTTTATGTTTTCTATTTTTCGTTCATGCTCTTCTAATAAATACTTGTCAAATTGTTGATCTATTCGATAATTAGAAATTAAACTTGCTATCAGAATAGCTCCAAAGACTGTTATTAAAAAAATCAAAGCAAATTTCTTAGATAATGATTTTTTCATTTTTTACCTCCAAATTTGTACCCTACCCCATATACAGTTAAAATATAGACTGGTTTTTTAGGACAATCCTCTATCTTATGTCGCATATTTTTTATATGGGTATCAATCGTTCGATCAAATCCATCGTAGTTTAAGCCAAATGCAATCTCTAATAACTTTCCTCTAGTAAATACCTGTCCAGGATGAGTCAATAAAACAGAAAATAGTTTAAATTCATTAGGAGTTAGATTAACCATTTTCCCATTTTTCTTTATTTGAAATTTCTTTATATCTACCTCTAAATCCCCTTCATTAAAAATCAAATAATCTGCAAGGGGAGCATCTTCTCGATAAGCTCTTCTCATTAAAGCTCTTACTCTTCCAACTAATTCTCTAGGACTAAAGGGCTTCGTCAAATAATCATCTGCACCAATGGCTAATCCTTCTATCTTTTCATCTTCTTCAATCTTTGCAGTAAGCATTATAATCGGTACATCTGAAATCGTTCTAATTTTACTGCATACCCTTTCTCCAGAAAGCTTTGGCAGCATTAAATCTAATACGATTAAGTGTATTCTCTCCTCTTGAAAAATCTTTAGAGCTTTTTCTCCATCTGTTGCAATAAGTACGGTATATCCTTCTTTTTCAAGATAAGCTTTTACTACCTCTAAAATTTTTTGTTCATCATCTACTACCAATATTCGCTTCTCTTCCATGAGCTTTCCCTCTTTTCCCACTTTAATCCTACTACTATTTTAAACTTCCTTTTATGCTTATGATTTACCCTTATAAACCATAGTATAATCCCATAACGCATATAAAATTAGAACATATTTATAAAAATTTTTCGAACTCTCATTTTTTATATTCACAGCAAAATAAATTTACTTATATAACTCCAAACCTATAGACAAAAGTATAGCTAGAGAAATTTCTCTAGCTATTTGTCTGATAACACTTTTTTCTTTTGAATATATTCTTCTTCACTAAGCTCCCCTCTTGCAAATCTTTCATCTAAAAACTGTATACCATTTCTTCTATCCTGTATCGTGTTTTTAATAAGCTTTGTAATCCATATTACAAGTCCTATAGTAACTGCAATGCCTAATCCCGTTCTAAGGAACATCCAACCCCACCAGCCTGTATATCCAAAACCAAATCCACACATAAATGATCTCTCCCTTCATCATTCTTCCTTTAATGTTATTATAGTGAAGAAATATGAAGGAATTATGGAGATTACTCCATTGCTCTTTTATTTTCACATTACATTCTTCATATTTCCTTCATAATCTTTTTTTATAATATTGTTATAAACAATGCTTCTCTAAATCATTTTATAGAAGGATTGTTCACTATCCACAAGGAGGCGGATTTTTATGAAAAAAGTATTAACTATTATTACCTTGATCTGTCTACTTACCCTTGCTTTTGCAACCTTCGCTTTTGCTGCAGAAAAAAATGAAGCACCCCAATGGTTCAAAGACATGATTACTTGGAAAAAAGACCAAATCACTAAAGCCGTTGAAGATGGTAATCTTACAAAAGAACAAGCAAATTCTTGGAATGAACATATTGATTACATGGAGAAATGGCATACTGAAAATGGATTTAATGATAGAGGAATAGGCTTTGGAGGCTGTCATGGTGGCTTCCGTAGAACTCAAGAAAGTAGAAGTGGATTTGGTCCTGGCATGATGAATGGCTACGGATGGCAAAACCAATAAGAAATAGCTATGGAAAAATTTCCATAGCTATTTCTTATTGGTTTACAGATTTAAATATCATTTATCTTTTTATAAGACATAGCATTAATAGGACAACTAGATTGACATTCCAAGCAAAGCAAACAATGTGTAGAATCAACTACTGCACCTTTATTTTTATCTACTCTAATTGCATCTGCAGGACAATTTTTTTCACATACAGAACAACTATAACAATTTTTTTGCATAATTCCAAGTTTAGCAAACCTGCCAGTTAAACTAAACAATACTCCCCAAGGACATAAATATCTATGCCATGTCTTTTCATTAATAAATAAAGTTGTAGCAAGTCCCATCGGTATAATAATTAAAGGTAGAGGAAATTTTTTACCTATTTTAATCGTATATATGGTATACCCAAGACCTACTAAAAATAATATAAATACTCCCCACCGTAATTTTTCAGATTGAAAAACCTTTGGAACATCCTTTCTTTGAATTCCTAATTTCTTTCTAATCCAATTTATAGGCCTTATTAATGTATTAATAGGACATGCCCATCCACAATAATAACGTCCAAAAAATGCAGACAGTACAATAGATAGGAATATAAATCCCATCCATATTTGTGCTTTTTTTAATATCATTAATGATATGAATACACCTAAAAACACGATTTGTATTACTGGTCTAATCTTTTTCATAACTACGCCTCCTCGTTTTACCCCCCAGGGGTATGGGTAACTATATTATAAATAATCATCTTTTCTATGTCAATGACTACTATACATATTCCATAAAAAGGATTTTATCCGTACTATAAAAATTATTGACTTCCCTATAACAAGATGATAAAATAATCCCATCAATTCCGATAAGAATACTTATATTTAAAAGGAGGAATAAGAATGTCTTTCAAAAAGAGATTGTCCTTAGTATTATCAATAATTCTAGTTATATTATTAGGTATAACAGGATGCAATTCAATTCCCAGTAAAGAAGTAGGAAATAATATTATTAAAATCGGTACCTCAGGAGGATATCATCCATTTACTTTCATGAATGAAAAAGGAAAGTTAGATGGTTTTGAAATTGATGTTTGGAATGAAATAGGCAACAGAATAGACTATAATGTTGAATTTGTAACTGCTGAATTCAGTGGATTATTCGGTATGTTAGATACGAGTAAAATCAACACGATTGCTAACCAAATTACTATTACTAAACAAAGAGAGGAAAAATATCTATTTCCTACCCCCTATGTATATTCTGGTGCTCAATTAATCGTAAGAGAGGGAAATGATACAATTCAATCATTAGAAGATTTAAAAGAAAAGAAAATAGGTGTAAGTTTAGGATCAAACTATGAACAAATGATTAGAGAATATGATACAAACAATGAAATAGAAATCATTACTTATGAAGATTTCATAGGATCACTTCAAGATGTTGCTATTGGTAGAATAGATGCTGTTATGAACGATAAATTAGCAGCTCTTATTAACATTGAAAAATCGGCTCTTCCTCTACAATTAGGTGGTACTCCTATACAACCTTTAGAAAATTCATTTCCCCTAGTAAATAATGATTCCAACAAAGAATTACTAAAAAAGATTAACGAAACCATTATAGCAATGCAGGAAGATGGTACCCTTGCAACTATATCTAAAAAGTGGTTCAAAGTAGATATTACACATAAATAATTAAAAGATGGTGGTAAATATGAAACCTAATTTTGATGCAGTTTTTATGCTAGAAGTTTTTCCTCGTATTATTCAATATATTCACATAACCTTAAGTATTACAATCATTTCTATGATTGTAGGTCTATGTATAGGCACCGCATTAGCAATTATTAGTATATATAAAATAAAACTATTATATCCTATTTCAAAGATTTATATTTCTTTCTTTAGAGGAACCCCTTTACTTGTTCAATTGTTTCTACTTTATTATGGTATTCCTCAGATTGTTCCCCAATTTGCCTCAATAAGTGCTTATAGTGCAGCCTTTATTGGGCTAAGTCTTAACAGTGCAGCCTATATGTCTGAAATCATTAGAAGTGCTATCAACGCTGTAGATAAAGGTCAAATGGAAGCTTGTTTATCTGTAGGAATGAGTTCTTTACAAGGTATGAGAAGAATAATACTGCCCCAAGCTGCAAGAATCGCTATTCCTCCTTTGGGGAATACCTTTGTAAGTTTATTAAAAGAAAGCTCTCTTGCTTTCACACTAGGAGTTTCTGAAATGTTAGCACAAGCAAAAATGTCCGCTGCTGCAACCTATAAATTTTTTGAAAGTTATTTAGCTGTTGCACTCATCTATTGGTTTATTACAGTATTGGTTACTTATATACAAAACAAACTAGAAGAAAAGATGAATAAAGCTTATTAAAGGGATGATCTTATGATAAAAATAAATAATTTACACAAACAATTTGGATCTTTAAAAGTATTAAAAGGGATTGATTTATCCATAAAAAAGGGCGAGGTTGTAGTCATTATCGGACCCTCTGGTTCTGGAAAATCAACACTCCTTCGATGCTTAAACTATTTAGAAAAACCAGATACAGGATCTATACAAATAGATGATCTTTCAGTAAATGTAAAAAATATAGAAAAACAAGATATTAACGCCCTAAGAAAATCAACCGCTATGGTATTTCAAAATTATAATTTATTTAAGAATAAAACAGCTTTAGAAAATATTACAGAATCCTTAATCATCGTTAAAAAAACAAAAAAAGAAGAAGCTACTCAGCTTGGAGAAAAATTATTACAGCAAGTTGGACTATCAGAAAAAAAAGATGCTTATCCCTCTACCTTATCTGGTGGTCAACAACAACGAGTAAGTATTGCACGAGCAATGGCATTAAATCCAAAAGTTATATTATTCGATGAACCAACTTCTGCTCTCGATCCAGAGTTAGTAGGAGAAGTACTTCATGTTATTAGAAATTTAGCTAAAAAAACTATGTCACTGCTTATTGTAACTCATGAAATGCATTTTGCAAAAGAAGTAGCTGATCGAGTTATATTTATGGATGATGGAAATATTATAGAGGAAGGTTCCCCAGAAAATATTTTTACATATCCACAGCATGAACGCACAAAAAAGTTTTTGAAGCAAATTATACTAAAATAGGGTAGTCCTTCAACTACTCTATTTTTATTGTAATAAATTTTTCAATATTTTTTGTCTACCTTTGCAGGTTTCTACAAATTGTGACAGCCATATGCAATAAAATAGAATAAATTATGTTTATATATACTTATCCATATTTTATGCATTTAATATTCCTTTACGGCAATAAGAAACCACGATTTTTTTAAATCCTCAAGGAGTGAATATTGTGAAATACAAACTTACCAATCTCATAGATATCAAACAATTTCAAAGACTATTAGAATCCTTCTATGTTATTTCAGAAATTCCTCATGGTCTCCTTGATCCTGATGGCAATATTTTGAGTGGTATAGGGTGGCAAAATATCTGTACAAAATTTCATAGAGTAAATACAAAAAGTGCTTTAAACTGTAAAAAAAGTGATTTGTCTATCAAAGATAAACTTAATTTTCAAGGAATTTATAATATGTATCAGTGTAAAAACGGACTCATGGAAGCTTTTATTCCTGTTATTGTTGAAGGTGAACATATTGCCACTTTAATTTTAGGTCAATTTTTATTTAGCACTCCTGATATAGAATACTTTCGCAAACAAGCACAAATCTTTGACTTTGATGAAAATACATATTTAAAAGCACTCTCACAAGTTCCTATTATTTCAAAAGAGGAGCTCAATACTTATATGAATTATTTTTTTGAAGTATCAAAAATTCTTTCTAGTTTAATTTTAAAAGGACTCAATCAAAAAAAGAATGAAGCTTTATTAAAAGAGCATAACACTAATCTTGAAAAAATAGTTGTAGCTCGCACTGCCCAATTAACCCAAATGAATACCCAAATAGAAAAAAAAGAAAGAAAATTAAAAGAAACCATCGCATTTGATCAACTACGAACAGAATTTTTCGCAAACCTATCCCATGAAATCAAAACTCCTATCAATCTCATTTCTAGCGTCATTCAACTATTAGAATTAGAAATGAAAAGTAATGAAATTTCACTTAGTTCTGTTATGGATAGGCGCCTAAACATTTTAAAACAAAATTCTAATAGATTGTTAAAACTAACAAATAATTTGATAGATGTAACCAAGATAGACTGTGGTTATTTAAAATTAAATTTGCAAAACTGCAATATAATAAATATCATTGAAAACATCACATTAGCTGTTGCTGATTACATAAAAAATAAAAATATGGAACTTTTATTTGATACAACTACAGAAGAAATCATCACAGCCATCGATCCCACTATGATTGAAAGAATTATGCTAAATTTATTATCTAACGCAGTAAAATTCACAAATCCAGGGGGAAAAATAATAGTAAATATAACAAATTCTAAAAAAGAAATAATCCTCTCTATAAAAGATACAGGTATAGGTATTCCAAAAGATCAATTAGATTTGATATTTAATCCATTTAGGCAAGTAAATAAATCCCTTACCAGAAGTCACGAAGGTAGTGGTATGGGACTCTCCATTGTAAAATCGCTAGTGAATATGCATCAAGGGACTATTATGGCGAAAAGTAAGCATAACAAAGGAAGTGAATTCATCATTACCTTTCCAATAAAAAAACTACCCTCTATTGAAAATACATCCGAATGCTATCCTTTAGATTATTCTAAAAACACCCATATAGAAATTATCAACATTGAATTTTCTGATATATATTCATAATATAAATGGAAAAAGAGCCCACACCTAAGGCTCCTTTTCTATTTATATGAAATTTTTTAATGGGACTTCATTTTTTATAAAAACTTGTTTAAATTCTTTCCACAAAAGCTTTCTTAATTCTATTTCATTTTTTACATGCTTTTCCTTAAATAAATCTTCATACATTTGATCTGCTAATATATATCCTGTAATCACCCTAGGATTTGTTTTTGTTTTTTTATACATAGATACATCTACTATCATCTTAAGCACTCCTTTCAAATTCAAGTTCATAACATTTTAAATAACTCTAATTTGATTGGGTGGTTCTGGAAAATGACCATAAGAAACAAATTTTAGTAATCTAATATAATTGTCCGAAAATATTTTATCTAATGAAAAAGGAATTAATGTGCTGCCCTCACATACTAAAATATTCATTTCTTATAGTCTCCTTTCCTAAAATAAATAAAGCCCTGTCAGAAGACAGGGCAAAATACACTCATAGCAAATACTACAAAGAGTTTATCATTGGTTTCCTGGCCTTCCCACCGAAGGTAGTCACATGCACTATAGGCAGGTCTCCTGGCTCATGAATCCTCCTACTCCCTCTATCCTTCCCGTTTTCACAGTGGATTATTTGAGGTTTCGTCATCACTTACAGTAGCGGGGGCTGCGTCGGTTTTTCACCGCACTTCCCTATTAAACCTTTAAAAAAGGTACCTAAAGCAATTACCATATTCAATTCTAGCTCATTATATCATTACATTTAAAAATGGTCAATACAGATTTCTTATTTATCTAGATTCTTCATTAATCTTCTTTTTCATGTAAAGCATCTTTTCACTCTGTAACTCTCTTTTTTCCTTTGGAATATTTAATTCAAAAGATTTCTTTATCTTTATAGGAGGATGACTGAATAAATAAATTTTATCTCCTAAAAGTAGTGCTTCATCAATATCGTGAGTTACAAAAATAACCGTTCTTAAGTCCTCCATCCACAATTTAATAAAAGCCTTTATGAGCAATTCTTTCGTCTTTACATCTAACCCCTTAAAAGGTTCATCCATAAGTAATATATCAGAAGGATAGGCAAAGGCTCTCGCAATAGCTACTCTTTGCTTCATGCCTCCACTAAGATCTTTTGGATAATAATCTTTAAAATCTTCAAGAGTTACCATTTTTAAATATTCTGCTACAATTTTTCTTCGTTCTTCCTTTGGATAAATATCTTTTAGTATAAACTCAATATTTTCCCATACACTTTTCCAGGGAAGTAGCCTTGGTTCTTGAAAAAGATAGCTCATGATTTTTCCATCAAAACAAAAAAAATCTCCTGCATCAGCTTTAACAATTCCACTAATCATATTTAACAAAGTAGTTTTCCCACACCCTGATGGCCCTAAAATACAAGTAACCTGATTTTTAGGAATATCTATATTAAAATCTTCAAATATTTCAAGTTCTTTATATCTCTTATATAATTTCTGAATTCGTAGAGTCATTTTACCCTCTCCACCTAATCATCTTTTTTTCTAGCATTCTTATACCTCTTTCAAATATAAAGCTTAAAATCACTGCAATCACCGTCCATGCAAGAACATTCTCTGTTTCAATATAAACCTTGGAATTATAAAGACTTGTACCTATCGCAAGCGTAGGTTGACTTAAAACTTCTGCTGCAATGACAGCCTTCCATCCTATTCCCATAGCAGTAGAGACTCCTGCCATAAAATAAGAAGTAATAGCTGGTAAATAAATTTCTAAAACCATTCTATATTTTTTCACACCATATATTTTCGCCATCTCTAAAAGCTTTATATCTATGCTTTTTATCCCTTCAGAAACATTGACACAAATGATAGGAAATGATACTAAAAAACTAACAAAAATAGGTACATAATCGGTTCTAAACCAAATAAGAGCAAGAATGATAATAGACATAACAGGAGTAGATTTAATAACCACTAAAATAGGCTCTATTAACTTTTCTAAAAACAAATTACTTCCTGTTAATAATCCTATCCCTAAACCTAAAGTACAAGATAAGAAAAAACCTATCATTCCCCTTTCAATCGTCATGAATACAGTCTTAAAAAAGTCTTCAGATTTTATAAGGATAAGCATACTTTTATAGGTCACTTCTGGAGAAGGAAGAATCATCTCTGAAGCAATGATTCCAGAGATGATTTTCCAAGTAAATATCAGAATGAATATAGAAAGAATAGTTGGAAATTTATTTTTGATTATAATAGAAATTTTCATCAGGAAGTTTTCCTCCCACATCTTTTGCTGAAAAATCATAGATTACCTTCAAATATTCATCTACCGTCTTTTGTGAATTTTGTGTATCCTTAAAAACAATATTACATCTTGGAATAGCTAATTCAGCCATTTTTGCTTTCATACCTATACCATGCTTTTCCACTAGCATTCCAGCTTCTTTTGTGTTTTCATTTACCCAATCAATAGATTTTTCATATTCTACTAGAAAGTTTTTTACAACTTCTGGATTTTTTTGTGCAAATTCTTCTCTTACAACTAAACAACCTTGTAATAGTGCAGCATCTTCTCCTAACGCTTTTTTCCATTCCTTTTGAATATTCATTACAATTTTTGCATTTTCATTTTTCATGCTCACCATTGTTACAAAAGGCTCAGGAAGCACTGCTATATCTATTTTCCCTGCAGCTACAGCCTGTGCTAGCTCTGCATGGGATAAAGTATAATCTAGCATCACATTTTTTTCTGGATCTAATCCATTTTTCTCTAATAAATATTTAAATATCACATCAGGATTTGACCCTTTTGCGATCACATTAATCTTTTTCCCTTTTAGTTCTTCCCAATTATTGATTTCTTCTCCTTGGGTCATCATATAAAGAACCCCTAAAGTATTTACAGCAGCTAATTTGTACCCTGCTCCCTTATTATAAAGCTTGGCTGCTACATTCGTAGGAAGAGCTGCAAAATCAACTTCTTTTGATAAAATCTTTGAAACTAATAAATCAGGCGTTGCTGCTACTTCATAGGACGCATCTATATTTTCTCCTAATAATGGTTTTTCCTCAAACATTTTGATCATTCCTATAGAAGTAGGACCCTTAAGTCCTGCAATCTTTACAACTTGTTTTTCTACTACCTTTTCCTCTTTGACACTCTCATCTTTGACTTCTTGTTTTGAACATCCTACAATGGTAAAAAGCAATACTAGAATCATCATGAAAGATAATATCTTTTTCATATAAAACACTCCTCTCTACCCTTTTCATAAAAGTTGTTTTTTCACGATTATTTCTATAAAACAGTATAGCACACTTTATTGTTCAACGATATTCCTTCCCTAAGCTTTTACAACCTTTATTTCATTAATACTAATATAAACTTCTTCTCCTACTTCATATTTCTTCTTATTACTAGTTTGTACCATCAAGTTTCTATTCTCTACACACACAATATACTCAATTTTATTTCCTCCATAAAATACTTTTTTAACAACACCTTTACACATGCCTTTATCTTTTTTCAAACAAATATCTTCTGGCCTAATAGATAAGGTAATTTTTTCCCCTTCACTTACTTCTATCCATCGATCCTTCATGAAAGTATTTTTAAATAGCTTCAAAGAATTTTTTTGACTATGATCCTTTACACATTTACATAGAATATTTGTCTTTCCAATAAATTTTGCTACAAATTTTGTTTTAGGGTCTTCATAAATTTCCTTAGGTGTTCCTATCTGAATAAGTTTCCCTTTATTCATTACTGCAATTCTATCAGATATACCCATTGCTTCATGTTGATCATGGGTAACATGTACAATAGTAATATTCATATCCTTTTGTATATGCTTTATTTCATACTGCATCTCTTCTCTTAATTTTGCATCTAAATTAGACAAAGGTTCATCTAATAATAGTATTTTAGGATTCATTACTAACGCTCTTGCTAATGCTACTCTTTGCTTTTCTCCTCCACTTAATTCATGAGGGTAAAACTTTTGTTTTCCTACTAATCGTACAATTCCTATCACTTTTGCTACTTTATTTTTTATACTATTTCTACATTCTTTTTTAATTCTTAATGGATAAGCAATATTTTCAAAAACACTTTTATGAGGCCACAATGCATAATTTTGAAAAACCAATCCTATTTGTCTTTTTTCTGGTAATTTAAAATAATTTCTTGAAGATACTAATTCATCCTCTATAGTGATAGTACCATCATCTACCCGTTCTAGCCCTGCAATACAAGACAAAAACGTACTCTTTCCACATCCACTAGGTCCAACAATTGTTAACATTTCTCCCTTATAAATATCTAGATCTAGACTATTAATAACCATGGCTTTCCCATAGCTTTTAGATAGCCCTCTTATTGTTGCCTGAATCATTTTCATATACCTCCATCTTCGCTCCTTTTAATTTCTTGAGTAAAATATGCCCTCCAATTGTCAACACGATGATCACAACCGCTAGCGTTGATGTCATTTCCATTCCATACGAATTAGATTTGAGTCCAAAAAGCATAACACCAATTGTTTCAGTTCCTGGTGAATAAAGCAACAGGGAAATAGGGATTTCTCTTAATGCTATTAAAAAAGTTAAGATCCATCCCGCTCGAAGTCCTGGCATAATCATAGGTAAAGTAATATCTTTAAATACTCTAATGCTAGAAGCTCCACACATTCTTCCTGCTTTTTCAATAAAAGGATCTTGATTCTGAAGGAGTCCACTAACGTTCTTTATAATGATGGGCAAAAACAATGTTATATAAGTTACTACAATAATCCATGGTGTACCATATAATTTAAATGGTGGATGCATCCATGCAAGAGTTGCTGCCACTGCTAAAACAATATTAGGAAATGCCATTGGCCAAGTTACAATAAACTCTACTAATTTTCTTACTCTTAAATCTGTTTTATTAGAAATATATGAAACAAGCCCTCCTACCCCTGCAGCAATAGTTGCTCCAATACATCCATAGAAAATACTGTTTTTAAACGCTTTTATAGTTAACTGATTTTCAAATAACAACACTATATAATTATTTAAAGTCAAATGATCTAGTGTAACTGTCAATCCCCATCTCTTTAAAAAAGAAGATATGACAATCACTATTAATGGAATAATTGTTGTAATGCTTTGAAATAATATAACAAATACTGCAATGATATTATTCCACTTCCCTAATGGAATAAGCTTTGCATTTTGGCTATTTGCTGTCATAGTTGTAAATCTCCTCTTTCTCATTAAAGCATTATTAACGAAAAAAACGATTCCAGAAAATATAACTAAAATCACCGAAATAGCTATAGAAAGCTGTAGGTCTAAGTTCGTCAACCCACTATAGATCCTCGTTGTCAGTACCTCTTTTCCTACTGGCAATGCCAACACTGCAGCAACGCCAAAATTTGCCATAGTACGACTAAATACTAATAATCCTATAGCTATAAAACTAGGCATACTTAAAGGTAAAGTAATAGTAATAACTGCTTTTAACCTACTTGCACCACTCATAACTGCAGCATCCTCTAAAGAAGGGTCTGTTTTTTCTAGGGCATTAGCGATTGCCATAAATACCAATGGATATAAATGAATAGACATAACAAGGATTACAGCTTCTAAAGAATAGGGAATAAATTTATATTCATAGATGCTAAATATATTTCTTAGAATACGATTCCAATAACCATTTCGCCCAAAAAACTCTATCCATGAAATAGCAATTACATAGGATGGTATCATAAAAGTCACAAAAACTAACTTTTTTATTGCCTCTTTATAAACATAATCCGTTCTTGTCACTAACCAAGCTAAAGTACCACCAAATAAGCTTGTCAACAAAGTAACCCCTAAAGAAACATAGATGGTATTCCCCATAGCTTTATAGCTTTCTTGATCTTTTAAAATTCTTATATATACATCTAAACTAATACTGCCTTCATTCATTAAGCTTTTTAATAATAATACTAAAAAAGGATATAAGACAAATAAACTTATAAAAATACCTATCACAAACAGAATTACGGTCTGAGGCTCAGACCGTAATTTCATAAACACTTTTTTCATAAAGTAGCTACTTTCCTTGCATGATTTCTTTGAACCCATCTCTTAATTCCTCTTCATGTTCACTAGCATATTCCCAATCCACAGGCATAACTTTTATATCCTCTGGTATTCCTTCAGGTAAGGGTACATCTTTTCTCACACTAATAAACCCAAAATTTGCTGTAATCATTTGTGCTTTTTTAGATAGGATAAAGTCAACAAATTCTTCAGCTATTTTTTCATTACTTTCAGGTCTTTCTTCATTTTTGATGATTGCAATAGGTCTTTGAATCGCCAAAGCTCCTTCTTCGGGCCAAGCTAATTTTAAAGGTGTTTCATATCCATCTTTCTTTGCTTTTTTCTGTAATCTTAACACCCCATCATGAGGTGCAATCCCCACATCAAATTCTCCTTCTGAAATTTTTGAAGACACTTCTCCATTTTTCTTTGTTAGAAATAAATGATTTTTATGCATTGCTTTTAGATAGTCCCAATTATTCCCACTCATTTGATAAATAGCTGAATTCAACGCTAATGCAGTAGAAGATTGGTTGGCATCTGCCATAACCATAACCCCATCCCACTTCTTATCCTTTAAATCTGAAAAACCCTTAGGAATGCTTTCTTTTTCTATACGATCTTTATTATAAATGATCACACCATATCGCTCATTTACCAAAGTATAATAGCCATCTCCTATTTTGTATTCAGGTTTAATTGTGTCATATTCTTTTGGTAAATACTTCTCAAGAGCACCTTCCTTTGCTAAGACCTTATACATTAATGGGTCAGACCCCCAAACTACATCTGCTTGAATTTGACCTGCTTCCTTTTCTGTCCATACCTTCTGACGAAGAGGTCCACAACCCATATGTAATAAATCTAATACATCTCCTCTTTGTGCTTCAAATTCTTCTTCTAATTTTTTGATCATAGGCTCTGACCCTGATAAATATACAGTAATCTTTCCTTCTTCTCCGCCATACGTAGATTTTTCTGAAGAAACATCTTTGGCTATTTCCCCGGCTTTCTTTGTTTCTTCTATATTATTAGCACTGCAAGCTGAAAGGATCATCATCCCTGAAAGAATCAGTGTTAATAATAGAAAAGTACTTCTTTTCATGCTTCTATACATCTTCTATCCACTCCTTTATTTAAACTATTTTGTCTATTTAAATTTTAACTATTTTTAGGAAAAGTGTCAATGATAATGATAATTATTATTGACATAAAAAAGATAATTTGTTATTATAAACGAGAGTGATAATTGTTATCAATGAGAAAGGTGGCGTTCATATGTCTCGGAAAGAAAATAAACCTATTTGCTTTCAACAAAGCAATGATTCTTTTATAAAGTGGCTTGTTCAAACTTTAGGTCCTGTACTTCTTGGGGCAAAGCCATCAGAAATTTTAAGTTTTCCAAGTAACGATAAAGAACTTACTGAAAAAATAAATAAAATCCATCATCATTTTGGAAATTGCAAAAAAATTTCATTTAAAATATTTCATTTTAATCATAAAAGTACAAAAGTACTTTTCTATAAACCTATATCTTTAGAAGCTGCTTTAACAGACTTTAGAAATGCTAGATTTTTAAAAAGCATAGGTTATCCTAAAGAATATAGCTTAGAATCCTACTTAGGTCACATGATCGATAAAATTAAAAAGGGCAATATTCCTGATGAAATAGGTCTTTTTCTAGGGTATCCTTTAAAAGATGTTATTGGATTCATGGGGCATCCTTCCTTAAAACTTACTAAAGTTAACGGTTGGAGAGTTTATGGAGATGCTGCCCTATCTGATCAGACCTACAATGAATTTTTAAAAGCAAAAGCTACAATCAAAAAACTCTTAACATTTGCTAATATGGATCAAATATTATCTTATGCGTAAAAATTTTTAAAAGCTTATTAATTTCGATGATTTTCCATCACCGAAAATTAAAATAATATAGTGGAAAGAAGGGTTTATAATGAAAAATGTAACTGTTATTTATTGGAGTGGTACTGGAAATACAAAATTAATGGCTGAAGCTGTAGCAGCAGGTGCTGGTAATAATGCAAAATTATTAAGTATTGAAGAAGCAACAAAAGAAGATGTAATGTCTGCTGATGCTGTAGCTTTAGGTTGTCCTTCTATGGGTGCTGAAGTTTTAGAAGAAGGAGATATGGAGCCTTTCGTTGAATCTCTTTCAGATTGTGTTTCTGGAAAACCAGTTGGTTTATTCGGTTCATATGATTGGGGCGATGGTCAATGGATGAGAGATTGGGTAGAAAGAATGCAAGGTTATGGTGCTAATGTATTAGGAGAAGGTTTAATCGCTCATTTAACTCCTGATGATGAAGGATTAGAAAATTGCAGATTTTTAGGAGAAGATTTGGCAAAATAATATTATACATAGGAAAAACCCCCATTAACATCCCTCTGTTTAGGGGTTTTTCTTTTATTTATACTATCTACTACTCCCCTTATTCTCTACCATCATGCTTGCAATAAAAGATGTTAAAGGAATAGTAAGAATCAAACCAATACTTCCACATAATGAACGAATAATCTCCGTTGCAATAATTTCTTTGCTGATCATTTGACTAAAGGGCATTTGAAAATTATAAAACATCAAAAACAGAGGCATACTCCCTCCAACATAAGCAAGAATAAGGGTATTGACCATAGTTGCCATCACATCTTTTCCTACTTCAAGACCTGAATGTACAAGCTTTATAAACCCAATCCTAGGAGAATGACTTTTTAGTTCAAAAATAACAGATGTAATAGTCATCGCTACATCCATTACTACACCAATAGATCCAATAAGGACTCCACTCAAATAAAGCCCTCTAAAATCAATCTCTAGCCCTACTTCTCTAATCAAGAAATTAATTTCTTCACTTGCTAATCCTGTGATGGTACAAAGCTTTGTGAAGGTCTGTGCTAGTATTGCCGCTGTAACTGTTCCTCCAATAGTTCCAAGAATAGCAACTATACTCTTTTTGGTAAATCCACTGATCAAAATGAAACTAATAAAAATAATCAATATGCTACAAATGACTGCACCCAAAACAGGATTATATCCCTTTACAATCATAGGGATCATTAATTTTAAAATAATAATTCCTGAAATCCCTAACGATACAACAGAAAGTAATCCTCTAATCCTACCAAATATGATTACAGACACTAGAAAAATAATTGCCAATAACTTCAAATGATCTTCACGGCAAATATTCATGATCCGTGCTTCTATTTGGTTTTGATCATTCTTAACAATACTCACCATTACTTTATTCCCTTTATATAAATCAAAATCATATTGAGAATATTCTATAGCAAAATATTCTGTTGTTATTTCTTGATCTTTATAATCTCCTTCTAATATTTTTAACTTAACGATCTGGTTACTAGCTTCCTTATAATTTACTTTTTCTACATGAATCACTTCTGCTTTTACATAAGCATTTTCAAAATCCTCAGCTATAACTGTATTGCTAAGTAAAAGCATCCACAAAAGAATAAATAAAAAACTTTTTCTCATTGCCCAACCCACCTTTTAAAACGAATCTTTTATTGCATATCCTATCGTATGCAACTTTGGGGACAATCAGAACAATAAAGTATATATTTATAAGAAATATCAAATCCTATATATGATAATTATGTAAAGTAGGTGATTCTTTTGTATATAATCTACCATGATGTTGGTGGAACACATTCTACTGTTATTGCAGCAAATATTCATCTTCATCGTCTACCCGTAGATCATATTCCTACCCAATCTGAAATTCTTAACATCCCTCTATTTGACCGATTAGAAAAAAAAGATGTCGGTAGGTTGATTTACCATGGAAATGACGAATATAACAATCCTGTCTATACAATAAGTAGACAATCTTCTGCTCACTTAGTCGTAAACACTTTGGAAACAATCCTTGGCATGGTGGGCAAAAATAATCAAGAAATCTTATGTGTAGATACTTCTCCTACAGTAAATACTCTTATGCGTATTGGTGGAGGAAGTTCTCGAAGATTAGGCTTAGTATCCTTTGGTAGACCTATTGTTACTTACGGTACCCTAAAAGCTTATCCTAAAATTATAGACCTTGTTCATAAAACAAAACTAAAAATAGCACCTTAAAATTCCTCGGTGCTATTTTACAAATTTTACAATTGTCTTTAACACTTGATCCACTTCATCTCTAGTGACCATCTCTTTGTCCCCAATCAAACAATCTTTTGCATGTTCTTCTAAAATGATTAAACCTACCTTATGAACAGAAGAACGTATAGCTGCAATCTGAAGGAGTATATCATCACAAGTTTTTGTATCCTCTTCAATCATCTTCTCGATTCCTGCTATATGTCCCTTTATCGTTCTTAATCTATTGATAATATCTTTTTTTGCGTCTTCCTTAGCCATTTGATCATCCCTTTCATGAAAATCTTTATTATACTCATTATATTGTACCATATCTAATTCCTTGAGTTATGATCAAAACAAAAAATCAACAAAAGCTCTCAAAAAATTTGAGAGCTTTTATTTAGGTTCTTAATAATCTCCATATCCAGGAAAACCATACCCTGGTTTACCGTATCCTGGTTTTCCATATCCAGGCTTACCATATCCAGGATATCCATACCCTGGTCCTCCATACCCTGGATACCCATATCCTGGTCTTCTTCTTCGCCTTCTTCCTAATAATTGACCTAGTAACAATAGCCATATCACATTTCTAAACATTCCTCTGCCATAACCACCATCAGGAGAACGATACATTTTATCCTTTGTATACATTTCATATACCTCATCTACCATTTCTTCTACCATTTTTTCATCCGGAAATGGATACATTCTTTCATTATAAATATGATCTTCCCTCGCACATACCCTTTGCACATATGGAAGAAGCTCTTGACAATCTTTAGGATACATTTTTTCAGCTTCACTTTCACAATAAGTTATATAATCATCATAGGAATACAATCTTTTCTCCCCCTTTTAAAATTCTTTCCCTATTTTCATCATATGTTTTTCCTTTGAATATGTTTCAAATTTCTATGGACAAAAATGAAAATTTCAGTAATAATATAGCCCCTATACAAATATATTATTAGTACAATGCCACATTGTGAGGTGATAAGATGTTAAAAATTCTTGTTTTAAAGAAACGGACCATGTATATTGCATTAGCTATCCTGATCGTTCTTATTATTGGAATCCTTGTATTAGTCCTATCAGGTTCAGATGAAACTTTTTCAGAAACTATGAAGTATGCTTACAAAACCATATCTGCTGAACAAGCAAAAATACTCCTCGAAAAAAATTCAGATGTTACAGTTTTTGATGTAAGGGATGAAGAAGAATATGTAAAAGGTCATTTACCAAGTGCTACACAATTAACTTATAAAGATCTGAAGAAAAAATTAGATTACTATGGTAAAGACAGCATATATATGATTTACGGAAAAAATGATAAAGAGAGTTCAAAAGTTGCTGATATGATGGCAAGCAATGGATTTTCAAAGATATACATGCTAGGTGGAGGTATTGAGCAGTGGCCTTATGAGTTAAATTAAAAATACAAAGAAATCCTTTCATCTTATTGGATGAGAGGATTTCTTTTTATCTATCTAAAATAAATTTTTCTTATACACTGCATACAGGCTTTCTAAAGTTTTCATTCTGCAATCCATTTCTAGTTGAAGTCTTGAAACCTTATCATATTCTTTTGTTTCAATGGCTTCTCTTATTCTTGTGAAAAGGGATTTATGATCTAAACTATCTTTCATAAGATAACATCTTAATTGATTGATTTTTTCCCAATTCACCACATCTAAGTCTGTAACATTTTCAGCACCATGTAGCTTTACACAATTTCTTACGAATTCTCTATTGTTTGGAATGATTCGATTATATAATTCTGTTGTCCATTGATTCAGAGTGGCAACTGTATAAGAATTAATAATTTCCTGGCTGAATACTCCGCCCTTGAGTAAGGTATTCTTTTTAGCAGGGTACTGTTCTAAGTATATAAGATTTTCCCAAACTGTAGCTGGTGGAGTACCAAATAATTCATTTCTCTCTTCTTCTGTATAATGCTCAAACACGTCATCTTCACTTCGATATTCTCGATTTCTTTCAAAATAAAAGCTTTCTTCTCCAGCTTTTTTAGAGAATTCTCCTTCTAATTCTGAACTAGTTTTTGAAGCTTCTAAAGCAGCTCTAATACCATCAAGCATTGTTTGATAGATGGTAGCAATTACAAGATACGTATTACTTTTTGGATTAGGAGATCTTAATTCAAATCTAGTAGCCATAGGATTTCCTAAATCACGTATAAGTCCCGCTAAAACTGTTCTATTTCTTGAAGGTGTCTCTACCGTATGTCCAATAGATCCAACAATACATATAGGTGCCTCAAATCCAGGCTTTAATCTCTTTAATGCATCATTTGTAGCCGATACAAACGGATTAACTACTTCATAATTTTTAAGAAGTCCCATAAATGCTCCCCAACCAATAGGACTTAAGAAATCTTTCTTCATATCCTTTGGTGCAAAAATATTTTTCATTTTTCCATTTTTTAATTTAACTGCTACACCTACATGGGTATGTTCTCCATTTCCTGCAACTCCCTCAATAGGCTTTGCTTTAAATGTAACATCTAAGCCATAACGCATAAATACACCTTTTATTAATTGTCTTGCAAGTAATTCATTATCAGCAGTCTGAAGAGCTGTACTATACTTCCAATCTATTTCTAATTGCTCCATGATATGGTCAAAGCCACCGCTTTCAGTAAGTTTTGCTTTGACTCCGCCTACTTCCTTGTGTCCCATTTCAACTTCTAATCCATAGTAGTCAAGTTCTGTAAGAGATTTTTCTAAAGCTGTACGAACAATTCCGATTGTTCTCTTCCAATACTGCTCCTGTAATACTTGGGAAGTAGAAAGCTGTTCAATGTCTGCTTCATAATCTGGAGTTTTAACCCAAAATTCAAGTTCTGTAGCAGATGTAAGAACTACATCTTCAATATCATCTATTGAATCAATTCCTACCGTTTCTAAAACATAAGGGTTTTGTTTTATAAGCGAAAATATTTCTTCTTTGAAATATTTTACAGCATTTTGAAGAACAGATCGAGAATCTACTCTTTTTACATCATTATGAACTAAAAATGCAGGAATTCTAAGAGTTCCTACTGGAAGATTCCTATCTTCATCTATATTATCGTAATTATAGTCTACAAACCAATTCACCGAAAGGTCTGGAATCAAATCTACTCTCGCATCATTTAATGTAGCGATCTCAGGAAGAACTACACTAGATCCATCTGTTTGAACCCCGTAATTTAGAAACTGTTCAATATCTTCTATAAATAGTTCTACAGGAATCTTTTCATCCGTATCATTTCCACCTAGGTCAATTCCTACTAAAGAAACAAATTTCACCTCTGGATGTTCTTTTAATATAGCAACAACTTCTTTTGCTTCATGTTGCTCTGAAGGAATAAAATACAATAATTTTTCTGACATATCCTCACCTCTTTAAATATTTTTAGCCTTATCATTATTCTTTCTATTACATATAAATTTATAATATCTAATTAAATATGTATAAAAATATCCATTATGGTAAATTTAGGTTCACCCTTTCTATATTTAAAGGATGAAGGGTCCTAGTATTTCAATCAAAGGGATTAATTTGACATTGGAATATTCCAGGATGAACCTAAACTCATTGCATTGTATTTTGAATACATTATATAGTGGAAAATATATTCATGTCGAATTTTGTATGATGATATTTTAACACAAGGAAATTTCATTGTAAACAATTTTCTTTCAATTCTAAACATTGTGATATCGTTTTCCTTTCATTTTTTTCTTTTGTCCTATGAAAAATTTCATAAATTTTGGCAGGAAAACATTTTCTTTTGTATGCATGTATACAATCGTCCTTGATTCTCTATATTCGCCTCTTCTTATTCTATATCTCTAAAATTATAGAACTTTTCCCATATATTCTTTTAAATATGCATGATCGTTCCACAACGTCAAGAAGGGTACTCATAGATTCAATCTTCAACTTGTTTATCTATGATAAAAATTATAAACACATGCCTATTTTTAAAAACTTATATTCAAAAAAAGACCTCCATGCAAGATCGTAAGTCATTTCTTGCACAAAAGTCTCTCAATAAACAACGGTACTCTTATAAATGTATCATTGTTTTCTATCGAGGAGGAATAGTTGGTTTTAATGGAATCGCCACATTTCCTGTTTTTGCATCTATATGGAGTATCCAATATCCATAGTCTCCTTTTTCTGTTTTTTTCTTTTCTATAGGATGCCAGTATACAAAACCTGTCATCCCTTCGTAAGGCTGCTCATTCAACATAAATCTTCCAGGGACCCCATAAAGATAATAAACAGGTTCATTCTTCTCATCACCCATTATGCCAAAAATATAATGCTTATATTTATAAATTTGTGGTGGACAACCTATATAATTCCTATAAGGATAGTAACAATACATGTTGTTCACATATCCATAGAAAGGCAAGAAATTTCTATATAGTGTCTGTCGGCTAGAATCAATCTTCCACCACTTACACTTACCTATATTTTTTTTAAAGGGCTCTACTTCTTTATGATATTTTAGGATATTTTCCACATATCCATAAATCATTTTAGAATATTGCTGATAATATTGATATGGATTTTTACAATCATAATACTTCATTTGACCATAATTTAGATGCTCATGCTGCTCCTTTTCCTTTTTGCATCGATAGTCTTCTGTGAAATTTTCCGTTTTTACCTTTTCTTCTTTTATTTCTTCTGTATTCTGTATAGATTCTGATGTTTGCTCTTCTACTACCGCTTCTTTTAAAGCCTTTGTATCTATATCATTTACTTTTTTTTCAATATCTTGTGTATCTTTTATTTCAAATTTTTCTTTCTCCCCTACTTCTTCCTCTTTTTTTTGACTTTCTATATCTTTTTCTTCCACATCCTTTTCCTCTACTACAGCCTCTATATCTCCTCTTTTTAAAGTTTCCGCAGTATCTTCTTTTACTTCTTCCTCCTTTTTAATATCTTCTTCAATATTTTCTTCCTTTTCTGCATCTATAGTTTCTTCTTTTACAGATGTATCATTCACTTCTTCATTAGATAATTGTTTTTCTTGTACTACTTTTCCTGTTCTCATATTTTCTTCTAATGATTCTTCTTTTTTATATCTGTTTTTCAAAATATGTTTCCAATCTACTTTCTTTTTATCTATAAAACCTACTAAAGGAGCAACGGTAACCTTATCTCGTTGCTCTACTGACTCAGCTATAATAGCAATTACATTGAAATCTTTTATAGAATTTCCTTGCCCATCCACATTTTCAGGGTCAAATCTCCAAACCAACTCGCCCTTTCCATTTTTATCAATCACAAAAGTTCCACTATCCGTATACATCTGTTTATTGCCTTTCGTTCCTATTAAGTATCCTCTATAAATATATTCTCCATCATCAAAATACTTCATATTTTGTACATACTGACTAAGTACACCTTTTCCGTTCTTTGTTTCTAGCTTTGCATAGCCTTTCGTTTTTTTTCCTTGCTTATTTTCAAACCCGCTATCTTCTTGATCTAGTATAATAAAATATCTTCGATATCTCTTTTGATCCATACCCATTCTCCCCCCTTTAGAAATACTTTTTTCACTTACTATTAATATATGTACCAAATAGCAAATAAGTTCATCTTTTACAAAAAATAATCATGCCAGGTATAGACGGGATATTTTCATCCACATAAATACCTGGCATATCTTTTTATAAACTTTCACAAAAATGATCTGCAATTTTTGCAAACTCTTCTATTGTAAGGGTTTCTCCTCTTCTATTTGCTTCAATACCACTACTTTCTAATACTTTTTTTATCATTTCTTTCTCTACCTGTAAAGGGCTATTGCTTAGTGCATTTAAAAGGGTTTTTCTTCTCTTCCCAAAGGCTGCTCGAACGATAGAAAATAATATTTTTTCATCCTTTACCTGTACCCTTGGTTCTTTTAAAACACTTAGTCTTATAACTGTAGATTCTACTTTAGGTTGTGGAATAAATACGGATCTTGGAACTTTTGTAATGATTTGTGGATCAGAATAATATTGAACGGCTACAGATAATGATCCATACTCCTTTGTTTTAGGTTCTGCTTGCATTCTATCTGCAACTTCCTTTTGAATCATCACAACCATATTCTTAAGAGGTACTCGCTCTTCAAGAAACTTCATGATAATCGGGGTAGTTACATAATAAGGAAGATTTGCAATAACCTTCACTGCTTTTCCTTCGCATTTTTCTTCTATCAGTTTATGTATATCTAGCTTTAAAACGTCTTCATTAATCACTTCTACATTATCTTGATCCCCTAATGTCTCTGAAAGGATTGGTAGTAATGTTTTATCAATTTCAATAGCAATAACTTTTTTCGCTCTTTCTGCTAAGACCTGTGTAAGAGTACCAATCCCGGGACCTACTTCAATAACAATATCTTCCTTGTCTACTTCTGCCCCATCTACAATTTTGTATAATATGTTTTCATCGATTAAAAAGTTTTGTCCTAAGCTCTTTGAAAATTTAAACCCATATTTATTAACAATCTCTTTTGTTATTTTAGGTGAAACTAATCTCTCCATAATATCTCCTACTCTATTATAATTTTTTTAATCCTTCATCAAATTCTTCTCTTGTAATCCCATAGTTATTGAGTCTATTTAAAAACTGCTTTGCATTGGCATAGCCTATCCCTAGTAGCTTTCCTAATGTATCTCGTCTATTACTTGCTTCATTAGAACCTACCAAATCATTTTTAATGAGGTCAAGCTGCTTAAATTCATTTCTTTTTTCATCACTTTCACTTCTAACCTTATTAAGAGCTGCCCTAATATTTTCAGGAGAAGCATTTTCTATTCCTATATCCCCATTTTTTGTTGCTTGTTCTCTAGGTAAAAAAGCATGCTTACACCCTCTTATACGTTTAACTATATTTTTTCTAATTCTTTCTCCTGCATGATCTGGGTCTGTAAAAATAATAACACCTTTTCTTTTTTGAGCAAAGGCGATTCTTTTATAGGTTTCTTCTGTTATCCCAAAGCCATGGGTAGTAATGATTTCCGCATCTAATGCTCTTTTTACAGCGATCACATCATCTCGTCCTTCAACTACAATAACTTCCTTAATCATAGTGTTCCTCCAAATATTCTTTAATTATTCTTAAAATATTCTATCGTATAGACCTGTAACTGTAAAGGGCTATGAATAAACCAATAAAAAAAGGTAAGGATTTCACCCTACCTTAATCTAAAACATAAACCATTACCTTTCTTTTTCCATATCTCGCTACATTCTTAGGACTTTCAAAATAGAGGTCTATTCTTTTCCCTTTAATCGCTCCACCTGTATCTTCAGCACTTGCAAAGCCATAGTCCTTTGAACCATCTAATGCCTTCACATAAAGCTTTGTTCCTAAAGGAATCACTCTAGGATCTACTGCTACAACTCCAGGGCGCACCTTTGTTCCGCTTCTAGTAATCCCATACTCAGGATGACCGGGATTCTTTCCACAACTCTCAAAAGTAGCATCATAAGCCGTTGCAGTCATCTTAATCGTTTTTTTGACTCTAAGCTTTCCTCTAGCAGTTGCCACATACATAGCAGTACCCTTTTCTACAATTGCATCCTCTGCTTGTTCTAAAATATTCTCTTCTAGCAATTCTTTAGATACCTCTGCACCATCTTCATATACCATTTTGTATTTGGCTTCTCTTTTTCCATTCTTTCCATCTTGAATGATCTTTGTTTTTCCATCTTCTACAGTATCATTGTATTTGATAATGCTTTGATATGGAATAATTTCCTTCTCTGTAACAACTTTTTCTTCTACCCTTATTACTTTAATGGTTTCATATTTACTTACCTTTTGGTCTAATGCTGGTACAACAATGTCCTTTTCTCCTACAGATATATTATATTCATCTAAGATATCTTTTACTTTTTCATTTGCTGTCATAATTCCTTCTAATTTCCCATCCACTTGTATATTTGCAGAATAGGCTCTTTTAATAGCAATCATCATCCCATTTTTCACTTTACTATCAGATGGCTTTGATAGTTGGTCATGTTCATTCAGTACAATTTTACCTTTCTCAATAGCATCATTTACATGAAACAAAATCCCTTCTACCTTTATTTCCTTTTCACCATCTTTGATGATTACTTCTTTTGTCAATGCATGACTTGTATAAAAACCTCCAAGTAACATGACAATCATAAGAATAATAAAATTCCTTTTTGTAAGAAACTTTATATTCTTAAAGTGTGTTTCCATAAAAATTTACCCTCCTTATTTATTGTCACAAAAAAATAGACCTATATGTATTTTCATTTTTTTATGACTTACATAAAAACTACCATGATGTTAATATTTCCCTTATGTCTCTCAACAATCCTTAGTATTCTACACAAAAAAACTTTTTTCGTCAAATTTTTGAACATTTTTTTGTGATATTCCCTATAATTTACATGATCACTCACCTGATTTCTATCTCTTTGTCATATTTCCCAGGAAATTTTAGAATTTTGATTGTTAATCAAAGTCTGATAAATCTTCTTTAGTATGTCCTTGTTCTATCTATTTGTATGCAAGAAATATGAAATTATTTCTATTTATACTAAATAAATCTTTCTTTATAAAAAAACATAGGATAGAAGTTAGTCCTATCCTATGTTTTTTATTTAATTCCAAAGAATTTCTTTGCATTTTCAGTTGTTTGATGTGCTACTTCTTCTAAGCTTAACCCTTTAATTTCAGCGATTTTTTCTGCTACGTATTTTACGTATGCCATTTCATTTCTTTTTCCTCTGAAAGGTATGGGTGTTAAATACGGAGAATCTGTCTCAACAAATAAATACTCAAGAGGAATTCTCTCTACTACTTCTACTGTCTTTCTTGCATTTTTAAAAGTTACAGGTCCTGCAATAGATATATAAGCACCAAGCTTTATATATTGACGAGCAAGCTCTGCACTTCCTGAGAAGCAATGTAATACTACACCCGTATCAAAAGCCTTTTCTTCCTTAAGAATACTCATCACATCATCATTGGCTTCCCGATCATGAATAATGATTGGAAGCTTTACTTCCTTTGCCAAAGCAATCTGCTTTCTAAATATGTCTCTTTGTATATCCCTAGGAGAATGATCATAATGATAATCAAGACCTATTTCCCCTATAGCCACAACCTTTGGCTTTTTTGCAAGACCCTTTAAAAGAGCTAGTGTCATATCATCCACATCTTCTGCATCATGAGGGTGAATCCCTACAGCTGCATAAATCATATCATACTTACTCGCTAACTCTATAGATCTTACGGAGGACTCAAAATCTGCCCCAGGATTGACCATATAAGAGATTCCATTCGCCTTTGCATTCTCTATGATTTTTTCTCGATCTTTATCAAACTTCCTATCATCCAAATGGGCATGAGAATCAAATAACATAATTATCCCCCTTTAGCTTACTTGTGCTCCATCTTCAATATCTGCTGTTACAAGGGTTAATTCTTTTCCATCCCCTGCAGCTAAAATCATTCCTCTAGATTCTTCTCCTCTTAACTTGATTGGTTTTAGGTTTGTTACAACAATCACCTTTCTACCTACTAGTTCTTCCGGTTTATAATGTTTTGCAATACCTGATACAATTTGTCTTACTTCTGTTCCAATTTTCACTTGAGATACTAATAATTTATCTGCCTTTGGATGTTTTTTACATTCTAAAATTTGTCCAACCTTTAAATCTACTTTATCAAAATCATCAATTGTGATTTCAGGCTTTTGTGGCATTTCTTTTTTCTCTTCTTTCTTTGGATCTTCCTTTTTATTCGTCGCTTCTAAAGCTTCTAATTCCTTAGGAATATCAATTCTTGGGAATAACGCTGCCTGTTTTTCTACTTTACCACCACTAACAAGCTTTCCAAAGGTAAAAGTATCTTCCCAAGCAGTACCCTTTCCTTCTTCAACACCTAATTGCGCCCAAATCTTTTTAGAAGTTGTATGCATAAATGGTAAAATTAAAACAGATATAATTCTAATACTCTCAGCTAAATGATATAAAACTGTATTTAATTTCTCTTTCTCAGCTTCATCCTTAGCTAAAACCCACGGTGTGGTCTCATCAATATATTTATTCGTTCTTCTCACAAGCTTCCAAATTTCTTCTAAAGCATTGCTATAATCTAAATTATTCATTTTTTCTTCTAATTTTGCACAAACTCCTGTAGCAATAGTTTTTAGATCCTCATCAAATTCTGTACCTGTCTTCGCCTCAGGAATAACCCCACCATTATATTTTTCAATCATAGCGACCGTTCTACTTACTAGATTTCCTAAATCATTTGCAAGGTCTGAATTGATTCTATTAAGAAGTACTTCATTGGTAAATACACCATCTTGTCCAAAGGAATATTCTCTTAATAAGAAATATTTTAATGCATCGATGCCGTATCGATCTACTAGAATTACGGGGTCTACTACATTTCCCTTTGATTTTGACATTTTTCCACCCTCAAGAAGAATCCATCCATGTCCAAATACCTTCTTAGGAAGTGGAATATCTAGTGCCATTAACATTGCTGGCCAAATAATTGTATGGAATCTTACAATTTCCTTTCCTACAAGATGAATGTCTGCTGGCCAATATTTTTTATATTTTCCATCCATCTCTTCTGGATAACCAAGTGCTGTAATATAGTTTGAAAGTGCATCTAGCCATACATAAATAACATGCTTTTCATCAATAGGAACCTTAATTCCCCAATCAAAGCTTGTTCTTGATATACATAAATCTTCAAGTCCTGGTTTAATAAAATTATTAATCATTTCATTTTTTCTTGATACAGGCTCTAAAAACTCTGGATTTTCTTCAAATAATTGAAGTAACCTATCTTGATATTTTGAAAGCTTAAAAAAGTATGCTTCTTCTTTTGTTTTTTCTACAGGTCTTCCACAATCTGGGCATTTTCCATCTTCTACTTGCGTCTCTGTCCAGAAGGATTCACATGGTGTACAATATAATCCTTCATATTCTCCTTTATAAATATCCCCTTTATCATAAAGCTTTTTAAATATTTCTTGCACACGTCTTTTATGCTCTTCATCTGTAGTTCTGATAAAATGGTCATACGAGATTTCCATGGTTCCCCAAAGGTTTTTGATTCCTGATACAATGGTATCAATATATTCCTTTGGCTCCATTCCCTTTTCCTTTGCTACTGTTTGAAGTTTTTGTCCATGCTCATCTGTTCCTGTTAAAAACATTACATCATATCCTGTTAATCTTTTAAATCTTGCCATAGCATCTGCCGCTACAGTTGTATAAGTATGTCCAATATGTAAGTTAGAACTCGGATAATAAATAGGTGTTGTAATGTAAAAATTTCCTTTACTCATAATTTCTTTTCCTCCTCTTTTTCTTTCTTCTTCTTATTTCGTTTTTGCATTTCGTCCATTCCACTATTCCAAATATAGCCATAACCAAATGTCCTAATAAGGTGATTTTTAATTTGTAGTGATCTACTTCCTGAATATATGCAATCACAAAAATGGAAAAGGGCTCTGGTCGAAATAAAATCACTGTTATTCCCACAACAATATAAATAATAGAAATAAAAATAAATCCAATCAAATAGCCGTAAATAAATCTCAATAACAGCCCGATCTGCTTACCAATGGCCAAAAGCATCACCTACCTTTTTTGCATAAAAAAAACGTCCCCTAATAAAGGGACGAGGAAGTTCTCGTGTTACCACCCTAATTTATCACCATCTCACGATAATGACCTTAGTAAGTGACTCATATCACCTTGCAATATTAACGGCTGCAAATCCGGCATAGCCTAAAGAAATCTCTCAACCATGCAGTTTAGGGGCCATCTTCAGTATATTCTATCGTGCTAGCTCTCACCCTTTTCTAGCTCTCTGTAACGCTTCTTTATACTTACTCTTCCCATCATTACTTTTATCCTATAAGGTTAGTATATATACTAATTTATAAAAATATGTAAGTATTGTCAATACTATTTTTATTATATTTTGATTTTAACTAATAAAATTCACTTTTTCATCTCATAATTTTAATATTTCATTCTACATTTTTACAATTTATTTCATATTTTCCTCTTTATATACTTTCTCTAATACAGTTACTTTTTCATTCATAGCTTCCGTACGGTTCATTATTTTTTCATGAAATGTTTTTTCTCTATATACAACACTCCCAATTGTAGTCATTAGAAATAAAATCGTTATGACCTGTAATAGCTTTTCTCCGTTCTTTCCCATTGTCAACGCCGCCTTATTTAAACAATTTTTCTAAAGTATTACCTGCTTTTTTTCATTTATACAAGTGACTAGATATTTTTTAGAAAATATAATCTAATCCTTATGATATGGTTATTTTTACCCAGATAAATAAACTTCTTTTCAAGTTCAAGCAGCTTATTTATTTGTCATAATTCGTCTAATCTTTTAGACATATGATATAATATATATAATTTCTCAATTTCATATTAAAATAGGAGTGATCATACTTGGAAGCAATGAAATTACCAAAGCACGCCATCGAATGGAACAATCTACTACTTATCTATAGGTTCGCTTTAAGCGAAGT
Source organism: Marinisporobacter sp. (assembly GCA_025210525.1). Classification (GTDB taxonomy): domain Bacteria; phylum Bacillota; class Clostridia; order Peptostreptococcales; family Thermotaleaceae; genus Crassaminicella. The sequence continues at coordinate 97,723 of JAOARP010000033.1, forward strand.
AAACACCAAACTAAATATATTAAATGAAGAATTTCAGTTTATTCATTCTCATAATCCTATTGAACATATCAAATCTCGTGTAAAATCTACTGATAGCATTATGTCTAAGCTAGAAAGAAAAAGTTATGAAATAACCCTTGAAAACGCACAAAAATATATCCACGATATTGCTGGCATTAGGATCATTTGTTCCTTTACATCAGATATTTATACTATCTACGAGTTAATAAAAAAGCAAAGCGATATTAACATTATCGAAATCAAAGATTACATCAAAACTCCAAAGCCTAATGGTTATCAAAGCCTGCATCTTATCGTAGAAATTCCCGTATTTCTCTCTGATCGGACAGCCCCTGTCAAAGTAGAAATACAGATCCGAACCATCGCCATGGATTTTTGGGCAAGCCTTGAACATAAAATATTTTACAAATTTAATAAAATTGTTCCAGAAAGTATAACCGACCAACTAAAAGAATGTGCTGACGTCATTACCCATCTTGATTATAGGATGCTAGATATAAAAAATAAAATGGCACAATACAAATAGTCCATCGAGACACAAAAATACCTCTTGGCTTTATTCTCCCAAGAGGTCTATATATTTCTATATTTTTATAAGTTAAAAATAATATCTACCAATTTTCCGCTATCAATTATTTTACTTGCTTGAGTCTAGCAATATCTGCCCAATTATTAGCTGTAGCTTCTTCAACTCTATACATATCGCTCTTAATTATTTCTATATTTCCTTTAATGTATGCTATATCATTTGACATACTATCATGTTCTGCTTTATTCACTTGTGATGAATGCTCTAATGCCTTAACAATTTCATAAGTTTTATCCATCTTAGCTTTCATGCCTGATATCTCATCTTTTATACCTGATGTCTCATCTTTTATGCCTAATATTTCATCTTTTATATCTGCTATCTCATTTTTTATGGATTTTAATTCTTCTTTAAGCATTTCTCTAATTGCTAATAGCAATTCTTTTTCCATGATTTTACCACCGATACCTTAAGTTAACTCTATTTTAACATCAAATTACTTTTAACTCAAATTTATAATAAAAAAAGATCATCCCTAACTTAACGGCTAGTTATAACCTTTTTCTTTATCCTACAAACTCCTAAATACAATAAAACACCAACACTTGCCCCAGCACTATCTATCAATACATCCATCACCTGTCCTCCCCTACCAGCTACAAAAAGCTGATGAACTTCATCACTTATTGCATAAGCTATACAGAACACAAGTGATAATATACTTCCTCTAAAGCCAATGCGACCACTTACCCTAAACCCATTCATTACAATCATCCCTAAAATTAAATACACTGTAAAGTGTGCATACTTTCGCACCATATGATTAAACCTTGCTACCAAATTTGTAGTTGTGCTGGTCTCATCTGCTATAGGAACAATTTTCCCTGCATTTTCTATAATCACCTTCGTCACCTTTTTGCTAAGACCATCTGACTGATTTGCTGGTTGAGCAGATAAACAAAATATAATGACAACCCATAAAAATACAGCTGTCCATGATAATACAACCTTTAATCTTTTCTCTTTAAGCATTCAATACCTCTTTCCCAATTAGTATATCTATAAAATCTATATCTTATACTTTTTTCCAATATCTATTCCCTATATCATATCTTTTCCCCTTAAAGGCATTATTATGCATAGCTTTTCTATTAATCATTATATTCATTCAAAAAAGACATTGCAATACTTTTAAGTTCATTCCTTATTGAGAAACTTCCTTTTCTAATTGTTTCACTAGTTCTTCAATTTCTTTTTTCCCTGCTGAGGTATCTGGTGTTTTTTCTAAGTATATCTTCAAATTTTCTAATCCCTTTACAGAATCACCTAGATTTAAATAAGAAAGTCCTATAAAACGATAACCTTCAACATAATTTGGTTGATCTATAACTCTGCTCATTAATTCAATCGTTTTATTATATTGTTTCTCAAAGAAAATCAATTGGGCTTTCTTAAAAATGAGCTCCGAGAAATTTGGGAATCTTTCTAATCCATCATCAAGGATCTTTGATGCATCATCATATTTTCCTTGAAGCATATAAGTTCCTGCTAAATTGTTGTAAGCCTCTTTTAGTTGTGGAGATTTTTCAATAGCTGCTAAATATGATCCTTCTGCTTTTATATGCTCCTGTGTGTTGCGATAGATATTCCCTAAAGCAAAATTATATTTCCCTTCCTTAGGTAATTGATTAATGCATTTTTGTAAAAGCTCTTTAGCTTGTTCATAATCTTCTTTTTTAGCTAAATCAATAGCTTTATTATAATCTTGCTCAACTGATATTCTTACTTTTTCTTCTTTACTACTACAACCTATAACACTTAGCACAAGTATTATCGAGAGTAGTATATATGCACTATATTTTACTCTTTTCATAGTTTTTATTCCCTTCGTTTATATTACAAATAGAGCTCTTGATATTTGCTCAAGAGCTCTATTGTTAACTATATAGTTGTTATTACTTTTTGCGATAAACTTCTATAGATACACTTGTATTGTCTTTGATGGTTAAAATATCAGTCTCTTCAATATCAAAAGCATCCTTAGACACATATACTGCATTTGCTACAGTTGGTACACCATAAACAGCATTTGTTACAGTTCTATCAATTTTAAATGTTTCACCTGTAACATCAGCACTAAATGTTACAACAAGATAGTCTGCATTTAGTGTATATGCAGTTGTTGGCTCTGCTGCTCCTTTTGTAATTGGTGTTCCAAGATTGTTTAGATCATTAGTTCCATATACTGCTCCAAGTACTGTTTCTCCTGTTGAAGTTGCTGTCATAGTAACTTTTTCTGTTAAAGCAGCACCATTTACTGTTACATTACCAGTCTTATTAGTATATCCTGATTTTGTTACAGTATAACCATAAGTTTCATTTTCTAGAGAAATAGTTGCACTACCCTTTGAATCAGTAGTTAAGTTTTGACTATTAACACTAATTTTTGCTCCATCAATAGGACTATTACTGTTATTATATACTGCAAATGTTACTGTATATTTCGTTGGTGGAGTTGGAGTTGTTGTCATATTAACTGTTTCTGTTAAAGCAGCACCATTTACTGTTACGCTACCAGTCTTATTAGTATATCCTGATTTTTCTACAGTATAAGAGTGACTTCCATTTTCTAAAGAAACAGTTGCACTACCCTTTGAATCAGTAGTTAAGTTTTGACTATTAACACTAATTTTTGCTCCATCAATAGGACTATTACTGTCATTATATACTGCAAATGTTACTGTATATTTCGTTGGTGGAGTTGGAGTTGCTTTCATAGTATCTGTTTCTGTTAAAGCAGCACCATTTACTGTTACATTGCCAGACTTATTATTGTATCCTGATTTTTCTACAGTATAAGGATAACTTCCATTTTCTAGAGAAACGGTTACACTACCATTTGAATCAGTAGTTAAGTTTTGACTATTAACACTAATTTTTGCTCCATCAATAGAACTATTGTTGTCATTATATACTGCAAATGTTACTGTATATTTTTTTGGTGTTACGTCTTTTATTTCACTTGCATCAAATGTTTTTATTGCACTATTTAATGTAGTTACTGCATTATCAATTTCTGCTTGTGTTACATTTTCTTTATCCACTACTGCTTGTGCTACAGTAATAGCTGCTTTTAATGCATCTACTGCCTCTTGTGGATAATTTCCAGATTCATTTCCTACTTTTGCAGTATCAACCTTATCTTGTGCAGTTTCAATTGCTTTTTTCAATGCAATTGTATTAATCTCTTTTACCTTGTCTTTACCGTCACCAGTTACTTCACTAGGTTTATTACCATCAATAGTAATTTCTACTTCTGTTTTAACTTCTACAGTTGTAATTTTACCTTCATTTTCTATTTTTACAGTAACTGTTACTGTAACCTTTGCAACTGTAGTAGTATCAGAAACTTGTAGATCAGCACCTTGTGCTTCTTGTGTAGTTACATTTACTGCTGCTACTGTTTTTGCTTTTACAGCTACTTTAGCTTTTTGTTTCACTTCAATAGTTCCAAATGAACCATTTCCGTCAATAGTAACATCAGATGTTGTTTCTACACTAACATTAGCAATTGCAGCGCCAGTTTCAGCTTTTACAGTTACCTTTGCTTTAGCAACTACATTTACACCTGTTACTCCTGCAAGGGCATCAATTTCAGCATTTTCTTTGTTTGCAGTTATTTTTTGTTCTGGTTTAAATGTTCCTTTTAATTCAACTTTTACAGCTTGTTGAATTTCTACATTACCTAAAGAACCAGCTTCTTGATCTAATTGAACAGCTGATGAAACAACTGTTTGTGCAATGTTTGTAGTTCCTGTTGTATGGATACGTACAGGCGCACTTTGAACACCTGTCTTAACTTCCAATTTTGCAGTTACTTTAACATTCGCAAAATTAATCGAGTGATCTGCTCCAGATAATACTTCAATATTAGTTGCTTCTACATCGCTAATATTTACTGTTCCTGTAGCACCAGGATCAAGAGTCAATGTACCATTGATTTTTAAATTTCTCAATGTAACCTTATCTTTATCAATTCTTACATTACCATTGATAGTAGCTGTTCCAGTTGCAGGACCATAAGTCTTAGCAACAGCATCATCACCATCTATTGTATAGTTTGCATAGTTAAGTGTTACGCCATTTGTAAATGGATCAATAGATGAATCGTTTAATGGAATTTCTTTTGTTGATGGTGTACTGCTACCACCACCACCGCCACCGCCAGAAGATTGTTTATCTACATCTATTGTAAATGTTTCTTCAGCAGATTCATAACCATCTTTTTCAGCAGTTACAGTGATTTTTGCTTCTCCTTCTTTGATCCCTTCTACTTTAAGGATATCTTTATCTACTTTTACCTTTGCAATCTTTTCATCACTACTTTTAGCAGTAATTTTAGCATCTGTTGGTTCTACTTTTACTGCTATGTTTGTAGTTTGATTAACTCTTACAGATTGCTTACTGATTTCTTTGATTGTTACTTTTTTAGCTTCTTCTTCTTTCTTTTCTTCTGTTACTTCACCCATTGCATTATTAAGGGTTACTACAGCTTCTGCTCTACTAATATTTTTAGTAGGTCTAAAGCTTCCATCTGGATATCCATGCATATAATCTGCTTCAACAATTGCTCCTATAAATTCTTTACTCCAAGAAGGGATTGCATAAGCATCACTAAAATTATCTACTAGCGTTGTAGTTTGCTCTAGATTTTTGATTTTAGCAACAATTACAGCTGCTTCTTGTCTGCTTATAGGATTATTAGGCTTTACTGTACCATCAGCATAACCAGATATGTATCCAGCTTTTTTAGCTTTGGCTATTTCATTATAGAACCAATCATTATAGCTTACATCAGTAAAGTCTATTGATGCAGTTTCAGTGAATTTAAATGCTTTGTTTACTAAAGCTACAAATTCAGCTCTTGTAATATTATTATTTGGTCTGAAGGTTCCATCTGGATAACCTTTTGCAAGACCTTTATCGATCCATTCAGATATTTGTTTATTTGCCCAATGGCTTTGAACATCTGAAACAGATACACTTGATTCAGATACAGCAGATGCATTTGATTCAGCATTTGCTACCTGAACTGGCATTCCTAAACAGAATACCATTACGGACATGATCATCCATGCCATAAATCTGTTCATTTTTTTTGTTTTCATACTAAACAACTTTAAGGGCCCCCTTTTCTCAAGTCAAAAACTATTTTTTTGTGAAGAAAAATGATCCACCCTCCTTTCAAAAAAATTTAAATAAAAAAAAGCTAAGGATATCCACTTATATTATCACATATTTTTGGAGATTTGTGTGTCAAACTTTGTCGATATTATATTTTTTACTTATTTTATAAAAACTTAACTTATGTAAAATAATATCTACAAACCCATACAGAAGCGAATATAGCTGCTATATGAGATATTAATGCAGCAGGAAGGGTATGCCTTCCTCTTTTAATACCTACAGCCCCAAAATATACAGCCATGGTGTAAAAGATGGTCTCAGCAGAGCCCATCATGGTAGATGCTACTCTTCCAATAAATGAATCCGGCCCATAAGTAGTTACCAAGTCCTTTACAATCCCAAGAGAACCACTTCCTGATATGGGTCTCATAATAGCTAAAGGTAATATTTCACTTGGAATTCCTAAAACCTCTGTAACAGGTGATAGTATTTTAGTGAATAAATACAATGCTCCTGAATCCTTAAAAATTCCTATAGCTAAAAAAATAGCAATCAAGTATGGCATGATCCGAATAGATGTTTTAAATCCTTCTCCTGCCCCTTCTACGAAGGCATCATACATGTTTATTCTTTTGATCATTCCATGTAATAAAATAATCGTAATCATGATAGGAATAATCATGATAGATAAAAGCTTTAATATTTCAATCATTTTAATATTTCCTTTCTAATAATTTACAGGTTATGATCCCTACAATAGTAGAAACGGTTGTTGCAACTAAAGAAGTTCCTATTATCTCTGTAGGGTTTAGACTTCCTGCATCTGCACGAATTTTAAGTACAGATAATGGAATCAACTGAATAGATGACATATTGATGACTAAAAACATACACATAGAATTGCTTGCTGCTCTTTTATGGGGATTCATACGTTGAAGCTCATCCATCGTTTTTAGCCCTAGTGCTGTTGCAGAATTTCCTGCCCCAAACATGTTGACAACCATATTCATAACAATACTGCTAATTGCTGGATGATCTTTAGGGATTTCTGGGTACAATAGTCTTATAAAGGGACTCATGAATTTTCCTATTTTTTTGATAAGCCCTGATTTTTCTGCTATATTCATAAGCCCTAGCCATACTGCCATAATTCCTGTAAGACCTATTGCAAATACTACTGCCTCTTGAGTATTCTTAATAACTGCATCATTAATCACATGGGTGTTTTGAGTAAGTACTGCAACAAGCATCCCCCCTATAATCATCACAAACCAAATTATATTCATCATTTTTTTCTCCCCATTTCTTATATAAGTTCTTATGAAAGTATATGATCAACCCTAAAAGACATATGAATACAAATCATGTATCTTCTATTTTGTATAAAAAATTTGTAGACTTCTCTTCATAAAATGTATAAAATTTAGATTAAACGAACATTTTATCTATCAAGAAAAGGAGTTGATATTCATGGAAGAAAATTTTATGTACGCTAACGTTTATTTTTTCGTTAAATCCTGTTTTAAGATAACAAAAGAAAATTTAGAAATCCAGTTTCCCAAAATGTTTCTATTTATGCCTACTGGAAAAGAACATGCTCAACATCCATTAGGTCAGATCAGTGAAATAAAACTTGATAAAAAAGCCTATACGACCTCATTGATTTTAGGATTCATACTAAGTTATTTTGCTTTTGACACATTTCGTCTGAGTCTTTTATGGGGATGGTTATTTTTAATTATAGGGATTTGTACTGTTTTCAACGCTTACAAGACCTTTATCGTAATTAAAGATCATCAAGGTGAAGAAACATCTTACTCCATCTCTTATTTTGAACGTTCTAAGGCTGAATCTTTTATAAATGAAGTAAATAATACTTTGTTAAAATAAAAGATGCATAATATACAAAACTAATTCGTATAGATCTATGAAAGGAGTGATATTTTTTGAATGCTCAAATTTCATTAGGAGATCTTGGTATGGTTCTCTTAGGCATTGCTTTTTTAGTTTTAATCATTTATGCTATTATCCTTTTAAAGAATTTAAGCGATACCATTAAGCTTGTACAAAACACTTTAAGAAGAAATCAATCTAATATTGATGGTATCCTGAATGAAGCACCTTCTATTGCTAAAAATATAGAAAGCATCAGTGGTGATGTATCACAAGATATACAATCCCTTCAGAAAACCTTCGATACAATTACTAGCAATGCAGAAGCAGCTGCCACTTCTTTCTCGAAAAATTCAAATTTTTTAAATTGGATTATTAGTGGAATACAAATTATTTATTCTGCAAAGGAACTCATAGGAACTTCTTCTATTAGAAAAAGAAGAGAATAGCCATCTATTCTCTTCTTTTTTGAGTAAATTATAAATGTTTTCTATTCTTATATCTTCATCTTTCCTACTTTATATAAACAATATTAGAATTTATACAATTTTTTTAAATTTATAGTTGACTTTTATTTACAGTTCTGGTACGATTTAATTACACCAAAAAAAATGTCGAATGTTGTAGAAGAAAGGAGATGGATATATGAAATCCACAGGTATTGTAAGAAAAGTAGACGAACTAGGCAGAGTTGTACTCCCAATCGAGTTAAGAAGGACATTAAACATCAAAGAAAAGGACGCATTAGAAATTTATGTTGATAAAGATCAAATTATTCTAAAAAAATATGAGCCAGCATGTATCTTTTGTGGACAGGCAAAGGATATCACAAATTTCAAAGGTAAAAATATTTGCCCGGCTTGCATTGAAGAATTAGGTAAATAAAAAAAATACTTGTGTGTTTGCACAAGTATTTTTTATTTATCTCTTCCATATATTTCATGAATTTCATCTGTATATGTTCCATCTTCATTATAAACATACAAAGGATCCATAAATTTCAGTTCGGGTTTTCCATATTTCACACATTGTATTAATAAGATATTTGGTTTTTTATTTTTATTAGGATGTACAAATCTTATTTTCTTTGGCTCTAATTTATATTTTCTACACAAGTAAATAATATCTACTAGTCTATGAGGTCTATGCACCATATAAAAATGACCTCTATCTTTTACAAGCTTACTAGAAACAGAAATAATATCTTCTAAATTGCATTTCACTTCATGCCTTGATATGGCTTTCATGCTTTCAGGATTTAAAAGTCCTCCACCTGCATTCATATATGGAGGATTAGAGGTAACACAATCGAATGTATAGGCTTTCGTATGCTCTAAGATGTTTTTCAAATCTTCTTGAATAATTTTTACACGCTCTTCTAATTGGTTTAACTTTACACTTCTTAAAGCCATCTCTGCAACTGATTCCTGAATTTCAACTCCCCAAATTTCTTTGGCATTTGTCTTTCCTGCTAAAAGTATAGGAATGATTCCTGTTCCTGTCCCTAAATCTATTACACGCCAGTTTTTTCTTATTTCACAAAAATTACTTAAAAGTACTGCATCTATTCCAAAGCAAAATCCCTTTGGATCTTGTATGAGCCTCAGCCCTTTACACTGCAAGTCATCTACTCTTTCATGTTCTTTCACTAAATTTTCCATAATTCCTATCTCTCCTAATTCTACTCCTGTTTGTTTAATGTATTTTCGATTTTTTCGGTCGCCTTTTCTTTATCCATACTTTGAGTGACAGACGCTGTTACGATTCCTTCTTTATAAATAATATAAGTAGCAGGAAATGCTCTTCCCTTATATTTAACAGATATGTTTCCATCTACATCATACAATATGGGAAATGTATATCCTTTTCCTCTTTAATTATTTGAGCTTTCCCATCCGTCTCCTGTGACTGAATAATGTAAAGGTTTTTATACCATTATACTACAATCTAAAAAATAAATGCAGAAAACTATTTCTACAAAAAAACCCCTCATTACAGGGGCTTTTATGGTTATTCTGGTATGGGTGCATCTACAGGACATACATTCGCACAAGCACCACAATCAATGCAGCCTGCTGTATCGATTACATACTTATCATCACCAGCACTAATTACACTAACAGGACATTCTGGTTCACATACACCACAGCTAATACATGCATCTGTAATTACATATGCCAAAGTATTCACCTCCAAGCTTTTAATAAAATGTGCTTCTGACTAAGTATTTCCTATCCCTACATAAATTATAACAATCCTACTCCATTCTATTCCTCTGTTTGTTGATCCTTTTTCCTTGCTATCTCTTCTTGAGCTTTTTTACAGCAACAACCCATCCTTTTGATTTGTTCTTTATGATAAACAAATATATCATCGCTTAACTTATTTTCTTGTCCACCTTTTGTTTTTTCTAGTATATGACGAACCTTTACAGACTCTAATAATACATTATTCGCTATAACAATTCCTTCTCCATCTGGTGTAATTATCTTTTCTCCCTGCTCTGGAAGGTTTTCTCTAAGACATTGATAAGTTTCATGTTCATATTTTAGACAACACATCAATCTCCCACAGATTCCAGATATTTTTGTTGGATTTAGCGATAAACTTTGTTCCTTTGCCATTTTTATAGATACAGGCTCAAAATCCCCTAGCCAAGTAGCACAACAAAGCCCTTTTCCACAAGGACCTATTCCACCAATCATTTTTGCTTCATCTCTAACACCGATTTGCCTAAGCTCTATTCTTGTTTTAAAGACAGCTGCCAAATCTTTTACTAGCTCTCTAAAGTCTACTCTTCCATCTGCTGTAAAGTAAAATATTACTTTATTGTTATCAAATGTATATTCTACATCTATAAGCTTCATCTCTAACTGATGGATATCAATTTTCTCTAAGCAGATTTCAAAAGCTTCTTTTTCTTTTTCTATATTTTGATTATTTTGGGTTTCATCTTCTAAAGTGGCAACCCTCAATACTTTTTTTAATGGCGCTACAATATCATCTTCTTTGATTTCTTTTGGTCCTACAACCACTTCTCCAAATTCTACTCCTCTTGCAGTCTCTACTATAACATTTTGACCTTTTTCAATGACGATTTCATCTGGATCAAAATAATATATTTTCCCTGCTTTTTTAAATCTTACTCCCACAACGGTTACCATTTTATACCTCCTGTATGGTTAAAAGCATCATTTCAATAGCCAATTGAAAATTGACATTTGCTTTTATATCATTTTTTGTTTTTTCTATTGTACTAATAATATTTCCTATTTTATTATACCCTATAGTATACATATGCTTTTGTAAAGTTTCTTCTTGATCTATATTAATCAAAAACTGATCTTCCCCTGTTTGGCTGAGTAAAAGTATATCTCTAAACCAAAAAAGCATAAAATCCAGTATCTCATATATATCTTCTTTATTCTTTTGAAAAAATTCAACGAGATCAAATACAATAAGAGCATCTTTATTCAACAGTTTTTCTATTACTTGTATGGTTTCTTCTCTTTTATTTTTAAATTCTTCTGATTCTTTTAGCTGTAATGCTTTTCCTAAAATACCATCAGAAAAAGCAGCTAAAATTTTAGCTTCCTCTGAAGGTACATGATATTTATTTTTTAAAAATTCTTCTATGATTTTTTCTCCAATGGGAGAAAATTTTAATATCTGACAACGCGACTTAATCGTTGGTAAAAAACTATTTGCATTGTCGCTAATCAATATAATTATAGCGTATTCTGGTGGTTCTTCTAGTGTTTTTAATAGGCGATTTTGCGCACTAGGTGTCATAAGATTGGCATCTTTTATAATATATATTTTCTTATCACTTTCATACGGTCTTCTCAATAAATCATGCTGAAAATCTTCTATTTGTTTATTTTTAATACTTTTCCCTTCTGGTTCAATCATTTTTATATCTGGATGGTTATTGGTATTTACCTTCAAACAGGATGTACAATGATTACAAACATCTCCATCATAATTTTTACATTGTATAGCTTTTGCAAAGACCATAGCTCCATCCACCTTACCTACACCCTTTGGTCCTTCAAATATATATGCATGTGCAATTCGTTTATTTCTTATGGATGCCTTTAAATAACCAATTACCTTTTCTTGTCCTATTATATCTTTAAAACTCATTCAAATCCTCCAGTATTCTTAAAGCTTCTCTTTTACGAGTTGGTAAATCTCTTTATGAATTTCATCAATACCCTTTAGGGTTTGATCTTTGATACATTGAACTTTTCTCCAGTTATATTGTTCTGCTACCCATAAAGCATTTTCATACGTTTTTTGGAGATATTCAAGATCCCTCTCATGTATATCCTTTTTCATCTCTCCACTTATTTTGTTGGCACGATTTTTCATTAATTGATAGCTTACCTCTGGGCTCATATTTAAAAATATGACTTCATCTGGAACAGGTAGCCCCATTTTTTTAAACTCTAAATCCCATAACCAATCTAAAAACTCTTTTTTTTCTTCTTGCGTGTAAAACTTTGAAGCTTGGTGAACCATATTAGAGGTCGTATATCGATCTGCAATAATAATTCCACCAGCTTCTAAAAAGGTTTTCCAGTCCTTCACATATGAAGCATATCGATCTACTGCATAAAAAGTAGAAGCTGTATAAGGATTTACATCATCTGGTTTACTTCCAAAGTCTCCATTAAGATACATCTTTACAAGTGCAGAAGAATCACTCTCATAATTAGGAAACGTAATTTTTTTTATCTTCATTCCTTCATCTAATAATCTATTATATAATTTCTCTGATTGGGTAGCTTTTCCGCTAGCATCTACTCCTGATTCAATAACAAATAATTTTCCCTTCACAATTGCTCCTCCTGTGCCTAAAATAATACGATAACTATTATTATTTTAACATATCTTCCTCTATCACATTATATTTTTGTAAAAAAATAAAGTCACCAACAAAAAGCTGATGACTTTCACATTTACATAGAAACTAAAAAATTATGCCATAGTTTTTTTAAAATTATATTATAATATTCATACTTTACGTCATCCATATCTAAAGTACTTATAACTCTTTCACAGTCTTCACATATGTATCCATCTAATACTTTTATATGCCTTTGTGCTTTTTCTTTGCACATACAACACGAGGCTGTCTGATTCATATACCTCACCAACCTTTTTATTCTGATTATTAACCTATATTTATTATTATATTCATTCCTAGGATGTCTCGTTATTCTTTTTCAAAAAAAATCCCATGTCATAGACATGAGATTTTTTAAATTTTAACACATTTTTTGAAATGTTAAGATTCCATTTAATATTTCTTTGTTTGGTTCTATAATAAACATATATTTTTCATCACTTCTTGTAAACTTGCCTATATACCAGTTTTTTGTGTTTTTTCCTGATACAAATCGATAAACCTTCACCTTATTATTTTTTGCTTCTTGTAAATCCATTTCATCAAAAACCCTGAATTCTTGTAATTCATCAAGTTTTAATGTTAAAAATAAATGATTTGCTTTTCCAAAAACTTTCTCCATAATAAATTCGTCGTCGATAATCTTATAATTGAAATAAGCTACATGGTTATATATGATCATCAAACAAGCTGCGGTAGCTCCTGCAAGGGTAAGTAATCCTCCGATAGTTCCTACAACAGGACTAGTACTTAATCCTTTTAGTCCTTTCATAGCCATGTTCATTGCGAATAATGGTCCGCAAATCATAAATACTACTTTCCAAAATGAAAGCTTCTTTTGTTTTATGGTTTGCCTAATCAATGCCATATTTTCTTCTCCTTATCTCGCTTAATATTGATTCCCAATGGTATAAATATTATCATATCATCTTCTCTTCTTTTTCGCAAGATACATAAAAAAAAAGCTTCTATTATAGAAGCTTTACCAAGTTTTCAACGCAAACTTTTTCTATTTTGCAATCTTAAGATAATTTTCCCTTGTATTTTCTTTTGAATGCATAAGTTGTCTTTCTCTTGTCTTTAATTTTTTAGGCTTTTTCAAATCTTTTGCTGTATCTACTAACAAATATAATTGAAGACAAGCTATAGGTATACACAACATAATAAGAAGTATTAGTTTTAAAATCATCAAATCATCCTTTTCTTTATTTTCACGAATTTAAGTAATTTAAAATAAATCTATGTAATTTTTCCATGCATATATATTCTATATATCTTTTATTTTTCCTTTGTTGTAACCTTAGTTCTTTTGTCCTATTTTCTCTTTTATTGCATCATTTTGTCATAGGTATCACTATATATTTTTTTATTTTTATACATACCTTATACATTCATATTTTCATAAAAAAAAAGAAAAGCTCAGAAAAAAATTTTCTGAGCTTTTTAACCAGCAACGACCTACTCTCCCAGGCAGTTACCCACCAAGTACCATCAGCGCTGAAGGGCTTAACTTCTGTGTTCGGTATGGGAACAGGTGTGACCCCTTCGCTATTATTACTGGGTTTTTGAAAGTTTTATACTCTCAAAACCAAACAA
>JAOARP010000034.1 GCA_025210525.1 Marinisporobacter sp.
TAGTAATTTAGCAATGACTAAAAGATATTTAGGTATTCAGCAGGACGATGTTAATGAGCTTTATGATCAGTTAAATATTGAGTAATTACCAAAATAAGTAATTGAGTTTGCGGTTGATCGTAGCTACCCTAGGATTACCCCAAGTTGTCCCTTAGCTTTGATATAAAAAACATTAAAAACTATTTCCTTTTCGTATCTAATAATCCTTGATTTTTTAATATATTTAGCATTTTTTTTGCATACTGTCCTACCAATTTGATAAAAAATAAAATTTGTCTTACCATCCTAGATGTACTTTTTACAGGCTTTGCCTGTAATTTGTTTGCTGCGTCGTGCGACGCCTTATCCTGCCTTCGGAAATTCAACATACTAAAACATGCCGTCAAAGTCCTTTCCCATCCAAAATTTTGACTTGCTCTTAGGAGGTTTTGGGGGAGGTTGCATGACCATATGATTCAAATTCATACGCTCTTGATGATCCAGGATAATCAAAAATAAAAATAGGTCATATCTGTAATACACATACATGGGGTAGTACACTTGAACATAAAAAATAGACCTGGTGTTTTTAAACATCAAGTCTATTGATCCATTGCTTATTAATTCTTAAAGTGCATTTTTTACGTTTCGGTTTTCATTCCTAGCTGGGACATGGCTCAATGCACAAACCAATTTTTAGAACCTCACTTCTCACTCACCCAGCAAAACGACAAAGATCATTGGTCAACTACAATTATACCTTTTTTAGACTTTATTGAAAATTTATTTACCATATACGTTATGGAAAAGTTAAAAACGCTTTTCTTTTAACTTTTATATAACGGGAGTGGGGCAGGATCACGCTCCTCTACGGCATAATTTTTTAGACCTGGGGAGACTTCCCCAGTACTTTAATGGCAGCCAAAACATGAATAAAACAGTAGAATCTGTATATTCATTCATTGTATTTTTCACATTCAAACCCTTTCAAGTATTGAAATCATTTCAATAAACCCTATTTTTAGTGAAGTAACAAATGTTTGTTTTGATACATTCAACTAGTAATCATAGTATGTGAGCTCCTGCCTCCTCAAATTATGATATAAGGATCAAGGCATTTAAAAACGAAAACCATCGGTTTGTTCATTTAATCTGAGTTGAGTTCGAATTATAAGTAATTATAGTAATATATCTTGTCCCCTTATTTTAGCTTTAACCTTGAAATTTCAAGGTGTAATTTGGTTAACACAGCGAACTCATAGTAAACTCACATGAGTTCACTATATAAGTTAACTGTAGAGTTTGTTATATAAATTCGCTATATGAGTTAAATAGATGAGTTCATTCTCACTTGAACATATCTATTTTCCAAATAGTTTCCTCCAAAAGCCTTTTTTATCATCTCGACTCTCTTGCATGTAAGCCATTAATTTTTGATTCTCTGTTTTTACTTGCTCCTTGATCTTTCGCTCCTGCTCTTGCAATTTTTCATCAAGCTCCTTTTGGAACTCCTCTTTCAATCTCTTTTCATTCTCCAAAACAATATCAGCTATCTGCTTTACAATGTCAGCTTTAAAACTTTCTATAGTGCTAGATGGAACACTATTCAGTACTTCTGGAACTTGATCGATAAAACCCTCACTTGCAAGTACCTTTCTGATAAGATGAATATTTGCACCTTCTTTTTTCAGCTCAACAATCTTCTTGAATACCTCAAGATCATCATCCGTATAAACTCGATTATTGCTTTCATTCCTCATGATATCCAAATTATAATCCTTCTCGTACTTTCTAATAGTGGATACTGAAACACCTAGTTTTTCAGCTAAATCATTACTGCTATACAAAGTATCCATGTAACCGTTCTCCCTCCATACATACGACATATATACAGGTCATACTTATTTGTATACTAACTCTATATACCTACTTATTTTGATATTGTTTCGTTTTTTCCTCTATTTATCCTACTTGCTAGGTAAGCATCCCCAGCTTTTAAATTTTACTCTTTAAAATACTTCAACTCACTCCTCTACTACCGCACTCCATGATCGAAAGACTCACTTCACTTCGTTTCGTTCCCTATTCGATCACTCTGTTTGGTCGATAGGAATATAGTTCTTTTTTTCTATCTTTTTTCAAGCTATATCCTCGTTTTGGCATTTATTTTGCAATCCTAAAGGGTGTTTTGCAATCGCAAAACCTTTGATTTTAAGCCCCTGTTTTTCTGTCCCTTTCCAAACTTTTGACTTTAAAATCAAACCTTAATAAAAATTTTCTGCAATACTACCGTAGGGGATCAGAAATGGCTGGAAACGGACAGAAACCCCCCTTGTATTAAAGGTAAGGTTTATGTGCGAATACACTGCAATACCGCTTTTTCACAGTATCCGTTTTGGTATCCGTCATCAGTGGAACTCTCTCCACAATGTTGCTCTATCCTGCCCAGGTGTAGCTTTACCAGGTGCGATTTTTCATCTCATGCCTTTCATTGACACTACTCGCAACATTCCCCCTCTACTCACCTATTGAATATAGGCTTTCAACTACGACGGTCGTCTCCGATCTGGGATGATCTGTTATTATAATTTCGTTTCCCCGACGATCAGCGGGACAGTTTTTTTACGTGTTATTCCTTTAACCACTCGCTCATGCTTACCTGCCTTTCAGCAGTTTTACAGCAATATAAAAACGCCTAGAACGTATCCAGGCGTACAATTTAGCTTGTCTTATAAATTTTCAACTTCTACCTTGAAGGATTTTCAATTCTATTGTAGAATAGTATTACCTAATAAGGTATATAAAGCCTCTATGGCTTCTGAAGTTGAAAACTCAGTTTAACCATCTAAATGTGTATTTGCAGATACGCATTTTACAACTTTTAAGTGTCGCCAAACACTTAGAAGAGGGGTTGAAATGGGTTTTCAGCTTTTTTTGCTAAAAACAAATATCAACTATGCAATTTTCTATTACACAAAATTCGCCAAAACTTTCCTTTCTCCTTCTTTTGTGAAAATATTTTTTTTTTTATATAAATAATTATTTCTATGAAGCCAGTTCATACAAAAAATTATTTATACAAACCCATGACCATTTATTTTCTGATCTTGGTATGATAAAATTCTTATAGGGGTGGGGATTAAAATTTAATCTCCGTAGAATTGATGATACTTTTTAGTGTTTTAACTCTTCATTGGTTTTAAAAAGTACAAGATATAAAAAACTATATCTTGTACTTTTTAATTTTTATAGCGGATATTAGTTAGTATTCCTAAAAATTATTTCTATTTCCTATTAAAAATCATTAAAACATCCTTTACCTTTATGCTTCCAACACAAAGAAGTATCGTACCATATACAATAGCCCCTGCTAATATAGATATTAAAGTAGCTATTGTATTACTATTAAATACTCCACTCAAATAGTTAAATGTATAGAATACGGCAAGTGACATGCCTATTACAGATACTATAGGTTTTATAAAAATATCATTGACTTTAAGTTTAATCTTAGGGGTAATCCTAGGGTAGCTACGATCAACCGCAAACTCAATTACTTATTTTGGTAATTACTCAATATTTAACTGATCATAAAGCTCATTAACATCGTCCTGCTGAATACCTAAATATCTTTTAGTCATTGCTAAATTACTA
>JAOARP010000035.1 GCA_025210525.1 Marinisporobacter sp.
GTAAGACCCCAGAAAGACTATCTGGTTGATAGGTCGGAGGTGTAAGGGCAGTAATGTCTTAAGCTGACCGATACTAATAGGTCGAGGACTTGACCAAAGAATATGCATTGTTTGGTTTTGAGAGTACAAACCTCAAATGAAACTAAGAAACTAAAGTTTCTTAGTACTACAATCACACCAAATCAAAGATTTGGGTGGTTTTTGAAGGAAGCTCAGAAATGTGAAATTTCTGAGTACTGAATAACAAGGAAATTGAAAATTTCTGTTATTCATGCACATCCAGTAATAATAGCGAAGGGGTCACACCTGTTCCCATACCGAACACAGAAGTTAAGCCCTTCAGCGCTGATGGTACTTGGTGGGTAACTGCCTGGGAGAGTAGGTCATTGCTGGTTTGTTTGTTCCAAGGTAGCTCAATGGTGGAGCAACCGGCTGTTAACCGGTAGGCTGTGGGTTCGAGCCCCGCCCTTGGAGCCATTAATTAAGGCCCATTGGTCAAGCGGTCAAGACACCGCCCTTTCACGGCGGTAACCCGGGTTCGATTCCCGGATGGGTCACCAATTTACGGGCGTATAGCTCAGCTGGGAGAGCACCTGCCTTACAAGCAGGGGGTCATAGGTTCGAACCCTGTTACGCCCACCATTTTAGTTAACATTAATGTGTTAACTATATTTATTTTAATAGGGAAGCTAGGAAACATGAAGTTTCTTAGTACTACAATTACACAAAATATAAAATTTTGGTAATTGCAGCATGCGGGTGTGGCGGAATTGGCAGACGCACTAGACTTAGGATCTAGCGCCTTCGGCGTGGGGGTTCAAGTCCCTCCACCCGCACCAAATAAGCGGAAGTGGCTCAGTGGTAGAGCATCGCCTTGCCAAGGCGAGGGTCGCGAGTTCGAATCTCGTCTTCCGCTCCATTTTATTTTTTGAAGAGATAGAAAACTATGTCAATAAGATTGATATAGTTTTTTCTAATTTAAAAAGAAATTATACAATTTCTCTAAGAATAAAAAATACTCGTGAAAACATTATTTTTCACGAGTATTTTTTATGTATAGATTTCTCAAGAAAACATTCATTTATGATAAATTCTTCGAGAATCTTAAAGATACTGTTGTATTATTTATATTTCTTTTTCTAATATTTTTGTCAAAAGAACAATAGCATGTTCAACATCTTTTTTAGAAATCATCTCTGAAGGGGTATGTACATATCTACAAGGAATAGATAAAACACCTGAAGGAACACCACTTCTTGTTAGGTGTATTGCTCCTGAGTCTGTTCCACCAAATTCTAATACTTCTAATTGATAAGGAATTTGATTTTCTTTTGCTGTATGAATCATAAGATTTTTTACAGTAGGATGACTAAGCAAGGATTTATCCTTTATTTTTACAGCAGGCCCATTTCCAAGTTTAACAACCATATGCTTTGCTTTAGGAGTATCACCTGTGCTAGTAACATCTATAGCAATAGCTAAATCAGGATCTACTGAAAAGGCAGCAGTTTTTGCTCCTCTAAGACCCAATTCTTCTTGAACAGTAAAGACGAAATAGAGTTCATTTGGAGAAGTTTTTAAGCTTTTGATTGTTTCTATAGCAATAAAACAACCAATTCGATCATCTAAAGCTTTTGCAGTGATAAAGTCATCAAGGGTTGTAAAAGAACTGTGAAAAGAAGCTACATCTCCAATATTTATTCTTTTTGATACTTCTTCCTTTGATTTAACACCAATATCAATATACATTTTCTCAAGCTTTAGTTTTTTTATATCCTCTAAGTGCTCCATACCTACGATGCCTATTGTTCCATCAGAAAATATGACTCTTTGACCAATAGATACGTATGGAGAAACTCCCCCAATATTAGAAAACCTTAAAAATCCGTTATCTGTAATACCAGTAATAATTACACCGATCTCATCCATATGGCTAGCAAGCATGATTCTTTTACCAGAGCCTTTTTTCATAGCTATGAGGTTTCCCATTTTATCTATTTTTATTTCATCTACATAATCTTTTATTTCAGATTGAATCAAATCACGAATTTTTTCTTCATTTCCTGAAGGACCATATTCTTCGGTAAGTTTTTTTAATAATTCACTATTCATAATCATCCTCCTTGTTTAAAGAATTAAGGAAAAGAGAGACAAGTTTTAGGGTATTTTCAAAATCATCCTTGTGGATAACAGAAATAGGAGAGTGAAGATATCTACAAGGAAGAGAAATAGTTGATGTGGGGATGCCTTCTCTCGTCAGATGGATTCTTCCAGCATCATTGCCTCCTTTAGTTGTTTGCTTGAACTGTACTTTTATATGATGCTTTTCTGCAATTTGTAGTAATTTTTTAACCATATTTTTGTCAAAATAAGAACCACTATCTACTAAAGAAAGGGCCGGACCTTGACCTAAACTAGTAGCAAAATCTGGCTCATCTATACCGGTTACATCATAGCAAGTAGTTGTTTCTAGTACAAGAGCCATATCAGGATTTACTCTATAGGCTGCAACTCCAGCACCACGAAGGCCTACTTCCTCTTGTACAGAAAATACTGCATAAATAGTAGAGTTAAATTCTTGTTTTAAAAGCTCCATGATCATTGCACAACCTGCTCGGTCATCTAGTGCTTTCGCTTTTATAAGATGATTCCCAAATTCTATATATTTGCTATCAAAGTGAATATAATCGCCTATTGAAATTAACTTTTCTGCTTCTTCTTTTGATTTTGCACCAATATCTATGTAAAGCTGTTTATGCTTTAGAGCACTTTTTCTTTCGTCTGGCTCTTGAAGATGAATGGCTTTTGCTCCAATAACACCCTTAATTTTGTTCTTACCAATCTCAACTATCTTAGAAACAAAAATACGATCATCCATTCCGCCTACAGGTAAGAATTTGATAAATCCATTTTCATCGATAGATTTTACCATCATTCCTACTTCATCCATATGTGCTGATAGCATGATGGCTGGAAAACCTACCTTCCCTTTTTTAGTTGCAATGAGATTTCCTAAAAAATCAATTTTTATTTCATCTACATAAGGCTCTATTTCCTTATAAATAAAATTTCTTACTTCTTTTTCATTTCCTGAAACACTTGATAGATTGCAAAGCTTTTCTAAAAGCATAAAAATCCCTCCAAATCCTCATCATCTAAGCTAGCAATAAAATAAGCAAGGAGTCTACCTGTATTTTTTATGTCGCTCAGATCGATTGTTTCAACAGATGTATGCATATATCGTAGTGGGATGGAGAGTACCCCTGTTGCTACTCCGGATTGGGTGATTTGAATAGCTTGAGCATCTGTTCCAGAGTTTCCTGGACTTAATTCAATTTGAAATGGAATGTTATGCTCTTTTGCAATTTCTTTCAATCGATGATGAATTTTTGGATGAATATTAGCACCTAAAGTAATTCCTGGTCCTTTTCCTAACTCTAGGGTATCATCCTTAGAAAGCTCAGGAGTTCTTCCAAAACCAACATCTACAGCGATACCAATATGAGGTGATACGCCGAAGGTACTAACCATAGCCCCCCTTGTACCAACTTCCTCTTGTACAGTTGCTACACCGTAAATATCGCATTGATGTTTGATTTTTCTAAGCTCCTGAAAACACGTGATCATTGCAGCTATACCTGCTTTATCATCAAGGGCTTTACCAGCAACTCGATCCCCTAAAAGTGGAACCATTTTTCTATGAATGGTAATAGGATCACCAATGGAAATTACCTTTTCAGCTTCTTCTTTGGTCATGCCAATGTCTATTAATAGATCCTCTATATCTACAGCACTTTTTCGCTCTTCTGCTGATTGAAGATGAGGTGCTTTTGTAGCAACAACGGCAAAGAGATCTTTTCTTCCGTGGACAATGACTTCTTGAGCAAGAAGGGTTCTTTGATCAACACCACCAATATTGGTAACTTTGATGAATCCATTTTTATCAATATCCTTTACCATAAGACCGATCTCATCCATATGAGCTGCTAGCATAATTTTAATAGGATTTTCAGAAGTTCCTTTTTTATAAGTAATCAAGTTTCCTAGCTTATCTTTTTTGATATCATCTGTTAGGTCTTTTAAATATGCTTCGATTTGATTTCCCATAGTGCATTCAAAGCCTGAAACACTAGGATTTTCTATCATTTCTTTTAGCATTCCTTTAATATCCATTATTTTCCTCCTTTCTTTATAATCAATATTTATTATAGCATATAAATTCTAGGCACCAAACTTATCCAATCTTTTAGCATTGGCTAAAAGAAGTCCCATTAAATATTTGCTTTCAAAAAATCCTAGTCCACCATTATTGCAAGCATTTTCATGGAATTTTTTCACATCATCTACACCAGCAAATTGACTATGGATAAGAATAGGAATAGGATGCCAGCTGTGGGAGTGCATTGCACAAGGAGAAGAATGATCTCCAGTGATTGCTAATACATCAGGTTTATTTTCAAGAATAATAGGAAGTGCTCTATCTACTTTTTCGATGCAATTTACCTTGGAATCAAAATCTCCATCTTCTCCAGCTTGGTCCGTTCCTTTTACATGAATAAAGAAGAAATCATATTTATGATGATAATTTACATATGTTTCAAACAATCCTTCTATAGAATCAGGAGCAGGAAGGAGTGTCATACCAAGTAAGGATGCAATACCTCTATACATAGGATAGGTAGCAATAGCAGCAGACTCTAGTAAATATTTATCTCTCATGGAAGGAATCTTTGGCTTTGATGCAATACCTCTCATTAAAAATGAATTTGCAGGATACTTATCCTTTAATAAATCATATCCTTTTTTTATAAACTGATTGATGACCTCTGAAAGGAACTGAGAAGGGGGATTCTTTCCAGTAGCTACAAGAGGTGCTTTTCCTTCAACCAAAGGATCTGTGTCGTTGATTATAGATCCAATTTCCTTTTCTTTACTTCTAAATATAGTCACAAATCGATGACCCTTTCCAGGTTTTATGATAATTTCTACACCATCAATTTCATGAATATTTTTTAAAATATTACATAATTCAATGGTCATTTCAGTAGGGATTCTTCCTGCTCTACGATCTGTAATCAGTCCTTTATCATTCATAGTAGCAAAATTACATCTTGCAGCCACATCATAAGATTTTAATTCAAAGTCAATACCAATAGCTTCTAAAACTCCTCTGCCAATAGAATTATATATAGGATCATATCCGAATAGACCAAGATGTCCTGGACCACTTCCTGGTGTAATTCCCGGAAGGATTGGATGCATGCGTCCTGTGACAGATTCCTTTGCTAGTTTGTCTAAATTGGGTGTGTGGGCATATTCTAGTGGTGTTTTATTTTTAAATTTTGTACTCCTAATATCTCCTATGCCATCCATTACAAGCAAAATAATCTTTGAATTGCTTGATTTTACAGTACTTTGTATGATTTGTTCATAATTCATATTGATCACCTCGTATATTTACTTAGAATAACTTTAGGTTTAGTATGTTCAATTACCTATGGAAAATATTAATTTAAAATGCCCAGAAGCTGGGCATTTTAGGATTTTCTTAATTTTAATTTGTTAATAACCTTTCTAACGCCTTCTACATCCATAGCAATTTCCTTTGCTAGTTCCATTTCATGCCTATTATTTACATAACCAGATAAGGTTAGTTTTCCGTTGTTTACAGAATGGGCAATATCCATATAGCTTAAAGGTGCAGTACTTAAGGCTTGAGTTACATAGCTATTAAGGGTAGCATCATCAAAATCTTTTCTAGGAAGATGAATATTGTTCACAACATCCTTTATTCCTCGAACACTAGAGGCTATATTCATAGCAGTATGAGCATCCTTTAGGGTATGCGTAGAACCTAAGAGATTTGCAACACCATCTTCAACCTTTGCGCCAACGCTAGAAAGCTTTTCTACGCCTTGTAGCTTGTTTATTACTTCTTTTTCCATATGTGAATCGGTAATATTGCTATCCATAGCAACGGTAATTTTATTTTCAATCTTTTGAACTCCTGTGATTCCTTTTGCAATAGACTCTGCATATTTTTTTTCTGATAAAACATCTACCATTCCAGACATGTGGACATAGCCATCTCGGCAGAAAACATTAATATCCATACTACTGGCTTGCATTTTTTCTTCTAATTGATCTTTAAGGGTATCCGTAATCAAATCATCTCTGCTAGGGACTTTATTATCAGTTATTTTATTAACACGTTTTTTGACCATATACATCTATCCTTTCATTTTCGTTGTATTTATTTTTCCACAAAATAAGAGAATCATGTAAAATGATTTTTATATTAAATTTTTGTATCATAAAGCCACTAAACTTAAAAATAGTGTAAAATAATGAATAAGTCCAAAAATCTAAAAAGAAAAATTTTTCATAAGGACTTGAAGGTTTTTTATAATGTATATTAGAATAGTTAATAGAAGTGATTTGTAATATTATTCCTTGAAGAGGTGTTGTGATTGAAAGAAGTAATGGAGATATTTTTAAATATAGGAATACGAGATGTAATAGATATGGCGATTGTTGCTTTTGTTTTTTATAAGCTCTTTATGCTCATTAGAAATACAAGTGCAGAGCAGGTATTAAAGGGGTTAGTAGTACTCCTTATTGCAACAAAGCTAAGTGAATGGGCTAGACTGTATGCCATTAATTGGATTTTAAAGAAAGCATTAGAACTAGGGATGATTGCAGTTTTAATTGTATTTCAGCCAGAATTAAGGCGTGCTCTTGAGCATATAGGAAGAACCAAGCTTTTTACAAAATCTATTATGGAAATGACCCATGAAGCTGTAAATGATAATATTAATGAAATTGTAGAGGCATCTAGTTATTTATCAAGACAAAAGATTGGTGCCCTAATGATTATAGAGAGAGAGACAGGAATAGAAGATATTATTGAGACAGGAACTTCTATTCAAGGAAATGTTTCTTCAGGACTACTTATCAATATTTTTATTCCAAATACCCCTCTTCATGATGGAGCGGTAGTCATTAGAAAAGATAAAATTATGGCGGCAGGTTGTGTTTTACCTCTTACAGAAAATCCTAACTTGAGTAAAGAATTAGGTACAAGACATCGAGCAGGAATTGGAATTAGTGAAAGATGTGATGCAGTTTCGGTTATGGTTTCTGAAGAAACAGGTGCCATATCTGTTGCTATGGACGGAAAACTATCTAGATACTTAGATGCAAAAACCCTAAGAGTAATACTTAAAAATGCTTATAAGCCTGAAAATAATACACCTTTGTTCAGATGGAATTGGAGACAAAAAGATGAATAATACTTGGAGAAGAATCAAATTGAATATAGAAAATAGCAGATTTTTTAGTAGAAATACAACACCAAAGATGATTTCTATTATTTTTGCTATGATGCTTTGGCTATATGTGATGGGAGAGGTAAATCCACAGAGTGTCATAGAGCTTAATAATGTGGATGTAGGGCTTCTAAATATAGAAGATTTGCAGCAATCAGGGCTTGTTGTTATGGGGCAAAAGGATTTTACGGTGAATGTTAAAATTAGTGGTAGAAGAAATGAATTATATAAAATCGGTCCTAAGGATGTATTGGTTCGGGCCGATTTAAGAGGTTTTCATGAAGGGGTAAATAGTGTTCCTGTTGAGGTAAGTACACCACCTAATGTAGAGCTTGTAGATATATCTCCAAAACAAATAAAGATTACATTAGATGAAATTGTAAAGATGCAAAAAAATGTTGAGGTAAAGACTACTTCAAAGCCTACGGAAGGCTTTGAAGTAGGTGAGGCATTCATATCTCTTGAAAAGGTTATTGTAGAGGGACCAGAAAGTCTAGTCAATACAGTAACAAAAGTAATAGCGGAGGTAAATGTATCAGATCGACAGGAAGACATAATAGAAAAACTTCCCCTTAAGGCTGTTAATAGGGATGGAAAGGAAGTAAGTGGTGTAGAGGTGAAAAATAAATACGCAGATATAACTTTGCCAATACTAAGAATAAAAGAAGTACCGATTGATATATCTTATGAGGGAGAAGCAAAGAAAGGATTTAAAATTACTAATATTACCTTGAGTCAAGATAAAGTAATGATTAAAGGGAAAAAAGAAATAATAGAAGGTATACAAAAAATTAAAGCAAAGACAGTGAATTTGAGTAGATTAGATCAAACAGTTCGAAAGGATGTTTCTTTAATTTTACCAGAAGGTGTAAATATGAAATATATGGGAAAAGATCCTACTGTTCTTATCAGGGTTGAAGCCATAAAAATCAAAGAAGTTTTCTTTAAAAAAGAGGAATTAAATATAAAGAACTTAAAGGAAGATTATATTGTTGATTTAAGTAAGATGCCAGATACTCTAAAGGTTGAAATTAGGGCTATAGAAAGTGTGCTAAATACGATTAATAAAGAAAATATCAACCTTTATATTGACGGAAGTGATTTATCAGAAGGTTTATATTATGTGCGTGTTTTGTATGATCTAGCTAAAGATGTTGAAGAAAGCAGAGTTGCTCCGGAAGAAGTAGATTTGATTATCAAAAAAAGAGAACCAGTAACACCAGCCAATGGACAAAAGAAACCAGAGGAATCAGAGGAATCAGAGGAATCAGAGAAACAAGAGCAACCTGAAGAATCACAAGTTTAAAATAAAAACCTGGATAGCAATAGGATTATCCAGGTTGTTTTTCATAAAAGGAGAAGAAGGATGAAAAGAGAACTAGAGGTAATATTAGATTCTACCCATGATGCCATGATTGCAGTAGATAAAAATGGAATAATCACCTTGTTTAATAAAGCTGCAAAGAAGCTTACTAATCTTGAAGGGATGAAGGTTCTTGGTAGATATATTACAGAAGTAGTGACAAATTCAAGACTTCCCTTTATTTTAGAGACAGGAAAATCAGAGCTAAATCAAAAGCAGCCATTAGGGGATATAGCTATTGTTACAAATCGTATGCCTGTAAAGGATGATGCTGGAAAGGTTATTGGAGCTGTAGCTGTTTTTCGTGATATTACAGAGATTAAAGAACTAGCGGAGGAAATTACGAATTTAAAAGAAATGCAAAGTATGCTACAAGCCATCTTTCATTCAACAGAGGATGCCATATCTGTTGTAAATGAAGAAGGTATTGGTGTAATGATTAATCCTGCTTATACGAGATTAACTGAATTGAAAGAAGAAGAAATTATTGGTAAGATTTGTACCGTTGATATTGCAGAGGGAGAAAGTATTCATCTGAAGGTTTTAAAGACAAAAATGCCCATAAAGACTGCTCGGCTAAAGGTAGGACCTGCTCGAAAGGAAGTATTAGCAGATGCAGCTCCTATGATTGTTGATGGAGAATTAAGAGGAAGTGTAGCCGTATTGCATGATTTGACAGAGATCAAAAGACTTACCTATGAGCTAGATCAAGCAAAAAAAATCATAAGGAAGCTAGAAGCTAAATATACTTTTGAAGATATTGTAGGAGAAGACGATCAGTTATTATCAGCTATTGATAGAGCCAAAAAGGCAGCAGTAACATCTGCAACAGTACTCTTAAGAGGAGAGAGTGGAACAGGAAAAGAAATCTTTGCTCATGCCATTCACAATGAAAGCAATCGAAAATATAGACAATTTGTTCGTGTAAATTGTGCAGCTATTAGTGAAAATCTTTTAGAAAGTGAACTCTTTGGTTATGAGGAGGGAGCTTTTACAGGAGCAAGAAAAGGTGGGCGAAAAGGTTTATTTGAGCAGGCAAATGGAGGAACTATATTCTTAGATGAGATAGGAGAAATTAGTTTAAGTACACAAGCAAAATTATTAAGAGTACTACAGGAAAAAGAAATCGTAAGGGTAGGATCAAGTACTCCTATCAATATAAATGTAAGAGTGATTGCTGCTACCAATTTAGATTTAGAAAGAGCCATAAAGAGAGGAGCATTTAGAGAGGATTTGTATTATAGACTTAATGTAATTCCTATCATTATTCCTCCTCTAAGACATCATAAAAAAGATATTCCTTTATTAGTAAAGCATTTTATTAAAAAATATAATCAAGAATATGGACGATTTGTGAAAGATTTTTCTGAGCATGCTTTAAAAAAACTGATGGATTTAGAATGGAAAGGAAATATAAGAGAATTAGAAAATTTTATAGGTCGTGCCATGATTAATATGAAGTTTAATGAAATGGTTATAAAATCTATGCATCTTCCTATTGTGGAAGAAAAGATACAAAAAGAAACGAACAAGTCTTTAGAATGGATTGAACACAATGATGAAGAGAAAAAAACCCTAGAAGAGATCGTTAATATTAGTGAGAAAGCTTATATTGAGAAGATTCTTTACGAGAACGATCATAATAAAACGAAAACAGCTAAAGACCTAGGTATATCTATCAGAAGTTTATATTATAAATTAGAGAAATATCATATTGAGTAAATGCACACAAGAATGTGTGTATTTTTTTATGCAAAAAATTGCATGAAAAGGTAATATGTGCAATTTTTTGCATGAAATATATTGCATTGAATACTTTGTTTTCTTTTTTCATAGAATAAAAAGGATGTTGAACAGAAAATGATAAAAGGAAAAGAAGTGCCAAAACACTAGTAATAGCAAGGAAAATGAGATAAATAAAAAATATGGATAAAAATAACAGATATTCATGCAAGTACATGGCATATATATTGCAAAGTATAATAGAAAAAAAGTTAAGCTATAATTAGAAAAAATTACAAAATTTGAAGGAAAATTCAATTTTAAAAAAGAAAGTATGTTATTAGAGAAGATAAAAATTTTTGAACGAATAGCGTTAAAATTATTAAACATGAGGTGAAATAAATGATTAAAAACATGGATGAAATCATTCAATTTGCGAAAATGAGAGGTCCAAAGACTATTGCTGTTGCAGTGGCTGAAGACTTAGAGGTATTAACGGCTGTAAGCAAAGCTAAAAACATGGGAATTGCAGAAGCTATTTTAGTTGGAGATCAAGAAAAAATTGAAAATATCGCTAAAGAAAATGATATTAATCTTTCTGGTCTTGAAATCATCAATGAAAAAGATATGGCACAGGCGTCTTTAAAAGCAGTAGAATTAGTTTCTACTAAAAAAGCTCATATTGTTATGAAAGGGTTAGTAGATACAGCGATTATTTTAAAGGCGGTTTTACATCCTGAAATAGGGTTAAGAACAGGAAATGTTCTTAGTCATGCAGCTGTATTTCAAGTACCTAGTTATGATAGATTGATCTTTGTAACAGATGCGGCTATGAATATAGCACCAGATGTGAAGACAAAAAAACAAATTATAGAAAATGCTGTAGAGGTGGCCCATGCACTAGATATAGATATACCTAAAGTAGCAATAGTATGTGCAAAAGAAAAAGTAAACCCCAAAATGCAGGCAACAGTAGATGCTAAGGAATTAGAAGAAATGAATAAAAATGAAGAAATTAAAGGCTGCATCGTAGGTGGACCTTTTGCTCTTGATAATGCAGTGAGTAAAGAAGCAGCCAAGCATAAAGGAATTGACCATCCTGTGGCAGGTATTGCTGATATTTTATTGGTTCCCAATATAGAAGCTGGAAATGTTTTATATAAATCTATGGTATTTTTCTCAAACACTAAAAATGCTGGAGTGATTGTTGGAGCAAAAGCACCTGTAGTTCTTACATCTCGTGCAGATAGTGATGAGACAAAATTAAATTCTATTGCTTTAGCTGTTTTGATGGCAGCAAAAAAAGAAAACTAAGATTGAAAGTCTTATTTTCAAGGGTGGAAATTAAGACTAAAGGAGAGGTTACAGTTATGACAAAAACATTAAGAATTCTTACGATTAATCCAGGATCTACATCAACAAAAATTGCTGTATTTGATGATGAAAAATCAGTACTTGAAATAACATTAAGACATAGTGCTGAAGAGATTAACCAATATGAAAAAATTTATGATCAATATGAATTTAGAAAACAGGTAATATTAGATACTTTAAATGAAAATGGTATTAATATTACAAAAATTAATGCTGTTGTAGGTAGAGGTGGTCTACTAAAGCCTATTATGGGAGGTACTTATAAGGTATCTGAGAAGATGCTTGAAGATCTAGAGGTAGGCGTTTTAGGAGAGCATGCTTCTAATCTCGGAGGAATCCTTGCAAATGAAATTGCAAAACAGCT
Organism: Marinisporobacter sp.; assembly: GCA_025210525.1. Taxonomy (GTDB): domain Bacteria; phylum Bacillota; class Clostridia; order Peptostreptococcales; family Thermotaleaceae; genus Crassaminicella. The sequence continues at coordinate 12,152 of JAOARP010000035.1, forward strand.
AGATATTCCGAAGTTTATTGTAGATCCAGTAGTAGTAGATGAGATGGAGGATATAGCAAGAATATCAGGAATTCCAGAGCTTGAAAGAAAAAGTATATTCCATGCTTTAAATCAAAAGGCTGTTGCAAGACGTGCAGCGAAGGATTTAGGCAAAAAATATGAAGAAGGAAACTTTATAGTAGCACATATGGGTGGAGGCGTTTCTGTAGGAGTCCATAAATGTGGAAAAGTAGTAGATGTAAATAATGCTTTAGATGGAGAAGGTCCATTCTCCCCTGAAAGAAGTGGTACTCTCCCTATAGGAGATATGGTTAAGCTATGCTTTTCAGGAAAATTAACGATAGATGAAATTAAGAAAAAGATCAAAGGAAAAGGTGGACTTGTAGCTTATCTTGGAACGAATGATGGTAGAGAAGTAGGAACCATGATTGAAAGTGGAGATAAAAAAGCAGAGCTCATTTACAAGGCAATGGCTTACCAAGTAGCAAAAGAAATTGGAAGCTGCGGTACAGTACTAAAAGGAGATGTAGATGCCATTGTTTTAACAGGTGGTATTGCATACGATCAAGAGTTTGTAAAATGGATTAAAGATCATATTTCCTTTATAGGTAAGGTGATTGTATATCCAGGAGAAGAGGAAATGATTGCTTTAGCCCAAGGCGCTTTAAGGGTATTAAAAGGAGAAGAGACAGCAAAAGAATATGTATAAAAGGTGATGTTATGCTAAATGATCATAGAATAAAAATTATTATTGGTCACTATGGAAGTGGAAAAACTGAATTTGCTGTAAATTATGCAGTAAAGCTTGCTGCTTTAGGTAAAAAAGTAGCGTTAGCAGATCTAGATATTGTCAATCCCTATTTTCGAAGTAGAGAAAAAGAAGAGATGCTAAAAAATCTAGGGATAAAAATTATTGGTAGTAGTCTTGAGAAGTCAACTGGAGTAGATTTGCCAGCTATTGCCGCGTCTATACTTCATCCCCTACAGGATGAAAGCTATGAAGTTATTTTAGATGTAGGTGGAGATGCTGTAGGAGCTAGAGCTTTAGGAAGATATGCAAACTATCTAAAGAAAGAAAGCTATGATATGTTTGCAGTTCTTAATGCAAATAGACCTCAAACCTCAGATGTTGAGGGGGCAATTCACCATATAAAAACTATAGAGAACACTGCAAGAGCTAAGGTTACAGGCATTGTAAACAATACCCATTTACTAAGGGAGACAAAAGTAGAAGATGTATTAAAAGGACAGGAATTAGCAAAAGCCGTTTCAGATCGTTTAAACATTCCCATTAAATATATCAGTACTTTAGAAAAGGTTTCAAAAGTACTTCCACAAAATATGGAAGGAACACTTTTTCCTATAAAAATGTATATGAGAGAAAGTTGGATGTAAACTTAAGGAGGGTCGAATCAATGGCAAAAGCAAGAGGTAAGGTTTCTTTTAAAGAAAATTTATGTAAGGGTTGTGAATTATGTACAACAGTCTGTCCCGTAAATATAGTGGTTATGGATCGAGAGAGAATTAATATTAAAGGGTATCATCCTGCTACTGTAAAAGAAATGGATAAATGTATTGGATGTGGAAATTGTGCTACTATGTGTCCTGATTTAGTTATTACTGTTGAGAGAGAAATGAGAAAGGAGGAAGAATAATGGCAAAGGTATTGATGAAAGGAAATGAAGCTATTGCTGCTGCAGCAATCAAAGGCGGATGTAAATTTTTCTTTGGTTATCCTATTACCCCACAAAATGAATTACCTGAATATATGGCAAGAGAGCTTCATAAAACTGGAGGATGTTTTGTACAAGCGGAAAGTGAAGTAGCAGCAATCAACATGGTATATGGTGCAGCAGGAGCAGGGGCTAGAGTCATGACTTCTTCATCCTCTCCAGGAATTGCGCTAAAGCAAGAAGGAATCAGTTATATAGCAGGAGCTGAGCTTCCTTGTGTTATTGTAAATATATCTCGTGGAGGTCCAGGACTTGGTGGTATTCAACCAGCTCAAGCAGATTATTTCCAAAATACAAGAGGGGGAGGAAATGGAGATTATCGATTATTAGTTTATGCTCCAGCAACCCTTCAAGAGGCAGTAGATTTGACTATGGAAGCTTTTGATGCAGCCGATTATTACAGAAATCCAGTAGTGATCTCTGGTGATGGAATGATTGGACAAATGATGGAGCCTATTGAATTTAAAGAACCTAAAAAAAGAGATCTTTCTCCAAAGGATTGGGCAACAGATGGAACAAAAGGAGAAAGAGAACCAAATATTATTAACTCTCTTGCATTAGATCCAGCAGAATTAGAAAAACACAATATAAGACTACAAGAAAAATATGATCAAATGGAAAAAAATGAAGTTCGCTATGAATTATACAATATGGAAAATGCAGAAGTTGTTATTGTTGCTTATGGTACAACTTCAAGGATTGTAAAAAATGCTATTGCAGCTCTTGAGAAAGAAGGAATCCATGTAGGACTTATTAGACCTATTACATTATGGCCATATCCAATGAAAGCCTTTGACCAGATTTCAGATGCAACAAAAGCTTTATTATGTGTGGAGATGAGTATGGGTCAAATGGTTGATGATGTAAAAATTGCAAACAAAGGAAAACTTCCTGTGCATTTCTATGGTAGGAGTGGAGGAATGGTTCCTTCTCCTGATGAAATCGTAGGGAAAGTAAAGGATATCTTAGGAGGTGAGAGGTAATGACTACTGTATTTAAAAGAACAAATGGATTAAAGGACCTACCTACTCATTATTGTCCAGGATGTACTCACGGGATTATTCATAGATTAGTAGGGGAAGCTTTAGAAGAACTTGATTTATTAGGGAAAGCTATAGGGGTTGCTCCTGTTGGATGCTCTGTGCTTGCTTATGAATATTTTAATTGTGATATGCATGAAGCAGCTCATGGACGTGCGCCAGCTGTTGCAACAGGTATTAAAAGAGTTCATAAAGACGCGGCAGTATTTACTTATCAAGGAGATGGAGACTTAGCATCTATTGGTGCTGCTGAAATCGTTCATGCAGCTCATAGGGGTGAAAAGATCACTACTATTTTTGTAAACAATGCTATTTATGGTATGACAGGTGGACAAATGGCACCTACAACACTTATTGGACAGAAGGCTACTACAGCTCCTTATGGTAGAGATGAGGGTCATTCTGGAATGCCTTTAAGAGTTTCTGAAATGCTTGCAACTATAACAGGGGCAGTATTTGTAGAAAGAGTTTCAGTAGATACACCAGCAAACATTAGAAAAGCTAAAAAAGCCATCAAAAAAGCTTTTGAAGTACAAATGGAAGGGAAGGGTTTTGGTATTGTAGAGGTTTTATCAACTTGTCCTACAAACTGGGGGCTTGCGCCTACAGAGGCTTTGAAGTGGCTTAGAGATAATATGATACCTTATTATCCATTAGGAAATTTCCGTACACCACAGGAGGTGAAGTAATATGGCAACACAAGAAATTGTTTGTGCAGGATTTGGTGGGCAAGGTGTTATGTCAATGGGTCAACTTCTAACATATGCAGGAATGATTGAAGAAAAGAATGTTTCGTGGCTGCCATCTTATGGACCAGAAATGCGTGGTGGTACTGCAAACTGTGGAGTAGTTGTTTCAGATAATCCTGTAGGATCTCCTATCGTGACAGATTCAACTGCTGCTATTGTAATGAATCTTCCTTCCCTCTTTAAATTTGAAAAAACCCTTGTAAAGGACGGATTATTACTTGTAAATAGCTCATTAATTGATCAAAAGACATCAAGAGAAGATGTAAAAGCATACTATATTCCTGCAAATGAAATAGCCAATGAGCTAGGGAACGGAAAAGTTGCAAATATGGTTATGCTAGGGGCATTTTTAGAAATAACAAAAACTGTAAAAATTGAATCCATTCTTGCAGCGTTTAAAAAAGTATTTGGTCCAACTAAAGAACATTTGATCCCTTTGAATAAGGATGCTTTAGAAAAGGGTGCTATGTATGTAAGAAGCTAAAGACGATGACGAGTAGAAATACTCGTCATTTTTCTAACTATAGAGGAAATAATATGACTGTATTTCATGTATGAAATAATGCATTTCATGTAATAAAAAATACCTTTTGTGAAATTATGGGTAATAAGGATTGAAAACCCTTTCAAAATTGTCTGAATTTTTGTATAATAATTAAAACAGCATTTTTCATTTAGACTTTCATATTATAAGAAAGATCCATATGAACCATATGGATAGACAGGAGATTGCAAATGGAATATACAGAATATATAGAAAAGATAGAAAAAAAACTAAAATCACATTTTGATATTGAAAAGGATTATGTATATAAAGATTTACAAATAGACTTATATGCAAAATATTATATAAGAAATGAAAAATATATGGCAACAAAAAAAATGTCTATTTATGCCTTTGAAAATAATGAATACTGTTTCATAAAATATTTTGAGGATCTAACAGAGGAAAAGTTTAAAAATTTTATAGAGGTTTTAAAATTAGCTGTAGATGATTTTATACAGCCTCATTCAGAGCATATGTCAAGTGTGATAACAGGGGTTTTAGTAACGAATAGTGAAGAAGATAAAAAAATATCTGATATTGTTAGGAAATTTAAATTGCATAAAAGCTTTCTTTTTGGACTTAAGGGATGGGTGGATATAAGACTCATTTTAGTCCACTTAGATAAAAATGTTGTGATTACCAACAAGAAAGGAAAGGAGGTGCAGGACGTTTATAAAGTTTAAAATAAAAATATAAAGGAGGATATTTATGAACTCATTATGGTTAATTATTGTTAGTATCGTTATTTTTAGCATTGCTTATGTAACCTATGGTAGCTGGCTTGCAAAACAGTGGGGAGTTGATCCAACAAGAAAAACACCTGCTCATACAATTAATGACGGCGTAGATTATGTGCCTGCAAAAGCTCCTGTACTTATGGGACACCATTTTGCATCTATCGCTGGAGCAGGACCAATCGTAGGACCTATTGCAGCAGCAGTATTTGGATGGGTTCCTGTAATGCTTTGGATCATTATTGGAGGTATTTTCTTTGGTGGTGTACAGGATTATGGTTCTCTTTTTGCATCTGTAAGACATGATGGAAAATCTATCGGTCAAATTATTGAAACCAATATGGGTAAAAATATGAAAAAATTATTTGCAGTCTTTGCATGGCTTACATTATTATTAGTTGTTGCAGCCTTTGTAAATATTGTGGCAAATACATTTGTGAGTGTTCCAGCAGCAGCTACAGCATCGGTATTATTTATTTTCTTAGCCATTGCATTTGGATTCTTTGTATATAGAAAAGGTGCACCAATAGGGGTATCTAGTGTAATAGGAGTTATTCTTTTATTCGCATGTATTTCCGTAGGAAATATGTTCCCACTTGCACTTAGTAAAAATGTATGGATTGCTATTTTACTAGGATATATTTTTATTGCATCTGTAACACCTGTATGGATTTTACTTCAGCCTAGAGATTATTTAAATTCATTTTTATTATACGCAATGCTTCTTGGAGCCGTATTAGGACTTATATTCTATAGACCAACTATTCAACTACCAGCATTTACTGGATTTACAGCAGCTAATGGTTGGAATATGTTCCCAATGTTATTTGTTGTAGTAGCCTGTGGTGCTATTTCAGGATTTCACTCACTAGTAGGTTCAGGAACAACTTCTAAGCAAATGGATAATGAAGCTGATGCAAAGCCTGTTGGCTATGGTGGAATGCTTATTGAGTGTGTATTAGCAGTTATAGCTATTATTACAGCAGCTTATATCTCAAAGGAAAAGCTAGCAGAATTAGCAGGAGCAGGTGGACCTGTAAATGTATTCTCAGATGGTATTGGTGTATTTATGTCTAAGTTTGGTATAGATTATGCTATTGGAAAATCTTTTGTTGCCTTATCTGTATCTGCCTTTGCATTAACAAGTTTGGATACAGGTACAAGACTTGGAAGATTTATATTCCAAGAATTCTTTGAAGACCCTACAAAGGAAACACAAACGATCTTAGCGAATCGTTTTGTCGCTACAGCTATTACAGTTGTATTAGGTGGATTATTAGCAGTAGGAAGCTGGACAAAAATTTGGCCAATATTCGGTTCAGCCAATCAATTACTTGCAGCATTAGCACTCATTACTCTTGCTGTATGGCTCAAGAATAGTGGTAAGAATTATATGATGTTTGCAATACCGATGGTATTTATGTTTGCTGTTACAGTTGTTGCATTACTCCAGCTATTGAAAGGAAATCTCGCTTCAGGAAATTATATTTTAGTAATATTTGCAGTGTTATTATTACTATTAGCTGTGATCTTAGCTGTTGCAGGAGTGAAGATATTAAGGAAACCTTCAGAAAAAATAGATGCATAGGAAGGATGGCTTTGGCCATCTTTCTTTTTTTTATAGTAAAATTGAATACAACACTTGAATATGATAAAATAGTATAGATTCACTATTTATATTTTCACATATAATAATCATAAGAAGAAAAGATAGACTATGATGAGAGGAGTCTACTCGAATGGGAAAGTTGTTTGGGACTGATGGAGTAAGAGGAATTGCAAATAAGGAATTGACAGCAGATTTAGCATACAAGTTAGGAAGATTTGGAGCTTATGTACTTACAAAAGGAAAAAAGAAAGCGAAAATTGTTATAGGTAAAGACACAAGAATATCAGGGGACTTACTAGAATCCGCATTAGTTGCAGGAATATTATCAACAGGATCAGATTGCTTGTGTGTAGGGGTGGTACCAACACCAGCAGTAGCATATCTGACAAGACATTATGAAGCAGATGCAGGAGTGGTTATCTCGGCTTCTCATAATCCAGTTGAATATAATGGAATAAAGTTTTTTAATCAAGATGGATTTAAGCTTCCAGATAAAGTAGAAGATGAGATAGAAGACATTATCTTAAATGATAAAGAAATAGATGCAAATCCTACTGGAAAAGATCTTGGAAGAAAAATAGAAATAGATGATGCAATTAAACAATATGCAAGCTTCCTAAAAAGTACCATTGATGTGGATTTAAGAGAAATGAAAATAGCTGTAGATTGTTCTAATGGTGCAGCCTATGTAGCGGCTCCATCTGTATTATCAGCGCTAGGTGCTGAGATAAAAATTATTCATCATAAACCAGATGGACTCAATATCAACTTAAATTGTGGTTCAACACATCCTGAAGAAGTACAAAAACTAGTTCTAGATTGGGGTGCTGATATAGGATTAGCCTTCGACGGAGATGCAGATCGATTGATTGCTGTAGATGAAAAAGGACAAATTGTTGATGGAGATAAAATTCTTACAATCTGTGGAACAGGTTTAAAGGAAAAAGGAAAACTTCACAAAGATACCGTAGTTGCTACTGTTATGAGTAATATGGGGCTTGAAAAAGCATTAAGTAAAGTTGGATGTAAAATAGAAAAAACAAAAGTTGGAGATCGATATGTTCTTGAAAAAATGAAAGAAGAAGGATATGTCCTTGGAGGAGAACAATCAGGACATATCATATTCTTAGAACATAATACAACAGGAGATGGACTTTTATCTGCATTACAACTTTTAAGTATTGTAAAAGAGAAGAAACAATCAGTATCAAAACTTGCAAGTGCTATGACTACGTATCCACAGGTACTTGTAAATGCTAAGGTAAGCAATGACAAGAAAATGAAGTATATGGAAGATAGTGTCATTGCAGATGAAATACAAAAGCTTGAAAAAATAATGGATGGAGAAGGAAGAGTCCTTATAAGACCTTCTGGAACAGAGCCGTTAGTAAGAGTGATGCTTGAAGGAAAAGATATAGAACAATTAAAAGCTTTAAGTGAAGAATTAGCAGGGATTATTGAAGAAAGATTAAATTAAATTCACCTAAATTTAGATTTTGCATAAATTATAATAGAACCAATTTAAAATTGTTGACATAAACTAAAAAAAAGCATATGATAAGGTGAAATGAATATTTGTAAAAATATTCATTTTATAAGGAACCAAAGTTAAAAATTATTTTAAATGGAATGCTCCCATAGGGTAGTAATATCTTATGGGAGCTAAAAAAGCTTTACGGGTAGAGAATAGTTTACTCGGAAAATGTAGAAAGGGGTGAGGCTTATAGAAGAAAAAAAGAACAAAAATAAAAGCGCCAGAACTTAAATAATGATCGGGAAAATTGTTTAAGTTGACGAGGTCAGGGTTTATCGAAATTTTCGGCGGATGCCCTGCGGTGTTGTCACCACCGAGAAAGAGTCTACAAAGCCTTTAAGTGATTAAAGGGACAAATAGACTTGGGTGATATGAAGCGAGGTTTTATTAAATTGATCGGAATTTTATATGATAAGGTAGGAAAATTTTTAAAAGTTCTACCCATAGTATTTTATTGCAAAAAACAAAAAGTTAATAGTTGAGAGGAGATAGAAATATGTGTGGAGTTGTTGGATATATAGGAGAAAAAGAGGTAGCACCCATTTTAATAGATGGATTATCAAAGCTTGAATATAGAGGATATGACTCAGCGGGAGTTGCTATCTTTGATGAAGGAGAAATAAAGGTTAGAAAATTTAAAGGAAGAATGAGTACACTAGAAGAACATCTAGATAAAGAAAAGATCAAAGGAACACTTGGAATTGGACATACAAGATGGGCAACACATGGAGAACCATCAGATGTAAACTCTCATCCTCATACAAATTATGCAGGAAATATTGCCCTAATTCATAACGGAATTATAGAAAATTATATGAAATTAAAAGAATGGTTAATCGAAACAAATGGAGAACATTTTAAATCAGAAACAGATTCAGAAGTAATCGCACACTTAATCGATTATTTTTATGAAGGGGATTTATTAGATGCTGTATATAAGGCAATTGACAAAATGGAAGGGGCTTATGCAATCGGTGTAATCTGTAAAGATGAGCCAGATAAGATTGTAGCAGTAAGAAAAGATAGTCCTCTTATTGTAGGAATTGGAGAAAATGAAAATTTCATTGCATCAGATATACCAGCCCTTTTAAAATATACAAGAGATATGTATTTAATTGAAAATGATGAAGTAGTTCTTCTTACAAAGGATGAAATAAAAATATTTAATGAATTAAAACAAGAAGTGAGAAGAGATGTATTCAAAGTTACTTGGAATGCAGAAGCAGCAGAAAAAGAAGGATATGCTCACTTTATGATGAAAGAAATCAATGAGCAGCCAAAGGGAGTGGAAGAGACACTTCATAGAAGATTAGACAAAGAAGACAATATCGTATTAGATGGAATTGAGCTTACAAAAGAAGATTTAGACAAAATCAATAAGGTTTATATAGTAGCTTGTGGTACAGCATACCATGCAGGGCTTATTGGAAAATATGCTATTGAAAAGTTTGCAAAGATTCCTGTAGATGTAGAAGTTGCATCTGAATTTAGATATAGAGAGCCATTTATTGATGAAAAAACGTTGTTTATTGCAGTGAGTCAATCAGGAGAGACGCTAGATACTTTAGCAGCATTAAGAGAAGCAAAAAGAAAAGGTGCAAGAATTTTATCTGTAGTCAATGTAGTAGGTTCATCCGTAGCAAGAGAATCTGATGATGTATTCTATACTTGGGCAGGACCTGAAATTGCTGTAGCATCTACAAAAGCTTATACAACACAGCTTGTATCTATGTATTTGATTGCTCTATCTATGGCAATGACAAAGGGAAGCTTAACCAATGAAGAATATAAAAAATATGTTGAAGAATTAAAAGTTATGCCAGAGAAGATTGAAGAAATCTTAAAAGATAATGAAGGGATTCAACAGCTTGCAGATGAGCAGTTCAACAATGAAAATGTGTTCTATATAGGTAGGGGACTCGATGTAGCTGTAGCGGCGGAAGGATCATTAAAATTAAAAGAAATCTCCTATATTCATTCAGAAGCTATTGCAGCAGGAGAACTAAAGCATGGAACAATTGCTCTTATTGAAGAAGGAAGATTAGTTATAGCACTAGCTACACAAGATAAGCTTTATGATAAAATGCTTTCAAACATTCAAGAAGTTAGAGCTAGAGGTGCTTATGTCATAGGAGTAGCTAAAAAAGGAAATAAAGAAATCGAAAAATCAGCAGATAAAGTGATCTATATTCCAGATACACTAGATGAATTAAGTCCAATATTAAGTGTGATTCCACTACAAATCTTAGCATATTATATTGCTGTGGCTAGAGAGTGTGACGTTGATAAGCCGAAAAATTTGGCAAAAAGTGTAACGGTTGAATAAAAATACTAATAATGTAAAATTTAGTTTTAAATAAAGTTTGATCATTTAAAATAAAGATCATACAATGAAAACTTAAATATGGTAGTGTGCTAGAGGATGAATGTTAAAATATTCATCCTCTATTCATATTGTGGGATGATTTGAGGGAAGAAAAAAATAGAAATCATTACATAGTATCTTTTTATTACCACTTGTAACTTGAAAAATACGTGTCGTGTTAAAACTGTTTATCATTGAAAAAACATAAAGTATACTAATGGATATAGAAGGGAGGGAGATAGAAATGAAAATCCAGATAGATGTTTGTAAGGAGTGTGAAACTGAAGTATTAATAAAAGGTGATACCAGTAAAAATGAAGTTAAAGAACTAATCGAGCATATAAATAATTTCAGTTTAGATATTACTCCTAATAAGATATTGTTAAAAGATGGTGAAAAGAGTTTTATAAAAGATATTGAGGATATATGGTATTTTGAAGCTAGAGGTAATAGATTAAATGCTATTATAGATCAATCTTTTTACGTGTGTAAGTTTAAATTATACCAGATTGAAAACTTCAAAGATAAGGGCTATATAAGAATATCAAAAAGTATAATTGTAAATGTTAACAAGATTGAATTTATGGAGATGGAGTTCAGTGGCAATTATACTATTTCATTAAAAAATAAAAAGAAGTTAATTTTATCAAGAAACTATGTAAAAAAATTTAAAAAATATGTTGAGGAGGTACTATAATGTTTAATAAAATTTACAATTATGGATTAAAAGGCTTAGGTATAGGATTTATCATTACGAATATAATGATGTATTTTTCCACATTTAATTCTGGAGAAGAATACACCATTCAAGGAGTTGTAATGATTTATATTGCATGGGCAATAGCGAGTGTGTTTTTTGGAGTAGCATCAATAGTATATGAAATTTCTAATTTAGCTATGATTTATAAAATGTTAATACATTTTACTTGTTTAGCATCAGTAGCATTTGCAGCGGTTAATTATATGATGAATGACATATACAATCTTGAATTAAATATGTTTAAGGACTTTTTTCCGTCATTTTTAATGATTTTTATAATTATTTATTTCGTTCTTTGGACAATACATTATTTTATAGAAAAAACAAGGATTGGCAAAATAAATGAAAAATTTAAGTAAATAAAATAGTACAGAAATCAACCCATCTTAAAATTATCTAATAGGAAATTTCACAAGACACGATAAGTATCTAATTATTAATTTTTACAGTTTAGGATTGACTGCAGATTGGGGAAAAAATTAAATGCTTTTTTAGAATTTAATGATAGAGATATACTAAACAATTCAGGAAAAATATCAAAAAAAGTTGCAGAGCAATTAGCAATTGGAGAATATGAAAAGTTTAATCAAAAAAGATTAAAGAATAGTGATGAAGGTGATTTTGATAGATTCATAAAAGAAAATAATCTGAAAGGGAGAAGATAAAATCTACTTGAGTTAAGGGAGATATGTAAAGGAATCTAAAGATGAAGTAGTGGATTATGCTAAAAATTTTAGGTAGATGTTTTAGCATAGAATATACCCAAATTTATGAATCTTTGTTATAATGTATGTGAATCGTATAATTTTATATCGATATAATCTGACTGATGGATTGTATTCATCAGAAGGAAAACAGTTTTTTATGCTAATTGTAAGGATTTTTCTGAGCAAAAGGTGAGAAAGTGATGATGGATCAATGGTAGGACTATATAACTTTCCTTATCTTTTAAGGAGAGTTTTTTTATTTGTTTAATTTGATTGATGAGGTGTTTGGATGGGAAAAGTGAAGGGGTTTATTGTACCGATAATAATCTTTTTTATATGGTGGACAGGTTCAACATTAGGATTTTGGAATGCTTATATTATTCCATCTCCTGAGAAGGTAGGGAAAGCTTTTATCATTCTTCTTAAAAAGAGAATTTTAATGAAGCATGTAATGGTGAGTTTATATAGAGCTCTTTTAGGATTTACGATTTCTTTTGTAGGAGCTTTTTCATTAGCCATTTTATTATCTCTCAGTAAAAAACTATTAACATTATTAGAGAGAATTTTAGATTTTATGAGACATATTCCACCTATGGCACTCATTCCTATGTTGATCTTATGGTTTGGTATTGGAGAAATGTCAAAGCTCGCAGTTATTGTATTGGCTACCTTTTTTCCAATATTTTTAAATACCTTAAGTGGAATTATTAATTGTGATTCAAAGCTTATTGAAGTGGGGAAAGTTTTTGGCTTTAGCAAACTACATATATATAGGAAAATTATTTTTCCTCAAGCAATGCCATCTATTATGGTGGGGGCACGATTGGGATTTGGATACAGCTGGAGGGCGTTAATTGGTGCAGAAATTATTGCGGCATCATCTGGACTAGGCTATATGATTTTAGATGCAGAGCAATTATCAAGACCAGATATTATGATTGTGGGGATTTTTACTATTGGTATTCTTGGTTCTATAATGGATTATATTTTATTTAAATGTACTAATAGATTATTGCATTGGAATAAGCAGGGGCAAAGAGGTGAAATGAATTGGATCAACTAGTGATCAAAAATCTATCTAAAAGATACTCTATTAAAAATAAAGAAATTACTGCTTTAGATAATATTAGTTTATCTATTAAGGAGGGAACTTTTGTAACTATTGTAGGAAAGAGTGGTTGTGGAAAGACAACCCTTTTAAAAATTCTCAGTGGTTTAGAAAAAAAAACAGAGGGAGAAATTACGACGAATTGTAAAAATATAGGGATTGTTTTTCAAGAGCCAAGATTGATGCCGTGGCTGACGGTGAAAGAAAATATGGGGTTTTCATTCTTAGAAAAAGAGCATGAGGAAAAAGAGTTGGTAGAAAAATATTTAAGAGTGCTAGATTTATATGATTTTAAGGATGCATACCCTTCGCAAATATCTGGCGGAATGGCACAAAGAGTCTCTTTAGGAAGGACACTTTGTTATAATCCAGATATTATTTTAATGGATGAACCCTTAGGTGCATTAGATGCTTTTAATAGAAGAAAACTTCAAAGAGAGATTATAGAACTTTTCTTAAAGGAAAAGAAAACCATTATCTTTGTGACTCATGATGTGGAAGAAGCGGCATTTTTAGGACAAAGGATTATTGCATTAGATGAAGGGCGAATTGTTAAGGATATATCTAATGATTTAGAATATATAAGAAAAATCAATCATATAGACTTTTTAGACATAAAGGAAGCAATTCTAAATGCTATTTTAAGAAATGAAAAAGAATAAGAAATTCTAAAATAAAGATCAACAGGGTGTATGTTGAATTTTGAAATTGTTTATTTAGAAATGAGAAAAATAATTTATTTTTAAAATATATTAAATAAAGAAGGAGAGAGAGAAATGAAAAAATTTACAAAGCTTTTATGTATGATCTGTGTGTTGATGTTAGTATTAGCAGGTTGTGGAAAGGGTGCAAATGAAGAAACAAGTGCTTCTGATGAGCAAAATCAATTGAAGGAAATAAATATTTCCTATGTTACAGCACCTTTAAATGTACCGTCTATTGTTGAAAAACATGAGAATTTATTTGAAGAAGAGTTTAAAGATATAAAAATCAATTTTCCAGAAATAACGCAAGGCTCTAAAATGACAGAGGCTGTAGCAACAGGAGATTTAGACTTTTGTAATGCTTTAGGAGGAACTTCAGCTATAATAGGAAAGGCAAATGGGGTAGATATAAAGATTATAGGTACTTATTCAAGAGCTCCAAAATGTTTTACGATCATGACAAATGATGAAAATATTCAGTCAGTAAAAGATTTAAAAGGGAAAAAGGTTGCAGGACCTAAGGGGACGATTTTACATCAATTGTTGATTGCTGCAGGGAATGAAGCAGGTGTAAGCATTGATGATATGGAATTTATTCAAATGGGTATAGGAAATGGTGTATCTAGTATGATGAGTAAAAATGTAGATGCAGCATTAGTTGCAGGACCAGCAGTGATCAAAGCCCAAGAGGGTGGTGCACGTATTCTTAGAAATGGAGAAGGATTATTAGATGCTACGATTGTTATTGGAGCAAGAGGAGAATTTGTAAAAGAACATCCAGATCTTGTAGAAAAATATATGAATGTTCATGAGAAAGCACTAAAGTTTATGGAAGAAAATCAAGAGAAAATGTTTGAAATGGTAGCAGAAGAAAATGGAGTTTCTGTTGAAGATGTAAAAACCATGTATCCATGGTATGATTTTAATCCTACCATTACAGAAAAGGATGTGAAAGAGTTAGAAAAAACACAAGATTTTCTATTGGATAATGGTATGATTCAAGAAAAGATAGATATAAAAACTCTTTTTGTAGAAGAGTAAATATGGTGTAAATATATTTAGAATACAATAAAAATAGCTCCTTTTTGGAAAGAATGAAAGATAAAGTTCAACCAAGGAGGAGTTTTTTTATTGGGAAAGTTTTTTTCTTTACTGAATATTATATATATACTATAATTAGGGTTATTGATAGAAATTGTATTGATAAAGGAGAAGTCAAAATGAATGCTACCAATATGGATTTCTATACTATTTTGAAAAAAATAAGTGTAGTGATAGGAATAATCATTGGAATAGGAGTCGTAAGCTTTGGTGTACTTGTTGTATATCTAACCATTACAGATTATAAACCAGAAGAAACGATAAAAATTAAGGCAGAAGGAAAACCACTCTATGAAAAAGCGAATGATCAAATTTCTATGATCACTTGGAATATAGGATATGGAGGTTTAGGGGAAAAAGAAGATTTTTTTGCCTCTGGAGGAAAAAGTGTAAGACCTGATAGAAAGGAAACAGTAGAGAATTATATGAAAGGAATTACTGACTTTTTAGAGAATAATAAAGCTGATTTTTATTTTATTCAGGAAATAGACAAAGAATCAAGACGAAGCTATTATATAGATGAATATAAACAGATCAAAGATACATTAAATAATTATCAATCCGTATTTGCTTATAATTATAAAGTAAAATTTGTACCGGCTCCTTTTCCACCTCCATTTATGGGGAAGGTTGAAAGTGGGATGGCTTTATTTGGAAAGTATAAAATGAATGAGAATATAAGATATCAATTTCCAGGAAAATTTAATTGGCCTGTATACCTGGCACATTTAGATAGATGCTTTACGGTGAGTCGTGTAGATATTGAGGGAAAAGATCATCAATTGGTATTGATCAATACCCATAATTCAGCTTTTGATAAAGATGCAGTACTCAGAAAGCAACAGATGAATTATTTGAAAAATGTGCTTACAGATGAATATGAAAAAGGAAACTATGTAATCGTGGGAGGAGATTGGAATCAATTGATGCCCGGAATATCTAAGGAATATTTTACTAATCATTTAGAAGGGTCCGATTGGGTAGCACCTCTTCCTAAAAATTGGATACCAAAGGATTGGACATGGGGATTTGATAAAGATCTTCCAACAGTACGAGCAACAGATACAGCCTACATAAAGGGAGATACTTATTTGACAAGCATTGATGCTTTTTTGATGTCTCCTAATGTAGAATTATTAAAAATAGAAGTAAAAGATCTAGATTTTAAATATTCTGATCACAATCCTGTATATATGGAAGTGAAATTGAGATAATGATATAAGCTTTACAAATTTATAAAGTGGATATAAAAAAGTCATGTGATTTTAGGTTGAAAATACCTGAAGTTGCATGGCTTTTTCTATCATAAAAATGACTCTTAACAAATTATTCCTATATGATTACTATAAAAAATTAAAGGTATAAATGATATATATAATGAATAGGAAGGCAGGGGAGAAAAGTTTATGAAAGAAATTATGATATATTTTTTTAAAATAGGAGTACTAGGATTTGGTGGACCTATGGCCCATATTGCTATGATGGATGAGGAATTGGTTGAAAAGAGAGAATGGGTTTTGCGGGAAGAATTTTTAGATGGATTGGCAATATGTAATATGTTACCGGGTCCTGCATCTACACAATTAGGAATTTATATGGGATACTTAAGAGGTGGTGTATTAGGAGGGGTCGTAGCAGGTGTATTTTTTATTTTTCCAGCTTTTATTATGATTACTTTATTAAGTTATTTATATTTTAATTATGGGACAATACCGCAAGTAAAGGGGATTTTATATGGTGTAAATGCAGTAGTTATTGCTTTGATTAGTTCATCTCTTTATAAAATGGGAAGAAAATTTATTGTGGATATTAAAGGTATAGCTATATTTATTTTAAGTGCTATTGCTGTATATATACTGAAAGTAAATATAATTGTCGTTTTAATTGTGGGAGGGATTCTGGGAATCTTGATGGATTATAAAATAGTAAATAGGAAAAAAACTTATATGATAGCAGTTCCGTTTTTTATAATAGATCATATGCTGGTAAGGTTATTTAGATTTTTTATAAAAGTAGGTTCATTTATTTATGGTGGAGGTTTAGTGATTATTCCTTTTATAGAGCAGGAAGTAGTAGAAAGATTAGGTTGGATGACGCAACAAGAATTTTTAACAGGGCTTTCCTTTGGACAAATCACACCAGGACCTATAGTGACTACGGCTGCTTTTATTGGATATAAGGTATTTGGGTTTTTAGGTGCATCTGTTGCAGCTGTTGCAATTTTTTTACCATCTTTTATTTTTATATTTATTGCTGTACCTTATCTTAAAAAGGTGAAAAATATTCCATGGGTAAAAGCTTTTCTAAAAGGAGTAAATGAAGCTGTTATTGGTACGATTTTAGCATCGGTATTTGCTTTGATTCCAAATGCTTTAATAGATGTATGGACGGTTTTAATTGCAATAGGTGGATTTGTTGCACTAAGGAAATATCAACTAAGTGTATTCTATTGTGTGGGAATTGCAGGGATACTGGGGGTGATCATTACTAATTTCATATAAATATGAATGATTAAAATGATTAGGGATAGGAAATCGGTTAAATGCAATTTTTGTAAATTATTCTTGTTGATAAATATCACCATTTACGATAACCTATATTTAGGGTAATAAGGTTAGAAAGGATGATAGTATGGAAAGAGATATGGCTTTACAAAAAGAAGAGGCTCAAGAAAAAGGGCGTGCAAGAAAAAAGGATAAAAAAGATAAAAAAAATAATAAAATATGGATCAATATATTAATTTTTATCTTAAGTGCAGGGGTTTGGAGTGCTGCTGTATATTATGGATATACTTATGCGAAAAATTATATTGATGTATCCATAAAAAATGTACAACAAGAAAATGCAGTAAATATTCAAGCGTTAAGTGAAAAAATGGACCAGCTTAGTACAGAAATCAATAATTTAAAAAATAGGATTGAAAATACAGGAGATACTATCTCTGATTCTACAGCTGTGCAAGAAAGAATCGATGAAAAATTAAAAGATTTAGATGGGCAATTAAAGACATTAGAAAAAAGCTTAAAGGTACTTAAGGAGGCACCAAATGGGCAAAATTAATTTATTTATGCTTTTTTTGATTGCCCCATTTATCGGTCTCTTTGTTGTTGGTTTTGAGTTTCAAGATGAGAGTCAGTATTTTAAATTTCCTATCACTGTACTTGAAGAAGGATCAGATCAATTATATGATGATGTCGGTAAGCTAGAAAAGAGTATTACAGCTATGGGACTTACTATAGAAAACCAAAAAGAAGTTTTTCAGGTTCAAGATGAACAGATTAGTGAGTTATCAAAGCTGAGTGATTCACACAGAAAATTATCTGATGATATTTATGAACAAAAGATATTAGATATGTTAGGTCCTGCAGTAAAGGCTCATATTAGTAATCGTACAGAAATCAAAATCTTTAAATTAGCAGAGCTTGGTTATAGAGGGTTTATTGCTAAAATAAAATTATTTGATCCAACAGCATTTAAAGTAGTATTAGGTAAAGACCAATTAGGAAAATTAGAGACTACATCGAGTGCGGCAAAAAGAACAAATGCTATCCTTGCTATTAATGCAGGAGGATTTTATACAGAAAAAAGAAATGGTAAAACTTATGCTCAGCTAATTGGAAATACAGTAATTAATGGAAAATTAGTAGAACCTTTTAATGGGTATCCAGGAGATTTATTCTTTACTGGGATCAACAAAAAGGGACAAGTTATTGGAACAGTGCCCCATAGTGAAAATGATATTATGAAGCTTGACCCTTATCAAGGAGTAAGCTTTTCACCAGTATTATTGGAAAATGGACAAAAAATAGAAATTCCAAAGAAATGGAAAAAAACAAGACATCCTAGAACCATCATTGGAAAATATGCAAATGATGATTTGATTGTGATCGTTATAGATGGAAGACGAGACAATTGGAGTATAGGGATTTCTTTAGAAAGATTACAGGATAAATTATTAGAATTAGGAGTAAAGGATGCATATAATCTAGATGGTGGTGGTTCTAGTGCTATGTATTATGAGGGTAAAATTTTAAATAAACCTTCTGATAGAAGGGAAAGACCTGTAGTAAATAATATTGTGATCATGCCTTAAAGAACAAATTATAAAAATATAGAAGTATGAGTATTGATGACCTTGTAGACAAGTACTATGAGGTCATTTTTATGATTAGGTGATTTTGTAAAAATTCTGTAATAGAGATTTTAATAAATTTCTAGTATAATAAAACTTGCTTCCAAATAATGAAAGAAAAGGGGAAATGCGATGAAGGGATTTTTTCTATATTATTTATTGAGAATGTTTACAGGAAATCCATTAGCAGCGATTATTGGTGTGTTCCTTATATACGCAATTGTTGATAAAGCCTACTTAGGGTTTTTACCTGACTTTACAAAAGGTTTTCGCAAAAAACGTCAGATAAAAAATAGTCTGATGGAGCTTAATGTAAACTCAGAAAATGCTCAGGCTGCATTTGTACTTGGAGAATATTATTTTGAAAAGAAAAAATATGAAAAAGCACTAAATTATCTTAGTCATCATAAGCTACAAAAGGATGAAAGTGCTAAATATTATCATTATCTAGGAATGACCCTTATGGAGATTGGAAAAAAAGAAGAAGGAAAAAAATATATTGAGAAAGCCTTAGAACTAAATCCAAAAGTAGGATATGGGCTACCTTATATTTATTTGATAGATGATGAGATGAAAAGACATACGCCTAATAAAAATAAAATAAATGCTTGGGAAGAAGAAGTTGAAAGGTTTGGAAATACGGAGAACCTTTATAAGCTAGGAATGATTTATAAAAAACAAGGAGATAAGAAAACTGCAAAAAAATTATTTTCAAAGGTTTTAATAGAATATGACTATTGTCCAAAGGGGATAAGAAGAATTCACAGAAAGTGGGCAATTTTAGCTAGAGTGGGGAAAGCCATATAGTTTTGAGGAAATGAAAATTTAAGTAGATTTCAAAAATTTGATTGAAAACAACTGATCTGTGGTAATATGCAATAAAGAGCAGTTGTTTTTTATACGTTAGAAGGAAAGGAGTAGCTTTTATGGAGCATAAGGATCAAGAGTATACAGTAGTAGACATAGAAACAACAGGACTAAGTTATAGAAATGGTGCTGAGATCATAGAGATAGGAGCTGTAAAAATAAAAAATGGAAAGATTTCAGAGAGAAGAGGATCTTTAATTCGCTTTCATGGAGATATGGACCCTTTTGCATTTAAAGCCCATGGAATTACAAAAGAAATGACAAAGGATCAGCCTGAAATAGAAGAGGTACTTCCTAGAGTTAGAAAATATATAGGAGATAGTATTGTTGTTTGTCATAATGCAAAGTTTGATGTGCCTTTTTTAAATCACTACCTTAAAGGGATAGAGCTACCCTTAATTGAAAAGCATGTATGTACATTAAAGGCATTAAACCAATTAAAAAAGAAAGGTCTTTACAATGGAGTCAATAATAAATTAGATACGGCTTGTCGTTATTATGATATCATACTTAAAAATTATCACAGAGCTTCTTGGGATGCAAAAGCTACAGCAGAGTTGTTTCTAAAAATAGCAGAGGTAGATAAAAGTGTACTAAACCTATGAAAATAGGTTGAATAAATTAAGAAAAATTAACTAAATAAGAATTGAAATCTATATCTAATATTGATAGTTTTCGTTGGTGCTTAAAAGGCATAAGAAGGGAGTGGGATCATCATGAAATATAATAAAAAAGAATTAGCAAGAAGAATATTGCTGATTATGCTAGGAAGTGCAATTACAGCTATAGGGATTAATACTTTTATCATACCTCATAAGTTTTTAAGTGGAGGAGTAGGGGGAATTGCTTTAATCCTACAGTATCTAACAAATATTTCGTCTGGTTATTATATTTTAGCTGTGAATATACCTATATTTTTAATAGGTATGAAGAAAGTAGATAAAGAATTTTGTATTTTCAGTTTGCTTGGAATGCTTTCATTGTCCTTTTTTATGATTTTAACCCAAAATATATCTAATTATTATGCTATAGAGGATATGGTCGTATCGAGTATATATGGAGGTATATTAGGAGGAATTGGTGCAGCAATTGTTTTTCAAAATAGGGCTTCCATGGGAGGAACAGATATTATTGCTGTGGTGCTTAAGAAAAAAACAGGTGGAAGTATTTCCAGTTATTTACTTATTATGAACATAGTAGTTGTAATGATTGGAACGACTATTAATGGTATAAGTATTGCTCTATATACATTGATTTCTATGTATATTTCATCAGAGGTAATGAATAGAGTAATGGACGGAATCGAAAGAAAAAAATTACTTCTTGTTGTAACGCAAAAGGAAAGAGAAATTGCAGACCAGATTATCAAGGAAGTAGGAAGAGGGGTTACTTTTCTTCACGGACAGGGAGCTTATACAGGAAAGGAAAGAAATGTTATTTACTGTATCGTTACTTTAAGACAATTACCTAAAATACAAAAACTAATTGAAGATACAGACCCTCAAGCATTTATGTCTATATTGGATACTTCAGAGGTTCATGGGCAAGGGTTTAAAAGACCTGTTTTATAAAGGATAAAATAGCACCTTCAAGGTATTTAAAGAATTTATCATAAATGAATGTTTTGATTGAGCAATTTATAATATTTATAGATAAAGAAATCCTGTAGATCGTTAGTGAACTACAGGATTTTCCTATGTTTGCTTTTATGAAATAAGCTAGAAATTACATTTTTTCAATGGCATTCATAGCAGCTCCATTAATAGGATAAGCAATTGGAGATGCTGTAAGAAGAGGATGAGTAGCTACTTGGAAGGTATTTAAATCAGCAGCACTCATTCCTTGTTGGATGGCAAGACTTAATATATTGATCATTTCACCAATAGAATCTCCACCAGAAATCTGTCCTCCCATAATTACTCCAGAATATTTTGAGAAAATCAATTTCATTTTGATTGTTTGTGTATTAGGAAGGGAACCAGGATGATGATCCATTGTAGAAAATTCTCCTACAACAATATCAAAATTTTCATTTTTGGCTTGTTTTTCAGTTAATCCTACAGCACCAAAGGCTCTACCATAGATTTTTGTTGAAAAGGCATTGATGGTTCCTTTATTTTTACGAGTTAATTTGTTTTTGAAAACATTATAGCCTGCAATTTTAGCCTCAACAGCAGCAGTAGATGCTAATAGGATTGGAACGCTATTTCTAGTGAAAAAGCATGTCTTTTGAGCACAATCTCCAACAGCTAATATATCAGGATCAGAGGTTCTCATGTATTCATTGACCATAATGGCTTCATCATCATTTACCTCAATTCCTGCATCCTGTGCAAGAACAGAATTTGCTTTTACACCAGCTCCAAGTAATACGGCATCTGCTTTTATGGTTTCTCCATTTGAAAGCTTGATTTCTTTTATACATTCTTCTCCAATAAATTCTTCTATTTGTGTATTTGTTTTTATGTTGATACCATTTTCAAGCAAGAGTTTTTCTGCTTCATCACTAAATTCAGCATCAAAATTTCTTCTTAAGCATTTATCTCCTCTTTGAATCAAGGTAATGTTTTTTCCTGATTTCTTCATTTGTTCAGCAAATTCTACACCGATAAACCCTCCACCAATAACTACGACCTCTTGAAAATCACTCATTTTTTCTAAGAGATTTTTTAAATAAACTTCATCTTTATATACAGGGAATATATTATTTAATTCTTTTCCTGGGAATGATGGAATGATTGGAAGAGAACCTGTTGCAATAATCAATTTGTCATAATAAATATCTTCATTTTTTTCTGTTACTATGTATTTTTCTTCTTTATTAATTTTAGTAACCTTGTCTACTAATAAGTCTATATTATTACTTGTTAACATCTTATCAGGGATAATATTTTTTGATGTATCCTTTAGGGTGCCATAGATATAAGGAATACCACAAGGAACCATTACGGTTTCTTTGTCACGTATAACGGTAATATCAATATCTCCATATACTTTTCTTGCAGTTGTAGCACTAAGGATACCCCCAGCACTTCCACCGATAATCAATAAATCTACTTTTTTCATAAACGTACCCCCTTGTAATTTTTAAGATATATGTAAAAATATAACATCCTCTTATGAATAATATGGTATCTCATATAAATGGTAATGTCAATTGGTATTGGTTTTTAATGGTTGGAGAAAATAAGTTGTCTTATCAGATATTTAGGATATAATATAATTAAGATTAAGTAAATCTAGATTTACTTAATCAAGATTATATAAAAAGGGGATTATAAATGTTTATTGGTAGAGATTATGAATTAAACACATTAAATCGTTTATATACAGAAGAGCAATTTCAATTTGTTGTTATATATGGAAGAAGAAGAGTAGGAAAAACTAGATTGCTGACAGAGTTTTGCAAAGACAAAGAATCTATTTTTTATGTAGCGGAAGAATATAATGAAAAGATGGCGTTAGAAAAGTTTTCTCAAAAGATTTTAGAGCATTTTCAAATGGAGGATTTTATATCAAGCTTTGAGTCTTGGGAGAAGGCGTTCTTATTTTTGGCGAAGCAAAGTCGTGATAGAAAAATTGTTTTAGTAATGGATGAATTTCCTTATGTGGCTTTAGCTAATAAAAGTATACCCTCTTTGCTTCAAAATTTGATTGACCATGAATTAAAGAACACAAAGCTGTATTTGGTTGTATGTGGATCATCTATGAGCTTTATGGAAAAGGAAATTTTATCCTATAAAAGTCCTTTGTATGGAAGAAGAACAGCTCAATTAAAAATAGAGCCTTTTGATTTCTTTGATAGTACGAAGTTTTTTTCGAATTATAGCTTTGAAGAAGAAGTAAAGGCATACGGTATTTTAGGGGGAATTCCTCAATATCTATTAAAATTTAGAGATAAGGAGTCTATTGAAGAGAATATAAAAAGGCACATATTAGATAAATCTAGTTATTTATATACAGAGCCTATGAATCTTTTAAAACAAGAATTAAGAGAACCAGCTATGTATAATTCTATTATAGAAGCTATTGCAACAGGTGCGTCTAAATTAAATGAAATTGCAACGAAGGTAGGAGAAGCAGGGAGTAAATGTTCTGCTTATTTAAAAACTTTAATAGAATTACAGATTGTAGAAAAACAAGTTCCTGTTGGAGAAAAGGAAAGCTCAAGAAAAACGATCTATCGTTTAAAAGATAATTTGTTTAACTTTTGGTATCGATTTGTTTTTGATTATCCATCACTGATTGAACAAGAAATGATTGATTATCTTTATGAAAAGAAAATCAAGCCTGAGATGAATCATTATCTAGGATATATATATGAAAAGATTTGTATAGATTATTTAATTAGGAAAAATAAAAAGTATGAATTACCCTTTGTTTTTGAAAAAATCGGTTCATGGTGGGGGAATAATCCTATAAAAAAACGTCAGGAAGAAATAGATATTTTAGCGGTTAGTAAGGAATGTGCTTTTATTGGAGAATGTAAATGGAGAAATGAACCCTTAGATATGAAGGTTGTCATGGGTCTTATGGAAAAATCACAAATATTGCCATACAAAGAAAAATATTATGTATTTTTTTCTAAAAGTGGTTTTACAAAAGAAGTATTAGATTATACAAAAAACAACAAGCAGATCTATTTATACGAGAACCTATTATAATTGTATAGATTAGCAGAAGAATTGGGCATTCCATAAATTTTTATGGGGTGTCTTTTGCTGTAGTTTTAATTTGAATAAAGCAAGTCATAATGGAATAATTGTAGAGAATTTTTTTGAGATATACCTCAAGATGAGTTCAAAAAAGTTTATGTAGATAATAGAATAAATTTGTAGAAAAATAAAGGAATGTGAATAAAAATGTAGAAATTACAAAGGACGGTTAAACTACTATTGTTTACTTCAAACAATAATATAAAAAATTTAATATGAATAAGTGGATAATTAAGCGATAAAGGCAAACTTATCGAAAGGTAAGGACGCAAAGCTATGGGTCTACGGAACAGAAAGTTCTATGATTGCCAGGTTGCCGAATCTAAAACATTAAGAAAATTCTTTTATTAGAAAGAGCTTCTTAATGTTTTTGTAGCACCATATTTTATTCTAATAAAATATTAGGGCATCTATAGCTTTCTATAGGTGTTTTTTGTTTGCTAATTTATTATGAAAGAGAGGTGGTTAATTATTACCATTATAAACTATCATATGCATAAATGTTTAATAAATCTTATATTGCGTATTATTTATTGAGAAGTTACTATCTATTCCAAACTATAAATAGTTTGTTAATTTTATAGGAGAACTTTTAGTAAAAGATGGTGGAAGAATAACCACAGTTTATATCTAGATGTTCAAATAATATCAATGAAAAATAGTGTAGATCATGGAAACGCGCAATGTCCACATATTTAATAGATAAATATTTAACCCAAATAAATAGATTATATAAAGGAGATATAAAATATGAAGTATAATTTATTAAGAAAGATCAGTATCCAAAAAAGGCTGATTATTGTTGTTACTTTATTCGCAGTGATTTTTTGTGCTATGTCTGCTACCCAAATTTATAATATGAAACAAATGAATGAAGATGTAGATAAGGTTGTCAATGAAGGAACACATGGAATTATAAATGCCGAGAGAGCAAATTTTTATATGCATCAAATTATCATTAATTTCTATCGTGCTACAACAGGAGATGAAAAGTTTATTCAAGCAATGGTGGATAATTGTACTTATGTTACTGAAGCTTTAGATGAATACGAAAAAACTGCAAGTACAACAGAAAACAAAGAACTTTTAGTGGAAGTAAAAACGGCTTTTGGAGAATATGAAAACGTTATTCACAAATTAGCTAAGGAACTACGGGGGGGAATGAGAGATAAACAAATTATTCAGTTTTTGAATGAGCAAGATACCAAAACAAAAGCTGACCGAGTGATTCGTGGCATAGATCATATTGTGAAATACAGTGAAGAAACTGCAAATGCTAGTAAAGATATATATTTTAATAAAGCAAACAACACAATTTTCATAATGATTATTGCAGCTATATGCACATTGATATTATCTGTTTATATAAGCTTTGGTGTTAGTTTATCTATTATAGTTCCGTTAAAAGAATTAGTAAAAGAAATTAAAAAAGTAGAAGAAAATTTAGATATGACCTATCGTTTTAAAGATAATTGTAATGATGAGATTAGATTAGTAAAAGATGTGCTAAATGTTTTTATGGAAAAGTATCAGAATATTATGTCTCATACTAATTCTAATATAAAAACAAATGTGGAAAAATTTCAGAAGATTATTTGTGCATCAGAAGAAAGTATTGAAAATGTAGAAGAATATGTGGATTCTGTTATTTTGAAAGTAAATCATCTTGGAGAAACAACAGAAATTCAATTGGATAAAATGAAAAACATTTGTGAAACTTCACAAGTTGTTGCTACTAAAAGTAATTCTGTTGCTGATGAGGTTCAGTCAGTAACAACGTATACAAACGATGTTGTTAAGCATGTTCAATCTACACTTGAATTTTCTAAACAGGTAGTATTATCTTCAGATGAAGTGAGTAAAAATGTAGAGACTCTTTCTGGTAAAATAAGTAATATTCAAAATTTTGTTGATATGATCACTAGCATAGCAGATCAAACAAATCTTCTTGCATTAAATGCATCTATTGAAGCAGCTAGAGCAGGAGAATATGGGAGGGGATTTGCTGTAGTGGCAGAAGAAATACGAAAACTTGCAGAGGAAACTCATAAGGAAGCTGAAAATGTAACAAATTTATCTAATGACATTATTTTTGAATTAGACAATGTAAATAAGGTAATTGTGAAAAATTCTGATATATCCCAAAAAACAAGTGAACAATCTACACTTACAAGGGAAAAAATGCAAGAAATATTAATATCAATGGAGTCTATTATGCAAACTTCAAAGGATATGTCCTTCTTAGTTATAAAACAAGCAGAGGCAAATATGAATATGGAGAAATTTATACGAGGGACTAGTGAAGAAATGACAAGTACAGTTTATTCCGTAAATGGAATCACTAAAGAAATAGAAGAAGTAAGTGCTGGAGAACAGGAAATTATAAAAGCTTCTGAAGATTTAATGACGACAGTAAATATAATGGATAAGGCAATGACTGAATTTAAGATGTAACAGAAGGATAAATTATATAAAAGAGAGTCAATAAAAAGAACTAGGAGGAGAGCATATGAAGATCGTTGTGCTAGATGGATATACTTTAAACCCTGGAGATTTGACATGGGAAGGATTAGAAGAATTAGGAGAGGTTACTGTATATGATCGGACACCAGAAGAAAAAATCATTGAAAGAGTTGGGAATGCTGAGATTATTTATATTAATAAAACAGTTTTAAAAAGAGAAACTCTTGAAAAATTATCTCATGTGAAGTTTATTGGAGTTCTTGCTACAGGATATAATGTGGTTGATGCAGAGGCTGCCAAAGAATTAGGAATAGTTGCTACAAATATACCTACATATGGAACACAGGCTGTAGCACAATTTACTTTTGCACTTCTTTTAGAAATTTGTCATCATGTGGGGGAGCATAATTTAAGTGTGAAAAGAGGAGAATGGAGCAAAAGTATAGACTTTTGTTATTGGAAATATCCATTGATGGAGCTTGCAGGAAAGACTATGGGGATTATTGGACTTGGTAGAATCGGTCAAGAGGTAGCTAAAATTGCACAAGCCTTTGGGATGTACGTAGTAGCCTTTGCTAATCATCCCCAAAAAGAATTAGAAAATGAAAAGTTAAAATATGTAGATATGGATACATTATTTGAAAAATCAGATGTGATTAGTTTACATTGTCCATTATTTGAAAATACTAGGGGAATGATTAATAAAGAAAATATAGCTAAAATGAAAGATGGTGTAATGATTCTCAACACATCTAGAGGAGCATTAATTGTTGAGAATGATTTAGCAGAAGCTTTAAATAGTGGAAAAGTAGCTGGGGCTGGGGTAGATGTATTATCGGAAGAACCAGCAGCTATGGATAATCCATTATTAACGGCTAAAAATTGTATCATTACTCCCCATATTGCATGGGCACCAAAGGAAGCAAGGGAGAGACTTATGAATATTGCTATAGATAATTTAAAAGAATTTTTAGCAGGAAAACCTATAAATATGGTAAACATCTAAGGTATGAATAAAAAATGAAAAAATATAAGCTAAAAGCTGCGTGAATTGATCACTCAGCTTTTTCTTAATATAACATTAAAAAAAGCATAAAATTGTCTATTTAACTTAAATATATGGTAAAATCATGCTGAAATAAGTTTTAAAATAGAATAAAAATCTTGTAAGAAGAGAAAGGAGATAGCGCATGAAAGATCAAAAGGATCATCTAAGTCATATACCAGAACTTCATGATGAGAAAAATATCCTTGGGAAATGGGCGTGTTTGTTTGTAGATCGACCAAGGATTATGATTTTATTAATCATTTTGATTGTTTATGCTGGGATGATTTCTTTTACCCAAATGCCAAAAGAGATCAATCCAGAAATAAGACTTCCCTATATTAATGTAACAACCACTTATACAGGAGCGTCACCAGAAGAAATGGAAACTTTAGTGACGGATGAATTAGAAAATAAAATCAGTGAGATAGAAGGAATAAAAAGCTTAAAGTCCACATCATCATTAGGATATTCAAATGTTGATATTAGCTTTGATGTAAATGCTGATATGGAAAAGATGAAAAATGAGGTAAAGGATAAGGTATCAGAAGCAAAAGGAGCACTTCCTGATGATGCAGATGAACCTTATATAAGTGAAGCAGAAACGGGAAATAAATATGTACTCATCCTCAACCTTACAGGGGTAGATGATTTAGTAGAGCTTAAGAATTCTGCTGATAGAATAAGAGATGAGATTAAAAAGAATAAGGATGTATCTGATGTAGAGGTATATGGAGGGTTAGAGAGAGAGATCAAGGTAATGGTAGACCCCCATAAGCTAGCAGCATACAACTTAAGATTAGATCAAATAGGAAATGCATTAAGAGATAGTAATACAACTATACCAGGAGGAAATGTATACCTAGATCATAAAAAATACAATGTAAGAACTATTGGCAAATTTAAAGATGTAGAAGATATGAAAAATGTAGTTGTTTCTTATACAGGCAGTGGTCCTTTATATATAAAGGATATAGGTGTTGTCGTAGATGGTTACAAGGAAATACAATCGGATGCGAGAATGTCTGTTGGAATAGGAACGAAAAATCCTACGGTAAAAAAATCAGTAACCTTAGTAGTAAAGAGAAAAGAAGGGTCTGATGCTATAGCCATAGGAGAAGAAGTAAGAAGAATATTAAATGAGGGAAAAGGAAGTATTTATCCAGAAGAGATGGAGACTCATATTACCATGGATTTAGCGGAAGAAATAGATCGTAATCTTGGAGATGTTTTTGATAATGCTAAATCAGGTTTATTCTTAGTTATTATTGTTCTATATATATTTATAGGATTATCAGAGTCCTTAGTTGTTTCTGTAGTTATTCCACTAGCTCTTTTAGCATCTACCATATTGCTTAAAAATATGGGAGCTTCCATCAATACAATGATTCTTTTTTCAATGATCTTAGCTGTAGGGATGCTTGTAGATAATGGAATTGTAGTAATGGAAAATATAGATCGTTTGAGAATGAAGGGCGTAAATGCTAAGGATGCAGCAAAGGCTGCTACAAATCAAGTAGCACCAGCCATCTTATCAGCAACTCTTACTACCTTGGCTGCATTTTTACCTATGGCAATAACTCCGGGTCTTTATGGTTATTGGTTAAAATGGATTCCTATAACTGTAATCGCAGCATTAGGATCATCTTTTTTTATTGCCACTACTGTAACACCAGCATTAAGCTCTGTATTTTTAAAGGAACATGGTAAAAAAGATAAAAAGAAAAAGAAGTTTTTAGATATAGGAATGAAAGGAATCTCTATACTTGCTGTATTTATTCTTTCTATGCTTTCTTTTAAAGATAAACATGAAGGATTTTTAAATACAAATATACTAGCTTGGAGTTTTACCATTGTTTTTACAGGGGCTATTATTTATAAGCTCATAAAGGGAAAGAAAAATCCATTAGAGAGTCCTTTTATAAGAACTTATGGAAATATCCTACATAGCATTATCATCAGTAAAAAGAAAAAATTCATCGTATTAGGAATTGTTGCAGCTTTATTGGTAGGAAGTGTCATGCTACCTATATCAGGGATATTAAAGATTACTGTATTTGGAGATATGGATGCAGAAGAATTTAATGTAAATATTAAGACACCAGTAGGTTCAGAGCTAGAAACCACATCTAATATAGCAGCAGAGGTTGAAAAAATATTATTTGATTATCCTGAAATGAAAAGCTTTAGCACAAGTATTTCAAGTCCTGAAAGAGCAAGGATTCGAGTGAAGCTTTTAGAGAAGGATAAAAGGGAAAGAACAAGTATGGAAATTGCAGAGGATTGTAGAGATCGTATAAAAGATATTCCAGGGGCAGAGATCACTATAGGACAAATGAAAGGTGGTATTGACTTTGGAAATAAGGATATAGAAATCATGATTTATGGAAAGAACTTTGATACTTTAAAGTCTGTAGCCAATGATTTTACAGATACCCTAAAGAATATAGAGGGTACCTTTGATGCTGGAAATAATTTTGAAAATGGTTTAAGTGAAATGCAGATTATTATCAATAGAGAAAAGGCAGCTTCCTTAGGACTAGATCATAGAAGTATTTCTATGGGTATAAGAAATGCTGTACATGGCTTAAAGGCAACTACTTTTAAAATCAATCAAGAAGAAATCGATGTGATGATTCGTACAACGAAGGAAAAATTATCACATAAGGAAGATTTTAATAATATCTATTTCTATGGAAAAAGCAATCAGCCCATACCATTTTCCTATGTAGCTACTGCAAAAGAAGAAGAAGGCTGTTCAGCAATTTTTCATCATAGCGAGAAGAGATATGCAAAGGTTGGCGCAAATGTAAAAAATCAAGAACAAAAGATGGCTATACAAGAAGCGTTTATGAAGAAAGTGAATGAATATCCTATGCCAAAAGGTTATTCTATAGGGTTTGACAGAGAACAAGAAGAGGTGAATGATTATTTTATCAACATGGGGAAAAATATGTTGATTGCCATGATTCTTGTATATCTTATTCTTTCCATACAATTTAATTCTTTATCGCAGCCATTTGTTATATTATTTTCTGTACCCCTTGCGGTAATTGGTGTATTCATAGGGCTTACCCTAGTAGGAAGCTATTTAGGATTAACCTCATTAATAGGAATGGTATCCTTAGTAGGAATCGCAGTAAATGATGCTATTGTATTAGTGGATTATATCAATTATTTGAGAAAAAATGGATATGAAATGGATCAAGCTATAAAAGAAACAGCTATGACGAGATTTATACCTGTTATGTCAACAACGATAACTACTGTGGGAGGAATATTACCCCTTACATTAAAAAATGATTTTTATGCACCTATGGGGTATGCAATTATATTTGGATTAAGCTTTGCAACTTTATTGACATTAGTGATTGTACCTATATTATATTCTTTAGTAGAGGGTATGAAAGCATATTTTAAGAATAGAAAATCAAGAAAAATGGAGATGGATTCTCAAAGCTTATAAAAGATAGAAATGCAAATTTGCTTAAGTGTAGATCCCCACACCTAAAGATTTAAAGTGGGTATCTATCGTATAGAATGAAAATCTAGATATCCAGCTTTCCTAAAGGAAGTTACTTTATGAGGGGGATAAAAATGAAGAATATTTTAATAGTAGATGATGAGAAAGAAATTGTGGAACTACTAAAGATTTATTTAGAAAATCATGGCTTTCACGGGTTAGAGGCTTATGATGGAAAAATGGCACTAAGATGCATGAAAGAGAATGTTGTAGATGCTGTGATCTTAGACATTATGATGCCCAAAATGGATGGAATTGAATTTATAAAAGAAATGAGAAAAATATCTAATATTCCTGTTATGTTCTTATCTGCAAAGGATGCGGATATGGATAAGATTTATGGCTTAGGGATAGGAGCGGATGATTATATGACTAAGCCATTTAATCCCCTTGAAGTAGTTGCACGAATGCAGGCTTTGATGAGAAGATGTCATCAATATGATAAGGATAAAAATTATGATAAAAAATCTGAAGAAAATATTTGTATAGGGGAGTTGTGCTTAAAAGAAAAGAGCTGCCAAGTCTATAAGGGAGAAAAAACAGTAGAACTTACTAGCTTAGAATATAAGCTCCTTCATTTTTTAATGAAAAATCCCAATAAAGTATTTACGAAGAAACAATTATATGAATCTACATGGGAACAAGATTATATGGGGGATGACAATATTATTATGGTTTATGTCAGTCGATTAAGAGATAAGATCGAATATGATTCAAAAAGCCCTGACTACTTAAAAACTATAAGGGGGCTTGGGTATCGGTTTGAAGGGCATGTGAAAAATGAAGGATAAAAAAAGCATCAATGGTTTTTTATTTAAAAATTATATGGTTATCATTTTCATCATGGTTGTATCATTGATCTTGACCATTTATGTGACAGAATTTATTTTAGAGAATGTTGTTTATAGAAATATAGTGATTAAGTTTAGTGAACCAAAGGATTTTTATAAGGTTCCCTTTGAAGAAATGGATACAAGATGTATAGAAATGATGGAATGTTGGGTTGAAATTTTGGATGAAAATAAAAAAGTCATCTATGTAAAGGGAGAAAAGCTAGATCATATTGAGCAATATGATGAAAGGTTTTTATATGATCAAACATCTATCCATTTTGATAGAGAAAAATACCCCTATTGGTATAATATTTCTCCTGTAGAGGGGCCTAATGGAGAACCTTATTTATATGTATTCAAGTGGCCAAGGGACAAATTTTATTTTGCAGTGACGCCTAAATTGATCAATACGGAAAAAATTAATAGTATAGGAAATGTAACCTATGGAACTTTTCTAATTGTCTTTTTATTTTTTCTTTTTGTAAGTCTTATTTTTTATAGTAGATTTACATCTAAACATTTAAAGACGCCTCTTAAATATTTTAGAAAAGGGATTCGAGAAATGGAACGGCAAAATTATAGTACGAGACTAGATTTTCATGCTCAAAGGGAGTTTGGAGAAATAAGAGATGCTTTTAATAAAATGGCTAGTAAACTAGAAGATGTAGAAATGGAAAAAATGAAGATATCTAAAAGCAAGCAACGGATGATTGTGGATATATCTCATGATTTAAAAACACCAATTACTTCTATTTATGGATTTTCTAAATTACTTTATGATGGAGAAGCAAAGACGCAAGAGGATGAGAAAAAATATTTAAAATATATATACAATAAATCCTTATATGTATCTAATTTGATAGAAGATTTCTTTAACTTTTCAAAATTAGAAGATGAAAACTTTGAATTTACTTATGAAATTTATGATTTTGCGGAATGGCTAAGACAAGTGATTAGTGAATATTATGCAGAAATCGAAAGGAAAGAATTTGATTTGTATATAGATATTAGTCATACCCCTATTATGATAGCTTTTGATAAAAAACAAATGGCAAGAGCAGTCATTAATATATTATCTAATGCCATTAAATATAATCCACCTAAAACTACCTTGTGGATTAAGTGTTATAGAAATGAAGATCAGGTAATACTCACTATTGCAGATAATGGAATTGGCATAAGGAAAGAATTAAAAAATCTTATTTTTGATTCTTTTGTAAGAGGAGATAAGAGTAGAGGAACTCATGAAGGGTCAGGATTAGGTCTTGCTATAACGAAAAAGATTGTAGAAAGACATAAAGGAACCATTACTCTTACATCAGACGAAGAAGCTGTAACCATATTTGCAATTACATTATAGATTTGTTAATTATGAAATAATGCTTTCCTTGAAAAATCCATAAAAGTGAGAACTTTATAAAAAGATAAAAACAAATAGGGAGGAGAGAATGGATTGAAAAAATTATTATTCATATTAGGTTGTATCCTTATGATGAGTAGCTTTTTACTTGTAGGCTGTGGGGATAATAAAACACAAGAAACAGATGGAAAAGCTGTAGAGGAATTAAAAAAAGAAGAAGCTATATATGTAAAAACGGAACCTGTTAAGAATATGGATTTTACTAATAAAATTATATTACCAGGGAATTTAAAGCCTAGGGAAGAAGCTGTTGTGACAGCAGAAGTAAATGGAAAAGTCAAAGAAATTATTGGAGACTTAGGAAGTAATGTAGGGAAAGGGCAGCACCTTTGTAAATTAGATGATACAACTTATCAATTAGCATATGAGAACAAAAGCAAAGACCTTTCTATGGCTCGTATAGAATATGACAATCTGACAAATGATTATGAAAGGACAAAGACGCTTTATGAAAACAATGTAAAATCAAAATCAGAACTGGAGACAGTAGAAAAGGAATATGAAAAACAAAAAGAATCATTAGGAATGAAAGAAAATGATGTAGCTTTAGCAAAGAAAAATGTAGAAGATACCCACATAAAAGCACCTATTTCTGGAATTATCAGTAGCAAGAAGGTTTTGATGGGGCAAATGGTCTCTACTGGTATGGAGCTTTTCAAACTTGTCAATATAGAACAAATGTATGTACAAGTAGGGATTGCTGAAAAAGATATGCCTTTTATAAAAAGAGGGCAAAAATGTATTGTAAAGGTAGATGTATTTTCAGATAGCTTTGAAGGAAAAATAACAAATATAGGACCAGAGCCTGAACAAGAGACAAAGACATATCCAGTAAAAATTTTGATCAATAATGAAAAAAATAAATTAAAATCAGGAATGTTTGCAACCGCCCAAATTATATTAGACCAGCGTAAAGATGCATTAGGAGTACCAAAGAAAGCTGTAATCAAAGAGAAGGAAAAGTATTATGTTTTTCTAGAGGAAAATAAAAAGGCTGTGAAAAAAGCAGTGAAAATAGGTTTTTCAAGTGATGATGCTTATGAAATTTTAGAGGGTGTTAAAAAAGGAGATCAGGTTATTATAGTAGGTCATGAAAATTTAGAAGATGGAAAATTAGTTGAAAAGAAATAAGGACGAATTGTCCTTATTTTTTTTGGTAAAAAGTTCTACTAAAAATTAATGAATTGATATCAATACATTTTATATGTTATAATAACACAAGATATTAGTACTAGGTACTAATATCAACCCAAAACTTAGGAGGTTCTACATAATGAATATAAAAGATTTAAAAGAATTATTACTAACAATAGATCAAACAAGCATACAAAGAGTAGATATTGAAGAAAAGGACTTAAAAATCAGCGTGACAAAAGCAGTAAATGAAAATAATCTATCTTACGAAATGACTAGAAGTGAAAATAAAATAGAAAAAGAGGTTAAAAGCGTTCAGGAAAATTTAGTGCTGAATGATGAAGAGGTCTATATTGTGAAATCTCCTATTGTAGGAGTTTTTTATGCAGCACCTAGTCCTGATGCACAAAACTTTGTTGAGGTAGGTTTATCTGTAAAAAAAGGACAACCTATATGTATCATAGAGGCAATGAAGATTATGAATGAAATTCAAAGTGAAGAATGTGGTCAAGTAGTAGAGATTTTAGTAGAGAATGAAGATATTGTAGAATATGGTCAGCCTTTAATGAAAATCAGGAGGTAATTTGTATGTTTAAGAAAATATTGATTGCCAATAGAGGAGAAATTGCTTTAAGAATTATTCGAGCATGTAAAGAATTAGGTGTAAAAACTGTAGCTGTTTATTCAGAAATAGACAAAGATTCTCTTCATGTACATATGGCAGATGAAGCTGTATGTATAGGACCTGCTATATCTTCTAAGAGTTATCTAAATATAGAAAATATCATTAGTGCGGCACTTATTACCCATGCAGAAGCTATTCATCCAGGCTATGGTTTTTTATCGGAAAGTATAAAGTTTGCTAAAATCTGTGAAGAACAGGGAATTAAGCTCATTGGACCAAAGAAGGAGCATATTAGAAAAATGGGAAATAAAGCAGAGGCTAGAAAAACTATGATTGAAGCCAATGTAAGTGTTGTTCCTGGGTCAGAAGAAGCGACAACAGATGCATTAGAGGGGTTAGATATTGCTAAAAAAATAGGATTTCCTGTTATGGTCAAAGCTTCAAGTGGTGGCGGTGGAAGAGGTATGAGAATTGTTCATAAGGAAGAAGATTTTATCAATCAATTCAATATGGCAAAATCAGAAGCTTTTGCTGCATTTAACGATGATGATATGTATATAGAAAAGTTTATTGAAGAGCCAAGACATATAGAATTTCAAGTATTAGGAGATGAACATGGCAATATGGTTCATTTAGGAGAACGTGATTGTTCTTTGCAAAGAAGAAACCAAAAGGTATTAGAGGAAGCTCCTTGTACAAAGATAGATGATGATTTAAGAAAAAGAATGGGACAAATGGCTATAAAGGCTGCGAAGGCTGTAGATTATATAAGTGCAGGAACTATAGAATTTTTATTAGATAAACACCATAACTTTTATTTTATTGAAATGAATACGAGAATTCAAGTAGAGCATCCTGTTACAGAGAGGGTTACAGGAATAGATTTGATAAAGGAACAAATAAAGATTGCTACTGGAGAAAAATTAAGCTTTACCCAAGAGGATATAAAAATCAATGGACATGCAATAGAATGTAGAATCAATGCAGAAGATCCTAATAATAATTTTACACCCTGTCCAGGAACTATTGAGGATTATTTTATTCCTGGAGGAAATGGGATTCGTATGGATAGTCATATTTATAGTGGATATAAAATTCCTGCTACTTATGATTCCATGATTGGAAAGCTTATTGCATGGGGAAAAGATAGAAATGAAGCAATCGTTAGAATGAAAAGGGCTATTGATGAGATGACGATTATAGGAATCAATACAAATATTGATTTTCATAAAAAGCTACTAAATCATGAGAGATTTATTGAAAACAAAATTGATACTTCCTTTATTAGTAAAGAAATGATGAAATAGGTTCATTAGAGAGAGGTGAGTAAAATGCTGAAAGAATTATTTCGAAAGAAGAAGTATGGAACGATCCATATACATGATCATAAAGAAAATAAAAAAGCTCCTTTAAAAAATCTATCTGACCATCAAGGAAAGGATGATAAAAAAATAGATGAAGCCCTTAATATCAAGTGTAAAAATTGTAAGGAATGGATATCAAAAGAAGAGGTTCAAGAGAATATGCATACATGTCCTAAATGTGATTATCACTTTAGGATAGGAGCTAGAGAAAGACTCAATTTATTAGTAGATGATAATAGCTTTATAGAATATGATAAAGAATTAGAAGCCAATGATCCATTAGCTTTTCCAGAGTATAAGGATAAAATAGACTCA
The DNA here is from genome assembly GCA_025210525.1 of Marinisporobacter sp. Taxonomy (GTDB): domain Bacteria; phylum Bacillota; class Clostridia; order Peptostreptococcales; family Thermotaleaceae; genus Crassaminicella. The sequence goes on from JAOARP010000035.1 coordinate 49,279, forward strand.
GCAAAGAAAAAATCAAAAGAATTGGATGCCGTTATCACGGGAGAAGGAAAAATCAAAGGGATACCTCTTGTAATCTGTGTCATGAATCCAGAATTTATGATGGGAAGTATGGGATGTGTAGTTGGAGAAAAGATCACTAGGGCTATCGAAAATGCTATAGAAAAGAGATTTCCTGTGATGATTTTCACATCTTCTGGTGGTGCAAGAATGCAAGAAGGAATTCTTTCTTTGATGCAGATGGCAAAAACATCTGCAGCACTTAGCAGATTATCTGATGAAGGACTTTTATATATATCAGCTTTAACAGATCCAACTACAGGAGGGGTTACAGCTAGCTTTGCTATGCTTGGAGATATAATCTTAGCAGAGCCTAAAGCATTAATCGGATTTGCAGGACCTAGGGTGATAGAACAAACTATAAGACAAAAACTGCCTGAAGGATTTCAAAGGTCTGAGTTTTTGATGGAGCGAGGTTTTGTAGACAAAATCGTCCATAGGAAAAATTTAAGAGAAGTATTATATAAAATATTAAGGATTCACACAGTAAGAGGTGAAAAAAATGAATAGTTGTTTAGACTTTGAAAAACCTATTATAGAATTAGAAAATAAAATAAAAGAACTAGAAATTTTTTCCGTAGAAAATGGAGTATCTTTAGATACAGAGATTAACATTTTAAGAAATAAATTAGAAAATATTAAGAAGGAAGCCTACAGTAATTTGAAACCATGGCAGAAAGTAAAATTAGCAAGGATGCAGGAAAGACCTACTACATTAGATTATATAGAAAAAATCATCCCTGATTTTATAGAACTTCATGGAGATCGATTCTATGGAGACGATAGTGCTATTGTTGGTGGTATTGGAACCCTTGAAGGGATGCCTGTTACAGTGATAGGACATCAAAAGGGAAAGGATACAAAGGAGAATATCAAAAGAAATTTTGGTATGGCTCATCCAGAAGGATATAGAAAGGCTTTAAGGCTTATGAAACAAGCAGAAAAATTTAAAAGACTTATTATTACTTTTGTAGATACGCCGGGTGCTTATTGTGGATTAGGTGCAGAGGAGAGAGGTCAAGGAGAAGCTATCGCCCTTAATTTACTAGAGATGAGTAGACTTAAAACACCAATAATTGTTGTAGTAATCGGAGAAGGTGGAAGTGGAGGAGCATTAGCTTTAGGAGTAGGAGATCGGGTTTGTATGCTTCAAAATAGTATATATTCAGTCATTTCACCAGAAGGACTTTCAAGTATTCTTTGGAAAGATGCAACGCTAGCTGAAAGAGCAGCAGACATTATGAAATTAACTGGGGATGATTTACTTTCATTTAAAGTAATTGACAAAATCATTGAAGAACCATTAGGTGGTGCTCATAAGGATATTGATTTTGTTGCTAAAGGAATAAAGGATTATGTATTAAAAGAAATAGCTAACTTACTAGAATTAGATCATGATACATTATTAAATGAGAGATATGAAAAAATAAGAAAGTTTGGGTTGTAAAAAGAAGTTGCATATAGAGTTGTCTTAAAATAGAAATTTATTTCTAGAATGAGAGAACTCTTTTTTAGTAGATATTTAATAATAAGCTTGATGATTTTATTGAAAATTATTTATATAGATTTTGGAGAATATTCAAATATAAGATATAATAAGTGGAGAATCTGATTAAAAGGAAGGTAAGTGTATGAATTTATTATCTATTGAAAATATTTCTAAAAGCTATGGAGATAAGATGTTATTTGATAATATATCCTTTGGCATCAATGAAGGAGAAAAAATAGGATTAATAGGGGTAAATGGAACAGGAAAATCTACTTTTTTAAAAATTATTGTAGGTGCAGAAACTACTGATACGGGTAGGGTCATTAAAGGAAATAATGTTCGTATTGAGTATTTATCACAAAATCCTTATTTTGATCCTGATGCAACAGTGCTTCAGCAAGTATTTAAAGGAAATTCTCCTATTATGACATTATTAAGAGATTATGAAGATCTATTAGAAAAACTAAAATATTCTCCAAATGATGATGATTTGCAAAATAAATTTATGAAGTTAAATCAAGATATGGACGCTTTAGGAGCGTGGCAATTAGAGAGTGAGGCAAAAAACGTATTAACAAAGCTAGGCATTTATGATTTTGATGTGAAAGTAGGGACCCTTTCAGGAGGACAAAGAAAAAGAATTGCATTAGCAAGTGCACTTATTAGTCCTTGTGAGTTATTGGTTTTAGATGAACCGACCAATCATATTGATAATGAAACTATAAAATGGTTAGAAGAATATTTAAATAAAAGAAAAGGTGCATTACTGATGATTACCCATGATCGATATTTCTTAGATCGAGTGACGAATCGTATTTTAGAAATAGATGGGGGCAACCTTTATCAATATACAGGGAACTATAGTACTTTTCTACAAGCAAAGTCAGAAAGGGAAGAACAAAGATTATCAGCAGAGAAGAAAAGGCAAAATCTTTATCGAAAAGAATTGGCTTGGATTAAAAGTGGTGTAAAAGCTAGAACCACAAAGCAAAAGGCTAGAATTCAGAGATTTGAAAAGATTGAAGACGAAAAAATAGATATATCTGAAGAAAAAATGGAGATATCTGTAGGGAAAAGACGTTTAGGAAAGAAGGTTATTGAACTCAATCATATAGTTAAAAGCTATGGAGAAAAAAAGTGTATTGATGATTTTACTTATATTGTATTAAGAAATGACCGAGTAGGAATCGTAGGTCCTAATGGAATGGGAAAATCCACTTTATTAAATATTATGGCAGAGAAAATTGAACCAGATTGTGGAACGATTGAGAGAGGAGAGACGGTAAAAATAGGGTATTTCTCTCAAGAAAGCACTGAAATGGACCAAGCTTTAAGAGTGATTGATTATATTAAAAATGAAGCAGAATATATTACAAATGGAGAAGGCATGAAAATTACTGCATCTCAAATGTTAGAAAGATTTTTATTTCCTCCTCATGTGCAGTGGACGCCTATTGCAAAATTATCTGGTGGCGAAAAGAGGAGACTTTATTTATTAAAGGTTTTAATGAGTGCTCCTAATGTAATCTTTTTAGATGAGCCTACAAACGATTTAGATATAAAGACTTTGACAATTCTTGAAGACTATCTTGAAGAATTTCATGGTGCAGTGATTGTTGTTTCTCATGATCGTTATTTTTTAGATAAGGTGACAGATAAAATTTTTGCTTTTGAAGGAAATGGCATGATCAAGGAATATACAGGAAATTATTCAGAATATGAAGAATCAAGAGAACACAAAGATCATTCTTTGAATCATGAAAAAGCTACTAAGAATACAGAGAAGAAGAAGGAGCAATCCACAAATAAACCTAAAAAACTTAAGTTTACCTTTAAAGAGCAAAGAGAATACGATCAGATTGATGGAATCATTGAAAATATAGAAGAAAAAATTGAAGAAATTAGTGAAAAAATCAGTCAGGCAGGAAGTGACTTTGAACTCCTTCAAAGGCTAGTAAGTGAAAAGGAAAGCTTAGAAAAGGAATTAGATGAAAAAATGGAGAGATGGGCCTATCTAAATGAGTTAGAAGAGAGAATAGAGGAGCAAAAAGAACTTTTAAAGGGATAAAAGGAGTTTGACAAGAGAAAGAATAAAATGATAGAATATTAAAAAATTAAAATAAAGATGGCTGGATGAGGACAATGCTAGATACTTACTAAGAGTAGCCGAAGAAGTAACTAAGAGAAAGGGTCATTTCTTTTTAGGAAACTGACAGGCAAAAGGAACGTTGTCGGACAGAACTCTGGAGAGTTGTTTAAGTACAACGCCTACGAGGCAAATCCATTATAAAATATAGTGGTGGAAACCAACTGGCAAAAGGACAGAGGAATATATGACGCTAAGTTTTGCGTACATATATTCCTCTTTTTATTTGAAAAGTGTTTTTATGAGAAAGGGAGAAATTATCTATGAAAATGTTATTAGTAGGAGCTGGAGCGGTAGGAGAAGCTATTTTACGAATATTGAAGAAAAGAGATCCGAAGAAGGAATGGCTAGTAAAGGTAGTGGTATCAGATTATAGTTTAGAAAGGGCGAAAGAAGTAATTAATAACTTAGGAAATGATGAAATGTATGTAGCGGAAAAGTTAGATGCTAGAGATCAAGAGAATATCATAAAAATCATTAAAAAGCATGATTGTGATTTTGTGATGGATGCAGCAGCACCTTTTGTAGCAAATAATATATTTGATGCTTCATATGAAGCGGGAGTAAATTATGCAAATATGGGAACTTGGTCAATACCTATGGAAAACCCTCAATATGGAATAGGGATAGAAAACAGTTATATAGAACCCATGACAAAATATAATTTTGATCGAAATGGTCTTTGGAAGGAAAAAGGAATTATGGCATGTATCTGCCTTGGAATAGATCCGGGAGTTGTAGATGTTTTTGCAAAATTTGCGGCAGAATATTTATTTGATGAGTTACATGAATTACATGTAAAAGACGGAGGAAATCTATCTATTCCAGGTCAAAAAGAAGATGATATTACATTTGGTTTTAATGTTTGGACCATACTGGATGAATGTATGAATCCTAATGTTGAGTGGAATAAGAAAGAAGGATTTATTGTAGATAAACCACTAGCAGGAGAAGAAACCTTTGAAATGCCAGCAGGGGTTGGGATCAATAAACTAGTAAAAATAGAGCATGAAGAGACCGTATTGATGCCAAAATACTTAGAAAAATATGGTCTTCAAAAATGTACCTATAAAATTGCATTAGATGATAATTTAATAAAAGCCTTAAAGGTGATAGATACCATGGGGCTTAGAAGTTTAAAGCCTGTCAAGGTGGATGGAGTAGAGATTGTACCAAGGGATGTAGTTGCAGCTATAGCACCACAGCCAAAGGATATTGGAGACGAAATGATCGGCAAAATGTGTGTAGGGGTTCATTGTATAGGAATAAAAGATGGGAAGAGAAGAGAAGTATTTATTTATCAAACCTTTGAAAATCAAAAATCTATGAAAGACTGGGGAATGCAAGCTATCGTTACTCAAACAGGCTTTGGAGCAGCTATAGGAATCGAATTAATAGGAAAGGGAATATGGAAGGATCAAGGGGTATTTTCTCCTGAATATTTTAATCCCCTACCATTTTTAAAAATTATGGATGAAGCAAATTTCGATTATAGCATGATAGAGATGGATTCATCCTATAAACAATATAATGATAAAAAGGTTATAGATAAAATATTTGAAGACGCTGTATCTGCTATTCGTTAGGATAGACTTGTAAAAAAAATAGGCTGCAATAAGCAGCCTATTTACTAATTAACATATTGATATCTAATAGCTTTTGGTTTAAATCTAAAAGTTTATTTTTTAGTTTTGAATAATCCTTATGAAGAATTTTTTCGTCAATTAGTAAATCTGTTTTTTGAACTAAACTATCAAAGGTATCATATACTGATTGAAGCTCTTTGATAATATTTTCTTTTTTCTTCAGAGGTTCTAGTATTTCGCCAGCATGGCTTTCAAGTAAATTATCTTTGATTTCAAAGGTATATCCCATATTTGGAACGATTGCTTGAATACCAAACTTTTCTTTTATTAATCCAGCAAAGGATTCTGCTGATTCTTCTTCACCGTGGACTACAAATATTCTTTTAGGAAGCTTTTTAAATGCCTTTAACCAATCTAATAAATCCTTTTGATCTGCATGACCTGAAAATCCTTCTATACTATAAATTTCAGCTTCGACAGAAATTTTTTCCCCAAGAAGCTTAACTTTTTTAGCCCCTTCTTTTAATTGACGACCTAATGTTCCTTCAGCTTGATACCCTACAAAAACTACGCTGTTTCTTTTTTTCCATAAATTATGCTTCAAATGATGTCGAACTCTTCCAGCTGTACACATACCACTAGCAGAAATAATTACCTTTGGATAAGGCTGAGCATTTAATCGCATGGATTCCTTTTGACTATTTACATAGAAAAGATTTTCAAATTGAAAAGGATCTTCTCCGCTTAAAATAAGTTTTTTTGTTTCATCATCAAAGCCATAAGAATTATTACGATAAACTTGTGTAGCAGATATTGCCATAGGGCTATCTATATATATAGGTACTTTCATGAAGGTTTCTAGTTCTTCTGTATGCTCATAATATTTATTTAGCTCATAAATGAGCTCTTGTGTTCTATTGATTGCAAAGGACGGAATAATGACTGTTCCACCACGAAGGGCTGTTTTGTTGATGATTTCTATTAATTCCTTTGTTCTTTTTTCTTGTTTTTCATGAAGTCTATTGCCATAAGTAGATTCTATAATGAGATAGTCTGCTTCCTCTATGAATTCAGGATTTTTGAGGATGGGTTTATTTTTAATACCTAAGTCTCCTGTAAAAACAATTTTGGCAGTCTTATTATTTTCAGTAACCCATAGTTCGATAATAGCGGACCCTAATATATGACCAGCATCTTTAAAACGAACGGTAATAGAATCGTTTAATTCAATGGTTTGATCATAAAGGCAAGGATCGAAGTAGTTTAAACTGATTTTAGCATCTTCTGCTGTATATAAAGGTTCAATAAAGGGTAAGCCTGCTCTTTTTCTTTTATTATTTTCCCATAGGGCATCAGATTCCTGAATATGACCACTATCTACTAGCATAACCTCACATAAATCCTTTGTAGCTTTAGTTGTTACAATCTTTCCTTTAAAGCCATCTTTTACAAGTTTTGGAATTCTACCGCTGTGATCGATATGAGCATGGCTAAGAACAAGAAAATCTATTTCAGCAGGATTGAACTCAAAATCTTTAAAATTTAACTTTTCTAGCTGCTTACTGCCTTGAAATAATCCACAATCTAACAATATTTTATATTTATTGGTGGTGATTAAATAATTAGAACCTGTTACAACTTTTGCTGCACCTAAAAATTCTATTTTCATAGACAGTCCCCCTAACGAAGTCATTTATTATATTATAGCATAATTTATATAATTTTGAAAAATATGAATATATTGAATAATTCTAAATGGCTTACTAGAGGGGGAGGCGAAAGATTGTGTGTAAGTTCTTATTTCTTATTTTGTTTTTAATTCTCTTAGGATAATATCGTCTAAGATTTCTCCAGCTATATAAATCACTTTATTACATCCTGCTTCTTCTGTTCGATGCATTTCCTTTAATTTAGTACAGTTAATAGAGCCTAGTTTTTTCTCGAATTTTTCAAAGAATTCTAAGGTTAATTCTTTCAAATAATCACTTTCGTGGGCTACATTATTTGTAAATAATATACCTAGAACAGCTAAAGCACCGCTGATTGCACCACATACTTCTTCTACCCACATGCCCCCACTAAAGGGTGCCATAGCTCTAAATACTTTTTCATCTAGCTTTAAATCATAAGCTTCATTAGCTGCATAAACCATAGTCTCTGAGCAGCTCAAATCATATTTATTTGGATCTCTATATTTTTTCATGATTTCTGTTAACATGGTGATGACCTCCTAAGTTTGTAAATGTAAACTAAAATAATCAATGTTTATTTTGATGAACAGGTTTATATGATAATAGTTTACCAAATACACTATGAACATACAAAAAAATTGTCAAAATAGTATTTAAAGGGCGATAGAATAAGAGAATGTAGGAAAGTAATCATTAAATAGAAGTGATATTTTTATAAATAAAGGACTTGACAAATTATACCAAAAGCTTATACAATATATTTAGAAAATTAAAAAAACAACTTTTGAATCACCTTGTTTATTCAGATGTCCAAAACATTGTCATAAACAAGACCTGATAAATGAAATTTTAAATCGTTTATTGGGTCTTTTTTGTTTTTGATTCTGAATGAATAAGAAGTTCTAAACTTTATAAGAGAAAAGTTTAGAATTATTATAAAGGGGGAATGTAGATGATTACAGGTGGATTTAGTTATTTGGCAGTTATTGTATTTTTTGCAAGTTTAGTTATTGTGGCAGAAAAAAATAGCAAGGGCAAATTTTTTAAATATGTACCAGCTATAGTGGTCATTTATTTTGTAGTAATGGTACTTGCAACTTTTAAAGTTTGGGAAAAAACAGATGAAGTTACTATGTATTATAAGATGATGAAAGGAAATTTATTGCCAGCAATGATTTTTTTAATGCTATTAAGATGTGATCTTAGAAGGATTATGAAGCTAGGACCTAAAATGCTTTTAGGATTTTTTGCGGCAGCTGTAAGTATTGGCGTTGGATTTGTTGTTACATATGCTATATTTAAAGGAATGTATACAGCAGACACATGGAAAGCATTTGCAGCTTTAGCAGGAAGTTGGATGGGCGGAACAGGAAATATGGCAGCCGTACAAGGAGCTTTGAATGTACCTGATTCTAGTATGGGATATACATTATTGATTGATTCAATTGATTATGCAATTTGGGTAATGATCTTGTTAGGATTAGTTCCTTTTGGAAAAATATTTAACAAATGGACGAAGGCAGATACAAGCATTATAGATGAAGTTGGAGAACAGCTTGCTGCAACACAAGAGAATATCAGAAAAAATATTGAGTTTTCAGATATGATGCTTTTAATAGGGGCAAGTTTGTTTGTTTCAGCGGTTGGGCAAAGCTTAGCAGCTATATTACCAAAGACTAGCTTTATTACAGGAACAACATGGACTGTAATTATTGCAACTATTGCAGGAACTGCATGTGCTATGACTCCCCTTGGAAAACTTCCAGGATCTTCTCAAATCTCAAATGTAATGCTTTATACAATAGTAGGATTAATTGCTTCACGAGCTAATTTTGCTGAACTTGGGCAAGCACCACTATATATTATCTCTGGATTTGTCATTTTAGCAATTCATGGGATTATTCTAGTTACTGTGGCTAAAATTTTCAAATTAGATTTATTTACATGCGGTATAGCAAGTCTTGCAAATATAGGAGGGGTTGCATCTGCTCCTATACTTGCAGCATCATATAGTGAAGCTTTAATTCCTATAGGTGTTTTAATGGCTATGTTAGGATATATTATTGGAACAGGTGGAGGTTTATTAGTGGGGAAAATACTTTCAATTATGTAATAATTTAGTTATACTAATAATAGAGAAATGTATTAAGAATTATTATTTTAAACTATTATTAGTAGGTGATAAGAATGTATGATAAAAATACTGTATATATTATAGGACATGGAAAAACGAGCAATGATAATGCTATCACACAGCATTTTGGTATGTTTTTTATTGGATATGTTGTAGATACTGCTACGGATATGGTTGTTGACCTTAGCTGTGCATCAACTATTCCAACTACTCAGATATTTATTAAAAGTTTATTCTTTGAGAAAAAATTTGATCAGTTTTATGAAGAGATAGAAGAAGAAATAAAAAGAAGGTATTTTGGTAGTTCTCAAAGAGCTATTGTAGTAGCCTATAAGGATGCGGTAAAAAAATATAAGGAAATCAAACAAAAATATTATTAATACTGCTTTATTTTATGGATATGTTTCTAAAAAATAATAAAATCATAAGTATTTCATATTACTTAATATTTTATGATTTTTATTATTCTTGAACGTTATATATTTACCAGAATAAAATCCAGTAAAAGTTTAGGAACAAGGACTTTTACTGGATTTTTTTAAATTCAGGAGGAGGATGAAAAATGAAAATTGTAGATATTAAACTTGGACGAATAGTAGTTCCCCTTAAGAAACCTTTTAAGACAGCTTTAAGGACCGTTAATAGTGTAAATGATGTGATTGTAAAAATTATTACAGATACAGGAAATATAGGTTATGGAGAAGCACCACCAACAGGAGTGATTACAGGAGATACTACAGGAGCTATTATAGGAGCTATAGAAGACCATATTAAAAAGCATTTAATAGGGATGGATATAGAAAACTTTGAAGAAATCATGAAGACAGTAGACCAATCATTAGTAAAAAATACTAGTGCTAAAGCAGCTGTAGATATAGCTCTTTATGATTTGTATGGACAGCTTTATAAAGCGCCTGTGTATAAGTTATTAGGTGGATATAGAAAAGAAATCATTACAGATATAACCATTAGTGTAAATTCTCCTGAAGAGATGGCAAGGGATAGTATGGAAGCAGTTGGTTTAGGATATAAAACCTTGAAGATAAAGGTTGGTAAGGATGCTCAGACAGATATTAAAAGGATGAAAGCTATTCGAAAAGCTGTTGGATATGATATAGATCTTAGGATTGATGCTAATCAAGGATGGACCCCTAAGGAAGCTATATATACTTTAAGAAAAATGGAAGATGCAGGAGTTTGTATTGAGTTTGTGGAACAGCCTGTGCCAGCACATGACTTTGAAGGATTAAAGCTTGTAACAGACAATATTTCTATTCCTGTTTTAGCAGATGAGAGTATATTTTCACCTATGGACGCTATGAAGATTATTCAAATGAGAGCAGCAGACCTTATTAATATTAAGCTTATGAAAACAGGTGGAATGCATAATGCCCTTAAGATTTGTTCTATTGCTGAAATTTATGGAGTTGAATGTATGATTGGTTGTATGCTAGAAGCAAAGGTAAGTGTTACTGCAGCAGTACATCTTGCAGCGGCAAAGAGTATTATTACAAAAATAGATTTAGATGGACCCGTATTATGTAAGGAAGATCCCGTTGATGGAGGAGCTGTTTTTAAAGATAGTAAGATTATATTAACAGATGAGCCTGGATTTGGTTTTAAGAATATTTATGGTGTGACTTATATAAATTAGATGGCATTAAAATTCCTATGAAAAATAAAATAATAATGGGGGGGATTTTAATGATCAATGTAATTTGGTTAGGCTTTATTGTAATTGGCGTCATTGCAGCACTAGTTACTGGAAATGCTCAAGCTGTAACAGATGCTGCATTAGATTATGCAGATGTTGCAGTAGAGTTATCAATCGGTCTTGTAGGGGTTATGGCATTATGGCTTGGACTTATGAAGATTGCTGAAGAAGCAGGAATGGTTAGAGCTTTAGGGAATGCTCTAAAGCCAATTATGAAGCGTTTGTTTCCGGAAATTCCAGAGGACCATCCAGCTATAGGTGCTATTGTCATGAATATGGCTGCAAATATTTTTGGTCTAGGAAATGCAGCAACACCTTTAGGTATTAAAGCAATGAAAGAGCTTCAAGAATTAAATGAAGAGAAGGATACAGCTACAAATTCAATGTGTACATTTTTAGCAATCAATACATCATCTGTTACATTAATTGCATCTTCTGTAGTTGCATATCGTGCCGCAGCAGGTTCGGCTAATCCTGCTGAAATTATTGGACCAACGATTATTGCTACAGTAGCATCTACAATAGCAGCAATTATTGCTGTAAAGCTACTTCAAAGACTACCTATTTTTAATAAAAGTGAAAAGAAAATAGTAGAGAAAAATTAATGGAGGAGGATGTGTATGTTTGTAAAAATTATGGAGACCATTTCAATTTATGCAATACCACTGATTATTTTGATCATACCTCTTTATGGATTTGTTAAAAAAGTAAAAGTTTATGAGGCTTTTACAGAAGGGGCTAAGGAAGGGTTTAAGACAGGCGTTACAATCATCCCTTATTTAGTTGCTATGTTGGTGGCTATTGGCATTTTTAGAAAGTCAGGAGCTATGGATCTTTTGGTAAGTGCCGTTTCACCTATAACGAATTTAATCGGAATGCCAGCAGAGGTTCTTCCTATGGCAATTATGAGACCTCTTTCTGGTGGTGGTGCATCTGGTATTATGAATGATTTATTTACAAGCTATGGACCAGATTCATTAATTGGGAGAATGGCTTCTGTTATGAATGGGTCTACAGAAACGACCTTTTATGTATTAGCTGTTTATTTTGGGGCTGTGGGAATTAAAAAAACAAGGCATGCTTTACCAGCAGGATTGATTGCAGATTTTGTAGGACTTATAACAGCTGTATTTGTGACAAATTTGATGTTTAATTAAAGGCATTTGGAGGAATAAAAAATGATGATTCCAAAAGGATTAAATTGTGGGGATACTATCGGGGTAGTTGCTCCAGCAGGACCTGTGAGTAAGGACCGTGCAGATCATGCAAAAGCTATTTTAGAGGGAATGGGCTTTAAAGTAAAAATGGGTGAGAGCTGCTATTTATCATATGGTGGATATTTAGCTGGAGAAGATAAAATAAGAGCCAAAGACGTAAATCAAATGTTTAATGATAATAATGTAGATGCAATCATTTGTATTAGGGGAGGATATGGCTGCACCCGTATGATGAATCTTCTTGATATAGAGTTGATCAAAAAAAATCCTAAAATATTTGTGGGTTATTCTGATGTAACAGCACTCCATCTACTTTTCAATCAGAAAGTTCATCTAGCTACATATCATGGACCTATGGTTTCTTCAAATATGTTAGATTTTAATTCATTTACTAAGAAATCATTTTTCTATGTTGTAAATGAAAAAGAGAATATAGAACTAAAAAATCCACAAGATGATGAAATAAGAGTGATGGTAGAAGGTTTTGCAAAAGGACAATTAGTAGGAGGCAATTTAGCTTTGATTGCTGCTACTATGGGGACACCCTATGAAATAGAGACAAAAGGGAAAATTCTTTTTATAGAAGATATAGGGGAAAAACCATATAGTATTGATAGAATGCTTACACAGCTTGTATTAGCAGGGAAATTAGAAGAGTGTGAAGGTATTATTTTAGGAGACTTTGCTGATTGTGAAGATGATGAAGGTTTTACATCATTTGAAGTATTTGAAAATATTATAAAGCCTATTTCTAAGCCTACAATATATAATTTTAGATCAGGTCATTGTGATCCTATGGTAACCTTGCCTTTAGGAAGAGTTTGTGAATTAGATGCAACTAATAGAAGGGTTACTATAAAAAATTATTAAAGATAAAAATTAAATGCGACCATAGTGCTCTTAGGCATAGTGGTCGCTAAATATTTTAAAGAGGTGATGGAGATGAAACAAATCATGGAAAGGTGTGAAAACATTAAGGCGTGGCTCATTCATATTAGAAGAGATTTTCATCAATATCCAGAATTAGGGATGAATGAGTTGAGGACTTCGAAGAAAATATGTGAATACCTTGATGAAATGAATATTCCATATAAGAATAATGTTGCGAATACGGGTGTAGTTGGATTTATCCAGGGAAAATATGATGGACCCACTATTGCTTTAAGAGGGGATATGGATGCTTTACCTATTCAAGACGCTAAAGACGTATCCTATAAATCGAAGAATGATGGTATTATGCATGCATGTGGGCATGATGCCCATACAACTATTCTTTTAGGAGCGGGAAAGCTTTTAAATGAAATGAAAGACAAAATTCATGGAAATATAAAGCTACTTTTTCAGCCAGCAGAAGAAACGGTTGGTGGGGCAAAGATTATGATCGAAGAAGGAGTACTTAAAAATCCAGAGGTTGATGCTATATTTGGGCTTCATGTAGATGCAGGTTTGGATACTGGAAAAATAGGCATAAAATATAATCAAATGAATGCAGCTTCTAATATGATTGAAATTCACATATATGGAAAAGCAGCCCATGGGGCATATCCACATGATGGTGTAGATAGTATACTTATTGCTTCCCATGTAGTTGTTGCTCTTCAGTCTATTGTATCTAGAAATGTAGCTCCAATAGATTCATCTGTTGTTACAATTGGAAAAATAATAGGGGGAACCCAAGGGAATATTATTGCGGATCATGTTACTCTTGTTGGTACTGTTAGAAATATCAATGAAGCTACAAGAAAAGAAGTCATGAAGAAAATCGAGGATATTGTAAAAACCATGCCTAAGGCTTTAGGCGGAAGAGGGGAACTTATTAACATTGAAGGGTATAGGACACTTGTAAATGATAAGAGAATGGTTGAGATAGTAGTAAACTCTGGAAAGAACCTTTTAGGAGAAGATAAGTTATATTTTATAGAAGAAATTTCTTTGGGGGTAGAGGATTTTGCTTATTTTACAGCAGAGAAACCTAGTGCTTTTTTTAGGTTAGGATGCAAAAACCTAGAAAAAGGAATGCAGAGAAAGCATCATCATCCTTTATTTGATATAGATGAGGATTGTCTTCCTATTGGTGTGGCAATGCAGGTAAGTAATGTGTTAGAAGCATTAAAATATTTCATAAAATGATGTTTATATGATAAGATATAGGATAAATAATACAACAAATAAAAAAGATACGTAGAAGTATTTTGTTAGGAGGTAGCATATGAAAATAGGATATGCAGCATCTAGTGGAGAAATAGATATATTTGATACGCTAAAATACACGAAAGAGAATGGTTTTGATTGTGTTGAACTTAATGTAAATATGCCTATTTTCTTCCCAGAAAAATTTACAAAGGAAGAAAGAGAAGAAATCAAAAAATATAAAGAAGAAAATCATATAGCTATTACGTTACATGCTCCTGAGGATATTACTCTATTGCAGCTTCAAGAAGGAATAAGAAAAGCTACAATAGATAGATTTAAAGAAGTGATAGACTTTGGTTATGATATAGGGGCTAGTAGAATGACTATGCATATAGGAAGTGCAGTATGCTTTACTCTTACAGATCGGAAATCTTATTTAGATGAATTTTATTGTGAAGAATATAAAAAGGTACTTAAAGAGAGTCTAATAGAGTTAAGTAATTATGCTCAAGGTAAGATTTACTTATGCATTGAAAATTCAGGAAGATTTCCAGAAAAAATTGTACAAGAGACGTTAAGAGAACTTTTAGGGAAAGAAAATTTATATTTAACTTGGGACATTGGACATAGCTATACCAATCAATATAATGAAGTAGATTTTTTCTTGAAAAATGAAGAATATATAAAGACTTGTCATTTACATGATCATAACGGGAAAAGTGATCATCAGATTATAGGTAGTGGGAATGTAGATTTTAACTATCATATAGAAAAGATGAAAGGGTTGGATGTATATTATATTATTGAAGTAAGACCTAGAGAAAATGCAGTAAAATCTTTAGAAAAATTAAAGAAAATATTATAAATATATACGAAGCGCCATGAATTCAGGTAAAAAAAGCCTGAAATTCATGGTTTTTTGTATTGTAGTATTTTTTATAAGGATAGCAACAGTACAATTTGAAATTGTAGTGTTGACACGGTACAATTATTATGCAATAATATGATTGTAGTGATCGTGTAATATTTTAACAAAATTGGATATGAAGGATGAAAGGAGAGAATAGAATGAGAAATAATGCTTGGACAACAAGAAGAATGGTACTTTTAGGATTGTTTATAGCTGTGAATATGGCAGCTACTTATATCCATATTCCTGTAGGGCCTAGTATGATGCATCTAGGAACAACGACTCTTTTTATAACGGCACTCATTTTAAATCCAACGGATGCAGCTATAGCTGCAGGTGGTGGCATGTTTTTGTTTGATATTTTCGGAGGATATTTTAGCTATGCACCATTTACTTTAATCATTAAGGGTTTAATGGCATATGTTGTAGCTAAAATCGTTCAAAGTAAAGACTACAAGGGGATCAATATCAAGATCAATTTCTTAGGATATGTAGTAGGAGGAATTATTTCCTTAGTAGGGTATTATCTAACGAATGTATACTTTAGTGGGAATTTCATAGCACCTGTTGCTAAAATACCAGGATCATTGCTTACTACGGGTGTAGGATTATTCATTGCATTACCTATAGGAATACAAGTAAAAAAAGCTTTTATGAAGGTAGATAAGGAAGCGTATAATGTAAAATAAAGAAAATCCCAAAGAGATTTTAATCTCCTTGGGGTTTTCTTTACTATTTAAAAATATTCAGGATATAGATAAGGATCATTACTAAATAAGTAAGTGGTAATATATACATATAGTTTTTATATAACTCTTTTATTTTCACTCCAAAATATTCGAGGGTTAATACCTGACACATATGAAGGGGTGAAATATAGTAAAACATAAATGCACTTGTATAGATAAACATAGCATATAAAAGCTTTGTATGGTAGTCAGGGGCTAAAGGTAAAATCATTGGATAAAGTATAGCTATTCCTGGTTGTGTATTTGCTAGTGGGAAGGAGATGATACCTCCTGCTATTATAATTAATAGCTCTAAAGGAATTCCTTTATCTAACAAGCTATTGAGAAATATATATATTTCATCCATATCATTTACAACATTTTTAAACACCATGATCCCTAAGATGGCAATAACCATAGAGGGCTTAATTCCTTTATAGATAGTTTTTAAGATTGGTTCTTTTAAATCATATTTTTCCTCTTTTTTCTTATCCTGTAAGTTAATGATGATGCTTAGGAGAATCCCGAATACGAGGGAAATATAAAAAGGAAATTTGAAAACAATGACACCTAAAATACTTATAAGAATTGGAGAAGCATAGAAAAAGAAATCAAAAACAGTTTTTAAATAGGATTTTGCATCTAGCTTTTCAATATTTGGATCATTGCACCTTCTAAGGTAAAAGAAATACCCAAATAAATACATCCCTATAGCAATAGGAAATTGAAGCTTGATAAAATCCCATAGATTGAAATCTCCTATTTGTGATGCTAATAGGATTGTAGGAGATAAAGGAAATACAAAGTAGAGGGCGTGTCGAAAAACAAGATTGATAGCACATCTTTTATCCTTTGAAATATCTAACCTTTTTCCTAAACTATCTACAACAGGACAAGACATTAAAGCTCCACCAGTGACCAAAAGAGTACCAATGATAGCAGGCGCAATAAGAATGGTTGATTTTGCACTTCTTAGCATTTTTTCTAAGGAAATAATCATTCTATCTAAAATTAAGTATTGATCCATTAAATATCCAAGAATTGTGATCATTCCTATAGTAATAGCTAGTGTAATAGTTGTAGATTCAGAAAAGGTTTTTAAAAATATTTCTAATAAATCAGAAACATTTCTTTTATTTAAAAGGGCTAAAAGTATGGCTCCGATCATTAGAGAGAATCCCATATTTACTTTTTTACTTACTAAAAATAACGTAATACCCATTGAAATTATTAAAGTTACTAAAATCATCTTCATCACCATTTCTATTTTATTTAATCATATCTTAATCATTATACCTTATGCAGTGGAGGATAGACTAGTAGAAGAAAATAATTAATTTGAAAAAATAGAAATCATTGAGATTGAAGGGGACTTTGCATTATAATAGAATAGATGACAAAAAAGATTTTTTTTTGCAGAGAGTATTGACAAATTTTGATAAGATTTGCTACCTTGTAATAGTGACTATTTTTAGTGGACAAAAATAAGGAGGAATTAAGTTGCTCCAAGAAAAAGTATTGTATTTGATTTCTATTTATGGATATATAGGTATATTTTTAGCGTTAGTATTTGGGATCATAGGACTTCCTATACCTGATGAAGTATTATTAACCTTTGCAGGTTTTTTAGTTACCCAGGGGAAAATGGACTTTCTTGGGGTAGTTGGTATTGCTTTTATAGGAAGTATTATAGGTGTATCTGTTAGCTACACCATAGGATATTGTTTGGGATGGCCGTTTCTAAAAAAATATGGAAAATATTTGCACATTAATGAAAGATCTTTTTATAAGACTGAAAAATGGTTTGATAAATATGGGAAATATGCTATTATCATAGGTTACTTTATTCCAGGGGTTCGTCAGTTAAATGCTTATTATGCAGGGATTACGAAGAGACCTTATATGAGGTTTGCTTTTTATGCCAATATAGGAGGATTTCTTTGGGTTACTTCATTTGTTGCTCTTGGAGTTTTTGTAGGTGAAAAATGGAAGATTTGGGTAGAAAAATTTCACACAGTGGCTATAGCTAGCTTAGTGATTGGCTGTATTAGTATAGGAATATATTATATTATAAAAAAGAGAAATAAATAATTATGAGATCATGCGATATAAAAAAGTTTTTATTTTGAAGAATCCTTTATTATGAGGATTCTTTTTGTTTGTTTATTGGGAAATAATGAGAAAAACTGTAAAATGATAATAAATATTTGGAACCTCAAAATAAGGAAGGTAGGTGTTATAAGTATGATGAAAGAAGATGTTTCTTCTCAATTTTATACAGAAGTAGCTGGATATATAAGAAAAATAGAAACTAGATTAAAAGATGTAGATAGTGATAACTTATTAGATGAAAAAGATTTGGAAGCGATTAAAGAAATCTATAATAGGATTAATCATATTTTCAAATATCGGGTGAAAATTTTAGCGGAGTAGTTCATATTTTTGCCAAAAGTTGAACATTGCAGAAATGTGTTATAGTATAATATAAATAACTTGTTTTTTAAGTTGAATGAACTAGTGTGAGGAAGCATAATTCTAAAAAAGATGTTCAAAAGTCAAAAGGGCAAAATTTTACAAGTAATAGAACAAATAGCAGATAAAATGAAGATGATTTCAGATTCTTCTATGCAGCAATCTGAAATAGCGGAAGAATTTAAAGTTGAATAGTACTTTGTAGAATTGTTG
The DNA here is from genome assembly GCA_025210525.1 of Marinisporobacter sp. Classification (GTDB taxonomy): domain Bacteria; phylum Bacillota; class Clostridia; order Peptostreptococcales; family Thermotaleaceae; genus Crassaminicella. The sequence continues at coordinate 67,769 of JAOARP010000035.1, forward strand.
AACAGTAATATATATTGAAAAGCATATAGCAAAATCAATAAAAACTAAATAAGGAGGGCGCATATGCCACATATAAGAGTTAGGGGTATGGAGGTAGAGAAATTAAAACAAATTAGCAAAGAAGTGATAGATGATTTAGAAAATATTATAGGTTGTCCAAGAGACTATTTTACACTAGAGTATATTCCAAGTATTTTCATTATGGATGGGCAAGAAGAAAAGGGATACCCATTTGTAGATGTGTTATGGTTTGATAGAGGACAAGAAGTACAAGATCAAGTTGCAAAAGCAATAACTAATAGAGTAAATGCTAGGAAGGATTATGAGGATGTATGTGTAATCTTTAAATCTTTAGAAAAAGAATTATACTATGAAAATGGAGAACATTTTTAGAGAGCCAGTCTAGGGCTCTTTTTATTTGTTGAAAATTAGAAGGTGATGAAGTCTTCTGAGAGATGATAAAAAATAAAATGATAAAAAGTAAAAAAAGGATTGAACATAACAAAAAAACGTGTTAAAATATTAACAAAATACTGATACACAAGTATGCAATCAAACACTTGACTAGAAGAAATATTTTTTTTATCATACATAGTTAATAAATTAACATAGAAATTCACTATGTAAAAGAATTAAAAGGGAATTCCTAACAAAACAATTAAAGTAATCACACAAATAACCGGTTAAAAGAGAATAAAATGTATTTTTATAAGGAAAAATTCTAATCAAGTGAAAGAAAATGCAATACAAGAAATTAGAATCATAAGAAAAAAGTAAAAAAGAATTTTAGAGGAAAATGAAGTGTTAGTTATTTAACAAACGAAATAACGTAACAAAAATGGAATTATCATTAAATTTTAACAAAAAGAAGAAAGTGAGGGAATGCAATGAAATTTGATGTAGTTGCTTGGATCACAAATCCATTTGTACTGATGTTTGTAGCGGTGTTTACGGGAATGCTGTTTGGAAAAATAAAATTTGGGAAATTTAATTTTGGTGTATCGGGAACTTTATTTTCAGGATTATTAATTGGTTGGTGGGTACTTAAATATGCTAAAGGCTTTGGAGAAGGCGATGCTGGATTTAAAGCAGCGTCAAAGCTTATAAAATCTGGCGTTATAGATAAAAACTTTTTCTTTTTATTCTTAATCCTGTTTGTTGCAGCAGTTGGGTTATTAGCAGCAAAGGATATGGGAGCAGTACTTAAAAAATATGGAGCAAAATTTGTTATACTAGGTTTCTTAATCACATTCTTAGGGGCAACGGCAACTTATGGAATGACTCTTTTAAGTCCAGCATTAGGACTTAGCTCTAATCCATATGAAATCTCTGGAGTTTATACAGGTGCACTAACAAGTTCTCCAGGACTTGCAGCAGCTATTGAGACAGCAAAAGGACATGCCACTCACAAGGGGGAAATATATGACTCTATGACTGATGCAGAAAAGGCGAAAATCCTTTATGTATTAGATTCAGAAGGTGAATTAACACCAGAAAATACTCCCGCACTATCAGATGAGCAAAAAGAACAATTAATAAAAAATGCTGAAGCTGGAATTGGTGTAGGGCATGCCATTGGATATCCATTTGGAGTTTTAATCGTAATTATTGCAGTAAACTTCTTTCCAAGAATTTTTGGAATGGATGTAGAAAAGGAACAAAAAATATTTAGAGAAGAAATGACAGCAGCAAAAGCAGCTGCTGGTGGAAAGGAAATCGAAGAAACTTCATTTGACCTTATTGCCTTTGCAGTTGCTTGTTTCTTCGGATATACAATAGGAAAAATAAAAATATTTTTAGGACCTTTAGGATATTTTAGTTTAGGTTCTACAGGCGGTGTTTTAGTAGGATCATTGATTCTTGGACATATAGGAAAAATAGGATTTATCAATTTCAGAATGAATAATAAGATTTTAGGTGTTGTTAGACAATTATCTCTTGCATTTTTCTTAGCAATTGTAGGTCTTAGATATGGTTTTAAAGTATTTGATGCATTACTTGGAGCAGGATGGTATTTAGCAGTTGTATCATTAGTAGTAGGTGTTGTTGCAATGACTATTGGTTTCTTTGTAGGAAGATATATGCTAGGAATCAACTGGATTATGTTATCAGGAGCAATCTGTGGAGGAATGACATCAACTCCTGGACTTGGAGCAGCAGTAGATGCAATTGGTAGTGATGACCCTGCGGCAGGATACGGAGCAACTTATCCATTTGCATTACTAGGAATGGTTATCTTTACAATTATACTTCATAATTTACCAATGTAAATAAAAGATTGGGGGAAATAGACATGAAATATGGTGACAGAATAAGAAATAAAGAGCTAGCTAGTAAGATAACAACAGCAGAGGAATTAGCAGGATTAATTAATGATGGAATGGTAATTGGTGTCAGTGGATTTACACCATCAGGATATCCAAAAGCAGTACCACTAGCTCTTGCTGAAAGAGTGAAAAATACTGGAGAAAAAATGAGCGTAAGTGTATATTCTGGTGCTTCATTAGGACCAGAAGTAGATGGAGCTTGGGCAGAGGCTGGTATCATTGCAAAGAGACTTCCTTATCAAACAAATAGTACCTTAAGAAATGCCATTAACAATGGAGAAGCAGAATATTTAGATATGCATTTAAGTCATACACCACAATATGTAAGCTATGGAATATTACCAAAGGTGGATGTAGCGATTGTTGAAGCAGTAGCTGTTACAGAAGAGGGACATATTATTCCTACTACTGGCGTTGGAAATACACCTGTATTTGTAAAACAAGCAGACAAAGTTATAGTAGAAATCAATATGAAAAAGCCTGTAGCATTAGAAGGAATGGCAGATATTTATATGCCACAAAATCCTCCAAATAGAGAGCCTATTCCCATTACAAAACCAGATCAAAGAATAGGAACTGCCTTTATTCCATGTGGAGTAGATAAAATTGCAGGGATTGCTATAACAGATCTACAAGATAAAACGAGACCTCTTACTGCAGTTGACGAGGTATCTAAAAAAATATCAGCGAATATATTAAAGTTCTTAGAAAAAGAAGTAGAATTAGGAAGACTGCCTAAAAATCTACAACCTATCCAATCAGGTGTAGGAAGTGTTGCAAATGCAGTACTTTATGGATTATGTGAATCAAACTTTGAAAACTTAACATGCTATACAGAGGTTGTTCAAGATTCAATGCTTGAGTTATTAAGATGTGGAAAAGCAAGAATGGCATCTACTACATCTATAAGCCCTTCACCAGAAGGATTAGTGCAATTTGAAGAAGAGATCGACTTCTTTAAAGATAGAATTATTTTAAGACCACAAGAAATCAGCAATCATCCAGAAGTAGCAAGAAGACTAGGAGTAATTGCTATGAATACAGCTTTAGAGCTTGATATATACGGAAATGTTAATTCAACTCATGTAATGGGATCTCGTATGATGAACGGAATTGGTGGTTCTGGAGACTTTGCTAGAAATGCATACCTTACAATATTTACAACAGCATCTATTGCGAAAAATGGAGATATTTCATCTATCGTACCAATGGTTTCTCATGTGGATCATACAGAGCATGATGTAATGGTTATTGTAACAGAGCAAGGTGTTGCAGATTTAAGGGGACTTAGTCCAAAAGAAAGAGCTAAGGAGATTATTAATAATTGTGTACATCCAGAGTACAAAGAAAAATTATTAGATTATTACAATAGAGCTTATGAAAGTGGACATAAGCATACACCACATATATTAGAAGAAGCACTTTCATGGCATACAAAATTTATGAAAACAGGAAGTATGAAATAAATATTACAAAATGGAAGGGGAGTTTGTAGTGACTCATCAAGAATATATTTTAGGATTATTAGAAAATGCAAAGGAAGCACAAAGAGAATTTGAAAACTATACACAAGAACAAGTAGATGCCATTGTAAAGGTAGTTGCAAAAACAGTTTATGACAATGCTGAAGAATTAGCAAAAATGGCAATTGAAGAAACAAGAATGGGTGTATATGAAGATAAGGTTGCTAAAAATAGAGGTAAAGCAAAGGTTATATGGAACAACTTAAAGGATAAAAAATCTGTAGGAATTATTGATACAGATGAAGAGCAAGGTCTTATGTATGTGGCAAAGCCAATAGGAGTTATTGGAGCTGTTACACCAACTACAAACCCTATTGTTACGCCAATGTGTAATGCGATGTTTGCATTAAAGGGAAGAAATGCTATTGTTGTTGCACCTCATCCAAGATCAGAAATGTGCAGTAGACGTACTGTAGAGCTTATTAATAAAGAGCTTGAGAAGTTAAATGCACCAAAAAACTTAATCCAAATTATTCATGACTCTTCTATTGAGCGTACAAATGAATTAATGAAGGTAGTTGATGTAGTATTAGCTACAGGTGGTATGGGTGTTGTAAAAGCTGCTTATTCAAGTGGAAAGCCATCTTATGGCGTAGGTGCTGGAAATGTTCAAGTAGTTTTAGATAGAGATGTAGATTATTTAGATGCTACAGCAAAAATAATTGCTGGAAGAAAATTTGATAATGGAATTATTTGTTCAGGAGAGCAAACAATTATTGCACCAAATGACAAGTATGATGAAGTCGTTAAAGCTATGGAAGCAAATGGTGCATATTATATAGAAGAACAATCAGTAGTTGATAAATTTAGAAAAGCCATCTTTAATGAAAAGGGAATTATCAATAAGGATGTAGTAGGTCAATCTGTTCAAGATGTAGCAAAACTTGCAGGAGTTGAAGTACCAGAAGATACGAAAGTAATTTTATTAGCAACAAATGGAATTGGTAAGGAAGATATTCTTTGCAAAGAAAAAATGTGTCCTGTAATGGCAGCATTTAAGTACGATACTTTTGATGAGGCATTACACATTGCACAAACAAACTTAGATTTAGAAGGAAGAGGACATAGTACAGCTGTTCATTCAAATAATATAGAAAACATCAAAAAAGCAGGTGTATATTTAACAGTAAGTAGATTAGTTGTCAATGCACCATCATCAACAACTGCTGGTGGATCATTAACAAATGGATTTGCTCCATCTACTACATTAGGTTGTGGAACATGGGGGAACAACGCAATTTCTGAAAACCTTGATTACAAGCACTTAATCAACGTATCAAGAATTGGTATGGTTATTGATAAGAAAGTCCCAACAGACGAAGAGATTTGGGCATAATAAAAAGATAAAGCAAGTCAAAATTTTGACTTGCTTTATTTTTATTTGATTAATTTAGAGATTTTTTTGAAAGGTTCATTACCTGCATATCTACATAGTTCAAAAAGAATAGATTCATAGGTAGAGATGATAGCCCCTTCTTTTTTCATTCTTTCAATGGCTATTTTTTTATCATTTTCTTTTCTAGAAGAAATACAATCTTCTATCACAACAGGTACATATCCATGATCTATTAAATCAATGACTGTTTGAAGGACACATATATGAGATTCGATTCCCGTAACGATAATCCATTCTTTATCTATATGATCAATTTGTTCTTGGATTTTTGGCTCATCGCAACAGCTAAAGGACATCTTCTCTATATTTTCAAATCCTTTTAGCAATCCTCCTATTTCATCTACAGTAGGTCCTAATCCTTTTGTATATTGTTCAGACACTACAATAGGAATATCTAAAGCTTTTAATCCTTCAATAAGAATGGATAGATTTCTTACTAATTCTTTATTGTGCATATGGGGTAAAAGACGCTCTTGCACATCAATAATTATAGCGGCTGTATTTTCTTTTAAGATTCTCATTGGGAACACTCCTATCTTTTGTTTTTTTGTTATATTCTCCATAAGTTTACAAATTCCTTCTAATAATTTGAATATAGTAAATTTTTGATAAGTATTATATAATAATATTGAAAAAAACTTAAGAAAACTAAAGATAACGTTAGGAATATTTATATTTGCTTATAATAGAGATATACTATTTATTGGGGGTGATCCTTTGAATACAAAGGAATTAAAATCAATTATTGAAGAAAGTGACAATATTGTCTTTTTTGGAGGAGCAGGTACTTCTACAGAAAGCAATATACCTGATTTTAGAACAGCAGATACAGGATTATATAGTAGTACAGGAGAAAAATATCCACCAGAGACAATGCTCAGTCATAGCTTTTTTATGAAGCATACAAAGGAGTTTTATGAGTTTTATAAGGAAAAGATGATTTATCCTGAGGCAAAGCCTAATTTGGCACATTTGGCTCTAGCAGAGCTTGAAAGACAAGGGAAATTAAAAGCTGTGATCACTCAAAATATTGATGGGTTGCATCAATTAGGAGGCAGTAAAAATGTTTTAGAGCTTCATGGATCTGTCCATAGAAATTATTGTATGAAGTGTAGAGAAAGCTATTCTTTAGAAGCTGTCATGAATAGTGAGGGAATAGTTCCTAAGTGTAAAAAATGTGGAGGAATTATCAAACCAGATGTGGTTTTATATGAAGAGGGACTAGATCATAGTACTATTCAAAAATCTGTAGAATATATAGCCAATGCAGATGTACTCATCGTAGGAGGAACATCACTTGTAGTATATCCAGCAGCAGGACTGATTGAGTATTATAGAGGAAAAAAATTAATACTTATTAATAAAAGTACTACCCCTTATGACCATACTGCTAATTTGGTGATTCAGGATAGTATAGGAAAAGTACTAGATGGTGTTGTAGGTGAGCGATAAGCTCATCTTTTTTTTTAGAAAAAGATTAAAAAGTTTTTGAATTTTTACTCCTAATTAAACGGCAAATAAAACAGATCATCAAACATGAAATTAAATAATCTAGTGATAAACTATAACCAATTAAACAAAGGAGGAATTCTATATGGCAAATGAAAGACTAGAAAATGCAAAAAAACCAAGTTTTGCAGGTGCACTATTTGTTATGTTATTCTTATGTACTGCTATGAGTGCTCAGATTTTTGTATTTGATGAACCTTATGTTACACATATTACTCTGTTATTGGCTACTGCTGTAGCTGCTGTTGTTGCTATGAAATCTGGATTTACATGGGATGAAATTCAAGAAGGAATCTTATATGGATGTCAGATTGCCATGCTTGCTATGCTCATATTAATGCTTGTAGGGACTTTGATTGCAACATGGATTCCAGCAGGTACAATACCAACATTGATTTATTACGGATTAAAAGTTATTTCACCATCTGTATTTTTATTTACTGTTTGCTTAGTTTGCGCTGTTGCATCTTTAGCAACTGGAAGTTCATGGACTACAGGAGCAACCTTTGGAGTTGCATTTATGGGGATTGGATATGGACTAGGAATACCTGCGGCTCTTACTGCAGGGGCAATTATTTCAGGTGCTATCTTTGGCGATAAAATGTCTCCTTTATCAGATTCAACAAATCTTGCAGCAGGAGTAGCAGAAGCAGATCTTTTTGATCATATAAAAAACATGCTTTATACTACAGTACCAGCACTTATTATATCTCTTGTGATTTACTTAGTATTGGGGATGAAATATGCAGGAGGAAATATTGATACAAGTCAAATAAAAGGAATTTTAGATGGCATTAGTAAAAACTATTATATTAGTCCTATTACTTTGATTCCAGCTGTTGTAACAATTACTTTAGCTGTTAAGAGAGTGGGAGGGCTTGCAGTTATGGTAATTGCATCATTTTTAGGAATGATCTTTGCTATAGTTCTTCAAGGATATAGTATTGCAGAAATGTTTAATTTTATGAATTATGGATTTGTTTCTAAAACAGGAATTGAAGCTGTTGATAAATTACTTAGTCGTGGTGGTATGCAAAGTATGATGTGGACTATATCTCTTGGTTTTGTGGCTTTAAGCTTAGGTGGATTATTAGAAAAAACAAGAATGCTTGAAGTTTTACTAGAAAGAATGTCAAAATTCGTAAGTACTGCAAAGGGGGTAATTATTACCCATATATTTGCAAGTATTGCAGTGAATTTATTTTCAGCTAGCCAATATATGGCTCTTATTATCCCAGGCAGAATGCTGGTGCCTGCTTATAAAAAATTAAAGTTATTACCTCAAATGTGTTCAAGAGTATGTGAGGATTCAGCTACAGTAACGTCACCACTTGTTCCATGGGGACTATGTGGTGTGTATTTTGCAGGGGTGTTAGGAGTTGAGACAATAGAATATTTACCATATGTATTCTTAGCCTATTTAGTGCCAATTATTGCAATTGTTTATGCAGTTACAGGGAAATTTATTTTTAAAGAAGGAGACAAGCCATCTGTAAAAACGTATAATGATGTAGATGTGAAAGCAGTAGATGAAAGGGCGTAGAAATATTTATTTATAAAAACAATAACATAAATTAATCATAAAAAGATAAGAGCAAAGCTTATCCCTATATATTGTATAGGGGGCTTTGACATATTTTCAAAGGAATTTGAAGATATGTCAAAGTCTATATGAAGGAGGATGTATATGAAAGCAATAGATTTGTTGCTTTATGGTGGAAGGATTATTACAATGGATCAAGATCATTCTTTGAAAAGCTGGGTAGCTATTCGAGATGGAAAAATTGTAGATATTGGTATAGATGATGGACATGAAAAATATTTAAAAAATGTAGTAGATGCAATATTCTTAAATGGAAAGACTGTAATTCCAGGTTTTTATGATAGTCATGTGCATCTCGTACAGACAGGCTTAAATACACTAGGAATTGATTTAAGTAAGGCAGAAACTATAAAAGATGTACTAGATCTTATAAAGAAAAAATCAGAGGTTACACCAGAAGGCGAATTGGTCTGTGCAGTTCAGTTTGATGAATCCAAGGTTCGTGAAAAGAGAATGCCAACAAGATATGAGTTAGATGAATGTGCACCAAACAATCCTGTTTGGATTAATCGCATTGAATATCATACAAGTATTATCAATTCAATGGCATTTAACATACTAAAAATACCATTTTATATAGAAGGAATCCAAAGAAATGAAAAAAACCTTCCCAATGGATGCTTAACTGGGAAAGCAAGTGCTTTAGTGAGAAATAGGATATTAGATAGCTTTTCAGAGAAAAAAAGGTTAGAAGTGATTAATAAATCTATCCAAATGGCTATTGAACAAGGAATAACATCTTTAAATGCTATGGAGGGAGGATTTTCCTTTCATAATAAAGATGCAGAAATCGTATTTAAAAATAAAAATACATTCCCTATTGATGTGGCTATGTTTTATCAAACTGTAAATGTGCAGAAGGTTTTAGATAGTGGACTAAAGCGTATTGGGGGAGGGATTTTCCTAGATGGCACATTAGGATCAAGGACTGCGGCTATTAGTAAAAGCTATGAGGATAATGGGGAGTGCTTTGGAGAATTGTATTATACACAAGAAGAAATCGATGAATTTATTTTAAAGGCATCAAAGAAGGATTTACAGATCTCTGTGCATGCTATTGGTAATAGGGCTATTGATCAGATTATAAAATCTTATGAAACTATTCAAAAGAAAAAAGGACAGAATCTTACGAGAAATCGTATTGAACATTTTGTTTTTCCAACGGAGGAACAAATTAAAAAATGTGCAGAACTTGGCATTATCGTCTCCATGACACCTACCTACCAATATTTTTGGGGTGGAAAAGGTGGAATGTATGAAAAACGATTAGGCAAAAATAGGAGGCAATACACCAATCCTATAAAAAGGATTATTGAAAGTGGCATGGTTGTATTAGGAAGTTCAGATAGTGATATTACTCCTATATCTCCAGTTTTGGGAATACATAGTGCTGTGAATTGTTGTAATGTGGAGGTCTTAGATGCCCTCAAAATGTATACGGTAAATGGAGCTTATGGTGTATTTGAAGAAAATAAAAAAGGAAGCATTGAAATCGGTAAATTAGGAGATTTGGTGATTTTAGATGAAAACCCATTAACGGTTGAAAAAGATAAAATAAAAGATATAAAAGTAATGATGACGATCAAAGAAGGAAATATTTTGCACATAGGATAGAGGTGAGTGGATGGATAAATTAGAAATACATTTGTTAGGTGAAGTGAAGATCTTTTGGAATGAAAAAAATATTACAGAAAATTTAAGTACTAAAGCAATTGCAATATTATGTGTTTTATCTATCACTCCTGAAAAATCGTGTAGTAGAGACAAATTGATTAGTTATTTTTGGCAGTCAAGCAAGGACAATGCTGCAAAGTATAATTTAAGATATACTCTATGGAGTATGAGAAAAATATTAAAAACAAATGAAGAAAATACTGAAAGTATTATTATTAATATAAAAGATAAATGTAAAATTAATTCTAAGGTAGAAGTAATTACAGATGTTTATGAAGTGAATCATGTATTAGAATTTTTAAATGAGGAAAATAAAGAGAAATATATTGAAAAATTAGAGTGGGCAAGAAAAATCCTTAGTGGTGAGTTCATGGAGAGGGTATTTTTTAAAAGTTGTCATGAATTTAATGACTGGATTTTTTATATGAGAGAAAAATTTCAACGAGCTTATCTAGATGTACTTCATAAGTTATCTCAAGCCTATAGCATGGGTGAAAATTATTTGAAGAGTATTGAAATACTAGAAGGAATGTTAAGACTGAATCCACTACAAGAGGAATTATATGTTGAGATTATAGAAGTGTATCTAAAAACGGGTAATCGAAAAGCAGCTCTTTTACAATACGAAAAGTGCTGTGATATTTTAAGGGATGAATTAAATGTTTCCCCTATGGAAAGTACAAAGAAAATATATAAAAAGATAATAGAGTCTGAAAAGACAAGCTATTATATAAAAGAAGTTGAAACAAAGATAACTAGAGATGAACATGTAAGAATATTATTTACAGAAAAAGAAAACTTTGAAAATCTCAAGAAAAAATTTTTTTGTGAGGAAGAATATTTTTATACGAAATGTTATCCAATTAAAGAAGTAGATTATTACTGGATGAGTGAATTCATAGAAGCTATTATAAATAAAAAAGAAATTTGTGCTTTAAATAATATCCCTGAAATGATTCGAGAAAGTTTAAGCATCATTCAAATAGAACTATTTCCCATAAATCATTCATATCAAATGCGGGGAGGTAGCAGAGAAGGTGAAAGAATAAGGATCTTTTCAGCAATGAATTATTTGTTGAAGACTCTTAATAAAAAGACAATTATATTTATAGAGAATTTTCAATGGATAGATGATGTATCCTTTGAATTTTTTAAATACTTTGTATTGAAATGTAAAAATTTCAAAGGACTTTTTGTGTTATCAGGAAATTATAAAGACAAAAGATTTGAAGAACTAGAAGAATTTATAACTATAGAAAAAATGTAAAAAGGTTAAAGGGGGAAGAATGATGGGCAAAGTTTTTGATAAAGTATTTGCAAATGGTAGATTTATGAGAAGCAAAGGGAAAAAGAAGATAGACTTTGTTGCAGTAAAAAATGGGAAAATTGTAAAATATGGTAGATCTGAGGAAATAAATAATTATGAAGATGACTATGAAGTGATTGATTTAAAAGGAAAATATATTTATCCAGGATTTACAGATGCACATATGCATTTAGTTGCCTATAGTCAAAAGAAGTTGTATGAAGTGGCACTTGATAATGTTTATTCTAGAGCAGAATTAGTAAAAAAGGTAAAAGCATTTATAAAGGAAAAAAATATAAAACCTGGAGATTGGGTAGCTGGAGCAGGGTGGAATCAGGATCAGTTTGAGGACAAGGTATTTCCAGATCGTTATTTATTAGATCAAATATCAACACAGCATCCAATTCATTTGACTAGAACTTGCTATCATATATGTGTTGTCAATAGTAAGGCACTTGATTTAGCAAGAATTGATGAAAATACAGCATCACCTGACGGAGGTAAAATAGATCAGGATAAAGACCATATACCTACAGGTATTTTACGTGAAAATGCTATGGATTTGGTTACAAGTATTTTACCAGGAATTAAAGATAAAAATAAAATGAAAGAGTTGATTATTAAAGGTTGTAAAGATTTAGCAAAGGTAGGAATTACTACAGTACATACAGATGATTTTCCCTTTGTGGAAGACAAAAAAACTTTATGGGAGGTATTTAAAGAACTAGCCAATAATAATGAACTTCCCATAAGAGTTGTTTTACAATTAAGGGCAGCAAAGAAAGAGGATATTTATAATTACCAAAAGATGGGGTTAAAATCTTGGGATAAAATAAATAATTTGGTAGTGGGACCTATCAAGGTGATTACAGATGGCTCATTAGGATCAAGAACTGCAGCATTAGAGGAATCTTATGAAGATGATCAAGGAAATAAGGGATTAATGCTTATGAGTGAAGAAAGATTAGAAAAATTAGTGCATGAAAGCTTTAATCATGATTTCGATATTTGTATGCATGCTATTGGAGATAGGAGTATGAGGGCTATATTAGCATCTTATGAAAAACATTATGATCTATATAGGAAAAAAGGCTTCAGACCTTCTATTATTCACTGTCAGATTGGAAATATAGACATATTAAATCGATTTAAGAAATTAGATATTATTGCAAACATCCAGCCTATATTTTTAAATACAGATTGGAAAATTGCAGAAAGTAGAATAGGTAAAGAAAGACTTAAATATAGCTATTGTTGGAAAACATATATGGATATGGGAATTTTATGTGTTGGTAGTTCCGATGCACCTATAGAAAGTTTCAATCCTCTTTATGGAATTTATACAGCTGTAACAAGAAAGGATTTAGAGGGAAAACCTAAGAATGGATGGGTACAAGAAGAAAGTTTAAACATTAATAGGGCAATAGATTTATTTACAATAAATGCAGCCTATCTTTCTCATGAGGAAAAAGAAAAAGGAAGTATTCAAGTAGGAAAATATGCAGATTTTGTAATATTATCAGATGACTTATTGAGAGTGGATGAAGAGTGTATAAAAGATATTCTTGTTGAAAATACCATTGTAGGTGGAAATATACTATAAATACGAAAGAAGGGATTGTATGAAAGAACACATAGAAAAATATATCAATGAAGAAAGAATTGTAAACTTATTAGTTGATCTTATTGAAATTCATAGTCCCTATTTTCATGAGGATAAAATTATAGATTATGTCCATGAGTGGCTTTTGAAAAATGATTTATCTCCTAAAATCCACAAGTATCATGAAAAGGAAATTACAAATTTTAAAGGGCAAAATGTTATTGGTCGCTTGAAAGGGAATAAAGAAGGGATTAAAATTTTATTAAATGCCCATTTAGATACGGTGAACATATGTAAAGGCTGGCAGGGTGATCCACTAAAAGCTGAAATTGATGGAGATAAACTATATGGATTGGGAGCTTTGGATATGAAATCTGGAGTAGCTGCTTTGATGATTGCCATAGATGCCTTTTATCGATTGAATCCAAAGTTTAGTGGAGAGATTGTATATACATTTGTCTCAGATGAAGAAGGACCCTATGGACTTGGAACAGAAGCATTGCTACAAGAAGATTGGTGTAATAATATAGATTTAGCACTTATACCTGAACCAAGTAGTGGATTTACAAAAGAAAAATTCCCATGCCTTTGTTTAGGGGCAAGAGGTGGATGGAATTACACAGTTAGTTTTAAAGGTAAAGCTGCTCATGCAGCAAACCCAGAAGAGGGAATTAGTGCAATTGTTGATGCTTCTAAGGTAATGGTTGAACTGAAAAAAATGCAAATGAAAGAAGATGAAAAACTAGGAAGAGGTTCTTTATGTATAATAGAAGCAAATGGTGGTGGGCAAGCTTGTAGTGTTGCTGATCATGCATCTTTTACAGTATTTCGACATGTTGTACGTGGAGAGGATAAAACGTACATAGAAAGGGAAGTACAAAATGCAATAGAGAGAGCTAATATTCATTCTGACGTAGAAATATCTTTTAGAAAGGGACCTTATGAAGGGAATGGCGGATTTGACCCATACATAGTAGAAGAAGATCATCCTTATACGATTACTCTCGATAAATGTATTGAAAAAGTCACCTGTAAGCCTGTAAAAATTGCTTATTTTTCAAGTATTGGAGATTTTAATACTATTGCAACTAGACTAGATATTCCAACCTTTCTTTTTGGAGCAGATGGAGAAAATTATCATACCCACGATGAATTTGTATATATTCATAGTGTTGTAGAAACTTCAAAGGTGATTTATGAATTTTTAAAAGAATTATTAGTATAATAAAAGATTCCCTATGCATTTGTATAGGGAATTTTTTATTAAGGAAAGTTAATTATCTTTTGATATAATAGTAAAGTTTACGTAGATCGGAGTGTATTTCCTCCTATTTCTACAGGGATTTACAATTATCCAAAGGATTGGATTATGATTGAAAACATGAGTATGATCATCAAGATAAAATATGGAATTAACTGACCTGTTTTTTTAGTGTGTTGAGAATGTCTAAATGCAATGAAAATTTGTGTAGGGAAAAAGGTAGTAGAACAAATTATTTTAGCAATTTGATGATATGGAAAGATTGTTGAAAAAGTAAAAAATACAAATATAATTGAAATAATCAGTGGAAATATATTTATAATTGTGTTGTGCGTAATATAAAAACTATATTCTTCACGTTGATAATTATCCTTTTTAGCTAAATAAAGTATTCGAAGATTAATACATATGAAAAATAGAGCAAATATTATAAGTGATATGAAATCTTTCATGTAGTAAACCTACTTTCTAAAACTAAAATGTATTTATAGTATACTACACATATTCGAAACTTACTATATAAGGTAAATTTGTTAAATATAATCTTTTGTAATAACAAAAAAATGAGAACACAATATAGTTATTTTGTTTCACAATATTATGTTCTCAATATAACACTATTTATTATGATTTTCTGATACTTTATTTTTATAATACAATGAACTTGGATCATTATCGGCTATGATAGATGGATCTATTAGAGCCATATGTGTATTAGGGTTAAACTGAAAACAATAAGGTACATATGCTTTTTTTAGATTTCTTTTTTGGTGAATATTTTTAGGCATATTAAAATCTCCTTTCTTTATAGTCTATTATTAATTTAACCAATTTAGGGAGATATAAAAATAATTATCTATTTTGCCTTAGAAATAAAAAGATCGAGAATATAATGATAACCGTTTGGTGCTAAAGGGGGACTAAAACACCAGATTATCATATTCTCGATATAAAGAGTATTACCTAAAAACTAAAGAAGTATACATAAAGAATAGAATAATAAGAGGATGTTAAAGAAATATGGATTATTGTCTTATGAATGGGTTGTTTATATACTGAAAAAATGAATATCCATATAAAAAAGCTTGAGTTGTAAAATCAACTCAAGCTTTTTTTATATAAAATTTATTTATACTCAACCCATTTAGAACCGTTATCAGCAGATTCAACGCAATTTTCAAGAAGTCTAACTCCTTCAATACCTGCTTCGATTCCAGGGAACCAAAGATTCTCAAGCGTTTCTTTATCTCCTTTATTCATAGCATCCATTGCTAATGCATAACGATGATATAGATTTGCCCAAGATTCAAATAAACCTTCAGCATGTCCACAACCAATACGGTTAGCACTAATTGCTGGATCTTCGTTGTAAAGGTATCCATGTCCACGATCTAAAAGACGCTTTGGCTCACCTTGTACTTCATAAACAAGTTGATTTGGATGCTCATCCCACCATTCGATAGATGCTTTAGAACCAACTACACGGATTCTTTGCTCATGAATTGCACCAGCGTTTACTGCAGATGCCCAAAGATTTCCTACTGCACCATTGTCAAAATGCATTAATACAAAAGCATTATCTTCTAGTGGAGAACGGCTTTCGATGAAACTTTGACGTGTACACATAAGTTCTTTGATTTTTAGATTAGGAACCATTACCTCAGCAAGATAGAATGCATGTGTACCAATATCACCAAGTACATAAGTAGGACCTGATACTTCAGGGCTTACACGCCATTTTGCACCAGGATCATTTGCTTCTACTTCAGTAGAATGCCATCCATGAGCAAATTGCATGTTGATGATTCTGATTTCTCCAAGATCACCATTTTCAATCATTTTACGCGCTTGGTGTACCATTTGATATCCAGAGTATCCATAAGTTACACCAATAACTCTATTTTTCTCATTAGCAAGTGCTTTTAGTTCTTCTGCTTCTGCTACAGTGAAGCAAAGTGGCTTTTCACAGATTACATGAAGACCAGCTTCTAAAGCTGCTTTACACATTTCATAGTGGAATTTATTTGGTGTAGCGATTGAAACTGCTTGAATACCATCTTCACGCTTTGCTTCTTCTTCAAACATTACTTTGTAATCTGAATAGCAACGAGCAGGGTCAACTCCTAGATTTTTACCAAAATCAACACAACGCTCTGGATTAATATCAAATGCTCCAGCAACTAATTGGAATAAGTTATCGCGAGCAGCAGCAGCACGATGAATATATCCTATTTGGCTTCCACGGCCACCGCCAATCATTGCCCATCTAATAGGTTGTTCAAATCTTCTTTCTTCGTTAAACATAGAAAATACCTCCTAAAAAATATATTTGATTTATTTAATGAAATTCTCTATATGGAGAATATGATACACAAAATGATTTTACTCTATTCATTTAATAGCCTAAGTTTGATAAAAACTTTCTACTTTCACTTATATCTGCAAGGCTACCATCTGCATCTCTTGGATCTCTTTCTTGTTCAATAGTAATCCATCCTTTATAACCTATTTCATTAAGAGCTTTGTAGATGGACTCATAGTCAATAATTCCTTTTCCAATAGGACACATGACTTTTTCTGCACAAGCTTCAAAGAAACCAATTTGGCGTTTGATTACATCTTCATAAACTGATTGGTTGATATCTTTAAAATGAACATAATCTAAACGATCTGCATATTTTTTTAACCATTCTACTGGGTCCATACAAGCATAATATAGGTGTCCTGTGTCTAAACAAAGTCCAGCTATATCAGAAGGAATATCATTTAAAAACTGAATCGTTTCATCAGCGTATTCTATGTAGCCTCCTGCATGTGGATGAACTACCGAACGAATACCATATTGTTCTGATGTAATCTTTGCAATCTCACGAATATGTTTCATCATTTGATTCCATTCATTTGTAGACAATCTAGGTGCTTTATCAGGATGTCCTGCAAAAGGACTGCGTACCTTATTTACCTGATCAATGATTACAAGGTAAGGTGTAGGGTATCGCTGACCTACTACTTGTGATGCTTTTGGAAGTTTTGATATTAGTTCACAGGTAATATGGGTTTTAGAAACCAGTTTTTCAAAATTCTCAGGAGAAACTAAATCATCATATAGAGTTCCTGCAACAATCTGCAAATCTCTTTGTGATAAAGCATCTTGAAGTATGCCAATATCCTGTGGTAAATAGCCAAAAGGACCAAGTTCTAAACCTTTATAACCTGCCTTAGAGGCTTCATCTAAAACTTTTTGCCAAGGTGGATTATGGGGATTAGTTGCATCCTCAATTCCCCAGCAACAAGGTGCACTTGCTATTTTAAAACTCATAACATCCTCTCCTTTCATAGAAAAGTTAACTGACTTTTAATTTACGAGTATTTTTTAACCCTCTTTTCTGATGTGAGAAGATGAATATGTTTTATTTTTGAAAACATTTTCACAAAGTAGAAGATTAGGGCTGAAAAATTTTCAAAATGTAAATTAACTAATTTATAAATATTTTAATTTATATATACGTTATAGTCAAGAAAAAAACGTTATTTTTATTTATTTTTGTTTACAAATATTTATTTTTGTTTACGAATACTTACAAATGTTTATGAAATAGGTCGTTTGGAGGTTAATAATCTAACAAAATAAAATAGGGATATTATGTTGAAAAAGTAAGAAAAAGTAAAAAAATAAACGAGATAGGAGGATTGAAAAGAAAATATAAAAAATAACAATTACATATATAAATAAAGAGAAAAATATATAATCAAAAATAAAAAATAATAAAATTAAAGACAAAAAACATAAAATTAAATAAAAAATCTTGAAAAAATTTTAAAAATAATGTAAAATAAGTAGCATAAAGATTCCGAAAATTAATTATAATGCACTTTTTCTTAAAAAAGCAAGAATGATACATACCTAAACCATTTTTGAGTAGGGCATTAGTTAATTGTTTTAATATAAACTTTTTCTAGTTAAGACTAGAAGAAGCTTGTATATAAAAAATTTAGGGGAGGAACTACGAATGAAAAAATTTTTAGCAGCAGTATTGATTGTAGTACTAAGTATGTCTTTATTTGTAGGTTGTGGAAGTAATGAAAGCAAAGAAACAGCAGGAGAAGATGTATTAACAATTGGTGTATCTATTGCAAGTTTCGATGATACTTTCTTAATGTACATGAAAGATGGTATGGAGAAATATATTGCTGGTTTAGATGAAAAAGTAGAAGTAACTTATGTAGATGCGAAAGCTGATGCGGCAAAACAATTAGGTCAAGTTGAAAACTTTATCTCTCAAGGTGTAGATGCAATGGTTGTTATTCCTGTTAATACAGAAGCTACAGCACCGATCACAAGTGCTTGCGAACAGGAAAACGTTCCCTTGATATATGTAAACAGATTACCAGATAATTTACCAGAAGATGTTACTTTTGTTGGTTCTGAATCAATCGATGCAGGTATCTTCCAAATGGAATATATGGCTGAAAAAATGGGTGGAAAAGGAAATATCGGTATATTAATGGGTATATTAGATCACGAAGCAGCTATCAAGAGAACTGAAGGAGTAGAAAAGGTTATCAAAGAAAAATATCCAGATATTAAAGTAGTTAAAAAGCAAACAGGTAAATGGTCAAGAGCTGAAGGTATGGCAGTTATGGAAAACTGGTTAGCAAGTGGTGAAAAAATCGATGCAGTTTGTGCAAACAATGACGATATGGCAATTGGTGCTATGAATGCTATTGAGGCTGCAGGAAAATTAGGTGAGATATTAGTAGCTGGAGTAGATGCAACTCCTGATGCACTTATGGAGCTTGATGGAGGAAAATTAAATGCAACTGTATTCCAAGATGCAGAAGGACAAGGTACTGGCGGTATGGAAGCTGCGTATAAGAGAGCAAAAGGTGAAAAAGTAGAAGCAAGAGTATGGATTCCATTCCAATTAGTAACTCCAGATAACTATAAAGAATTCATGAAGTAAAAAAATAACTAGTATAGAGGATATCAATATTTATTGGTATCCTTTATACAAGAAATACTAAGAAGAGGTGAAAAGGATGGACAAGGAATATATCTTAGAACTGGAGAATATCACAAAAGAATTTCCTGGTGTTTTAGCATTAGATAATGTACAGCTAAAGGTAAGAAAAGGATCTGTACATTCATTGATGGGGGAAAATGGTGCAGGAAAATCTACATTGATGAAAGCAATTATAGGCATCCATCAACCAACGAAGGGAACCATCAAGTGGAAAGGGCAACCTGTAAAGATTGAAGGAACAAATCACGCCCTTGATTTAGGGATTTCTATGATTCATCAAGAGTTAAGTCCTATTCCATATATGACAGTTTCTGAAAATATATTCTTAGGTCGTGAGCCAGTAAATAAGTTTGGCATCGTAGACCAAAAAAAGATGGATGAAGATACAGCAGAATTATTAAAGAGATTAGATATTGATATTGACCCTAGAACACAAATGGTAAATTTAAGTATTGCCAATACACAGATGGTTGAGATTGCAAAGTCCATTTCATATAATTCAGATCTAATCATTATGGATGAGCCTACATCAGCCATTACAGAAAAAGAAGTAGACAATCTATTTAAAATTATTAACAAGCTAAGAAGTGAAGGTGTAGCAATTATCTATATTTCACATAAGATGGATGAGATTTTTAAAATTTCTGATGATATTACTGTTTTTAGAGATGGTAAATATATTGTTACAGAGCCAGCTGAGAACCTAGACAATGACAAATTGGTTCAATTAATGGTAGGTAGAGAATTAAAGCAAGTTTTTCACAAGGAAGAGGCTGAAATTGGAGATGTGATCCTTGAAGTAAAGAACTTAACAAGAGAAGGATATTTTAAGGATGTAAGCTTTGAAGTAAGAAGAGGAGAAATCTTTGGAATAGCAGGACTTATGGGATCAGGAAGAACAGAAGTAATGGAAAGTGTATTTGGAGTAACCAGTAAAGATGCAGGAGAAATATTTATTAATGGGCAAGAGGTAAAAATCAATATACCTGAAGATGCTATTAAGCATAAAATGGCACTCCTTACTGAAGATAGA
>JAOARP010000036.1 GCA_025210525.1 Marinisporobacter sp.
AGAATTAATGCCTTGGTCAAAAACCTTACCTGAGGAATTAAAAATAGAAAAGAAAAGTCAGATAAAAATCCAGTAGACTAATTTTCAAGTTAGTTATACTGGATTTTCTATTTTTCAAGACGGAAAATTTTTGACGCTTACTCAATATATAATTGGATCCCCTTTTTTTCTGCAATTTCCTTTTTTATATTAAGTAAAGCTGTTAATGCAGGATTTCCTACTCTAATTAATTCAGAAACATTCCTGTATTCTTCCGAGATACCTTCTAAGTAATCCA
This sequence comes from Marinisporobacter sp., assembly GCA_025210525.1. GTDB lineage: Bacteria > Bacillota > Clostridia > Peptostreptococcales > Thermotaleaceae > Crassaminicella. The sequence goes on from JAOARP010000036.1 coordinate 278, forward strand.
TTAAATCACTATATTCTTCCAAATACAACATGGATTTTATGGTTTGTATATGGTTTATATAGCTATGTCTTTGTGATCGAAATAAAGTAAGCAAGCTCTCTGTATTACTTAAGGTATTTTTTAATAATTTATTTTCAATTTCTTTGTATCTATATTTATTTATTTTTTTTATAGAAAAAATAACAAAAAAGTTTAAAAGCATTATTAATAAGTTAAAAAAAGGTATGGATCTTTTAAGACTCTCAAGGGATGTAGCTGTGACAATAGATGTATTAAATATTAGAATTAATATTAGTTGTAAAAGTATGGTAATAATAAGGATATGAAGATTAAATACTTTCAATATAACACCTTCTATTTTTCAATATCCCATATTGAGATATTAAATTTTTTCATAATCAATATTAATAAACATGAAACAATAAAAATAGGTATAAAGCACAATGTTACATATTTTGGATTTTGTACTAAATTCAATGGGTTGATTCCATATAAACTTAGAATAGACGGTAACATGATACTTTGAATAATCCCTTGTAGTACAGTACCAATTAGAACAGATATGACAGCTTTATAAAAATTAATATTCAGAATAAAATAAACTAATAAACTTAAGGTAATTATATGGATAATGGTGTGAATTCCAAATACCAAGGAGAATTTTCTTACTTCATAAGTGATTGTAGCCTGTATACATGCAATAAATGCTATTTTAGATATATTTAATTTTCGTATATTAGATAAGTAAAATCCCATTAGAAGCATTAGACATACTTCAGGGAAACCTACTATTAAAGCAGTATAAAAGGGTATTGAGAACATTAAAAACTCTCCTTATAAAATCAAGTTTATAGATAGATATAACTCCTAAATAAATAATAATATAAAAATAGGAGTAAAAATGTAGAAAATTGTAAAATGATAGAAAAAAATATATTCTAAATATTTCACAGTTTTATATTTACTTTATACAGTAACTTGCCTATAAGGGAAAATATATTGAAAATCTTTGGAATTGAGGAACGTCACAACATCCTATGATATTCCAACATGACTCATGAACCTATCTACGAAGATTCACACTTTCGCTTGTGACAAGGACTTCAATGGAAAAGATTTTCAATATATTTTCCTGAAATAGGCACACATAAAGCTGGTTTATAAATACGAAATCTATAAATATTTGTGATTTGCGAATTTTTAAAAACTTAACATTTTATATTTCCCACAATAATAAAATCACCTTTATAGGAGCATTCCTGTAATGATTAAATTTGGAGTTTGAAAAAAAGAATACCTCACGATACAATTGACTAAGTAGTTGGCCAACGACTAAATCAATTATTTCGGAGGATTATAAAATACAACTACAATATGCTCATAATATTTTGATATATTTTAATGTTATTATTACCTTGGCCCCCTGCTATTAAATGATTTTCCATAAAAAATCTCCAACCTAGTATTATTTAAATTATTAACCAGGTTGGAGATTTTTACGCAGTTTATTTTACAGACTCATTTTATAAATTTACTGCACCATTATTTTTAATCTCTTTTTTACTAACTTCAAAAAACACTCTACATGTGCCGTATATGGAAACATATCTCCCAAAAACTGTAGTTATTTATGATACGGTTCACCATTTCCATATAACTGCGTTTTTTATTTAATAAATTTTTCAATGCAGCTGAATAGTTATCTCAACCCCCTCATTCACTTTACTTTGCACAAAAACATCACCATGATGCAGATGAATGATTTCTTTTGCTATAGCCATACCAAGACCAGAACCTTCCGTTGAAGATGAAGTATTTGTTCCTCTATAATATCTTTCAAAAATATGTTTTAAATCATTTTCCTTAATACCTATTCCATTATCTTTTATTACAATACATACATCATCCCTTTGATATATAATTACTTCAACAATTATATTTTCATTGTTATATTTTAATGAATTTATAATCAGGTTGAAAATAGCTCTTTTCATAAGATCTTCATCAATATTTGCATAAATCTTGTCCTTACTATCCTTAAAAATCAATTTATATTTAATATAAATTGGATCATTTTGTATTTGTAAAATAATATCTTTTAAGAAATCATTCATTTTTATCCTTTTTATTTTTAAGGGAATGAGCTTGTTTTCAAGTTTACTCGTTAAATTTAGATCCTCAATCAAGGATTGAATAAACACAGATTTCTCCCATATGATCCTTGAATAGTTTTTCATTTCATGTTCAGAGAAAGAATAATCTTGATTTTTCATGATTTCTGCAAACCCTTTAATAGATGCCAACGGTGTTTTTAAGTCATGGGATATAGAATAAATCCACTCCCTTCTTACCTGTTCAATTTCCTTTCTTTTTTCAAGGCTTTTATTTAATACATATCCTAAACTATTTAAATTATAAAATACATGCTTATAAATGCCCTTTTCACTATATTTTTTATCATATTCTCCACAGGCTAAATAATCAATTGCCTCGATAATCTTATTAATAGGATTAGCAAATTTTCTTGCTAATACCAAATAAGCTAAAAATATAATCACAAATATATCTACTACCAATATGAATATTATCTTTGTAAATATAGATCTGTATTCTGATGGATGAAATACAATAGTATGTTTTGCAATATCATCTAATGAAAATCCTACTATATAGATATACTTTTTATTTTGATCTTCTTTTTCATAAATAAATATAGAGTTATTCTCTATATCATATTTATGTCCATGAACTAACTCAAGTGTCGTATATTTTAAAGGAATATTAGAAGGTGTATAGACAGAATTAACTTCTTTTAAATTACTATTAAGTATTTGAATCCATGCACCATGTTTTTTTAAAATATCTTTTCCTTCATTAGAAATTTCTACACCTGCTTCACTGATTGTTATGTACTTTTCGAAATTTCTTGTAAACTTCTCAGGATTAAAATCTGAAATTTTAGGTACATTAATTAACCGTAGCCCTATTATATAAAAATTAAAAATAAGAATAAATACAAAAATAGTTATATAAAACACTAAAAATATATTGGTTATTTTAAATTTTGTTTTCCATATATGCATATTTTTTTTCATATGAGTCCTTCTTTCCTCTATTCATCTTGTGTACAAAGCTTATATCCCATACTCTTTATTGTTTTGATCAATTTAGGGTTGGAAGGATCATCTTCTAACTTTTCTCTGAGTTTTCGTATATGAACCATAACAGTATTATCATATCCTTCAAAGTCAATTCCCCATACATTCAAACATATGATATTTTTACTTAATATACAGTTTACATTTTGAATCATATATAAAAGTAATTTATATTCTTTTGCAGTTACATATACTTCATTTTCCCATTTCATTACCTTTCTTTTTTTTAAATCCATTTTTATATGATTACATTGAATAATTTCTTCTTTTTTCTCCTTCACATAAGTATTTCTTTTTAAATTGGCAATAATTCTAAGTACAACCTCTTGAGGACTAAATGGTTTTGTTACATAATCATCAGCCCCTAATTTAAACGCCAAAAACTTATCAAAATCATCTGATTTTGCAGATAAAAATATAACAGGAACATAGGTCTCTCTTCTTATTTCTTTACAAACCTCAAATCCATCTACATCAGGAAGCATAATATCAAGAAGAATTATATCCGGTGAGATCCTTTTGCACATTTGTATTGCCTCATCACCAGTTTTTGCTTTATAAATATTGCTAAAGCCTTCTTTTCTTAGAACAGCCTCCATTAATACTATTAATTCAATTTCATCGTCTACAATAAGAATTTTTTTATTTAAAATATCTGTTTTCAAAAACATCACTTTCCTTTCTACTAATCCGTCTATCATCTAGTCAAACAATCCATTTCATTTCAAAATCCTATATCTTTATCAAAATTAAGGTTCTATTAAGGTTTAGATTAATATCATTTAAACTTATCTTGCTATCATAATACTATAATTTTAATACAGGAGGTAAAAATTATGCAAAACATAATTATTGAAACAAATCATTTAACGAAAGACTACAAAGATATGCAAGCCGTTAGCAATGTAAATTTAAGTGTAAAAAGTAGACGTATTTATGGATTTTTAGGACCTAATGGTGCTGGAAAATCTACTACAATAGGTATGCTTTTAGGATTGATTAAACCCTCAAATGGAGATATTAAAATTTTTAATATGGATCTATCAAAAGATCGATTGAAAATATTAAAAAATATAGGCTCCATGATTGAAGGGCCTTCCTATTATGAAAATCTTTCTGCCTATGATAATTTAAAAATTTCAGCGGAACTTTTAGATTTAGATGATAAAGATATTGACAAAGTTTTAAAAATAGTCAATCTCACAAAATATAAAAACAAAAAAACAAAACAATTTTCTTTAGGTATGAAACAAAGACTGGGAATTGCTCAGGCCCTTATAGGAAAGCCAAAGCTTTTAATCCTAGATGAACCAACAAATGGTCTTGACCCTGTTGGTATACAAGAAATAAGGAAACTCATAAAAAGTTTTCCAGAGAAATTTGATATGACCATCCTTATATCAAGTCATATTTTAAGTGAGATTGAACAAATTGCTGATGATATAGGAATTATTAATGAAGGAAAATTAGTTTTTCAAAATACTTTAGAACAGTTAAGAAACTCTAATCCTAATAAAAACCTTGAAGAAATATTTTTCCATATTCTAAAGAATGGAAGTGACAATAATGATTAGAAAATTAATAAAAGTAGAATTTCATAAATATAAAAAAACACCAATATACCTCATCATCTGCATGATCCCCTTATTTATGTTTTCTCTGATTTTTATTGATTTTCATTTAAGAAAAGACTTAATTATCTCTAATAGTTTAAAGTTTTTCCATATTTCACAAGGGTGGAAAATTTTATTCCTTGAAAATTTTATGATAAATGGATGGTTTATTATCCTTCCATCTATAGTTATCATTATAGTTTGTTTATCTAATCATATTGAAAATGCAAATAACACATGGAAATTAATTCTATCCAGACCAATTAAAAAAACAAATTTGTTTTTAAGTAAATTAATCACAAACATTATTTTTGCTACTTCTATCATCTTTTTTAATTTTGTTTTTGTTTTCATAGTAGGAATCCACTATAATATGCTTCATGATATAAATCTTTTCATGGTTAGTATATATATTTTTGTAGAAATTTTAGCAGTTATAGCTATTATTAGCTTTCAAGAACTTCTTCACCTACTCAGTAAGAATGAACTTGCTCCTGTAGTAATAGGTATTACTGCTAGTTTTGGAAGTATATTTTTAGGTCAAAGTAAAATATTAGGGAGCATAATTCCCTATTGTTTTATACTAAACCTATCCCCTACATGTAATAGTAATACCCTTATTCAAAGCAGTATCATCTCTTTTGTATATATTGTATTTTCTATATTTTTAGGGATAATTATATTTAATAGAAAGGATGTAAAATAAATGAAAAGTACAGGACTATTAAAACTTATAAAAGTTGAATTTAATAAATTGAAAGGAACAAAATCGTTGCCCATATTTATGTTTTTTCCCTTTTTCTTCTTTATATGTGGGCTTATGAATGTAATGAAGTATAAACATATTATGCTCAAAAACGATCCATGGGGTCATATATATGAACAAAATGCTATTGCTTATGGCGGAATTTTCTTTCCCATTGTAACTGCTATTATTATTATATCTCTTACTAAAATTGAATTTAAACATAATAATTTCAAAAAAATATTCTCTCTTCCTGTAACAAGGGGAAAAATTTATTTTGCTAAATTCATTACATGTTGCCTTTTAACATTAACGAATGTCTTAATTTTTATAGGATTTTGTATATTAAGTGCAATCATAATTATACATACAAAGCAGATTCCCATGTATGTAGTTTTTAGCCCATTGCTTGCCTTTGTTTTTTCACTTCCTATTATGGCAATACAATATTATTTAAGCATACGCTTTAAAAATATTGTATTGCCCTTAGGTTTAGCAATCATTCTTATTATCCCTACGATGATAATCAATGCAACTAAATTTTGGTTTGTATTTCCGTTTACATATCCTAGTCATGTAATTATGTTCGGTACAAATTTTTATACAAAAGATATACCTTATTCTATGATCCTTATTGGTATAACTACATTTTTAATTTTTATAAATCTTGGAGCAAACTATTTAAACAAAATAGATATAAGATAAATACAATCTGGATGACTTTAGAGAAAGATACATTTCTATCTTTCTCTAAATATTTCATATACCTTAATTTCAGATAAAACTGTACTGACTTATGGTACGGCTCACAGTATCTATATTATCGGCGGTTTTAATTATCTGGATATATCAAATAGTTATTAACTGTCACCTTATAAATAAATATTATCCCTTCATTCATCGTATATACCACAATTTGAGGTAAGAATGTTATCAAAAAATAGTCTATAATCCCCAGTTTATTGTTTTCAGTAATGAAAGGTACCTGCACCATAATTTGTGTGCAAAATACTTTTAAGTTCTAACAATTTTTTAGTAATTCTAGTATATCTTTCGAGTACATATTAATTACTATCCGTGATATTTCTTCTATAGAATACTTATGCTTATTATTAACCCAAAAGCGAATGACGCCTATAAGTCCGGCTGCCATATATTCAACATATATTATTCTGTTATCTATATTTCCATCTTCAGTTTTTAATGGGTCAGACTTATCTCCTGCTTGACTCATATGATTCTTTATCACATTTGTGAATTTTAAAGATAAGTACGGTATACTTTCATCTCCCATAATTACCTTATAGAAATCAAAATCTTCTTCAATAGCTTCAAAAGTTTTCTTAATTATTTCATAGAACTCATCATACCCTAATTCATCAATTGTCTCAATGTTACTACTAACATTCATACTTTCTTTCAATTTATTCAAACATTCATTAGTAAGCTGATCCAGCAAATCATCTTTGTCTAAGTAATGCAAGTAAAAAGTGTTCCTATTAATTATTGCTTCTTCTGCTATATCTTGAATGGTGATTTTATTGTAGTTCTTCTCCTTAAGCAAGTCTAAAAAAGCTTTTTTTATAGATTTTTTCGTTCGTATTATCCTTAAATCTGTCTTTTTACTCATAATTTCCTCCAATTTAATAAACACTAATCATCAAAGTGTCTATTATCTATCATTCCATGTTTTATTAACCATTGTATCTCATATTTTTATTATATACAATAATTAATATAATCACTCTTTAAATTCTAGGAGGTTTTTAAAATGACAATTGCAGTTTTTGGTGCCAGTGGCGCTATTGGAAAATTACTTGTGAAAAAAGCACTTAATGATGGATATAAAATAAAAGCATATGTAAGAAATCCAAAGAAAATAGATTTTTCTCACCCAAATTTGACGGTGGTAGAAGGCGAACTTAATGAATATGAAAAAATTAAAACTTTTATACGAGATACAGATGTAGTAATAAGTACACTAGGACCTTCAATGGATCGTAATGCTACAGGTACTCCTGTTCTAGATGGTCATATAAATATTATTAAAGCTATGAAAAATGAAAATAAATCAAGATTTATAACTCTTGGAACTCCAAGTATTAAGTTTGAAAAAGATAAAAAATCATTAGTTTCAGTTCTTGCTCCAATTCTAGGCAGATTATTTGTACCAAATGGCTATAAAGAGATGGTTTTATTAGGAAATGAAGTCAAATACTCAAACTTAAATTGGACGATTGTACGTATTCTATCTCCAGTTAATGAGGATACCTCTAGTGATATAAAAGTTACTTTTGGTGATAAAAAAATTAAATGGAAAATCTCTCGTAAAAATATTGCTAGTTTTATGCTAGATCAAGTAAAAGATTCACAATATACTAAATCAATGCCTATTATAGGAAGCTAAGCTTGATTAATTGATTTGAGTGTAACAAAGTGAAAATATCATGAAATAAAAAAAAACAAAAAGAGGAGATGTATATTATGAGTAAAGAATTAAATTTTATTAAGGAAAATTCTATGGGTTTCTTATCAACAGTAGACGAAAGTGGAAAGCCTAGAGTAAGAGGCTTTGGAATTATGATTACAGAGGATAATAGAATACTTTTCGGAACATCAAACAAAAGAAGGACATTCGGCCAGCTAAAAGCTAATCCTCATGCAGAGTGGATAACAAAGTCTAAAAATTCATCAACACTAAGAGTAAGTGGCGACGTACTTTTCGTAAATGACATGCAAACTAAATTAAATATTATTGAAAACACTCCAGTGATAAAAAAACTTTATACTGGAAGAGAAGATGAACTTGAATTATTTTACCTTAAAAACGTTGAATATGACTGGTTTGAGATGATGATAGATTTACCAAACAAATAAAATCTTTAAATATATTTTAAGATTTTAATAAGTATAATAAAGAAAACCGATCAAGCTAGATACTTTCTAGTTTGACCGGTTTTTAATTGATATTGATTAGTGCCGTTAATTCCATAGAATTAACCGCCGTTACTTATGGTACGGCTCACCGTAACTATATAATCGACAAACTTATTTCGTCATATGTGTATGTAGTCAATAAGGGAAACCATTTTAGGCTTCCCCTATTACACATATTAAGAAAAATATGAAATAATTTAACAATACTACACGTATCCAATTACCGCTATTTACATAACCATTTTTTGCATTGTTCTATTCTTTTACCATTATCACCTTGCTCTTTATCATAGGCAAATTGCATCAACAAGTTACAAGGAAGATTTTCACATTCACCACAATGCTCTAAAGCCTTGTCTTCACAGCATGATTTAACAGGACATTCTTCTCCCCAAAACGGCTTAGCAATATGTACACAACCACTGCATTTCATAGGCTCTTTATATTCACACTCACTACATAAAATCCCACATCTTGACTCAATCATTTTTATTTCCTCCAATAATATCCTTTTGTATTTTTTTACTCAAAGATTTTAATACTAATTCATATGACATATCTATCATTTGTTTTAAAATATCATCCGGCACATCGCCATCTAAATATACAGAGTTCCAGTGTTGTTTATTCATATAATATCCAGCAACAATATGACAATATTTTTCTCGCAAAAACTGCCCAAATAGTGGTTCACATTTTAATGTAATAATCTCTTTTTTATCTTTATCTCCTCCTTGCATGGCAAACATTTTTCCTCCTACGAGGTATCTTATTGCATCCCATTCTATCTTAAAGTCTTTCGTGACTACTTTTTTAGAAAGACAATACTCGTCAAGCCATTCATATTTCATGTAAAACACCTCCAATTTTAATCACTAAATTATATCGTAATATCCTACAAGTTCATACCAAATTATAACATTCATTCTTTATTTTTGAAATAAAATAATTTACAATTGTCCAGTCTTACACTCATTGAGAAACTGGATTTACTGAATTTTCAAACACATATTATACTTATGTAATAATTGTTACAAACAAAGTAACTACAATAGTTTCAAGTATACGAGGAGGAGTCAAAATGAGAATAATTCAATCACAGAACAACATTGAACAACTAAAACAGCTTTCAATACTAGATAAGGCTTTGCTCAATAAAGTAGAAGAAGATTTTAGATGGATGCTTAACGAATACAAATCACTAGGTTGTGAGTACACTCCAGAAAAAAACGGTATAACAGTAATTCTTGAAGCTGGAGATATATCAGACGTACTCAAACATATAGGCATATCCCCACTAAAGCACGTTATTCCAGAGTTTGTAGACGAATTTGACCTAAGGGGTATAACATACACAAAGAGCCTAATACTATTCAATAACGAGTATTCTGTGATGCTCTATGCTAATCCATCAGAAATAGATAAGGAGTTTCAAAATTGGATAAATAAAAATCTCTAAGGCACTCAACATCAAAATATGTTGGGTGCTTTTTCAATGATGAAATCAAAGGAGGAATTGAATTGGAAATCTTAGTTCTAATAGCAAGAATACTTCTTCTAATTGCAGAAGGTTTGTCAGCAATAGAAGCTGTTTCTCTAGTTTCAAATCAAACAGGAGTTTCTTTCAGTAATCTGTGGGATAATCTTCCCACTAAATATAAATAAATATAATTACATAAATTTACATTCCTGGAATTCGAACCACTTTCACAATCAACTACAACTTTTTGAAATTGTAAGAAATCAAGAGCAAAAGTAAGCATAAGAGAGATTCAATCGAAAACACAGTAAAAAACACTGTTTTTTGAATAGGAGTTTCTATGGTCAAATTCCTGGAAACTGTTTCGCTAAGTTCTTACTAGGGTAAAACCGATTTGCAAAAATCGATGAATACGAGAAATGACAATAGTTCCAGTCCATAATATAATCTAGCTATCAGCTGACTCACTCAGAACTTGGAAAGACGTCTTAACAAGTTCCTCTATAAAAACTAGGAGGGATAATATGGATTGTAAATCAAATAAAGAACATGAAAAAAAATTACCACTAGGACAGGTAGGGGAAGATGTTGATAATACTTCTACATCTTCTGCTACAACAGATAATAAAAATTTTTTGGAACAAAGAAAAAATGAAAATAGTAAGCCAAGTCAAATTCAAGTAGTCCCTTTAAACCAATACAACTTCCAAAGATTTGTAGTTGAAAAAGGGTACATTCAACTAATAACAAAAGATGGACTGGTTCCTATAGTAAAAGAATTTGACGTTCTTTGTAGCATAAGAAATCTTGACGATGATACTATATCAATAAAAATTGGAATTGACTCTTTTGGCAAGTACAAGGAAATCATAATTCCTTTCCAACATTTTACCAAAGCAAGATTTCCCAAGTACGTAACTAAATACGGCTCCGATATAACAGAAATCAATGCTGAATCAGTCATTCAGTACATCATGCAAGAAAAAGATAAAATCCATCAAGAATTCTGTCATAAAGGTGTAGGGTTTTCTACATACGAAGATTGTAACATCTTCAAGCACTACGATGCAATCAATTTCCCCTATAAATCTCAATACGAGGGACATTTTGACCTAACGCCAACTGGAACTCTAAACAATTACCTTCAGATGGTAAGAAATGAAGTTCTTGGAAATGATTTGTTGGAACTAATTCTAGTCCTAGGTTTTTCTGCTCCAATCTTTGCCCTACTCTCTACGGAAGTTCTAATAGTTCACTTGTACGGAGATAGCTCCAAAGGAAAAACTACCTCTATAAGATTAGGAGTATCCCCCTTCATCAAACCAGCAATTGACAATGATGGAGGAATAATCACTTGGAATGGAACTGAAAATGCACTAATTGAAATACTCAACAACAATCACGGAATACCTTTAGCCTTCGATGAAGGTTCAATGCATACAGGGAATCTCACAAGACAAATCTACAAAATTGCTTCTGGTACAGGAAGAAGAAGACTAAATCAAGACGGTACTCTTAAAGAAACAGGATACTGGAAAAACGTGATTTTCTCAACTGCCGAACATTCTTTACTAGAAAAAGCCAACAATAACACAGGTCTAAAGGTAAGAGTAATTGAAATAGGTAACAGATACTTCACTTCTTCAGCTGAAAATGCTGAAGCAATAGAAAAAACTGTCCTTAACAACTACGCATTAGCTGGACAGATTTTTGTGGAAAAGCTCATGAAAACAGAAGATAAGTTAGAATCAAATCTAGCTACGTAAGTTTTGTACAAAAATAGTCTATTCTTTTGGATAATTATTCTTTGGTATTTTAGGCAAAAAATAACTAAAGGTAATACCATATCCCTTATCGAAGTAGTGTTTTCCCAAAAACTCTAACGAAAGGTGGTATTA
>JAOARP010000037.1 GCA_025210525.1 Marinisporobacter sp.
ACTTGGGAAAATATTAGGAAACTTATTTTTAACATTTGCTATAACTGGTTTGATTGCTGCTTTTATAATGATTGTTGTAGTGAATGTATTTCCACCAGCAGAAGGTGTTAATCTTAAATTACAGGCTGCTGAAGCTATAGAGCCTTTTGAAACAGCCGATCAAATTGTATCAGCCTTGACGGTAAAGGATTTCCCTGATTTAATCTCTAGACAAAATATGTTACCATTAATTATATTTTCTATTATCTTTGGATTGTGTATCAATATGATTGGAGAAAAAGGAAAAATAATCGCTAATGGACTCGATGCATTATCAGATGTATTTTTAAAAATGGTATCTTTACTGATGTACTATGCGCCCATAGGCTTAGGTGCTTACTTCGCTTCCTTGATAGGAGAATTTGGTCCGGAATTATTAGGTTCTTATGCACACGCTATGCTAGTTTATTATCCTGTATGTATTCTATATTTTATTATAGCTTTTACTGCATACACTTATTTTGCAGGAGGGAAACAAGGGGTTACTACATGCTTTAAGAATATTATATCTCCTGCTATAACGGCACTAGCAACCCAAAGTAGTATTGCAACATTACCTGTTAATTTAGAAGCTACGGAGAAGATGGGGGTACCAAAGGATATTAGAGAAATTGTACTTCCAATAGGTGCTACTATGCATATGGATGGTACATGTCTTAGTTCTATACTAAAGATATCTTTTATGTTCGGAATATTTGATATTCCATTTGAAGGGGTAGGTACGTATGTTAGTGCAATCCTATTATCCGTATTAGGTGGAGTAGTTATGTCAGGAGTACCAGGAGGCGGACTTATAGGAGAGATGCTTATTGTAAATATGTATGGATTTCCAGCAGAAGCATTTCCTATTATAGCTACGATCGGATTTTTAGTAGATCCAATTGCTACGATGATCAATGCATCTGGAGATGCAGTAGCATCTATGATGGTTACTAGATTGGTAGAAGGAAAAGATTGGATGAAGCAGAGATTGGGTGCACATGTACAATAAAGCGTTCATAAAAACAAAGGTGAAGTAGATTACTTCGCCTTTGTTCCGTTGATAAACAAGGAATATATGGTATATAATGGATATAGTGTGATGATAAAATTATAATAAAGGGGGAATGATTTATAATGAAATTACCTAATAAAATAGATATTGCAAATTTACCTACAAAAATTGAAAAGCTAGAAAGATTATCAAAAAGCTTAGAGGGTCATGAAATATACATAAAAAGAGACGATCAAACAGGGTCTGAAATATCAGGAAATAAAGTAAGAAAGCTAGAATATGCAGTAAAAGAAGCACTAGATCAAGGGTGTGATTATTTGATCACTTGTGGAGGAATACAATCAAATCATGCAAGAGCTACTGCAGCTGTTGCTGCAAAGCTAGGAATTAATTCATTTTTAGTTCTTAGAAGTAAGGGAGAAGAAAAGCTAGAAGGAAACTGTTTTTTAGATCAAGTATTAGGTGCTAAGATTCGATATATTACTGCTGATGAATATAGAGATCATAGAATGGATATTATGAAAGAAGTAAAGAATGAATTAGACAAAAAAGGACATAAGGCATATATTATACCAGAGGGAGCTTCTAATGGTATTGGTACTTTTGGGTATTATGGTGCTATGGAGGAAATATTAAAGCAAGAAGAGGAAATGGGGATAAAATTTGATGCTGTTGTTATGGCTGTAGGTTCTGGAGGGACTTATGCAGGACTCTTTTATGCAAATAAAGTAAATGAAAATACTGCAAAAATATTGGGTGTGAATGTATGTGATGATGCTGGTTATTTTAAAGAAGCTATTTTCAATATACTTCATGAAAGTTTTGGATATACAAGTAAATCTATAGAATTTTCTAAAGAAGAAATAAATATAATAGATGGATATGTGGGAGAGGGGTATGCTTTGAGCCGTCCTGAGGAACTGACATTTATTCATGAATTAGCTAAATTAGAAGGTCTTATATTAGATCCTGTTTATACAGGAAAGGCTATGTATGGCTTGGTAGAAGAGATTAAAAAAGGGAATCTGAAGGATTATAAAAATATCTTGTTTATTCATACAGGAGGACTTTTTGGACTATTCCCTAAAAAAGATCAATTTTCTTTCTAAAAAATAAAGCTGAGAAAATTTCCTCAGCTTTTATTTTTTAACCTCTTAGATCATCTAATAATTGTGTCTTATCTGCAGTTTTTTCATCCTTTTCCTTGATAACTTTTGCAGGAGAGCCAGCAACAACGCACCCAGCAGGAACATCTTTTGTAACGATAGCTCCAGCAGCAACAACGGCTCCTTTTCCTATACGTACTCCCTCTAAGATTACTGCATTAGCACCGATTAGTACATCATCTTCTACGATAACTGGAGTTGCTCTAGGGGGTTCTAATACACCTGCAATAACAGCCCCTGCACCTACATGGGCGTTTTTACCGATGGTAGCACGAGCACCAAGGACAGCATTCATATCGATCATAGTGCCTTCTCCAACTTCAGAACCGATATTAATGACAGCTCCCATCATGATAACAGCGTTTTTTCCTATTTTTACACGGTCTCGTATGATGGCACCAGGCTCAATACGTGCATTGATTTCTTTTAGATCAAGCATAGGGATAGCAGAGTTTCTTCGATCATTTTCTATTTCGTAATAATTGATTATATTTTCATGTTCTGATAAGTAATCTAATACTTCACTATGCTCACCAAAGAGTACCCAAAAGTTATCTTGACCAAATTTTTTCATATTTGTAGTTGGAGCATCGTTAAGATCTCCGTTTACATAAACCTTTACAGGAGTAGATTTTTTTACATGCTTAATAAATTTTGCAATTTCATAAGGGTTTGTTAAATCTACATTTTCGTTGGTTAAGTTTTTTTCTATAGTCATTAGTGAAATCAGTCCTTTCTCTTTCTATTATAATTTCAGTTATTTTAGTAAATCATTCATGTTATAGAAACCATTTTTTTGTACGTTTAAAAACCGTGAAGCTTTGATTGCGCCTAAAGCAAATATATCTTTAGAAAGGGCTGTGTGCTTGATTTCTATTATTTCATCAGGTCCTGCAAAAATAACTGTATGTTCGCCAACTATACTACCTCCACGAATAGCATGGATGCCTATCTCACTATTTTTTCTTTTTTCACTGCGACCGTATCTTCCGTAAATGAATTCTTTCTGATCATTAAAGACTTCGTTGATGCCATTTGCAATCAAGTAAGCAGTGCCACTAGGGGCATCTACTTTTTGATTGTGATGTTTTTCGATGATTTCAATATCAAAGTCTTTAAGTCCAAGAGATGCACGTTTTGCTAAATCTGTAAGAACGTTGACCCCTAAGGACATATTTCCTGTCTGGAAGATTGGGATATCTTTAGAAGCATCCATAAGTGCTTTTAAATCTTCTCCGCTAAGTCCTGTAGTTGCAACAACTAAAGGTGTTTTTGTTTTCACGCTATAAGCTAAAACATCTCTTAAGGCACTATGATGAGAAAAATCAATGAGTACATCAGCTTTTTCCTTGCAATATTCAGCTTTTTTATAAACAGGGAATGGATTTTCATACCTTTCATGATTTACGTCGATTCCGGCTACAATTTCTAAATCTTTTTCCTCGTTGATGAGCTTTACTAATACTCTACCCATTTTTCCGTTGCATCCACTTAAAATGATCTTCATGAAAAAACATCCTCCCCTTTAAATTAAACCATATTCTTTCATTCTTTGTTTTAAAACAGCTAAGTTTTCACTATCCATATCTACAAGTGGTAATCGAAGATTTCCCATTTCAAAATTCATTAAATTCATAGCTGTTTTCACTGGAATAGGATTTACCTCTATGAATAATGCATCAATCAATGCTTTCATATCTAGTTGCAATTTGCAAGCTCCTTTTACATCTCCATCAATGAATTTTTGTACCATTGTATGGGTATCCTTAGGAGCAATATTTGCAACAACAGAAATAACACCAGAGCCGCCTAGAGACATTAAAGGAACAACCATGTCATCGTTACCAGAATAAATGGAAAAGTCATCAGGCGTTAGACGAGCCATTTCTGCCACTTGAGCAATATTTCCACTAGCTTCCTTTACGCCTTTTATATTAGGATATTGATTGGCTAAAGCAGCTAAAGTTTTAGGGAGTATATTTACTCCAGTTCTTCCAGGAACATTATAAACGATAATTGGAACGCTTATAGCCTTTGCTACAGCGCCAAAGTGTGCTATAAGACCTCTTTGCGTAGTTTTATTATAATATGGAGTAATGACTAATACTCCATCTGCACCAATTTTTTCTGCGTATTGACTCATTTCTATAGCATGATTTGTACAGTTACTTCCTGTTCCGGCGATTACTGGAATACGCCCGTTAATTTTTTCTACTGTAAATTTAATGGTTTTCTTTTGTTCCTCGTCTGTCATAGTAGAAGCTTCTCCAGTAGTACCACAGATGACAATGCAATCTGTCCCTTGTTCTACATGCCAATTTAACATTTCTTCTAGCTTTTTAAAGTTTACCTTTCCATCTTTAAAAGGAGTAACAATGGCAACGCCAGAACCGGTAAATAAACTCATAAAAACCATCCTTTCATTATTATTTAAGACTATATACTATTTTATGCTGATTACTCTAGAGTAGGAATCAAAATTTCAGCAATTTGAACAGTATTTGTTGCTGCGCCTTTTCTGATATTATCAGCTACTACCCATAAATTCAGACCATTTTCAAGACTGAAATCTCGTCTTATACGACCAATATATACTTCATCATGTCCTGCAGCACTTCTTGCTAGAGGATATACATTATTTGCTACATCATCTTGAAGAATGATACCAGGAGCATTTTCTAAAGTGTTTTTTACTTCTTCTAATTCAAAAGGTTTTTCAAATTCAATATTGATGGATTCACTGTGAGAATCTCTTACAGGAACTCTTACTGTAGTTGCTGTGATTTTTAAATCGTAATCATTTAAAATCTTTTGTGTCTCGTTAATCATTTTCATTTCTTCTTTTGTATAACCATTTTCTAAGAATACATCAATGTGAGGAAGGCAATTTCCAGCGATAGGATGTGGATAAGCGGATAAAAGATCATTTCCTTTTAAGCCTTCTTCAAGATCTGCTACACCCTTTACACCTGAACCAGATACGGCTTGGTAAGTAGAGTATACAATTCTTTTGATATTAAATTGATCGTGTAGTGGTTTTAGAGCAACTACTGCTTGAATAGTAGAACAATTAGGATTTGCAATGATTCCTTTATGCCACTTGATATCTTCAGGATTTACTTCTGGAACCACTAGTGGAATATCCTTATCCATTCTCCAAGCACTACTATTGTCTACAACGATTACTCCCTTTGAAGCAGCAATAGGAGCGAATTTTTTACTAATATCTCCACCAGCTGAGAAAAGAGCGATATCGATATCTCTATCAAAAGAATTTTCAGTTAATTCTTCTACTGTAAATTCTTGACCTTTACAAGTTACTGTTTGACCAGCTGATTTCTTTGATGCAAATACATATAGATTTTCATATGGAAAATCTCTTTCTTCTAATACCTTTAAGAATGTTCTTCCAACCATACCAGTAGCACCTACTACTGCAATATTTACTTTCTTCATCTTTCATTACCCCCTAAATTTGTTTTTTTTATATTGAAATATTTCCAATTTCCACATGTACTCCTTTTTTTGCTATTTTGTTTACTTCGTCTTTATTTCCTTTATCATCTGTAATGAGTATATGAATTTTATCAAGATCACATACATGAGCAAAGGTAATTCTTCCAATTTTTCTGTAGTCTGTAATGATAATATTTTGTCTGCTACGCGTTATAACAGCCTGTAAAAAATCACTACTGTCAATAGTTGAAGTGCTAACACCTGTTTGATTGATACCAGCACAAGGGATAAATGATTTATCAAAATAATAATTTTTCAAATCATTTACGGCTCTAGAGCCGAGGATATTTCCTTTGTAGTTTTTGATATGCCCCCCGATTAGGATGGTTTCAATGTTAGGAATTTGACAGATTTCTTTTGCTACATCTAAAGAATTTGTAACGACTGTAATATTTTTATCTTTAATCATTGGAATCATTAATAAACTAACCATACTGCCCATCAGTAGAATCGTATCCCCATCATCTACAAATTGTGCTGCTTTGTGAGCGATTTTTTTCTTTTCTTCAAGAGCTTCTGTTTTTCCTTCCTCTATGGAAGGGATCCACTTTGACTTTTCTACTCGAATAGCTCCGCCATGGGTTTTTTTAAGAAGTCCTTTTTTTTCTAAAGTCGTAAGATCTCGTCTGATTGTATAGATGGATACGTTGAAAGTATCTGTTAATTGCTGCAAATTTACAATGCCTTCTCTTTCAATCAGTTCTAATATTTTTTTTCTTCGAGCTTCTGTAATCAACACAATTGCCTCCTGTGTTTATAATTTGATGACTAACTTCTGCTAATATTATTATAATATATTTATGAAAAAATGGTTACTTTTATGATATAGGATTATGCAATATATGTCAAAATATTTTTAAAAAATTTTCAGGGAATTAAGATGAATAAAGGAAGGTGTTAGAGGGAGTGTTTTATCGGCATCAAAGGAAAAAAACCAATAAAAAAACGGCAAAAGAGTAAAAGGTACTCTCAGCCGATTAGTACTGAAAAGAATACAACTTTCACCCCGTGTGAAGTAGCGCACCATTAATAAACTGGGTAATCTATTAATGACAGTATTATGTTTATTCAACATAATGCCAGCAATATTCTCAAGGGAAGAGAAAGTTGCTTCGGCGATGACACCTTTCATTTAAACATGAGGATTCCCTTAGCCTAGTTTAAAATACTCATTGTCTATCGCGACCTCTAAGACACAACGCTTTTGTAATATTCATTTTTACGTATCGTAACATAACTTAAAAGTTGTGTCAACTAAAAACTTTTACTTTTCTAAGATCAAAAAAAAGGATACAATACAATATAGATGATTTTATTAGAGGTTGGGGTGAGAAAATGATTTATATAAAAAAAGATCTTATAAACATCAAGGAAGAAGTGATTCTTACAAGAAGGGAGCTTCATAAGATTCCTGAAGTTGGGTTTGAAGAGAAAAAAACAAGTAGCTTTATTGTAAAAAAACTAAAAGAGTATGGCATAGAGGTTTATGAAAATATTGCAAAAACAGGTGTAGTGGGGTATCTAAAGGGAAGTGCTGGAGAAAAGACTATTGCATTTCGAGCAGATATGGATGCTCTTACTATTGAAGAAGAGACAAATCTTCCTTATAGGTCAAAGCATGAAGGGATGATGCATGCTTGTGGACATGATGCCCATATGGGAGTTGTCTTAGGTCTTGCAAAATACTTATCAATGAATAAAGAAAAATTAAGAGACAATATTGTTTTCTTATTTCAGCCAGCAGAAGAAGGACCAGGGGGCGCAGAGCCTATGATTGAAGACGGCGTCATTGAAAAATTTTGTATTGATAAAATCATAGGACTACATGTTTATCCAGAAATAGAAGAAGGGAGAATTGGATGTAAAAAAGGTGCTATGATGGCTCAAACAGGTGAGTTTGATATAGATATTTACGGAGAAAGTGGTCATGGTGCTATTCCGCAAAAGGCAAAGGATAGTATTGTTATTGCTGCTAATTTGCTTAGCTCCTATCAGACCATTGTAAGCAGAAGTATTGATCCTGTGAAGGGGGCAGTTCTTACTATTGGGAAAATGTATTCAGGAGAAAGAAGAAATATTATTGCAGCAAGTGCTCGATTAGAAGGAACACTAAGGGCTTTTCATGAAGATGTATATATAAAAATGAAAGAAAGAATGATAGAAATTGCAAAGGGCATTGAAAAAATGTATGATTGTAAAATAGAAATTACCTTCAGAGATATGTATCCAGCAGTAAACAATGATGATGATTTAGTAGAAAATTTGATAAGGGCTGTTGGAAGGGAAAATATTGATTTTGTAGATCCACAGATGATTGCGGAGGATTTTTCGTATTTTCAGAAGAAAATTCCGGGAGTATTTTTCTTCTTAGGTGTCAGAAATGAAAAGGAAGGAGCTATTTATCCTCTTCATAATTGTCGCTTTAATTTTCATGAAGATGTTTTACTTACAGGGATACAAGTCTATGTAAATATTTTAAAAGAGATAAAAGGGTTAGAATAAAGCTATGCATAGGGAGTGAATTTATTGGAAAAAAAAGATGAAATCGGATTATTGGGGGTCAATATATTATATTTGATTACAGCTATTTTGCTATTAACTGTAGGATATTATGTGCAAAGCAAAAATATAAAAAGTGGATTAATTATTACAGAATATATTCTTGTTTTAATGCCTCCGCTTATTTATATTAAACTGAAAGGCGATTCTTTTAAAAGGGTTTTAAGGATGAATAAGTTAAAAGGAAAACATGCGTTAATCGTTATGGGAATTACCGTATTGATTTATCCGGTGGCGTTGTTTTTTAATTTGATTATCATGACGGTTCTTAGTACTTTAGGAAAGATTGAACCACCACCCATTCCTACGGCAAACAATATGAGTGAATATTTTGTGCTAATGCTCATTATTGCTATGTCTGCAGGAATTTGTGAAGAAGTATTTTTTAGAGGACTTGTTATGAAAGGATATGAAAAGCTAGGTCAAATCAATGGGATTGTATTATCTGCTCTTTTGTTTGGATTGTTCCACTTTAATATTCAGAATTTTGCAGGACCTGTTGTTCTTGGACTTGTTTTTGGGTTTTTAGTATATAGAACGAACTCTATTTTTGCAGGAATCATTGGACACATTACAAATAATGGAATAGCTGTAACCTTTGGATTTTTGATGAATTATATTCATTCAAAATTACCAGAAACAAATATAGATATGCAACCTCAGATGCCAAATACAATGCAGCTAATCTTTGGGACGGTTTTTATGGGTATGATTGCTGTTCTTACAGGGGCTATAGCATACTTTCTTATAAGAATCATTATAAAAGATACAAAAAATATATATTCGAGTATGGATGATTATGTAGAAAATGAAGAAAATAATATAGAGGGTAAAAAAATGTCTCTATTTGTATTTACACCCATATTTCTAACGGGTATTATATTTATATATGTTGCATATATGCAGTTACAATATATTATGGCAGCATAAAATTGGGAGTGTTGAAATGAATAAAATTGCGATTATTACAGATTCTTCTTGTGACTTACCTGAGAAAATGGTGAAAAAATATCATATAAAAATTCTGCCTCTTCGAATCATTTATTCCAGTAAAGAGTATAGAGATCGAATAGAGATTTCTGCGGGAGAAGTTTATAAAAATTTAGAAGAGGAAATTCCAAAAACCTCCCTACCTTCACCGGAAGATGTGAAAAACCTATTTAAAAAATTAAAAGAAGAAGGATATACTCATGTATTAG
Organism: Marinisporobacter sp.; assembly: GCA_025210525.1. Taxonomy (GTDB): domain Bacteria; phylum Bacillota; class Clostridia; order Peptostreptococcales; family Thermotaleaceae; genus Crassaminicella. The sequence continues at coordinate 9,474 of JAOARP010000037.1, forward strand.
GTATATTTATTTCTAGTGGATTGAGTGGCACCTATAATATGGTGAAAAACTTTACAAGTTCTTATGAAGAATTAAAGATCAAATTATTAGATGCAAAAAACCTATCTATAGGTTTAGGGTTTATTGTGATTGAGGCAGCCAAGGAATTAGAGAGAACAAATGATTTTTCTAAGGCTTGTGAAAAGGCAGAAAAGGGGATAAAGAATTCAAATCTTTTCTTTGTTCTAAAGACACTAGATTATTTGAGAAAAGGTGGAAGGATTGGTGTTGTAGAAGGGACCATAGGGGAACTACTTGGAATAAAGCCTGTTATTGCTGTAGATGAAGAAGGAAAATATTATTCTCATACAAAAGTTAGAGGAAGAAAAAAATCTATAGAAGAACTTTATAAAATTGCAAAAGAAAAATTAGCCAATAAAAAATGTTATGTAGCTGTTATGCATGGTGATGCTGAAAAGGAGGCTTTAAACCTTCTTGAGAAAATAAAACAAATTGATAATGTAGAAGAAACATTTTTTGGTCAAATCAGCCCTGTTTTAGGAGTTCATACAGGACCTGGGTTAATTGGATTAGGAATTTTTGAAGTGTAAGGTATAAAAATTATACCCCTTACCAATAATATCAATAGGGGAGGGGTATAAATGTCTAAGAAAAATAGTGAGAAAAATAAAAAGAAAAAAATAGAAACCATTGAAGACAAATGGAAATATGAAATTGCCAAAGAATTAGGATTGATGGAAAAAGTGGAAACCCTTGGATGGGGCGGTCTTACTGCAAAGGAGACAGGAAGAATCGGTGGGCTGATTACTGTAAAAAAGAAACAGCTTAAAAAGAATAAAGAACTAGAGGGATAGAGAAAATCTATCTCTTTTTCTTTTCTAAAAGGAATGAAATCGGTATAATATAAAAATAACATAGTTATAGAGTAATGCTTTGATAGACAATTAGGTAAAAATAGAGGAGCGATAAGATGAATAGCTATAGTGCTTTTGCTTATGTATATGATAAGCTGATGGAAGATGTGGATTATGAGAATTGGGTGGATTACATTGAAGAGATATTTAAAAAATATGAAGTGAAACCTCAAAATATAGCTGAATTAGCTTGTGGAACAGGGAATATTACGAATATTTTAGCGAAAAGAGGGTATAATCTTATTGGCGTAGATATTTCAGAGGACATGCTCTTTCTTGCTCAAGAAAAGGCAAGGGATATGGGCACTGAGGTGATTTACTTAAATCATGATATGAGAGAGCTTGCTTTACCTAGTGAATTAGATAGTATTTTATGCATTTGTGATGGAATCAACTATATTGTTGAGGAAAAAGACTTGCTGAAGGTTTTTAGGTCTGTTTATGATCACCTAAAAAAGGAAGGGTTGTTTATATTTGATATTAGTTCCTATTATAAATTATCAAATATACTTGGAAACAATACATATGCTGAAAATTTCCAAGAAGTTTCTTATATATGGGAAAATTATTTTGACGAAGAAAGAGATGTTTGTGATTTTGATTTAACTATCTTTTCAAAGGAAGGAAAAATGTATAAAAAATATGAAGAATCCCATAGTCAAAAAGCGCACAAAGAAGACGAAATAGTAGAAAATTTGAAAAATGTAGGATTTCATAAAATAGAAAGATTTGAAGCTTTTACATTTGATAAGCCTGGAGATGAAAGTGAAAGAATTTACTTTATATGTCAGAAGTAGACTGAAAAAATTTCCTTTCATTGACATAAATTAAGAGCTATGATAAACTCTAAATAGCGTAAAGAAATTACGTATGAAATTTGTTAGGAGGTATTGTTTCAATGGAAAAAGGTACTGTAAAATGGTTTAATTCAGAAAAAGGTTATGGATTTATTTCAAGAGAAAATGGTGACGATGTTTTTGTACATTACTCAGCAATCACTATGGATGGTTACAAAACTTTAGAAGAAGGTCAAGCAGTTGAATTTGAAGTAGTTCAAGGCGAAAAAGGACCTCAAGCTACAAACGTTGCTAAAGGGTAATAAAAGCTCATACATAGAAGTAAAATAAAAAACTTTAATAATTGTAGCATGGAATAGCCCTGGTGATTCAGGGCTTTTATTATGTTTATAGATATTTATAGATGAGGTATAATATAAAAGAAGTGAGGAGGCGTTAGGAATGAAAAATTATGTAATGCGTGCAGTAGCTGCCAATAAAAATTTAAGAGTTTTTTTAGCTATTACAACAGATCTAGTTGAAGAAGCAAGAAAAATACACAAAACAACACCTGTTGTGACGGCAGCACTAGGAAGAACTATTACAGCAACAGCTATGATGGGAATTATGCTTAAAGGGGATCGGGATAAATTATCTGTACAAATAAAGGGAGATGGACCTGTTAAACAAATTTTAGCAGTAGCCAATTCTCATGGAGATGTAAAGGGATATGTAGCAAATCCATATGTAGAATTACCTTTAAGAGAAGATGGGAAATTAGATGTTGGTGGAGCGGTAGGAAGAAATGGAAAGATGGTAGTTATTAAAGATTTAGGGTTGAAGGAACCTTATATTGGACAATCAAATTTAGTATCTGGAGAGATTGCACAAGATTTTACTACTTATTTTGCGTATTCAGAACAACAACCTTCTGCTGTAGCTTTGGGTGTTTTAGTAGATCGTGATTATTCTGTAAAGGCAGCTGGTGGATTTATTATTCAAGTTTTACCAGATGCTGAAGAAGAAGTTATTGCAAAGCTTGAAGAAAAATTAAACAATCTGCCATCTGTTACGGAGATTATGGAAACGGTAAAAGATGGAGAAGCAATGTTCAATAAAATACTGGAAGGCTTTGATTTTGAAATATTAGATAAAAAAGAAGTAAAATTAACTTGTGATTGTTCTGTAGAGAAATTAGAAAAGGCATTGATTAGTGTTGGAGAAAAAGATTTGAGAGAAATGATTGAAGAAGACGGACAAGCAGAACTTACTTGTCATTTTTGTAATCAAAAATATCATTTTGATAAAGAGCATTTATTAAGATTATTAGAACAAGCAAAATAATTGGTGGAATTAGCATTTTGCTAGTTCTGCCAATTGTTTGAAAAAAATCTTGACATTATATGTATTCATGGTATAATATTCTTTGTCAGTAAGAGTAAGTTTTCAGGGCGCATAGCTCAGCTGGGAGAGCACCTGCCTTACAAGCAGGGGGTCATAGGTTCGATCCCTATTGCGCCCACCATAAGTAGATATCCAAAATCTTTGATTTTGTGAGAGGTACTTAGTTAGCAAGAATTGCTAACATCCTTGCTTTTGTAGGATGGCCCGGTAGTTCAGTTGGTTAGAATGCCAGCCTGTCACGCTGGAGGTCGAGGGTTCGAGCCCCTTCCGGGTCGCCAATTTGCCCAGATAGCTCAGTCGGTAGAGCAGGGGACTGAAAATCCCCGTGTCGGTGGTTCGATTCCGCCTCTGGGCACCATCAATAAATATTTTGGCATAAATGATGGTGCGTATGAATATTATGAATTGTAAGATGAAACTCAGAAACTGAAGTTCCTGAGTACTACAATTACACAAAATATGAAATTTTGGTAATTGCAGCATGCGGAAGTGGCTCAGTGGTAGAGCATCGCCTTGCCAAGGCGAGGGTCGCGGGTTCGAATCCCGTCTTCCGCTCCAAATATGGCGGCATAGCCAAGTGGTAAGGCAGAGGTCTGCAAAACCTTTATTCCCCAGTTCAAATCTGGGTGCCGCCTCCATAAGAAATTAGAATCCTAGTAGATGCTAGGATTTTTTTGTTTATTATATATGTGATATAATGAGGATGTTGATATAAAAGGGGAGGTATCCTTATTGAAAGTTAAAGATCTGATGACAAAAGACCCTATTGTAGTAACGGTTAATGATACGCTAAATGATGTTGTGAAAATTTTTATATCGAATAGAATTGATGGCGCACCCATAGTTGATCAATGTGGGAAGCTTATAAGTATTATTACAAAAACTGATCTGATGAAGGCTTTTGTAAATCAAGTGTCTCCCTTTACTTCTATAGAAGAGATTTCTGCTAAACGGGTGATTACCATAAATGAAGATGCAGATATTAAAGAGGCTTGGGATGCAGGGGTAGGAAGACTACCTGTTGTTAATTGGAAGGGGAATTTAGTGGGGATTCTTACCCATACGGATTTATCAAAAAGAGTTTTAGAGAAGGAAGTTCAGGATTCTAAGGAGATTAAGGCAATCTTAAAGTCTACAAATAATGGAGTCATTATCGTGAATCAGGAAGGAATCATTACTAGATGTAATCCTTCTGCCATTAGGATATTGAATTTAGATTATAGAAACATGATAGGATTAGAAGTAGAGGCTGTTTTGCCAGAATTAAAGCTACATGAAACAATAAGTACGGGGATGACTACTTATACAGAAAAAATTGAGTTTAAGGATAAGTTTCTTATATGTGATCGAATTCCTTTATTTAAAGAGGAAGAGATTATTGCAGGTGTGATTGTATTTAAAGACAGTTCTGATTTACAAAGTACAATAGATGAATTAAATACGGTGCAGCAAATATCAAAAAAATTAGATGCCGTTATTGAGTCCTCTTATGATGGTATTTATATCACAGATGGACAAGCCAATACCATGAAGATTAACAAGGCGTACGAAAGAATTACTGGCGTTAAAAGAGAAGAAATGCTAGGGGCAAATATGATGGAATTAGAAAAATCAGGATGTATTTCTGAATCTGCAACGCTAAGGGTATTGAAGACTAGAAAAACCACTACTATACATCAAAAGTTTCGAACAGGAAAGAATGCATTAGTTACTAGTACTCCTATTTTCGATAAAGATGGAAAAATATCTATGGTTGTAACCAATGTTAGAGATATTACAGAACTTGCAAAACTAAAAAAACAGCTTGAAAAAAATAAAGAGCTGGCACAAAAGTATTATTCCGAAATTGAGGAAATGAGATTACAGCTTCTTAATACCTTACATATTATTGCGGAAGATGAAAAAATGCTTGAAACTATGAGGATCGCTAAAAGAGTTGCAAAAGTAGATACGACGGTATTGTTATTAGGAGAAACTGGTGTTGGAAAAGAAGAAGCTGCAAAATTTATTCATAAAAATAGTAATCGAAAAAGAAATCAATTTATAAAAATCAATTGTGGTGCAATTCCTATCAACTTAATTGAATCTGAATTATTTGGGTATGAGAAAGGGGCTTTTACTGGAGCTAATAAAGAAGGTAAAGTAGGGCTATTTGAAGTTGCAAATGGAGGAACCCTCTTTTTAGATGAAGTGGGAGAATTACCCTTAGATATGCAAGTAAAGCTTCTTCGAGCGCTGCAGGAAAAAGAAATTAAACGTGTAGGTGGAACGTTATCTATTCAAATAGATGTTCGGATTTTAGCAGCAACCAATCGTGACCTTGAGGAAATGGTAAAGCAAAAACGATTCCGAGAAGACCTTTACTATAGGTTAAATGTTGTGCCTATCAATATTCTTCCTTTAAGAGAAAGAAGAGGAGATATTTTGCCTCTTGTACATTATTTTCTTTCTGAGTTGAATAAAAGATATAATTGGGAAAAAGAATTTAGCAAAGATGCACTAGAAGTATTATATGAATATGATTGGCCAGGAAATGTTAGAGAATTAAAAAATATTGTAGAAAGAGTATTTATTATGAGTAGTGAAAATAAAATGACTTCTGAAGATCTCCCTAAAAATATAGTTGGTAGCAATAAAACTAGGGATATTACTTTGGGGGATGGTATTGTACTGCTAAAGGATGCAGTTGCAAAGGTAGAGATGGAGCTACTTGATAAAGCTTTTGAAAAACATGGGAATGTCAGAAGTGCAGCGAAGGCTTTGGGAATAGATGCGTCTACATTTGTTAGGAAAAGAAAAAAATATAAAGAAGCAAAATAGTTGCAAAAATGCAATTTTGTTGCATGTTTACAACAAAACCTAAAGATAGGAGAACTATCATAAAAAAACCTTAAAAAGAAATATATGGAATGAGTAATTTGAAAAAACCGTTGCATTTTAGCAACGGTTTTTTTATTTATGTAGAGGAGAAGGTTGTGAAAAAAAGAATAGGTAATAAATTTATTATATGGATTAAACTTGCAAAATACATACATTATGGAATAATTTATAAGAAATATAGATAATTTCATAAAAAATGGCATATCTCTTGCTTTATTAAGGACATATCGAAAATAATTCCAAAAGGGAGCTGATTTTAAATGGCATTAATGACAAAAGAGCAATACCTTGAAAGTTTAAGAAAGTTAGACATAAAGGTGTACATGTTTGGAGAATTAGTTGAAAATATTGTGGACCATCCAGTGATCAGACCATCTATTAACTCAGTAGCTATGACTTATGAATTAGCACAAGATCCTCAATATGAAGATTTAATGACAGCTACATCAAATTTAACAGGTAAAAAAGTAAATCGTTTTACACATTTACATCAAAGCACTGATGATTTAAGAAAGAAAGTAAAAATGTTAAGACTTCTTGGACAACACACTGGATCATGTTTCCAAAGATGTGTTGGGATGGATGCTTTCAATGCTGTATATAGTACAACTTTTGAAACTGATAAGGCTCATGGAACAAACTATCATGAGAATTTCAAAAAATATATGGAATTTGTACAAGAAAATGACTTAGTAGTAGATGGAGCCATGACTGACCCTAAAGGAGATAGAAGTTTAGCGCCAAGTAAGCAAGCTGATCCTGATCTTTTCTTACATGTAGTAGAGCAAAGAGAAGATGGTATTGTAGTAAGAGGAGCAAAAGCTCATCAAACAGGATCTATTAACTCCCATGAACATTTGATCATGCCAACAATTGCTATGAGAGAGGGAGACGAAGCTTACGCTGTATCTTTTGCTATTCCAACAGATGCTAAAGGTATTTATATGATCTATGGAAGACAAAGCTGTGATACAAGAAAGTTAGAAGATGGAGCAGATATTGATGTAGGAAATAAAGAATTTGGAGGACAAGAAGCGTTAGTAGTATTTGATGATGTATTTATTCCAAATGATAGGATTTTCTTAAATGGAGAAGTAGAGTTTGCAGGTATGTTAGTAGAAAGATTTGCAGGATATCATCGTCAAAGCTATGGTGGATGTAAAGTAGGTGTTGGTGATGTACTTATAGGAGCAGCAGCTCTTGCAGCAGAATTTAATGGAGCAGCAAAAGCTTCTCATGTTAAAGATAAGTTAATCGAAATGACTCACTTGAATGAAACATTATACTGCTGTGGTATTGCCTGTTCAGCAGAAGGATATCCAACAGAGGCTGGAAACTATCAAATTGATTTACTACTTGCAAATGTATGTAAGCAAAATGTAACAAGATTCCCATATGAAATCACAAGACTTGCAGAAGATATTGCTGGTGGACTAATGGTAACAATGCCATCAGAGAAAGATTTCAAACATCCAGTAATAGGACCTGTTTGTGAGAAATACTTTAAGGGAGTAAATGTTGTTCCAACAGAGCATAGGATGAGAGTGTTAAGACTCATTGAAAATATGACATTAGGAACAGCAGCAGTAGGATATAGAACAGAATCAATGCATGGAGCAGGATCTCCACAAGCACAAAGAATTATGATTGCAAGACAAGGAAACCTTGCTCATAAGAAGGATTTAGCAAGAAGAATTGCTAGAATCGATGAAGTATCTGTAGCAGCAAGAGAAGCAGCAGCTACTAAATAAGAAATTTTCATAAACAAAGGGGGAAGCTCCTTCCCCTTTTTAATTTTAAAAAATTTGGCGAAAAATGTTGTATGAGAAAGTGTTGGGAAATTATATATATTCGCAAAATAGGACTGATAAGAAATTATATTTATATTTTAAAATTCAAAAAGCTATTACAACAGAAAAAAATAAAAAAGGAGGAAACATTATGGCAATGAAAAGAGAACTAGGAAAAGAACAGTCATTTATTCCAGCAGGACCATTTAAGATTCGTATTCCATTTATCCATTACAAATTTGAATGGGCAGATTATATTCAGGGATTGTTAATGTGTGCAGTCTGTCTTGGTGCTGTGCCTATGCTTCAAGAATATTTAGGAATGCCTTTTGAAGTAGCTATGGCGGTAGTTGTTTTAAATGGATTATTCTATTGTGCTCATGTATTTTTAGGAGACCCGGTAGTACCTGGATGGGTAACACCAGCCATTCCGCTTTTAATGCTTCATGTAAGTCAATATGAAATAGGTCCTGAAAGAATGCAAGCGTTAATTGCATTTGAGATGTCTTTAGGTATTTTAGCTATTATTTTAGGTATTACAGGACTTGGTAAAAAAATTGTTTCTATTGTTCCGAATGCAATGCAATCAGGGATCATAATGGGGGCAGGTTTTGCTGCTGTAATCCTTATATTTAAGAAGGGTGCTAAGTTTGATAGTTTTCCATTATCGATTATTATTTGTGTAGGAATAGGTTTTTATCTTTTATTCTCAAATCATTTTAAAAGCATCAGAGAAAATAACTCTATATTAAAGGTTATTGCGAATTTAGGGATTTTGCCAGTTGTTGTTTTAGCCATTGTAGTAGGTCCTATGCTTGGGGAGACACCATGGCCACAAATTGAGTGGGGAATTACAAAACCTGCATTCGCTACACTTTGGAAAGAATGGACATTCTTGGGAGTAGGTTTTCCGCCAGTAAGCATGTTTGTTGAAAGTTTACCTACAGTTATTTCTGCGTATATCGTATTATTTGGAGATATGATTCAATCCCAAGCATTACTTGAAGATGCAGGAAAGGTTCGTACAGATGAACATATTGATTACAATCCTAATAGATCTCATTTAGTATTTGGTTTAAGAAACTTCATTATGTCTATTATTGGACCAGACTTAACTATGTGTGGACCTTTATGGGCAGCAATGCAGGTTGTTATTTGTGAACGTTATAAGCATGGAAGAAAAGCCATGGATTCAATTCATGGTGGAGCAGGATCTTTTAGATTTGGTACTTTTACAGGTTACTTAATTCTTCCGATTGTAACCCTTTGTAAACCTATATTAGGAATTGCTCTTGCGTCTACTATGTTGATTCAAGGATATGTTTCTGTACGTGTTGGAGTTATGAAGGCTCGCACATTTAATGATTTAGGTATTGCTGGTGTAATGGGTGCTGTTCTTTGTACTCGTGGAGCTGCATGGGGACTAGCAGCAGGGATTGTTCTTTGCTTACTTGTTAATTTAGGAAATAAACCAGAATATGATGTTTATATATTTGGGGAAGAAGAAAAAGCAGCTTAATTTAAATAAAAGGATGCAGATAGTCTTTGGCTATCTGCAATTTTCTGTATGGAGGAGATTTTGTGAATGTTACTATTACGCAAGAAGCAAAAACGTATATAAAAAAACAAAAGGCTCCTTATGTTATTATTCATATGATTCCAGAAGAAACAAGTGGAGGCTGAGGTTGTGGAAATACAAAAAGGTATTATATTCCTTCCGTGAGAATGGGATTTAAAAGGTTAAAAGATATAAACAAATACAAGAAAGTAAATGTTGACGGAATAGGTGTTTATTTGTATTCTAAGATAGAAAGCCAAGAAGAAGGAATTACTATTTTTCTTGAAAAAATATTTTTTCAAAGAAAATTAGGAGTAAAAGGAATATTGCTTCAGTTAGAGTGAGGGAGGATTTTTTTATGTTTACATGTGCAAATTGTGAAATTATAGGATGTCGAAAAGGAGAGTTTGAAAAAGCACCTGCTAATTGTCCTATAAAAGAGGAAGAGGTTAGAGAAAGAGCAAGGGAAGAGTATGAGAAAGAAGGAATTAAAAAGTTTATAGATGGAACCATAAAGCTTGAAAAAGAAGGACGAGGTAGATGGTCTCGAGTTGAAGAAACCATACAATTTTGCAAGATGATGGGTTATAAAAAAATTGGTGTGGCTTTTTGTTTAGGGCTTAAAAAGGAAACGAAAATATTTGTAAAAATTCTTAGAGAGCATGGTTTTGAAGTTTCATCAGTCATTTGTAAAAATGGAGGAATTGATAAAAAAGCATTAAGTATAGATGGGGATGAAGATTTGAGAGGTGTAAGCTGTAATCCAATCGGGCAAGCGATGCTGCTTAACAAAGAGAAGACGGAATTCAACATTACTGTAGGACTTTGTGTAGGACATGATGCGTTGTTTTTTAAATACGCTGAGGCACCAACTACAGTGCTTCTTACAAAAGATAGGGTGTTAGCTCATAATCCTGTTGGAGCTTTAAATTGTGCTCATAATTTTTATAAAAGAAAATTAAAAAACAAATAAAAGTGTTGCCAAAATGCAACGGGCGTGCAAGAGTGCAACAAAGATGTAGATGTAGTAAAATGCTTATATGGAACAAAAATTGACTATTATTTAACATGAAATTATGATAAAAGTGTTGCTATTTTGCAACGAATGATAAAAATATTTTTTCCTAAAATGAAAAGATGTAAGTGGATCGTGAAAGGCTGAAATGCAGTAAATATAAATGTTATATGGATTATCTATCTAAAAATCGAAAAAAGTTGCATGCTATTAAATAATGGCATGGGACTTGCTTTAATGTATGAGTGTAAAAAAATAATTGGAAAATAATTAAATTTTTTTCAAAATGTATGTACAAAAATAAAATTATTTGTTAAAATAATAACAAATCGAAAGGGAGCTGATTTTAAATGGCATTAATGACAAAAGAGCAATATATTGAAAGCTTAAGAAAATTAAATATAAAGGTGTACATGTTTGGTGAATTAGTTGAAAACTTTGTAGACCATCCAGTAATTAGACCATCTATTAATTCAGTTGGAATGACTTATGAATTAGCAAATGATCCTCAATATGAAGATCTAATGACAGCTACATCAAATTTAACAGGTGAAAAAATAAATCGTTTTACAAACTTACATCAAAGTACTGATGACTTAAGAAAGAAAGTAAAAATGTTAAGACTTCTTGGACAAAAAACTGGATCATGTTTCCAAAGATGTGTTGGTATGGATGCTTTTAACTCAGTATTCAGTACAACTTTTGAAGTTGATAAAGCACATGGAACAAACTATCATGAAAATTTCAAAAAATATTTAGAATTTGTGCAAAAAAATGATTTAACAGTAGATGGAGCTATGACTGACCCTAAAGGGGATAGAGGTTTAGCACCAAGTAAGCAAGCTGACCCTGACCTTTTCTTACATGTAGTAGAGCAAAGAGAAGATGGTATTGTAGTAAGAGGAGCAAAAGCTCACCAAACAGGAGCAGTAAACTCTCATGAACATTTAATCATGCCAACAATTGCTATGAGAGAGGGAGACGAAGCATACGCTGTATCATTTGCTATCCCATCAGATGCTGAAGGTATTTTCATGATCTACGGAAGACAAAGCTGTGATTCAAGAAAGACAGAAGAAGGTGCAGACATTGATGTAGGTAATAAAGAGTTTGGTGGACAAGAAGCATTAGTAGTATTTGATGATGTATTTATTCCAAATGATAGAATCTTCTTAAATGGAGAAGTAGAATTTGCAGGAATGCTAGTAGAAAGATTTGCAGGATACCATCGTCAAAGTTATGGTGGATGTAAAGTAGGTGTTGGTGATGTGCTTATAGGAGCAGCAGCACTTGCAGCAGAATTCAATGGAGCAGCAAAAGCTTCTCATATTAAAGATAAATTAATCGAAATGACTCACTTAAATGAAACATTATACTGCTGTGGTATTGCCTGTTCAGCAGAAGGATATCCAACAGAAGCTGGAAACTATCAAATAGACTTACTACTTGCAAATGTATGTAAGCAAAATGTAACAAGATTCCCATATGAAATCACAAGACTTGCAGAAGATATTGCAGGTGGACTAATGGTAACAATGCCATCAGAGCAAGATTTCAAACATCCAGTACTTGGACCTGTTTGTGAGAAATATTTCAAGGGAGTAAATGTAGTTCCAACAGAGCATAGAATGAGAGTATTAAGACTTATTGAAAATATGACATTAGGAACAGCAGCAGTAGGATATAGAACAGAATCAATGCATGGAGCAGGTTCTCCACAAGCACAAAGAATTATGATTGCAAGACAAGGAAACCTTGCACATAAGAAGGATTTAGCAAGAAAAATTGCTAGAATAGATGAAGCTTCTGTAGCAGCAAGAGAAGCAGCAGCTACTAAATAAGAATGAAATGTTAATTTAAAGAGGGGTGGAAAATTCCACCCCAACCTTATAATGGGGTGATGGGATGTTTAATAGAGTAAATGAAGTAATAGATAAAATCATAAGACCAAAGCTAAAAGAACATTATGGAGATATTGAGCTTGTAGAAGTGAAAGAGGGTATTGTAAAAGTAAAGTTTTTAGGAGCTTGTAGTGGATGCCCATCTGCAAAATTTACTCTTGAGGATATTGTTCTTCGTGATTTACAGGAAAAGATTCCTGAGATTAAGGAAGTTTTATTAGTGACAGAAGTTAGTCAAGACCTTATAGATATGGCAAAGAAAATATTAAATAAGGAAAAGTAGGTAGATTGGCTTTGAAAATAGGAATAAAGTATTGTGGAGGATGTAACCCTCGGTATGATCGAAAAAAGTTTATAGAAGACGTACAAAAGGCTTTAGGAGAAAATTTCATTTTTGAAATAGCAAGAGAAGGAAATGCATATGATTTCCTTTTGGTAGTAGGTGGATGCACCAACTGTTGTGCGAGTTTTGCAAATATTCCTTCAAAAAAGGGTGTATTTTGTATAAAAAGGCATGATGACTATGAAAAGGTGATTGAAGCTATTAAAAAAATATAGAATGAAGGGAAAGGGTGGAGAAAATGAGTTGGCAAGATGTTTATAAGTCAAAGCTTACAACTGCTGAAGAAGCTGTAAAGCATATAGAGTCAGAAAATAGAGTTGTTGTGGGTCATGCATGTAGTGAACCTTTAGCACTAGTAGATGCAATGGTTGCAAATAAAGACCAATACAAAGATGTGGAAATCGTTCACATGGTAGCTATGGGAAAAAGCGAATATGCAAAACCAGAAATGGCACCTCACTTTAGACACAATGCATTATTCGTAGGAGGAACTACAAGAAAAGCAGTGAATGAGGCAAGAGCTGATTATACACCTTGTTTTTTCACAGAGATTCCAAGACTTTTCAAAGAAGAATATTTACCAGTAGACGTGGCACTTATTCAACTAAGTCGTCCAGATGAACATGGATATTGTAGCTTTGGTCTTTCTGCTGATTACACAAAACCAGCAGCAGAATGTGCAAAAATTGTAATTGCAGAAGTGAATGATCAAATGCCTAGAACTATGGGTTCTTTCATCCATATTTCTGAAATAGATCATATTGTTGAAACTTCTTATCCAATTATAGAACTTCAACCTCCAAGAATTGGTGAAATTGAAAAAGCTATTGGTGAAAACTGTGCAAAATTAGTTGAAGATGGTTCAACTCTTCAATTAGGAATTGGAGCTATTCCAGATGCGGTACTTCTATTCTTAAAAGATAAAAAAGATTTAGGGATTCACTCTGAAATGTTCTCTGATGGTGTTGTTGAACTAGTAGAGGCAGGCGTTATCAATAATAAAAAGAAAACTTTACATAAAGGAAAAATGATTGTAACATTCTTAATGGGTACAAAGAGACTTTATGATTTTGTCGATAACAATCCAACTGTAGAATTACATCCAGTAGATTATGTAAATAATCCTTGTGTCGTGATGCAAAATGAAAACATTATTTCTATTAACTCTTGTATCCAAGTGGATTTAATGGGTCAAATTGTATCAGAAAGTATAGGATTAAAACAATTCAGTGGTGTAGGAGGACAGGTTGATTATATTCGTGGAGCAAGTATGGCAAAGGGAGGAAAATCCATTATTGCTATTCCATCTACAGCATCAAAGGGTAAAGTATCTCGTATTGCTCCATTTATTGATCAAGGTTCAGCTGTTACAACATCACGTAATGATGTACACTATGTAGTTACTGAATATGGTATTGCTCAACTTAGAGGAAAGAGCTTAAAAGAAAGAGGGAAAGCTCTTATCAATATTGCTCATCCAGACTTTAGACCGATGTTAATAGAAGAATGGGAAAGAAGATTTAACTCAAAATTTGAATAGAGAATAGAAAGGGGATTATTATGAAATTTTTTAAACTACCAACACAAATCCATAAATTTGACGACTTTAAAGGCTTTGCAGAAGAATTCCAAATTGGAGAAAATGATTTAGTTCTAACTCACCAATTCCTTTTTGATCCTTTCATGAAGGGGTTAGATTTAAAAGCTGATTTTATCATGCAAGAAAAGTATGGTGTAGGTGAGCCTTCAGATGAAATGATCGATGAAATTTTAAAAGAAGTAGTTGATAAGCCATATAAAAGAATTATTGCAATCGGTGGAGGATCTGTAATCGATATTGCAAAATTATTAATCTTTAAAGATGGTAAAAATGCATTAGATATGTTTGAAAAGAGAATTGATTTCATAAAAGACAAGGAATTAATCATTGTACCTACGACTTGTGGAACAGGAAGTGAAGTAACAAATATTTCTATTGCAGAAATCAAGTCAAAGCATACAAAAATGGGTCTTGCTATTGATGAATTATATGCTGATTATGCGGTACTTGTTCCAGAACTTATAAAAGGTCTTCCATACAAATTCTTTGTATTTAGTTCAATTGATGCATTAATCCATGCTATTGAATCTTATGTATCACCAAATGCTAATGATTTTACACAAATGATCAGTGTAAAAGCTATTGAGATGCTTTTAAAAGGATACATGGAAATTATTGAAAAAGGTGAAGATCACCGTCAAGAATTGTTAGAAGATTTTGCAGTTGCAAGTAACTATGCAGGAATTGCATTTGGAAATACAGGCGTTGGAGCTGTACATGCATTATCTTATCCATTAGGAGGTACATATCATGTTCCTCATGGAGAAGCAAACTATCAATTCTTTACAGAAGTATTTAAAACTTACAATCGTTTAGATCCTAATGGAAAAATCAAAGCATTAAATACTTTCTTAGCTTCTTTATTAAATGTAGATGAAGCAGAAGTATATGATGCTATTGAGAAAGTACTTGATAAGCTTTTAAGTAAAAAAGCTTTAAAAGAGTATGGTATGAAGGAAGAAGAAATTGAAAGCTTTACAGATAGTGTACTTGAAAAGCAACAAAGACTTCTTGCAAACAACTATGTACCACTATCAAGAGAAGAAATTTTAAATATCTATAAGAATTTATACTAGAAATTTCATATAAAGAGACAAGAATTCCTTTCATCAAGGAGTTCTTGTTTTTTTTGAGATTAAAGTATATCTATAGAATATAAAATGATATACTATGGAAAAATAATAGAATTAGGTGAGTAAATGAATGTCAAATTTTTAGAAAAAACTTTTTTACCCCAGAAAAATGTGAAGCTAGTAGTTGTGGATGGTCGTGCATCAGATAACTTGGTGAATAATTTAAAACATATGGGTATAAATATAATAAAGACACCTTATTGTAGAGAACTATATAATGCCATTTCTTATCATCCAGATATATTATTACATCCTATAAATGGGAAAGATATGATAGTAGCTCCTAACGTCTATGAAGGTTTAGAAAAACCTCTTAAAAGATATGGAGTGAATGTAATAAAAGGAGAAACGGTGTTAAAGAGGAACTATCCAGATAATATTGCATATAATATAGCAAGAGTTTCGAACTTTGCTATACATAATTTTAAATACACAGATCCATTAACATTAAAATTACTTGAAGAGAATCAAGTAGAGTTGATTCATGTAAAGCAAGGATATTCAAAATGTTCAATCTGTATTGTGAATGAAAAAGCCATCATTACATCTGATAGAGGTATTGCAAAAACAGTAGAAAAGTATGGAATAGACCCTTTAGTAATAAAACCTGGATACATAGATCTTTCGGAGCTTGAGTATGGATTTATTGGAGGGATTTCAGGGCTTATTGGCAAAAACAAAATAGCTTTTTCAGGATTGTTAGAACACCATCCTAATTATGATGAAATTCTAAAGTTTCTAGAAAAGTATGAAGCAAAGCCCATATTTCTTGAAAATAAAAAACCAATAGATATTGGCTCCATCATACCTATTTTAGAAATGGCATATTAAGCAATAACTGTAATCTAGTATTTTGAATATCACTTCTTATTACACATATACTACTAATACAGTAGCAGAAGGAGTGAAAAAAATGACTTTACTAACAGTAATATTCAATGAATGTTGGGAAGATGCTTACGATACATTAAACGACGAAATGGATTTTTTTTTAAAAGAAGGAATTGTCATAGATAAAAGTATTGAAAAAATAAAAAAAGATATATATATTAACTATTCTATAAAGGAATTAGATTTAAAAAAGTATACAGCAGATGATTTTAAACATATATTTAAATATTATATGGCAAATATTCTTTCAAACCAAATGATTGAGTATATGGAAGAAAAATTGGCTTATAAGATTTTGTGTAAGGAATACTATTATTTTGGATTACAGGAAAGGAAAGGGATTTTTAAGCATTTTAGGGATATACAAAAAGATGAAATGTGTAAATATGAGGATGGGGTAGTTTGTAGAATTAGTAGAAAAAGCAAAATCGTACAGCTTGTGATGGATTATTTTATGGGAAATAATGCAATTCATATGGAGGGATTTGTTCGATTTAGATTAAGCAATTATATTGAAGAACTGGAAAATAATATAGATAAAGCAGTGGAAGATTTTCTTATGGAAAAGGAATATAATGAATTTATAAGACTTTTGAGATATTTTGTAGATATTCAAGAAGCAAAAATAGATGTGGTGCATGTACTTATGCTAGATAATGGACACTATCACCTTTATGATAGTAAAAATAGAATGATTAATAATGAATACCTTGAAGATTTAGCCCTTGAAATGGCAGATAAGGATATTAGTTGTGATGATTTATTGATTAGTTCCTTAATTACTTTAGTACCTAAAAAAGTGGTGATGCATTTTTCGGGAAATGCTTCTAAAAGGGAAATCGTAGATACTATTCAAAACGTTTTTTCTAATAGAGTATATATTTGCAATGGTTGCGATTTATGTGGCTCTATTAAAAACATTAAACAAGAGTAGACAATATCTACTCTTGTTTATTTTTAATAAGAATCTATTGTATAAGTAAGTTAACTATGCTATACTGGATACGAAAAATGGACATATTTTAAGAATAAACCTATAAATAGGATGATTTTTGCAAAAGATAAGGTAGTAGAGGTGAAACAGATTGTTTTGGATGAAATTATTTATTTTAGCAACGGTAGGTGCAATTATTGGATGGATTACCAATGTATTAGCCATTAAGTTTATTTTTAGACCCTTAAAGCCTGTAGAGATTCCTATAGTCAATATGAAAATACAAGGACTCATTCCTAAAAGAAAAGCAGAACTGGCTAAAAGTGTTGGAGAAATCGTAGAAACAGAGCTTATATCTATGGAAGAGATTATTGATAAATTTGTTGAAGCTGAAAATAAAAGCGAAATTATTTTTAATATTAAGAGAAAGATAAAAAGTCTTATAGATGAGAAGCTTCCGGCATTTATTCCTAGTACCTTCAAAGGAATGATTGAAGATTATATTGAAGAGATTATCGATAAAGAAGCAGATAAAATGATTACGGAGTTAACGGAAAAATTAATCCATAGAGCTACTGAAAAAGTAAAGATTGCAGAGATTATTGAAGAGAAAATCAATGATTTTGAATTGGAAAAATTAGAAGAAATTGTACTTCGTATAGCGAAAAAAGAGTTAAAGCATATAGAAATTTTAGGTGCTATTATTGGTTGTGTTATTGGGTTAATTCAAGGAGTTATTATACTTATTCCATAAATTTTCAATAAGTATGTATAAAAAAGGAAAATTTGAACAAACTTATTGACAAATAGAAAAAATATTTTTATAATGAAACAAAGCTAAAAAGATATTATGTGAAAAGCGATGAGAAGGAAAAGTACTATAGGTTCAGTCAAAAGAGAGAGAATGTCATAGGCTGAAAGCATTCTTAGATATGATTATAGGAAAAACTACCTTTGAGCTATACCTGATTAACCAAAAGGTGAAAAGGATATGGGTTAGGCAACCTTAATGCCTTAAAGTGGATGAAATCAATCTGGGTGGAACCGCGGGAGATACCTCTCGTCCCAAAGAATTACTTTGGGATGAGGGGTTTTTTATATTTTTAGCAAAATTAAAGGAGGTAATATAGATGGAACAAGTAAAGATTACTTTAAAAGATGGATCAGAAAAGGTTTGTCAAAGAGGCGTTACAATACTTGAAATTGCAAAAGAAATTAGTGGAAGACTTGCAAAAGAAGCAGTAGCAGGAGAAGTAGATGGTGAGGTTGTAGGATTAAGCTATGCTATTGAAAAAGACTGCGAGGTAAATATTTTAAAATTTGATGATGAAAAAGCACAAGAGGTTTTCAGACATACAAGTTCTCATATTTTAGCTCAAGCAGTTAAAAGACTATTTCCTAATACAAAGCTTGCAATAGGACCAGCTATTGACAATGGATTTTACTATGACTTTGATTCAGAACATCGATTCACAGAAGGTGATTTAGAAAAAATCGAAAAAGAAATGAAAAAAATAGTTAGTGAAAATTTAGAATTAGAAAGATTCGAATTGCCTCGCGATGAAGCAATCAAGTATATGAAGGAAAGAGAAGAAAAATATAAAGTAGAATTAATTGAAGACTTACCAGAAGATGCAGTTATTTCTTTTTATAAGCAAGGAGATTTTGTAGACCTATGTGCAGGACCTCACCTAGTAAGTACTAAGCCTGTAAAAGCAATAAAACTATTAAGTCTTGCAGGTGCATACTGGCGTGGAGATGAAAAAAGAGAAATGCTTCAAAGAATCTATGGTACATCATTCCCTAAACAAAAGCTTTTAGAGGAATATCTTCATAGATTAGAAGAAGCAAAGAAAAGAGATCATAGAAAAATAGGAAAAGAATTAAAGCTCTTTACAATCCTTGAAGAAGGACCAGGTTTTCCATTCTTCTTACCAAAAGGAACACAGCTTAAAAACACTTTGATGGAATACTGGAGAGATGTTCATACAAAGTGGGGATATGTTGAAGTAGAAACTCCTATTATATTAAATAAGAAGCTATGGGAGACTTCTGGACACTGGTATCATTATAAGGAAAATATGTATACTTTAAAAATTGATGATGAAGATTATGCTATAAAGCCTATGAACTGTCCAGGTGGAATGCTTGTATATAAAACAGATATGCACTCTTATAGAGACTTCCCTATTAGAATGGGTGAAGTAGGTAGAGTTCATAGACATGAATTATCTGGTGCTCTTCATGGATTGATGAGAGTTAGAGCCTTTACACAAGATGATGCCCATATCTTTATGCTTCCAGAGCAAATTAAGGATGAAATCAAGGGTGTAGCAAAATTAATTGATGAAGTTTATACTCGATTTGGATTTAAATACAATGTAGAGTTATCTACAAGACCAGAAGATTCAATGGGTACAGATGAAGAGTGGGAAATGGCAGAGTCTTCATTAAAAGCTGCATTAGAAGAGTCAGGGCTACCTTACAAGTTAAATGAAGGGGATGGTGCATTCTATGGACCAAAGATTGACTTCCATTTAGAGGATTGTATTGGTAGAACATGGCAGTGTGGAACTATTCAGCTTGACTTCCAATTACCACAAAGATTTGATTTGAATTACGTTGGAAAAGACGGAGAAAAACATAGACCAGTAGTTATTCATAGAGTTGCTTTTGGTAGTATTGAAAGATTTATAGGGATTTTAATTGAACATTTTGCTGGAAAATTCCCAACTTGGTTAGCTCCAGTTCAAGCAAAGGTTCTTCCTATTGCTGATAAATTTATGCCATATGCACAAAAGGTTGTAGAGGAAATGAAAGCAAATGGTATACGTGTGGAACTAGATGATCGAAATGAAAAAATAGGATATAAAATTCGTGAAGCTCAATTAGAAAAAGTTCCTTACATGATTATTGTAGGAGAAAAAGAACAAGAATCAGGAATGATTTCTGTTCGTTCAAGAGATGAAGGAGAACTTGGTAGCCAAGAAATGGGAAGCTTTATAGAAAAAGTAAAAGAAGAAATTAAAAATAGAACATTATAAAATATAAAAGAGAGTCTTAAGTGACTCTCTTTTATACGTTTAGGATACATTTTTTTTTGTGAAGCTTTAAAATATTTTCTAATTCTTCTCCTGTAAGGGTTTCTTTTTGGTATAGTTCATCGGCGATAGAGGATAATAAGCTTTTATTATTTTGTAACGTTTCGAATGCGTCTTGATAGCATCCATCTATAATCCCTTTAATTTCTCCATCAATTAAAGGATAACAATTTTTTATTAAAGTGGATTCAAAGACACGGTTTTTTAAATTACTCATTCCATACTCACAAACCATTTGATAGGCAATGGAGTTTGCTTTTTGTAAATCATCCTTTGCACCTGTTGAAACTTCTCCGAAGATAATTTGTTCTGCACATCTGCCACCTAGTAAAACTTTTATTTTATTCTTTAGCTCGTTGGTTGTAGTTAAATAACGATCTTCCTCAGGAGCATACAGAACATATCCTAAAGCTTGCCCCCTTGGAACTATAGATACTTTTGAAACCAAATCACAATTTAGTATTTTTCCCATTAAAGCATGACCTGCTTCATGAAAAGATACCTTTCTTTTTTCTTTGTCGAGGATTACAGCATTTTTCCTTTGAAGACCAGCAATAACCTTCTCAATGGCTTCGTTAAATTCTAGAATACCAATATCTTGTTTATTTCTTCTTACAGCTAGTATAGCAGCTTCATTAGCAATATTAGAAAGGTGAGCTCCTGACATACCATGCGTCCTTTGGGCCAATTCTTTTATGCTTACACTAGGATCAATAGGTTTATTTTTAGTATGAACCAAAAGAATTTCTTCTCGTGCATGCAAATCAGGATTTCCAATGAACATATGTCGATCGAATCTACCAGGTCTTAAAAGGGCTTCATCTAAAAGATCTAATCGGTTTGTGGCACCAATTACAAGGATTGTTTGCTCTGAATGAAAACCATCCATTTCTATAAGGAGTTGATTGAGTGTTTGATCTTTTTCATTATTGCTTTCAGAAGTCCTCTTAGCACCAATGGCATCGATTTCGTCTATGAATATGACACTTGGAGCAGCCTTTTTTGCCTTTTCAAAAAGGGTTCTCACTCTTTTAGCTCCTACACCCACATACTTTTCAACGAATTCAGAACCACTAGTAGGAAAAAAACTAGAATCAGTTTCTCCTGCAAGCGCTTGAGCAAGGAGTGTTTTTCCTGTTCCAGGAGGACCATAAAATAACATTCCCTTAGGAATGGTGGCTCCCATTTTCTGATATTTGCTAGGATTCTTAATGAAATCGATGATTTCAAACAATTCTTCCTTTACTTCATCAAGACCAGCAACATCATTGAAACGAACAGAAGGTTTATTGGTGTTGTTATTTTGTTTATCGTCTTTTTCCATTTTTATATGAACCGGTTCTAGTTGAGGTGCTTTTTCTAATTTCATGCAGTAGATAAATACTCCCACACATAAAAAAATCAGAAAAAGTCTGTGAAAATTGGTTATAGGTATAGGGACCATGGTCCTGCTAAATACATTTTGAGCAATGAAGATACCGATCATTAGAACGAAGCCCAAAAAAATGAAAAAATATTTTTTGTTGGAGATAGTTCATCACCTTCTTCCTAAATTCTTTGTTAATAGTTTTCCCAAGAAAGTAGAGAAAATATTAATCAAATTCATAAATTTTTGATAGGAAATAAAATATCAGAAAATAAAAAAAATTCCGCAATATAAAAAGGAAAAATAATACAAATGTAGAATATATATCCATGAAGAAAAATAAAAAAATTCAAAATAGAAAGAAAACGGAATGAAATGGGACATTGTCTGCATAGTAATAATTAAACCAAAGTCTTTTATAGAAAAAAGAAAAGAAAGGGTTATTCTTTTTTCTTAAAAAATAAAAAGTGGGAGGAATTTTAATGTTGAAAAAATTTTTATCAGTTCTTTTGGTGTTAATGATGTTAGTAAGTCTTGCAGCTTGTGGGCAGCAGCAACAAGCATCAGAAGAGCCAGCAGCATCAGAATCTTCTGGAGACAATTGGAAGATTGGTATTATGACAGGGACTGTTTCTCAAAATGAGGAAGAGTATAGAGCAGCTCAAAATGTTTTAGAAAAGTATGGAGAAGAACATGTTATTGTAATGACTTATCCTGATAAATTTATGGATGAGCAGGAAACAACAATAGCAAATGTTGTAAGTATGGCATCTGACCCTGATGTTAAAGCCATAATTATTGTTCAAGCTGTTCCTGGAACTTCAGCAGCAATTGATAAAGCAAAAGAAATAAGAGATGATATTTTATTTGTATGCGGTGTTCCTGGAGAAGATCCAAAGATGATTGCATCAAAGGCTGATGTTGTATTTGCTATGGATGAGTTATCTATGGGTCATACATTACCAGAGCAGGCAAAAAAACAAGGGGCAACTAGATTTGTTCATTATTCATTCCCAAGACATATGTCTTATGCACTTCTTTCAGCAAGACGTGATTTACTCAAAGAACATTGTGAAAAATTAGGACTTGAATTTATTGATGCAACAGCTCCAGACCCAACAGGTGATGCAGGCACATCAGGAGCTCAACAATTTATCTTAGAAGATGTCCCAAGAAAAGTTGAACAATACGGAAAAGATACAGCATTCTTTAGTACAAATTGCTCTATGCAAGTACCTCTTATTAAATCTGTACTAGATGAAGGTGCAATTTATCCTCAACCTTGTTGTCCTTCTCCATATCATGGATTCCCTTCTGCATTAGGAATTAAAATTCCTAAAGATAAAAAAGGAGACATTGATTTTGTAGTAGATCAAATTACAGAAAAGGTAGCAGAAAAGAATGGTACAGGAAGAGTATCTACTTGGCCAGTACCTTGTGCTATGATGTTTGTTGAAGCAGGAGCTGAATATGCAAAAGCATATATTGATGGAGAAACAAATGGAAAATTAGATATGGAAAAAATCAATGAAAAATGCAAAGAATATGCACAAACAAAGGTTACTTTAACACCACTAGAAGAAGGCGGGAATAAATATGACAATTATTTAATGGTGTTAATGGATTTCTTAAACTTCTAATACTGGATGAGTTGTATTATACATAAAAATTAAAATAAGGTTGCCGTATAGGCAGCCTTACCTTTTATGAGGAAAGAGATAATTGTCGAAAAAATGAATAAAATAGGATGATTTCTGTTTGCTTAATATACCATATAAATATTTTTAGTTTATAGCATAGTAAATTTCTTAAGGTGGTGGAAAAATGACTTCAGGCTATGTGCTACAAATGAAGAAGATAAAAAAAGAATACTTTGGAAATAAAGTATTAAAAGGTGTTAGCCTTTCTGTAAAACCAGGAGAGATTCATGCATTGTTAGGAGAAAATGGTGCAGGAAAATCTACCCTTATGAATATATTATTTGGCATGCCTGTGATTCATTCTACAGGAGGATTTGAGGGAGAGGTTATGATTGATGGAAAGCAAGTAAATGTAAAATCTCCCAAAGAAGCTATGGAAATAGGGATAGGGATGGTTCATCAAGAGTTTATGTTAGTTCCAGGTTTTAGTCTAACAGAAAATATAAAGCTAAATAGAGAAATTACAAAGGAAAACCCTCTTAGCAAATTAGTTGGTAAAAGTTTAAATATTTTAAATTATAAACAAATGAACAAGGATGCAAGAAAGGCATTAGACACCCTTGAGATCAATATAGAGGAGTGGGCAAAAGTAGAAGGATTACCTGTTGGATATATGCAATTTGTAGAAATTGCAAGAGAAATTGATAAAAGTAATGTAAAGCTTTTAGTATTTGATGAGCCAACGGCTGTTTTGACGGAGAGTGAAGCAGATAATTTGATGAAATCTATGAAACTAATAGCCGCTTCAGGAATTGCTATTTTATTTATAACCCATAGATTAGATGAAGTAATGGAGTGTGCTGATCATGTAACGATTTTAAGAGATGGAGAATTAGTCGCAACACGAAAAAAAGAAGAAACAAGTGTAGGAGAGCTTGCTGAATTGATGGTTGGCAGAAAGGTTGAAGTTACAAGCCAATCGGAAGATGGTAAGAAAAATTTTGAAAATCTAGAAACTATGCTTTCTATGAAAAATTTTCAAGTAGCTATGCCAGGGGAAGAAGTAAAGGGAATTGATTTAGAAATAAAAAAAGGAGAGATATTAGGTATAGGAGGACTTGCAGGACAAGGAAAAATAGGTATCGCCAATGGAATTATGGGTCTTTATGAATCAAATGGAGAAGTGTCTTTGAAAGGAAAAAAATTAAAACTTAATGATACGCGTACAGCCCTTAAAAGTGGTTTGGCTTTTGTTTCTGAGGATAGAAGGGGTGTTGGGCTTTTGTTAGATTCTTCTATTGAACATAATATTGTTGTAACAACCATGCAAGTAAAAGGTAAGTTTTTAAATAGAATTGCTTTTTTTGATCAATTAGATCGTAAGAAAATTCGAAAACATGCCTTAAAGATGATTGAGGATTTAGATATAAGATGTACAGGACCTATGCAGCTAACAAGAAGGCTGAGTGGAGGAAATCAGCAAAAGGTTTGTGTAGCAAGAGCATTAACATTAGAGCCAGATATTTTATTTGTTTCAGAGCCTACTAGAGGGATTGATATTGGAGCGAAAAAATTAGTATTAGATTTATTAGTAAAATTAAATGAAAAACTTGGAATGACCATTGTTATCACATCAAGTGAGCTAGCTGAATTAAGGTCTATTTGTGATCGGATTGCTATTATCTCGGAAGGGGAAGTGGAAGGGATTCTGAGTCCTTTTGCAAGTGATAGAGACTTTGGTTTAATGATGGCTGGCGAATACCGTAAAATGCATAGTAAGGAGGCTTTATAAATGAGTGAAGCAGTTAAACAATTTTCCAATAAAGTAGGTCTTCCGAGGATTATTATAAGTGCTTTTTTCATATTCCTTTTTCTAGTAGCCTTAATATTGAAATTACCAATAGCTAGCTTGATGTCTGATAGCATTAGAAGATTTGGTATGTATGGTGTATTAGTATTAGCCATGGTACCTGCTATACAATCAGGAATAGGTCCAAACTTTGCATTACCCCTAGGAATTATTTGTGGTCTTTTAGGAGGCCTTATGAGTATAGAATTTGGATTTGTAGGAGCTAAAGGTTTTTGGGGAGCAATCATTATTTCATTGCCCTTCGCTGCAATTGTAGGATGGATTTATGGGATGCTTCTTAATAAGATTAAAGGGTCAGAAATGCTTGTTGCAACTTATACGGGTTTTTCAATTGTTTCTTTTATGAGCATTATGTGGATATTACTTCCCTTTAATCATCCTGAAATGGTTTGGCCCATAGGAAACGGACTTAGGGTAACTATTGCATTAGATTCAACCTTCGGGCAAATATTAAATAATTTTTTGTCAAAATCTATTTTAGGAGTAAATATTCCTACAGGCTTATTGTTATTTTTCTTTAGTTGTTGTTTTCTAGTTTGGTTGTTCTCAAGAAGTAAGCTTGGAATTGCAATGAAAGCAGCAGGGGATAGTCCGAAATTTGCTTTAGCTTCTGGGATTAATGTAGATCAATGTAGAATCGTTGGAACTGTATTATCTACTGTGCTTGGAGCAGTTGGGATACTTGTTTATGCCCAAAGCTATGGGTTTATTCAATTGTATCAAGCACCGCTTATGATGGCGTTTCCAGCAGTGGCATCTGTATTAATCGGTGGTGCTTCAGCTACTCGTGCAAAAATATCCCATGTTATTTTAGGAGCTTTTTTATTCCAAGGTCTTTTAACGGTTGCTCTCCCAGTGGCAAATGAAATTGTAAGCGAAGGAAATTTATCAGAGGTTCTTAGAATGATTGTGCAAAACGGAATCATTCTTTATGCATTAACAAAAGTTGGGGGGGAAGAGTAATATGGCACCTATGAGTAATGCAAAGTCGTCAATGAGTACATTAGAAAATAAAGAGACAGCATTTAATTTTAAAAACTTTTTAATTAACAATAGTGTAACCATATTATTTATGATTATATGTTTAATAGGCGTTAAACTTTCAAAGCTACCATTATTCTTTATAGGAAGCGAACTTTTAACAAGAATTACGAGAAATTCATTTTTAGTACTTTCCTTGATTATTCCTGTATTAGCAGGTATGGGACTCAATTTTGGAATCACTATTGGGGCAATGGCTGGACAAATAGCTATTTTTACAGTAATGCACTGGGGTATTACAGGAATAAAAGGCTTTTTATTATGTGCCTTATTAGCAGTGCCTTTGGCTTTATTATTTGGTAGCCTTATAGGAAAATTACTGAATAAAACAAAGGGACAAGAAATGATTGCTAGTATGATAGCTGGTTTCTTTGCTAATGGAATTTATCAATTTATATTTTTATTTTCTATTGGTACCATCATACCTATAAAAGATCCTGTGATGATTTTAAGTAGTGGTGTAGGTGTAAGAAATACTATTGATTTGTCAAGAAATGTGGGGATCAAATATGCATTAGATAATCTTATTAAATTACCTGCTTTTCATGTGTTTTTAGTAGGGGCCATCTTGACTATGTTTATTTACACTGGATTTAGAATCTATAGTAAAAAAGAAAAAATTTTCACAGGAAAATATGCAATAACTATGGTTAGTTGTTTTGTATTGGCAGTAGTGAGTGGTATATTTATTTTGGGGGGTAGCTATCTTCCAAATGAATTAAAAATGTTTAAAAATATAAAACTACCTGTGATCACATGTGTTGTTGTTGCGGCACTTTGTATATTTAATGTATTGATAGTAAAAACAAAATTAGGGCAAGATTTTAGAACAGTTGGTCAAGATAATCATATTGCAAAGGTTTCTGGGATTAATGTAGATAAGGTGAGGATGATTGCCATTACTCTTTCAACCTTACTAGCTGCATGGGGACAATTGATCTTTCTACAAAATATGGGAACCCTCAATACCTATGGAAGTCATGTTCAAATTGCTACCTTTTCAATTGCAGCCCTTCTAATTGGTGGAGCATCTGTATCAAGAGCAACTATTGGGCAAGCACTTCTGGGGACTGTATTATTTCACACATTATTTATTGTTTCCCCAAAGGCGGGCAAAAATCTATTTGGAGATGCCCAAATAGGAGAATTCTTTAGAGCCTTTGTTGCTTATGGTGTTATTGGTCTTTCTTTAGGACTTCACGCGTGGAAAAAGCGGATACAATTAAAAAAATAGAATAAAATAAGAAAAAGCGTTGACAACATAAAATTTTAGTGATAAACTATGCAAGTAATATCAAGCAGAAGATTTCCGCTTCTCACCTTACAACTAGGGTTCGTAAGGTTCATAGCTTAGTGACTTGCTACATAATAATGCAAGGGTTTTATTGGCTTGTGAAGCGGATGTGTTTATGCATCCGCTTTTTATTTTGTTATATATATTTATGTCTCTCTGGGGAGAATTAATTTTAGGAGGTGTCCAATCATTAAAGAATTAGATATTAATGAAGCGATTAGGGACCGAGAAGTTAGACTGATTGATACGGATGGTGAGCAATTAGGAGTTGTTGCAGGAAGAAAAGCATTAGAGATGGCTATAGAAAAGAGATTAGATTTAGTAAAAATAGCGCCTCAAGCAAAGCCACCTGTTTGTAAGATCATGGATTATGGAAAATATAAGTTTGAGCAAGCAAAAAAAGAAAAAGAAGCAAAGAAAAAACAAAAAGTCATTAATGTAAAAGAAGTTCGATTAAGTCTTAATATCGAACAACATGACTTAACTGTAAAAGCAAATAGAGCTATTTCATTCTTATCAAAGGGTGACAAAGTAAAAGTTACCTTAAGATTTAAAGGTAGAGAAATGGGTTATACCAAATTAGGATATGATGTAATGAACAAATTTAGTGAGCTCATTTCAGAAGTTAGTACCATAGAGAAAAAGCCAAAATTGGAAGGTAGGAGCATGACTATGTTCTTAGCACCAAAAAATGCTTAGATGATAGAGGGGAGGAAACAATCATGCCAAAAATGAAAACACATCGAGGAGCAGCAAAGAGATTCAAAATAACAAAAAGTGGAAAAGTTAAAAGAGCAAAAGCTTACAAAAGCCATATTTTAACTAAAAAGAGCCCTAAGAGAAAGAGAAATTTAAGAAAAGCTGCTATGATGCCAAAGGCTGAAGAGAGAAGAATAAAGAAAGTATTACCATACGCATAGAAATAGGAAGGTAAAGGAGGTAGAAACAAATGGCAAGAGTAAAAAAAGCAATGAATGCAAAAAAGAAACATAAAAAAATATTAAAACTTGCAAAAGGATTTTATGGAGCTAAAAGTAAGATTTTCAGAGCTGCAAATCCAGCAGTAATGAGATCTTTAAGATCTGCATATATAGGAAGAAAATTAAAGAAAAGAGATTTTAGAAAGTTATGGATTGCAAGAATTAATGCTGCTGCAAGAATGAATAATATTTCATACAGCAGACTAATCAATGGATTAAAGCTAGCAGGAGTAGGAATCAACAGAAAAATGTTAGCTGAAATGGCAATTTATGATGAAAAAGGTTTTGCACAATTAGTAGATGTTGCAAAACAAAAATTGAATGCGTAAAAATAGACTCTATTGATGAGTCTATTTTTTTCATTGTTTATTCATATCTTTATAATAATTTGTTTAAAATAATATGTAGGAGTCTATAACTTTTCTTTTAAAAATAGTTTGTTAATGCTATAATAAATGCATGAGAAAATGAGGAAAAATTTGGACAGGGGTGATTTCAATCGATATTAATAAAAGAATTGACAAATATAAGTTAAACCCTGCACAGATACTTGTTTTAGGATTTGCTAGTGTCATTTTAATGGGGGGGATACTTTTAAGTCTTCCTATTGCATCAAAGTCTGGACACAGTGTAGGTTTTTTGAATGCAGTTTTTACAGCCACGTCAGCCGTATGTGTAACAGGACTTGTTGTTGTTGATACGGGGACTCACTGGACTGTTTTTGGGCAAACGGTTATTATTCTTTTAATTCAAATTGGTGGACTTGGATTTATGAGTATGGCTACCTTTTTTGCCTTGATTTTTGGGAAAAGAATCACTTTAAGAGAACGTCTAGTTATGCAGGAGGCACTCAATCAATTTAATATATCAGGAATTGTACGTCTTACAAAATATATATTGATTACAACCTTTACCATAGAAGGAATAGGAGCAATTCTTTTATCTTTTAAGTTTATTCCTCTATATGGGTTATCCAAAGGAATAGGATTTAGTATATTCCATGCTATTTCTGCTTTTTGTAATGCAGGTTTTGATTTAATAGGAAACTTTAGAAGCTTAACGCCTTTTGCTGATGATTTTCTTATTAATATTGTTATAAGTTTTTTGATTATAGCAGGAGGATTAGGATTTACAGTAATTGTTGAAGTGATTCAAAAAAGAAAGTTTTCAAAATTTAGTTTACATACAAAATTAGTACTTTATATTACAGGAGTTTTATTATTAGTAGGTTTTATAGCTGTTTTTATACTAGAGTATAGCAATCCAGAAACTCTTGGGAAACTCACTTTTAAAGGAAAATTATTAGGGGCACTATTTCATTCTGTTACACCTAGAACAGCAGGATTCAATACTTTACCATCAGACAAATTAACAACAGCTACCATTTTTATGACAATGGTATTTATGTTTATTGGTGGTTCTTCAGGCTCCACAGCTGGAGGAGTAAAGACCACAACAGCAGGAGTGATTGTCTTTACCATTATCAATATTATCAAGGGAAAAGAAGATACAGAAGTTTTTAATAGAAGAATTCCTAGAGATATTATTAACAGATCTTTGGCTGTAATAGGGATTGCTATGTCGTTAGTTATATTTGTCACTATGATTTTATCTATAACAGAAGTAGGTCATAGCTTTATGGAAATTTTCTTTGAAGTGACTTCCGCCTTTGGAACAGTAGGATTATCTTTAGGAATGACACCAAGTCTTAGTATTGTAGGAAAAATTGTTATTTCTCTTACTATGTTTGCAGGTAGAGTAGGTCCTATGACCATTGCATTAGCTTTAGCAAGACAACAACAGAAACACAAGGGATTGATTAAATATCCAGAAGAAAGAGTAATCGTAGGATAGGGGTGTTATAATGAAACAATTTGTAGTAATAGGTTGTGGAAGGTTTGGTTCAAGTGTGGCTAGAACTCTTTATGGATTAGGCTTTGATGTATTAGCAATCGATGGAAATGAAGATGTAATCCAAGGAATAGCTGATTCTGTTACCCATGCAGTACAAGCAGATGCAACAGAAGAGGCGTCTATTAAATCTCTTGGAATGAGTAATTTTGATGTTGCAGTTATTACAATTGGTTCCAATATACAAGCTTCTATTATGGCTACCCTCATTGTAAAAGAATTAGGTGTAAAGCATGTAGTAGCTAAAGCTCAAAATGAACAACATGCGAAGGTTCTTTATAAAATCGGAGCTGATAGAGTTGTATTTCCTGAAAGAGATATGGGAGTTAGGGTTGCTCATAACCTAGTATCATCCAATTTCTTAGATATTATAGAATTGGCTCCTGATTATAGTATTGTAGAAATATCTGCTCTTGAAGAATGGGCAGGAAAAAACTTAAAAGACTTAAATATGAGAGCAAACTATGGTATTAATGTAATGGCCATTAAGCATGGAACAGAGATTAATATATCTCCAAGGGCAACAGACACGGTAAAGGGTGATGATGTATTAGTGGTGATTGGACATAATGATGATTTACAGAAGATAGAACAGAAAGCATAAAATAAGAGGTGGAAATAGTTGATCTTAAAGATTAATTCTAGTGACAATGGAACCATTAAACATGTAAGAGAATTAAAGAAAAAAAAATATAGACAAAAATATAGTGAGTACATAGTAGAAGGAATACGAATTATTCGTGATGCCTTAGCGAGCAATAAGAAAATCCAATATATATTGTTTGATGAAAAGCTCTATACCGTAGCTGGAGGAGAAGCGTTACTCAATGATTTAATGGGGAACAATATAAAAATTTATGAAATTCCTAATAAGATTTATATGAATCTTTCGGATACACAAAATCCACAAGGAATTATGGCTATTCTTCCTATGGAGGATTATGATTTAGACCATGTACTAGATGATTCAAAGGATTTGTTTTTAGTTCTTGATCGAGTACAAGATCCAGGAAATTTAGGAACAATTATACGGACAGCTGATGCTGCAGGCTTTTCTGCTGTTATTTTAGCAAAGGGATGTGTTGACTTATACAATTTAAAGACTATAAGGTCAACAATGGGTTCTATATTTCATTTTCCTATTATTCAAGGAGATGAAACGATGGACATTATCAAAAAACTAAAATCAAAAGATATTAAAATCGTTAGTACAAGCTTAGAAACAGAAAAGTACTATGATGAAGTGAACTATAATGAAAGAACAGCATTTATTATAG
Organism: Marinisporobacter sp.; assembly: GCA_025210525.1. Lineage (GTDB taxonomy): Bacteria > Bacillota > Clostridia > Peptostreptococcales > Thermotaleaceae > Crassaminicella. The sequence goes on from JAOARP010000037.1 coordinate 41,093, forward strand.
GAAATGAAGCAAATGGTGTGTTAGAGGAAGTGTTAGAGTATTCTGATGAATTAGTAAAAATTCCAATGATGGGTAAGGCGGAATCATTGAACGCTTCTATTGCCGCATCCATCATGATGTATGAAGCAGTAAGACAGAAAAGGAATCAGAAAATTTAAAAAATAGTACAAATAGACAATTTATTTTCTTGTAAACCGGATTTTGCTGTGCTATAATGGAGGAAAAGCGGCTATTAAAAAGGGGTGCAGCCATTATGATAGGTACAGCTGAGTGGTTTTGGAAAGTTTTTATGTTAACCGGAAGTATTAATGCCTATTTGGGTTACAGAGAATTAGTTGCAAATTATTAATATGGATATGGGTAATGATAGAGAAAAGTAGGTTATGAATTGCTTTACAGAGAGAAAATGCCGAGGGCTGAGAGCATTTTTAAATGACAATATAATTGAAGTTCCCTCTTGAACTATAGAGCTGAAAAATGAGTAGGTTCTATCGGTAGACGCCGTTAAGTCAAAGAAGTGGTTAAAGAAATTTAACTATTAGGGTGGTACCGCGGAGAATCTTCGTCCCTTTTGGGATTGAAGATTTTTTTATTTGGTTATAATTAAATAATATATTTATATAAGGATTAATAGAAAGGAGCATATAAATGAAAGAGCAACTAAAAAACATACAAAATGTTGCAGAGGGTGCAATAAAAGAAGCACAGTCTATGCAAGAGCTAGAACAAATTAGAATAAAATATTTAGGAAAAAAAGGGGAACTTACTGCTGTTTTAAGAGGGATGAAGGATTTATCTAATGAAGAAAGACCTGTAGTAGGGAAAATTGCTAATGAAGTAAGAGCAGCTATTGAAGGTGCTCTAGATGCAGAAAAAAATGAGATGAAGCAAAAAGAAAAAAATCTAAGATTAATGAATGAGACTATTGATGTAACTATGCCAGGAAAGGCTAAAGATTTAGGACGTAAGCATCCTCTTACAATGGTTTTAGATGAAATAAAAGATATCTTTATGGGGATGGGCTTTAAGATTGCTGAAGGACCAGAGGTTGATACAGTATATCACAATTTTGATGCACTCAATGCACCAAAGAACCATCCATCTAGAGATTTAACAGATACTTTCTATATTACAGATGATTTATTGCTTAGAACACAAACTTCAACTGTACAAATTAGAACCATGAAAAAAAGCAAGCCTCCTATTAAGATTATTTCTCCAGGAAGATGCTTTAGATCTGATGAATTAGATGCAACCCATTCACCCATGTTTCATCAGATAGAAGGTTTAGTAGTAGATAAAAACATTACTATGGCTGATTTAAAAGGAACATTAGATTTATTTGCAAAGCAGCTATTTGGAATAGGAACAAAGACAAAGTTTAGACCTCATCATTTCCCATTTACAGAGCCAAGTGCAGAAGTAGACGTTACTTGTTTTAAATGTAATGGTGAAGGTTGCCGTGTATGTAAAGGAAGCGGCTGGATCGAAATTCTAGGATGCGGTATGGTACATCCAAATGTTTTAAAGGAATGCGGCATTGATCCAGAAGAATATAGTGGATTTGCCTTTGGTATGGGTCTTGATAGAATAACTATGTTAAAATATGGAATAGATGATATTAGATTACTTTTTGAAAATGATATGCGTTTTATTAATCAGTTCTAAAGAAAAAGATAGGAGGAAAAGTTATGTTCGTACCAGTAGAATGGTTAAAACAATATGTAGATATTGAAAATATAGAAATTAATGAATTAAGAGATGCTCTTATTATGTCTGGTTCTAATATAGAGACAGTAGAGCATTTAGGAGAAAGAGTAAACAAAATCGTTGTAGGAAAAATTTTAGAAATCGAAAAGCACCCAGATGCACAAAAATTAGTAGTAACACAAGTAGATGTGGGAGAAGAAACTATCCAAATCGTTACAGGAGCAAATAATATAGAGGTAGGTCAATATATTCCAGTGATTTTAAATGGAGGAAGACTTCCAGATGGAACAAAAATAAAAAGAGGAAAGCTTCGTGGAATCGTATCTAATGGAATGATGTGTTCTGGAGAAGAATTAGGTATTGAAGATAAGGTATTACCAATACATCAAAATAAAGATGGTATTTACATATTAGATCAGGAATATCCACTAGGAATGGATATTAAAGACGTATTTGGACTGAATGATCATATTATAGAATTTGAAATTACACCAAATAGACCAGATTGTCTTAGTATGCTAGGAATGGCAAGGGAAGCATCAGCAACTTTTAATGTTCCTTTAAAAGAGCTAAAAATCAATGCAGCAGAAGAAGTAGATACTATAGAGCATTATGCAGCTGTAGAGATAGAAGATGAGACCCTTTGTAATCGATGTGTAGCTAGAGTTATTAAAGATGTAGAAATAAAGCCATCTCCACAATGGATGCAAAATAGATTGATGAAAGCTGGCATGAGACCTATTAACAATATAGTAGATATAACAAATTATGTAATGCTTGAATTAGGTCAACCCCTTCATGCTTATGATTTAAGTACATTAGAAGGAAATAAAATCGTTATAAAGAGAGCAAAAGATGGAGAAACATTTATCACTCTTGATGAAGCAGAAAGAAAATTAGACAGTAGCATGCTTATGATTGAAGATGGTAAAAAATATGTGGGTATAGCTGGTGTTATGGGAGGACTTAACTCAGAAATTACAGAGAGTACAAAGACTATTTTACTTGAAGCTGCAAACTTTAGTGCAGATTCTGTGAGAGCTACCTCTAAGAAATTAGGATTAAGAACAGAAGCATCTGCAAGATTTGAAAAAGGAATTGACCCAAATACATCAATTATTGCTGCTAATAGAGTATGTGAGTTAGTAGAAGAATTAAAGATTGGTAAAGTTGTAAAAGGTGTTATCGACATTTATCCAAATAAAAGAGAAGCAAGTATAATAGAAGTAAGACCTAAGCGAATGAACGATTTATTAGGTACTAATTTATCGCATGAAGAGATGATCAGTATTCTAGAAAGATTAGGCATGAAAGTAGATGTGAAGGAAGAAAAGTTCTTAGTTACAGTACCTACTTTTAGATTAGATATTACCCAGGAAATAGATTTCGTAGAAGAGATCGCAAGAATCTATGGATTTAACAATCTTGGAATGACCCTTCCAAAGGGAAATACTCAAGGGGCTATGACAAATGGTCAAATTATTGAAGGGTTAGCTAAGAACGCATTAAATGCAGCAGGATTAAATGAAATTACAACTTATTCTTTTGTAAGCCCTAGAACTTTTGATTTACTATGTATAAAAGAAGAAAGTTTCATGAGAAGAGTTGTAAAATTGATCAACCCTCTAGGAGAAGAAACAAGTGTTATGAGAACTACTCTAATGGGGAATATGCTAGAGGTATTAGCTAGAAACTATAATCGTAATGTGGAAGAAGCTAAGGCATTTGAATTAGGAAATACATTTATTCCAAAGAGTATTCCTGTTGAAAGTCTGCCAATAGAGAAAAAAGTATTGACCCTTGGAATGTATGGAAAAGAAATAGACTTTTATAGTTTAAAAGGAACTATAGAAAGATTATTTGAAAGACTTGGTATAAAGGGATATGAGTATACTCCAGAGAAAAATCATAGCTCTTTCCATCCAGGAAGATGTGCAAGTATTACTTATGGTAATCATACATTAGGTGTAATGGGTGAAATTCATCCAGACGTAATGGAAAATTACAATATTGATACACGTGTATATGTAGCAGAAATAGATTTCAATATTATTTATCAAATTACAAGACTAGACCGATTATATGAACAACTTCCTAAATATCCTGCTATGACAAGAGATATGGCATTAGTTGTAAAAGATGAAGTGTATGTAAAACAAATCGAAGATATAGCAAAAGAAAATGGCGGAAAAATATTAGAAAGCATTAAACTGTTTGATGTGTATAAGGGTAAGCAAATCGAAGAAGGTCATAAGAGTATAGCTTATTCTTTAACTTACAGAGCGAAGGATAGAACACTTACAGATGAAGAAGTAACAAAGGTACATGAAAAAATAGTAAAAGAATTGGAAGAAAAATTGAGTGCAGCTTTAAGATAATAAAAAGATATAAAAAAGGTAGAATCACTTTTAAGTGGTTCTACCTTTTTTTGTAAAAAACTTTGCAAGGAATAGTATTTTATAAAGATTTATTATAGAGGAACATGTTGAATAACTTATTAATAATATATTAATAAGGATAGAAGGGAGGCGTGTTATGAAGGTTGTGGCATTTTTACCTGTTAAAGGAAATAGTAGGAGAATAGAAAATAAAAATAGTAAACTTCTTGATGGAAAACCGTTGTTTTTACACACACTAGAAAAGCTTGTTCAGTATGACTTTATAGATGAGGTATATTTAGATTCAGAATCATCTATGATTTTTGATTTAGCATCCAATATAGATTGTAAACTTTTAAAAAGAGATGTAGCTTTAGCCAGTAATAAAACAGATGGTCATGCATTATTTTTTAATGAAGTGTCAAAGGTAGATGCAGATATTTACGTGCAAATATTGTGTACGAGTCCTTTTATAAAGAAAGAAACTATTGAAAAAGGAATTAATATCTTAAAGAATCATGATGAATACGATTCAGTAGTATTAATAAAAAAAGATAAACAGTATTTATGGAAGGATCATCAACCCCTATACAATAAAAAGCATATCCCAAATAGCATAGATTTGCCAGATACTATTGTTGAAACAATGGGGCTATATATAGTCAAAAAAAAAGTTGCTCATGAAAAAAGAATGCGATATGGAGAGAAGGTATATCTATTAGAAGCAGATCCTGTTGAAGCAATAGATATTAATTATTCAAAGGATTTTGAACTTGCAGCATATATAGCAGCGGGAATGAGAGAAAAGAATACAAAATTATTTAAAAATTTAGCACAAGCATTAAGTAGCCCTATATTATCAGACATATTAGATGATTTGAATATAAAAAGTGTTATTAAGGGACTAAGGTTAAATATAGAAAATAAAAAGATATTAGGAAGAGCCAAAACCATAAAGCTACGAAAATTAAAGGATAAAGAAGACTACAAAGGGATTTATGATGCGTTGTATTCTTATGAGACAATTGTTCCGAATGATATTATTCTTGTGGAAAATGAATGCTCAGAATATGCTTATTTTGGAGATTTAAATGCAAATTTAGCTATTAAAGCAGGAGCCATAGGTGCCATCATAGGAGGAAAAACGAGGGATTATAGAAATGTAAAAGCTTTAGATTTTCCTGTTTTTTCCTATGGACAAAATTGTAAAGATGTGAGAAAAAGAGCTACCCTTGAGAGTATCAATAAAAAAATAACCATAGAAGGGGTAGAAATTTTACCTGGAGATTTGGTTTTTGGAGATATAGATGGTGTTGTGGTAATTCCTAAGAAGTATGAAGAAAATATTCTAAAAAAGGCATTGGAAACTCTTAGAAAAGAAAAAGATGTTTTATTAAATACTCTTTTAGATCAAACACCTATTGAAATTTTAGAAAGGATAGGAGAATTTTAATTATAGATAAACAAGTTAAAGATGGAATTTTAAAAGGGTTCGTCAGTATGTGAAAAATAATAGAAGAAGGTGCTAAAAGGAATGGATAAAGAAATCTATGTTGATGATATTAAAATCAGTAACAAAGATCAGTTGATACTCATGGCAGGACCTTGTGTCATTGAATCAGAAGGACTTATTATGAAAACGGCTGAGAAAATAAAGGAAATTACTGCTAGACTCAATATTCCTTATATATTCAAAGCTTCCTTTGACAAGGCAAATAGAACATCTATTGATGGGTATAGAGGATTAGGGATGAAAAAAGGTCTTAAGATATTAAAAAAAGTAAAGCAGGAATTGGATATACCTGTGATTACAGATATTCATTTACCCAAACAAGCAAATATTGTAGCAGAAGTAGCTGATATATTACAAATACCAGCTTTTTTATGTCGACAAACAGATTTACTTGTTGCAGCAGGAAAAACAAATAAAGTTGTAAATATAAAAAAAGGTCAGTTTTTAGCTCCGTGGGATATGAAAAATGTAGTAAAAAAGGTGATAAAAACAGGAAATCATCAGGTATTACTATGTGAAAGAGGTACCAGCTTTGGATATAACAACTTGGTAGTAGACATGACAGGGATGATAGAAATGAAAAAGAGTGGATATCCTGTAATATTTGATGCGACCCATAGTGTTCAAAAACCTGGAGGAAAAGGTTCAGAAACGGGAGGAAATAGAACTTATGTGAAAGATTTGGCTAAAGCTGGAATAGCGCTAGGGATAGCAGGATTATTTATGGAGGTGCATCCTGATCCAGATCATGCACTTTCTGATGGACCGAATATGGTTTTTTTGGATGACTTAGAAAATATTTTAAAGAGCGTGAAAGAGATAGATGATTGTGTGAAAAGGGAGTTTTTTTAATGCTAGAAATTATTCATGAAGCAAAAAAAGTATTTGAAACAGAAATTCAGTCTCTAAATAAAGTTAAGTATGAGCTAGGAGAAGAGTTTATAGCTTTAGTAAATGAAGTTTTAAAAATAGAAGGAAGAGTAATTTTGACAGGAATGGGTAAATCAGGACATATTGCTAGAAAAATTTCAGCCACTCTCTCTAGCTTAGGAGTGCCTTCTTATTTTCTGCATCCAGCAGAAGCAGCACACGGAGATTTAGGCATGATTACAAAGGAGGATATTGTACTTACTATGAGCAATAGTGGAGAAACAGATGAGATTATCCAACTGATTCCATCTATAAAGCAAATAGGAAGTAGATTAGTAAGTATTACATGTAATGAAAATTCTACGTTAGAGAAACATTCTGATTTGAAAATCCATTTAAAAATCATACAAGAAGCAAGCCCAGAGCAATTAGCACCTACAACGAGTACAACGGCTATGCTAGTATTTGGAGATGCTTTAGCCGTTGTATTATCTAAGCTTATTGGCTTTAAATCTGAAAAATTTGCAATTTTTCATCCGAAAGGGGCTTTAGGAAAAAGACTGCTAATAAAGGTTTGTGATTTAATGCATAAAGGCGAAGAAAACCCTACAGTATTTAAAGATGCAGCATTAAAGGATGCTATTTTAGTTATGAGTGAAAAAGGACTTGGTGGAGTAAGTATAGTAAATAAAGATTTTAGATTGATAGGTTTAATAACAGATGGAGATTTAAGAAGGATTTTAGAAAAACATGATCATATTGCAGGATTAAAAGTAAAAGATTTTATGAATCAAAAACCTGTTACTGTAAGAGAAAATACGTTAGCAGTAGATGCACTAAAATTAATGGAAAATAGAGAAAAGCCTATTGCTTTATTGTTGGTGGTAGATCAAAAAAATAAATTGTTAGGAACTATTCGACTGGTTGATATTGTTAAGAAAGGAATCATAAAAAAATATGATGCGTGAACAATTGAAAGAGAAATTTTCAAAAATAAAACTTTTCATTATGGATGTAGATGGCACATTAACAGATGGAAAAATATATCTAACCCATGAGGGGCAAGAGATGAAAGCTTTTCATGTAAAGGATGGCATGGGAATTAAAATACTTCAAAAGCATGGAATCCTTCCTGTGGTCATTACAGGTAGAACTTCAAATATTGTAAATATTAGAGCCAAGGAATTAAATATATCTGAAATATATCAAGGAGTAAGAATCAAACTAGAAATTTATAAAGAATTAAAAGAAAAGTATCATTTAAAGGATGAAAATATTGCCTATATAGGTGATGACCTCAATGATTTAGAGATAATGAAGCAGGTAGGTGTAAAATTTGCAGTGGGGGATGCCATAGAGGAAATAAAAGAAATAGCAGACTATGTTACAAATGCAAAGGGAGGAGAAGGAGCCGTAAGAGAAGCTATAGAATGGATGATAAAAAATTATGGATAGCTAGGTTTTTAGAGGGAGAGAAAAAAATGAATATTTTATTTTATATGGAACCTCTTATTGAAATGGGAAATCCTTATTTTAAAAAAGGCTGGATGAACCGTTGTATAAGTATTATAGAAACATTAAAACAATCAAAGAATGGTTCAAATTACAAATTTTCGTGGATATTAAATGAGCCTTTAAATGACCAATTAAAAGTTGATAAAAATGTTCAAACAATTGTATTAACACAATCAGAATTATTAAAACCCTTTAAAGGAGGGAATTATTTAGATGCTACTTTAGCATGGTATAAAAAAACTTATACAGAAGAGCAATTAGAATACTATATCTATCTAATAGAAGAAAAGCTGATTGAAAAACCAGATATTATCATCACTTTTTCACCTGTGCCTTTTTTAGAGAAAGCTTATGAAGATGCACTCATTTTACATTATGAATATAGTATTTTTTCTAGAGCCCCTTATCCTGAATCTTGGTATTTAGATATTGTAGGAATGAATGGAAGTGCCTATTTATCAAAATACTGGAAGGAGCTAGATGGAAATTTCAAATGGACTGATGAACAAAAAACTCTCTTAAAAGACTTTAAAAATAAAATAAAAGCATTACTAAAAGAAAAAAATCCCTATAAGGAATGGATCAAAAAATATAAAAAGGAATTTGACAAATTGATTCTTTTACCTTTGCAATTTAGTCAGTATTATTTATTTGATGGCGAGACAGACTATAAAAATCAATATGATTATATGATCGATGTACTTGAAAAGGTTCCTAAGAATATTGGAGTCATTGTAACAACTCATCCAGAATACAATATTTTAACTTCAGAAGTAATAGACTTTTGTAGAAGGAAATATAAAAATTTTATCTACAGCATTTCTTTTGAAGAATATTATGCAGCTTCCCAATATATGATGGCATTTGTTGATGGGGTTGTGACCGTATCCTCTAGTGTAGGATATCAAACACTTATATGGGATAATCAACTAATTACCCTAGGAAATAGTTACTTGAATTTTATAGCTGATTCAAATACCCTTGAAGATATAAAATGGACTTTAGAAAAATTTCACCCATCAAAGGATAAAATATTATTTTGGATGCTCACGCATTTTGTATTTACGAGAGAATATATTTACAATCCTAGGTGGCTAGATGAATTTTTAGTAAAATCCATAAGAAAATATAGAACAAAAGAAAGTTTGTTAAATTTTTATGAATGGATAGATGAGGATCTATATAAATTATTTACAGTTTTAAAGAATAGCTTATATACAAATATACCTAGAAGACAATCTTTAAATAATTATTCAAAAGCTAGATTAAAAGATTTGTGTATTGAGCAACAAAGAAAATTAAAGCCTATTAAACATGCACAGCTTTTTTTAGATATGGGAAAGGGATTTTGTGAAGAACATTCAATAAAATATCCTATTCATTCCAGTACTATTGTTTTTGAATATGATTTAAGGAATTATAAAAATATTGTTAATTTAAGATTTGATCCAGCTGATGTTCCTATCATCGTAGAGATAAAAAAGATAGAAGTTATCACTTGCGAATCCATAGAAGGAATAAAAAGAATTACTACAAATGCAGAGTATACAAAGAAAAATACTTGTTACTTTCTAACAGAGGATGGTCAAATTTATTTTGAACCACTAAGGGGTTACGATAAAATTGAAAAACTGCGTATTCATGTAAACTATAAAAATTTAGATAAAGATAGCAAAAAAATTATAATAGACAGCTATCATCATGATTTAGAGAAGGATTATATGATGGATTTGTTTTATAAATCATGTAGTCAATCTCCTGAGTTTGTAGAAGATGAAAAAGATTTTTATGTAGACTTAAAAGAAGAGGATGTAAAATTAATTGCTTTTTATCTTCCACAATTTCATCCAATTCCAGAAAATGATGAGTGGTGGGGGAAAGGTTTTACAGAATGGACAAATGTAACAAAGGCTGTACCCCAGTTTATAAACCACCACCAACCACAATTACCAATAGATGTAGGCTTTTATGATTTGAGAAATATAGAAGCACAAAAAAGACAAATCGCATTGGCTAAAAAATATGGTATATATGGTTTTTGTTTTTATCATTACTGGTTTGGAGGTAAAAGATTATTAGAGACTCCTATGGAAAACTTTTTAGCAAATCCGAAAGAATTAGATTTCCCATTTTGTCTATGCTGGGCAAATGAAAACTGGACGAGAAGATGGGACGGATTAGATAATGAAATATTAATCAGTCAAAAAAATTCACCAGAGGATGATCTGAAGCTCATTGAAGATCTAAGAAAATATATAGAAGACAAAAGATATATAAGAGTGAATGGAAAACCTCTTGTAATGATTTATAGACCACGGATTTTGCCACAACCAAGTGAAACAGTTAAGCGGTGGAGAGATTATTGTAGAGAAAAAGGCATGGGAGAAATTTATTTAGTAGGGGTTAAGAATTTTGAGTTAGAAGATCCAACCATCTATGGATTTGATGCAGCTGTAGAATTTCCACCTAATAATTATAATACATGGAAATATTTAATGACAGAAAAAGTAAAGATCATCAATCCAAACTTCAAAGGGCATATATGGGATTATGTTGCTTATGTAAGAGAGAAAATATATTTAGCCAAGGATAGCTGTACAACTTTTAAGACTGTTTGTCCAGGATGGGATAATACCCCTAGAAGACCAAATGGGGGACATCTTTTTTATGGGTCCAATCCAAAGGTATATAAAGAATGGTTAGAAAATGTGATGCGCTTTACAAAAGAAAATATGGGAAAAAATATGCAATATGTATTTATCAATGCATGGAATGAATGGGCTGAAGGAGCACACTTAGAACCGGATAGAAGATATGGATATGGAAATTTACGCTCTTGTGCAGAAGCGATTATAGAGAGTAGAAAAAATAAAAATTAAAAAATAAGAATCTCTTCCTTAGTAAGATTTAAATATTTGTTAAGGAAGAGATTTTTTATAATTTATAATTTTTTTGCTTTCACTAAATATTGAGAAGCTTTATATTGTTGTAGCATATTTTTTCCTACCATATGGCATAAGCTTTGAATGAAATTTTTATCTTCTTGAGTCTCCTGTAGAGAAAGGGAAGAGATGGCCTCGATGATATAATTTGAATCTTCAAAAATATGTTTGATTTTTTCTAATGTAAAAAAATGTATAGGTATTTTGTTTAAGAAGGGGTCTTCCTTTTGTGGAAAATTTCCCGTTAGTAAGCTTTTAAGGATACCATAATGAATGATATTTGGGATAGACGCTATAATTTGCCCATTGTCTTTTAAATATACATTTAAATTTTTTAATATTTTTTGTGGTGCATATAAAAGGGGAAGAATATTTCCTAATAGAATATAATCAAAAAATTCTTCTTCATAAGGAAGAGCTTTCTTTTCTATATCTAAATGATGAACATGAGCAAAGGTACCAGCAATAGCTAAAGCATTTTTGTTAGAATCTATTCCATAAAGGGTAGCATTTTTATAAATATTTTTAAATTGAAGTAAAGTACCACCACACCCGCAACCAATCTGTAATACATTTATTTTTTTTAGAGGTGTATCATTTATAAAGTCAATCAAATGCTTATGAATATTTGTTTTGTGCCATCCGTCAAATCCCCACTTTTCTTGAAATTTTTTTCGGTTAATAGAAAGAAGATCATTGAACTTGTTGTTGTTTGTATGAAAGGAAGTATGACCAAAATGGTGGATAAAAGCATCTTTGCAGAGAAATAATTGATAACCAGCTTTTTTTATTCGAAGAGAATAGTCATCATCTTCAAAATTTCCTGGGGAAAATCTTTCATCTAACAATCCTACCTTTTCTACAATTTCTTTTTTTATGAGCATGCAAAAGCCTATAAGCTTCAATCTTTCTTCCCATTTAAGGGGAGTGGAAATATTATTTTTTTGTGCAAAAGTGATCATTTCAGTTTGGTTTTTGTAGTGAGTAGGTATGGTTTGATAATAAGAACAATAATTTGTAACAGCTCCTACAGCGCCTATAGCTTCATCACTATATAAGCATTTGTTCAAATTTGTAAGCCAATTAGGTGTAACAATAACATCGTTATTTAAAAGAAGGACATTATCTCCTGTTGCCATTTTTATTCCTTGATTACAGCCTTTAGGAAATCCTAAATTTTTTTCATTTAATATGCATTGAATATCTTCTTGCTCCTTTAACCACTGAGGCGTTCCATCTGTAGAGTGATTATCTATGACAATGAGTTCATAGGTATTTTTGTCTGTGTATTTCCTAATACTATCTATACAGAGCTTTGTATAATGTAGTTGATTATAAGTTAATATTACAATACTTGTTTTCATAGAGAATCCATCCTTCTTTTATATTCCTCAAAATTGATCCAGCGTTGATCTTTATCAGATAATAGGATTGTATTTATAGAAGCTAAAGGCCATTGAATGTGAATGGTTGGATCGTTCCAAATAATCCCATATTCATCTTCCCTATGATAAAAATCACTACACTTATAGGCAAATTCAGCTTCAGAAGAAAGAACTAAAAAGCCATGAGCAAAATTTTTAGGAATGTAAAATTGTCTTTTATTGTTACTACTTAGGATACATCCATACCAGTGACCAAAGGTAGGAGAATTTTTTCTTAGGTCTACTGCCACATCAAAAACTTCTCCATTTAGAACTCTTACTAATTTTCCTTGAGGATATTTTTTTTGAAAATGAAGCCCCCTAAGAACTCCTTTTTTTGATTTAGACTGATTGTCTTGAACAAACACCATATTAAGTCCTGCCTCGTTAAAAGCTTTATAATTATAGGTTTCCATAAAATAGCCTCTTTTGTCTTCAAAAATCTTTTGTTCAACAATATATAGTCCTTCTATGGGGGTTTTAAGAAATTGAAATTTATTCATCTTGACCTCCTAAATTTCCATAGATTTTTTTATAATAATCTTGATAAGCTCCACTACTCATATGCTCAAGCCAAGTTGTATTGTCTAAATACCACTGGATGGTTTTTTGAATGCCTACTTTAAAATTTGTTTCAGGATACCAGCCTAATTGATCGTTTATTTTTGAAGGGTCTATAGCATATCTTCTATCATGTCCTTTTCGATCCTTTACATATTGGATGAGCTCTTCCGAAACAGAAGGGTCAACCTTTTTGTGGATATATTGAATGATTGTTTTTACCACATCTATATTTGTTTTTTCATTATGAGAACCAATATTGTAGACATGACCTAACTTTCCTTTTTTAATGACTAAATCAATGGCTTTACAATGATCCTCTACATAAATCCAATCTCTAACATTTAATCCATCTCCATAGATCGGTAATCTCTTTTTATTTAAAGTGTTGTGAATGATAAGAGGAATTAGCTTTTCTGGAAATTGGAAAGGTCCATAATTATTAGAGCATCTAGTAATAGTAATGGGCATTTTGTAGGTGTCATAATACGCTTTTACCATTAAATCAGCAGAGGCTTTACTAGAAGCGTAAGGACTATGAGGATCTAAGGGGGTACTTTCTATAAAGTATCCAGTATTGCCTAAAGAACCATATACTTCATCTGTAGAAATCTGCAAAAATCTTTTTCCCTCAAGAAATCCATTTTTTGTTTCCCATGCATTCTTTGCACAGTTCAATAGATTTATAGTACCCAATATATTTGTTTGAACAAATATATGAGGGTGATGGATACTTCTATCTACATGAGATTCAGCTGCAAAGTTGACTATATAGTCAATTACATTTTCTTTAAAAATATTTTCAAAGGTCCTTTGATCGCAGATATTAGCTTTTACAAAATTATATTGTGGATTTTTTTCTATATCCTTTAGATTTTCAAGATTTCCAGCATAAGTTAATTGGTCTACATTGATGATTTTTATATCTTCATATTTTTTTAGCATATATTTTATGAAATTAGAACCAATAAAGCCTGCACCACCAGTAACTAAATAAGTTTTCATGATAAAGGTACATTCCTTTCATAGTTATTGATAAAATCTTCTAAAGCAACTTTCCAATGTCGCATTTTATCTCCTATGGTGCATCGTAGCATCATATGATCTAGGGTTGAGTAATTTGGTCTTGTGGCAACACTTTTATAATCAGAGGAGGAAGTTGGTTGAATCTTACAGTTGCTATTTGTATATTGAAGGATAGCTTTTGCAAATTCATACCAGCTACAAGAATCGTTACCTGTACAGTGATAAATACCATATTCTTTCGTGGGTCCTAGTTTTAAAATGTGATAGGCTAAATCTTCTGCATAGGTGGGATTACCTATTTGATCATTTACAACACGTAGAACTTCTTTTTCCTTTGATGCTTTCAGGATTGTTTTCACAAAGTTTTTTCCTTTATGTCCGTAAAGCCAGCTTGTTCGAAGAATAAAATATTTAGAACAAAATTGCTTTACATATTCTTCACCTAAATATTTACTCTTTCCGTAGATATTGATAGGATGAGGGGAATCAAATTCCTTATAAGGAATTTTGCTTTTTCCATCAAAAACATAATCTGTAGAGATGTGAATAAGCTTTGCTTGTATTTCTTCACAAATAATGCTTAGGTTTCTAGGGCCTAGAGCATTAATTTTATAAGCTAAATCTATATTGGATTCACAATCATCTACATGGGTATAAGCTGCTGTGTTGATGACTATACCAGGTTTTATTTTTTTAAAATAAGATTTTACATGTTCTAAGGAAGTAATATCTAAATGATGTTTATCTACACAAAAAATTTGGCCATGAAAATAAATTTCATCAACCTTACCTAATGAACATTCTCTCCTTTTAAATAAATCCATAATAGAATTAGCCAGCTGCCCCTTTCCTCCAGTAATGAGTATATTCATAAATATGTCACCTACTTTCTGTATAATTTTTACTGAGTAGGTGATCTAAATAAATATCTTTAGCAAATATATTCGCATCTAATAAAGAATGAAATGTTCCTGCATCAGACCACCAGCCATTTAAAATATCATAGGTTAAGGATTGATTTTGTATATACCAATTATTAACATCTGTGATCTCTAATTCTCCTCGATTAGAAGGTTTCAAAGTTTTAATAATATGAAAGACCCTATGATCATACATATATATCCCTGTAACACAATAATTGCTCTTAGGGTTTTTGGGCTTTTCTTCTATGTCAATGATCTTATTTTCTTGTAGCTGAGCAACTCCATATCTTGTAGGGTTTTTTACTTGTTTGATTAATATTTTTGCTCCTTTTTCTTGATTTTCAAATCTTTTAACATAGGGATAAATAGAATCTTCAAAGATATTATCACCTAGCATGACTACACACTTATCTTTTTTTACAAATTCTTCACATAGTCCTAGGGCTTGAGCAATTCCACCAGGCTGATCTTGTATGCGAAATGTAAAGTTTACCCCGTACTCATAGCCACTACCTAATAGATTTACTACTGAACCCATATGTTCTTTACCAGAGATAATCATAAGATTGGTTATATCAGCTTCTTTCATTTTGGCTACTAAATATAGAATCATTGGATATTTTCCTACAGGAAGCAAATGTTTATTAGTAACTTTTGTTAAAGGATAAAGTCTTGATCCAGTCCCTCCTGCTAAAATAATACCTTTCATTTTTATATGTCCTCCTAGTTAAATTTTCTCTCCTAATACAGTATATTTTGGGCATGAGGATTTGTCACAATTGCAATAGACTTACATAATATGAACTAGGATTAAGGAGACAACTCCTAAGCCTATATAAAGTTTAAGGAAGGAGGAATTTTATGCCTAATAATTTAGTATTTAATAATGTGGCAGATCAATTGAAAACAAAAGTATATGGTGATGACAATGGAACTACAAAAGCAATAGCAGTAGATAGTGATGGAAAATTATTAGTGGGTGAAATTAGTACTGTAACAACAGTAAGTGAAGTGTTAAATGTACAATCAGTAGATTTAGTAGATGCAGTAACAACAGTAACAGAAGTAACAAATGTAGCATCAGTAGACGCAGTAGATGCAGTAACGACAGTAACAGAAGTAACAAATGTAGCATCAGTAGACGCAGTAGATGCAGTAACGACAGTAACAGAAGTAACAAATGTAGCATCAGTAGACGCAGTAGTTGCAGTAACGA
>JAOARP010000038.1 GCA_025210525.1 Marinisporobacter sp.
GAATGCTCCTTTTTCATATTTCTCTGGCATAATTCCTAATACCTTCACAATGGCAACACTGATAATCATTAAAGCATAAGAGTGAATTGGGATAAATTTACCAAGTATTTTTCCCCATACAAAGAAAGTAGTAGATAATAAGATTCCGATTCCCATCAATTTATAATCAAGCTTCATAACTTCACTTGCTTCTTCTTTTACAGCCTCTTGTGATTTCATTAACTTACCATTTCCAGTTAAGCTAGATCTTTTCTTTCCTATTTTATCTAATAATCCGGCTACAACAATTGCCATAGCATTTCCTAAAGCTAAAGCAGGAACCATCTTTGACATCATTTGTGCTGGATCTACATTTAATGCTTGTCCAAATATTTGAGATAAAGGCACTGCTCCAGCTCCCATACCGCCTCCCATAATTGGAATAGCTATATAAAGAATAGCTTCTTTTGCACCGTATCCCATGATCATTCCTATAATTCCAGTAAGTCCTAAGGATACAGCAACCCCTCCAATAATAACTGGTAAATATCTAACAGAGGCACTAATCAATAACTTTCGATCCATTCCTAAAATACTACCAGTAATCAGTGCTGCTATATAAAAACTTAGGAAGCCTTGCCCCTTCATAAAATCCTTCATAATATCTTTAGAGCTTTCTGGAAGGATTCCATAGGTAACTAATGCTGCTGATACAAATATAATAACAATTGCTCCTCCACCTAAATAATCCTTTACAATGGGTAAACGATTTCCAAGTTCATTAAGGATTGCACCGACGATCATCATGAGAGGAAAGGCTCCGATCATTCCCTTTGGTAATACCCCCATATACGTTGCTCCTAAAACAACGATAGTTAAAACAGCGAACATCGGTAAAGAAATTCCCATTATTTGAAACCCTTTATTTTCATTTAGTGTCATATATTTTCCTCCTTTTTATATTCTTGCAATACCTGTATCCTTAGCGGCTTTTGCAACTGCTTTTGCAACATTTTCTACAACTCTTTCATCAAAAGGCTTTGGAATAATATATTCTTCATTTAATTCACTCTCATCAATAATTTCTGCAATAGCATTGGCTGCTGCCACCTTCATTGCTTCATTGATATCACTTGCTCTTACAGCTAATGCACCTTTGAATATTCCAGGGAAAGCTAATACATTATTAATTTGATTAGCAAAATCAGATCTTCCAGATCCTACAACTCTTGCTCCTGCTTCTTTTGCTAATGCTGGCATGATTTCTGGAATGGGATTTGCCATAGCAAAGACAATTGCATCTTGATTCATAGATTCAACCATTTCTTTTGTTACTACATTAGGCGCAGAAACCCCTATAAATACATCTGCATTTTTTAATGCATCTCTTAAACTTCCCTTTTCATTATTCGGATTTGTAATCTGAGCAAGCTCCTCTTTCAATGGATTGTTTGCTTCATCTCCCTTATAAAGAATTCCTTTTCTTCCACATACTAAGATTTCCTTTGCATTCATATTCAGGAGCATCTTAACAATTGCAGAGCCTGCTGCTCCTCCACCATTTACAACAATTCTTAGATCTTCCCACTTTTTATTTACTAGCTTTAATGCATTAATAAGCCCTGCTGTAGTTACAATAGCTGTTCCATGCTGATCATCATGAAATACAGGAATGTCTAATTCTTCCTTGAGTCTTGTTTCGATTTCAATACATCTTGGAGCTGAAATATCTTCAAGATTAATGCCTCCAAAAGTTGGTGCTAACTTTTTTACAAAATCTACAATTTCGTCTACATCCTTTGTATCTATACATATAGGAAAGGCATCCACACCAGCAAACGCCTTAAATAATACAGCCTTTCCTTCCATTACAGGCATAGATGCTTCAGGACCGATATCTCCAAGACCAAGTACTGCTGTACCATCACTTACAACTGCAACTAAATTTCCTTTTGCTGTATACTTATAAACATCTTCTTTATTTTCTGCAATTTTTCTACAAGGTTCTGCTACTCCAGGGGTATAGGCTATACTTAATTCATCTTTGTTTGTTACACCTACCTTTGATACAACACTGATTTTTCCTTGATGCTTTTCATGAACCTCTAATGCCATCTTTGAATAATCCATTTTTTTCATTCCTTTCTTTTGTCCTTTGATTTTGTATAGGACTCTATCTGTTATGTCTCATTATAGATAAATGGATCAATTTAAAAAATATTAAGAAATTATTCTAATCTTTTTCTAAATAAAAAATATATTGTTAAATTATTTACAAAATGAAACTACCTTGAAACCATTAGAAAAGCTCGTATCGATAAAATTTTATCAATACGAGCTTTATTTATTTTATTCTTTATTTTTATGAATATATCTGTATCTATAAGAAGGTCTTCCCCTCGAACCATATTCCATTTCCTTTTTTATTCTTCCCTGATTTTCTAAATAATCTAGATATCTTCGAATAGTAACCTTAGACATGGATAAATTTTCTGATATTGTTTCACTAGATAATAATTCCTTTTGATGTTTTTCTAAAAAGGCCATCAATCGATTCAGTGTAAATTCATGTAATCCCTTTTTTAGTTCTTTTTCTTGTTCTTCTTTATATTCTCCTATAAATAATTTATCGATTTCTTCTTGACTAGCAAAGGGCTTTTTGATTAATAATTTTTTTCGAGCTTTATAGTTCAATAATGCTCTCTCTAATCTTTTAAATTCAAAGGGCTTTACTAAATAATCTACAGCTCCTAGCTTTAAAGCTTCATTGATTTTATCCGTATCATTAGCTGCTGTAACTAAAATAAAGTCTATCATTCTATTTTGCTTTCGAACCCTTCTAAATAACTCCATCCCATCAATTTTCGGCATATATATATCTAATATAACCAAATCTATTTTTTTATTTTTTAATTCTTTAATAGCTTCTTCTCCATTATTAGCAACAGCTATAACCATAAAGCCCTCTATTTTTTCCACAAATCTTTTATTGAGTTGTGCAAGCATCGGATCGTCTTCTACCACAAGTACTCGAATCATTTTTTCTCCTCCTTAGGTATTCTGACTAGAATATTTGTTCCTTCTTTATATTCAGAATCCACAAAAACTTTCCCATTCAACTGTTTCACACTTTTTTCAACTAAGAATAATCCTGTACCTCCCTCTTCGCTCTTTGTTGTAAACCCTCTCCTAAAGATGTTTTCTATATTCTCTATCTTTATACCTATCCCATTGTCATCTACTTCTATTTCAATAGCATCATCAACTTCTTCAATTCTTAAATAAATTTCTCCATCCATTCCTTTTTTCATAATGGCTTCCATGGCATTGTCCAATAAATTTCCTATAATGGTCACTAAGTTTTCATTTTGAATATTTTTATAATGCTTTTCTAAATAGGAATTCTCTGCTATTTCCATATTTATTTTAAGCTCTTTAGCTCTATTTAATTTTCCTAATATAATTGCTGATATAGTTGGATTTTTTATCTTTTTCATAAGGAAAAACCTTATTTGTTCTTGTTCCTTTACAACTCCTTTTATATACGTTCTTACTTCGCCTATCTCTTCTAATTCAATAAGACCTAATATAACATGTAATTTATTCATAAATTCATGGGTATTTGCCCTAAGGGCTTGAATAATTTGTCTTACTCCTGTAATTTCTTCTGCTAATCGTTTAATCTTTGTTCGATCATTAAAGCTTGCCATAGCGCCTATAATTTCATCGCCATCCTTTATGGGCACCCGATTGGTCAATATAATGGTATCATTGATGATTTGTTCTTCGTTATATTCCCGTTTTCCACTTTTTAAAACTTCTAATAGCCTGCTAGTCGGAAATACATCTAATACATATTCTCCTATAACATTTGAATTATTAATGTTTAATATTTTTATAGCATAATCATTTACAAGAGTAATCCTTCCTTCCGAATCAATAGCAATAATTCCTTCTCTTATAGATTTAAGCATTGCTCTATTTTCTCTATACAAATAGACAATTTCAGCAGGCTCTAATCCTAAAAGACTATCTCTTATTCTCTTTGCAATAATGAATGCTCCTAGAATACCTAAAAATATTCCAAATAAGGTAAAACCACACATAGTCAAAAGAGCTTGTCTTCTAAACTTTTGGATATCTTCGTATAATACTCCTGTCATAACAAAGCCAATCTGTTTATCTTTATAAAGGATAGGTTCAAAAGCTCTAATAGAAACACCTAATGTTCCTTTTGCTTGAGATACATAAGATCCCCCTTCCTTTATAACTCTTACTTCATCTCCCCCTACAAATTGCTTCCCAACCCTTTTAGAATTTGGATGGGCATATCGTATCCCATTCATATCGGCTATAGTAATAATGTCTACTCCATCTAATCTACTTAATAGCTCCTTTACCTGTTTTTGAACCTTCGTAGCATCTCTTTCATTTAAACTCTTTTGGACATTAGGAGAATGAGCTAATATTTTCGCTACATTTTTTATATTGTCCTCTACCTCTTTTTGAATATGATTCAGTGACCATTGACTAACAAATAAAATACTAATACTTATTGAAAAAAGAATTAATACAGTAATCAATATCATAATTCTTGTTTGAAGGTTAAAATTCTTTTTCATAAGATTTACTTCTCTCCCTATAAAAGTAATTTTTTACTGCTTGAATTTTTTATATGATTATATCATATTCTATAGGTTAAAATAATTATTGAATTTTTGAAAAGGATTGAATTTTTCGATTTTTTTACTTTATTTTACTTAATTTACTAAAATTTCTTGACAGTGTCTCAATACTTTTCTATAATATGAAATATCAATTATTAAAGCTTAACACATTAAAGCGATGACGGAGAGAAAAATACGATTCCTTTAACTACAGAGAGCTAGCATATGCTGAAAGTTAGCGTTAAAGCCGTATGTAATGGTAACTCCTGAGCAGTTGATTCGAAAAAATTTATTTGAGTAGTTTCAACCGGTTGTCACCGATATCTGACTATAGTTCGAGAAAAATCTCTGACTAAAATTTAAGACAGTTATATGAACTGTAAAATAGGGTGGTACCGCGTGAATAATCTTTCGCCCCTATGAATAAGTCTATTCATAGGAACGAAAGATTTTTTTAATTGATTAAAACAATTATTGGAGGGATTAAAATGAACAAAAAAACAAAAGATGTATTTGTATTAGGTCTTGCTCTGTTTGCCATGTTCTTTGGAGCAGGAAACTTGATTTTCCCACCTTCTTTAGGGTTAATGGCAGGGAAAAACTGGATTATTTGTGCTGTTGGATTTTTCATAACAGGTATAGGAATGCCTCTTTTAGGTATTATTGCATCTGCTAAAGCAGGTGGAACAATCGATGCTGTAGGAAATAAAGTAGGTCCAGTCTTTAGTAAAATATTCTCAACTATTATTATATTAGCTATAGGACCACTACTCGCAATACCAAGAACAGGTGCTACTACCTATGAGATGGGAATAAAACCTATATTTTCTGGATTTAGTCCAATTCTTGCATCTATTATATTCTTTGGCATTACTCTATTTTTTGTAATAAAGCCATCTGAAATCGTAGATAAAATAGGAAAAATATTAACACCACTGCTTTTAATCATGATTTTCGTCATCATTTTCAAAGGAGTTTCTTCACCTTTAGGTACAGCAACTATTTCAATGAAAGAAAACCCTCTATCAAAAGGCTTTATAGAAGGTTATCAAACTTTAGATGCCTTAGCATCATTAGTATTTGCAGGAGTTATGTTAAGTTCTCTTGTAGGAAAAGGCTACAAAGACGTAAAGGAACAAGTAAGCTTAACTATAAAGGCTGGATTCATTGCAGCTATTGGTCTAGGGCTTGTTTATGGGGGACTTATGTATCTAGGTTCTTCAGCAAATTCAGTTTATCCTTTAGATACACCAAAAGCTGATCTATTAATGGGAATTACTAATCACTTACTTGGAGGATTTGGAAAAGTTGCTTTAGGAATCGTTGTAGCCCTTGCATGTTTAACAACTTCTATTGGACTTACAGCAACAGTAGGAACATTCTTTAATAAATTAAGCAATAATAAATTAAGTTATAAATTCATCGTTATCGCTACTTGTATATTTAGTGCCGTTTTTGCAAATGTAGGAGTAGAAATGATCGTTAAAATTGCAGTTCCTTTACTAATTACCGTATATCCTGTTGCCATTGTACTCATTGTAATGAATATTTTCGATGAATTTGTTAAAGATGCATGTTACCTTGGTGCTGTTATTGGTGCATTACTCATAAGTCTTTATGACGGTCTAAGTGTTATGGGTGTTGATGTTAGCATTTTGAAAAGCTTTATTGATGGCATTCCTCTTGCAAGCTTTGGATTTGCTTGGTTGATTCCTGCTATTATAGGTGGAATTTTAACAACACTCATGTTTGGAAAGAAAAAATCAAATTCATCTTACGCTAAATAATAAAAAGTCCTTTATATCGAAATGATATAAAGGATTTTTTTAATTATTCTCCTACACATGTAAAAATATATTTTCTTTAAATAGCTACAAATCCTATAATCAAATATACAACTGATGCCAATACTGCTGCCAATAAAGCATATGGGATTTGAGTTTTTACGTGGTCAATATGATCTGCTGCTGCTCCAGTTGATGCAAGAATCGTTGTATCTGAAAGAGGTGAACAATGATCTCCAAATACGCCTCCCCCTGCAACTGCTGCTACTGTAGCTAATACCAATGCACTTATTTCATTTCCACTAAAGCTAAATGCGAGGGGTGCTGCAATAGGCATAACAATAGCGAAGGTTCCCCAGGAAGTTCCTGTTGAGAAGGATATAGTTGCTGCAATCATGAAAGTAATGAATGGAAGTAAATTAGGTGTTAGCCAGCTTTCTGTTACAGAAATAATATAATTTGCAGTTCCCATCTCCTTACTTAATGCATTGATCGTATAAGAAAGTGCTAGAATAATAATGGCTGGCATAACGCCTTTCATTCCTGACATAGCTGTCTTCATAATATCATTAAATGGAACCCCTTGAATTCTCATGATAATTCCTAATACTACTGCTGCTGTAAGGAAAGCTTCCATTGTTTTTGCTGACTTTAATGTAATAAAGGTTCCAATAGCAATAGTAATAACAATTAATACAGGAAAGATAAAATCAAAGAATACATGGGTTTTGATTCCTTCATAGGGAGGTGTATCTGTTAATTCTTCTCCAATAAGAGGTTCTGCTCCATCTCTTAAAACCTTTCCTTCTTCTAATGCTCTTTTTTCAGCCTTTTTCATAGGTCCAAAATCAGGAATAACCCCTAATGAAAATAAACCTACCAATATTACTGCAATGATTGCATAGAAGTTAAAAGGTACTGCTTTTGTAAAGACCATCATGGCTTGTTCAGCATTTTCTACAGGTCCCATTCCTACTAATAGTCCTGAAATAAATACGGCCCATCCAGTAATAGGTGCTAAAACACTTACAGGTGCTGATGTGGAATCTGCAATATAAGCAAGTTTTTCTCTAGATATTTTCGCCTTATCCGATAAGCTTCTCATAGTAGAGCCTACAAATAATGGACTAAAGTAATCACTAAAGAATACAAACATTCCCATTACCCATGCAGTTAATTGAATATTTTTTCTACTCAATTTTTTATCTTCCATAATTTTAGTAAATCCTTGTATAGCTCCTGTTCTTTGGAAAAATGCAATAACAATTCCTATAAACAATTCAAGTAGTAAAATCCAAGAAAAGCTTGTTGTTCCAAGGGAAGTTTTCATGATAGTAGGAAATCCCATCAAACCTTTTCCTGAAGCCAAAACACCAACAAAAATTGCTACTGCTAACGAAAATACCGTATTTCTTGTTTTAAAAGCAAGGATAATTGCTATTGTAGCTGGTAATAAAGATATAATTCCCATTGTCGCGCCTGCTTCCATCTCTACATCTCTCCTTTATATTTTTTCTATTTTATAATAAAGGTATTTGCTTTTGCAAGGAAATACCTTTATTATAAATACTATTTATCTCATCTCTTTTTCCCAAACCCCTTTTTAACAACAAGTACAGACACTTTCTTTAACATGATTCTTTTTCTTTGAAGTGGTACTTGTAGCTTTTGGTACATGATCTAAATCATCACAATCTGTTAATCCTAATACCTCCTCTGGTGTTTGCCATAATCTACTTTGAATAACACTGGCTTCTTCATGGGTAAGAATTCCTTTAAAAACAGTTAAACTTCTTCTTAAATACCCATCCCTTCTACAAGCTTCTACAATTCCATCATTTGCAATAGCCTTTAAATGAGGAAAAACAGATGCTGCATAAGCAATAGAAGTTGTATGAGGGGCTGCTCCTGGTATATTGTCCACCCCATAATGAACAACACCATCTATCACATAAGTTGGATTTTCATGAGTTGTTGGTTGATACGTTTCAATAGCTCCTCCAACATCTGCACTCACATCTACAATGACAGATCCTTTTTTCATAAATCTTAACATATCCTTTGTAATCAAATGATCTTCTCTATGCTTTGGCCATTTGACACAATTGATCACTAAATCCATGCGAGATAATATTTTCTTTATATTTTGTTGATTAGAAAACATGGTCTGTACATTTCTAGGGAAAATTTCTTCACAATGTCTTAATGTCCCAATATTAACATCCATAAGGGTTACTTGTGCACCTAATGCTGATACAATTTCAACTGCTCCTTTCCCTACAATTCCAGCTCCTAAAACCAATACATTAGCTCCTGGTGCTCCTCCAATACCACATATTAATTGTCCTCTTCCACCATTGATACTAAGAAGATAATTAACTCCCATCAATGCACCTAATTTTCCTGCCACCTCACAATTAGGTGATCCAAATCGATGTGTATCCTCCGCTGTAAATGCAATGGCTTTCCTCTCCAATAAAGCATCTACCTCTTCTTTATTTGCAGCTGGATGTATACAAGTAAAAATAATCTGCCCTTCTTTAATCAGTTCATATTCTATAGGCTCAATTTCTTTTACTTTTACTACCATGTCACTCTCTTGATAGATTTCTTTCATATCTTTTTTGATTTCTGCTCCAGCACCTATATATTCTTCATCTTCAAAACCTGCCTTCTCACCAGCTCCACTTTGAATAAGTACTTTATGTCCCTCTTGAACTAATTCTCCAGCTTCTATTGGTGTCATAATGACACGAGATTCTCCATTTTTGATTTCTTTTAATACCCCAATAATCATTTTTGTTTCCTCCCTTTATGCTAATTGTTTTGCAATTGTCATTTTTATTTATTGCAATTTTCGTGCCATTATAAATTATCACTTCATTTCTTTTTATACGGTTATTTCAATGTTTATAATTATTTCTTAATTGATAATTATATTTTTTCGAGTTTATTTTATGAAACATATATAAAAAAAGCTGGCATTTTTTCATATAGCACAGCTTTTTTTGTTACTTTTTGGGCACCCTTTGTTATTTTTTGAGCAATATTTATCTTTTCACCTCATCCTTTTCTATATTTTATAAAATATGATAATTTTTTATTTTTCTTTGTAAAGTTTGTCTAGGTATTTCTAATAACCTTGCGGCTTCCGAAACATTTCCCTTTGTTTTTTTAATAGCTTCTCCTATCAACTTCTTTTCTACATGGGCTATAGCTTCCTTTAATGGTTGTATAGACATAGGGCTCTCATCCTCTTCTATAACCTTCATCACATTTTCAATATGCTCTATTTCTATTTCATCTACCATATCGTCCACCATATTCATAGCATATTCAATCACATGCTCAAGCTCTCTTACATTCCCTGGCCAATGATAATCCACTAAAACATCATAAACATCTTTAGATACTTTTTTTATATGTTTTTCAAGTTCTTTATTATATTTATTGATAAAGAAATTAAGTAATATTTCAATATCCTCTTTTCTTTCTTTAAGAGGAGGAATATGCATAGATAATGTGGCTAAGCGATAATAAATATCTTGTCTAATATAGCCTTCCTTGATGCATTTTTTCGGACTCATATTTGATGCCGTAATAATACGTACATCTACTTTTCTTTCTTTTCCGTCTCCTAATCTTCTAATGTATCCATCCTGCAATACTCTTAATAATTTTGCTTGTAACTGAATGGGCATAGAATTGATTTCATCTAAAAACAAAGTCCCTCCTTCAGCTAACTCAAATAGTCCAGGATGATCATAAGCTCCTGTAAAGCTCCCCTTTGTTGTTCCAAACAAAATGCTTTCTAATAAATTTTCAGGAATGGCTGCACAATTTTGCGCAATAAAAGACTTATTTGCTCTAGTACTTTCCTGATGGATAGCATGGGCAAATAATTCCTTTCCTGTTCCTGTTTCTCCATAAATAAAAACGGAAGCTTTTCCTTTTGCTATCTTTTTTACAAAGTATTTTAGTTCTCTCATCTTTGTATTATTAGAAATAATATCTTCTAAATTATATCTTGCTCGATCTGGTCCTAAATGCTTTTCCATTTCACCAGTCTTCGTAAATAGTTGTGAATTCATTTCAATCACATTCATATTCTTTTCTTTGTGCTTTGTTATATCCTTAGAAATCTCAATTGCTCCAATAACCCTACCTTCTCCTTTAATAGGCACAGATGTATTCATGGTAACAATCGTTGTTCCTTCTATATTTACAACACTTTGTCTTTTCCTATGAATAGGTCTTCCTAGTTCCATAGCTTTAAATAGTGTACTTGTATTTTCATCAATATTTGTAAAAACTTCATTTAAATTTTTTCCTATTACTTCCTCTCCATCTACTATTTCCGGATGAAACCATGGATTAAACTTTACAGAGAATAATATTTTTCCATTTCGATCAATAATTGTGATACCATCAATATATTCCATATCTTTCAAAAAATCCTGTTTTCCTCTTTTCATCGTTTCCTCCTTATATCCTTAGTATAGCCAAACCATATTTATTGTAATATATATTCTTCTTATATCATAAAATTCATTTTTTTTATACAATATTTTTTCAATCTCTCTCCCCTATAAAACTATTTGACTATGTGCTATACTTGATCTATTGCATTTTATCTATAGGAGGCAATTATTTTGAAAGATTCATTTTTTCATTTATTACAAACAGAACATAACATTCATTTAAATAACCAACAAAGACAAGCTGTTCTCCATAAAGATGGGCCTTGTCTTACCCTAGCTGTTCCAGGAAGTGGTAAAACTACTTCTCTTATTTGTAGAACAGCCCATTTGATTTTAAATCATCATATTCATCCTAGTAATATATTATCTGTAACCTTTAGTAGAGCTTCTGCTAAAGATATGAAAAAACGGTTTTATGAAGTTTTCGGAAAAGTTGTTCGTCAAAATGTATATTTTTCCACCATTCATCGTTTAGCTCTACGAATTGTTTCTCGCTATGCAAAGATGAATCATTTTGAATACACCATTATTGAAGGAGACAATTCACCTATTCAAAAAAATGTATTGTTAAAAAAAATCTATCAGCAAGTGAATCATAGCTTTCCAAACGAAGATGAATTAGAAGCTCTTTTAAGTGCCATTAGTTTTGTGAAAAACTCTATGATTCCTATAAAAGAATTCGTATCCTATGACTTTGAAATATCAAATTTTAAAGAAATCTATACCCATTACGAATCCTATAAAAAGAAACATCATCTCATTGATTTTGATGATATGTTAAGCCTTGCATTTAAAATTCTTCAAAAAAACAACCAGCTACTCAGTCAATATAGAAAACAATATCCCTATATCCAAGTAGACGAAGCACAAGATACTTCAAAGGTTCAACATGAAATCATCAAACTCTTAACATTTCCTAAAAACAACTTATTTATGGTAGCTGATGATGATCAGAGCATTTATGGATTCCGTGGTGCTTATCCTCAAGCACTCCTAGATTTTTCAAAGACTTATAAAGATTCTCGTGTATTCTTTTTAGAAAAAAATTATCGTTCTTCACAGGAGATCGTCACTATCAGCAATACTTTTATACAAACGAATACGGAAAGATATTTCAAAAATATGCATACAGATAACGAAGATTGTGCCCCTATTTCTATAGTTAATGTTCAAAATGCAACAGACCAACTTAACTACTTATTAGAAGAAATCAATCAAAATAGTGGTATAACAGCTATTCTTTATCGGAATAATTTATCTGCTGTACCCTTAATTGATACCCTTGAAAGGGATCGTATTCCTTTTTCTATGCAAGGCTTTAATATATCCTTTTTTAAGCATTGGTTAGTAAAGGATATCTTTGCCTTTTTAGATTTATCACTAAATCCTTATGATATTGCATCCTTTGAAAGGATTTACTATAAAATGAATGGATATATTTCTAAAGCATCTGTATCTTTTATAAAGGAACAACCAAGATCTATCTCTGTTTTTGATTATTTAGTAGGTTTTCCAGATCTTAAGCCCTATCAAAAGAAAAATTTAAAACGCCTTAAGGAAGATTTTCATAGTCTTTCTCATATGAAACCACTAGCTGCGTTAAATTTTATTGAAAAAAATCTCGCTTATAAAAAATATTTAAAATCAAATTGCCAAAGATTAAAATGCTCCTATGAAAATGTTTTATTCATCTTTACTCAACTAAAAATCATTGCTTCTAAAACAGATTCTATTATCGATTTTATGGAAAGATTTAATGAAATACAAAAGATTTTATATGCTACAAAAAATAAAAAAGAAAATACTTCTATCCATTTATCCACTGTACATTCTTCAAAGGGGTTAGAATTTGATCATGTTTATTTAATTGATTTAGTAGATGGACAATTTCCTCCTAAATCTAAAATAGATCATTTAGAGGAAGAAGAAGCCATGTATTTAGAAGAAGAAAGAAGACTTTTTTATGTTGGAATGACAAGGGCAAAGAAATCCCTCTCATTAGTCGTTCCAAAATTTCAAGATGGTGCATATATGCGCCCTTCTCCCTTTTTAGGAGAAGTGAAAAAATGTGTAGATGAGTGCTTTCCTAAGCTGAAAGATCTCTCTTATACAAGTAAAAAAAATACTTATAGTAAAAACATAGCTTCTATAATAAAACAAACAGATCCATCTATTTCTCATCCATTTAAAATAGATACCTTCGTACAACATAAGGTATTTGGATCAGGCGTTATAAAAGCTATTGATGGAGATATTGCACAGATTGACTTTAAAAATTTAGGCATAAGAGGTTTATCCTTACGAATATGTATAGAACAAAATGTTTTAAGCCCATTATAAAAGCTTTTGGAATAAATCCAAAAGCTTTCTATTTGATCTCCTCTACTTTTACATCGTAAAATTTACCATTAATTTTCAAACGATATTCCTTTATATCAATAATTTCTCGGGCAACAGCTTCTTTTTTTATAGTAACTATTTTTTCCTCTACTTCTCTTAATGTCTTTTGAGCTTCTTCTATACTTACTTTTTTAAAGCTTATAATGTCTCCTGGTTTTGCTTGTGCAACTTTACACAAATCAGAATAAATCACATTCCCTATCTTTGTATATCCACCGGTAGTTTGCCGGTCTGCCATCATAATAATAGGCTTTCCATGTCCTGGAATCTGAATGGCTCCAAAGGCAATACCATCAGAAATAATATCTGCCCCCTCTTTATGTTCAATCTCTTCTCCATCTAAGCGAAAGCCCATTCGGTCACATTCATTCGTCACTGTATAAGAATTAGAAAGAAAAGTTTCTATTCCCTTTTTTGTGAAATATTCCTCTTGAGGACCTAAAAGAACTCTTATCTCAAAAGAGTTTTTATATTCTGGAATATGCTCCCCTGCAACAGTTTTTCCCACAAGCTTTGATAAAGCTTCCTTTGGACTTCCTATTTTAAGGGTATCTCCTTTTTTTAAGCTTCGTCCTTCATATCCACCAATTTTGCCCTTCATATAGGTTGATTTACTTCCCATGATTTCTGGTACATGGATTCCTCCTGCAAAAGCAATATAGCTTCTACATCCGCCCTTCATCCCCCCAAAGGATAATTGGTCTCCTTTTCTTACATATATACTTTTCCACATAGAAATAGCTTTTCCGTTCACCATAGGAGATAAATTTCCTCCTGTAATAGCAATCACACAATCCTCTTCAAATAATATTTGAGGTCCTAACATAGTAACTTCTAAAAGGGCTTCTTTTTCATCTCCTACTAAGATGTTTGCTACTTTGTATGCAAAATGATCCATTACCCCTGAAACGGGAACACCAAATTGTTGATAGCCAATTCTGCCTTCATCCTGCACTGTAGTCAAAAGTCCAGGATTTAAAATCTTTATTTGTCCCATTTATTTCCCCACCCTTTCTTTAGGGTATTTTTTATATACATAAGTACCATTATTTATATCTTCTTCTATTGTTTTATAGGTATTTTCATCAATAGGCACAAATTTAATATAATTTCCAGATTGAAGTAAAATAGGTATATCTCTATAGGCATCATATAGCTTTAAAGGTGTTTTCCCGATTAATTGCCATCCCCCTGGACTATCTATTGGATAAATTCCGGTCTGACTCCCTGCAATCCCTACTGATCCACCACTAATTTTTGTTCGTGGTGTTTTAAGCCTTGGCGTTGCAATTTTTTCGTCCATTCCTCCTAAATAAGGAAATCCTGGAGTAAATCCGAGCATATAAATTAGGTACTCCTTGGAAGTATGAATTCTTATAACCTCATCTATTGTTAGATCATTATACTTTGCTACATTCTCAATATCTGACCCATACGCACCTCCATAAAGGGTTGGAATTTCAATTACCTCTGGTGAAGGAATTTCTATATCATTTAATTGATTTTCTAATTCTTTTAATTCCTTTAAAAGAGTAGAATAATCTTTTTTTAGTGGATCATAATGTACCATCAAAGAACGATAAGTAGGTGTCATCTCGACAATTCCTTCAATCTTTTCCTTTTCTATAGCAATCATCATAGCCCTTACTTTACTATTGATTTCTTCGCTGATTTTATTTCCGAACTCTATTACTAATGCTTTTTCTCCTGCTATTAAATATTTCGTTTCTCTATGCACATTTTTTGCCCCCTTATACCGATCTTTCAAAAGATTGATAGCATCTAGTCAAGTAAACACTTTTCTAGATGCTTCAATCAAACAACTCACTAATGTACTAACATTTGCATATTTTTAAGTGCATTTACGCCTGCATATCCAGCCACAAGAACAATCAACAATCCAAATACCAATAGCCAAGTAGGATGTTTGTAATCTCCTACAATATCCTTTCTTCTAGAAGCAAGTAAGATGACACCAATGGTAAGTGGTAAAATTAATCCATTTAATGACCCTGCTAATATCAGTAGTTTTGCAGGTTTTCCAAGTACTGCCATAATTATGGTAGATGTTACAATAAATCCAATAATCCAATACTTTTCATTTTTTTCAATGGTTGGATGCAAGGTTTTTAAGAATGATACAGATGTATACGCTGCCCCAACAACAGAAGTAATCCCTGCTGATAATAATACTATACCAAAGAACTTATATCCAATCATACCCGCTCCATGCTGAAAAGCAGAAGCTGCTGGATTAGAAGGATCTAATTGGAATCCTTTTGCCACTACCCCTAATACTGCTAGGAACAAGAATACACGCATAACAGATGCAATCACAATTCCCATGATAGAACCTCTTGTAATCTCTCCAAGATTTTCCTTTCCTGTGATCCCTGCATCAATCAATCTATGTCCACCAGCAAAGGTAATATAGCCTCCTACTGTTCCACCTAATAGGGTAATGGTTGGGAAGATTAATGCTTTAAAATTTTCAGGTGCTACACTTCTATAGATAGCTTGTCCAACAGGTGGTTTTGTAACAATTGCCACATAAGCAACAATGATAATCATAAGTCCACCTAAGATTTTTGTAAATTTATCTACTACAGGTCCTGCATCTTTCGATAAGAAAATAATACTACCAATAATTCCGCAAATAACAGCTGCAATCTTCACATCTAGTCCTAAAATAACATTTAGACCTAAAGCAGCTCCACCAATATTTCCAATATTAAAAGCTAAACCTCCTAATGCTACAAGTATTGCCACAACATACCCTAGTCCTGGTACAACTTTATTGGCAATGTCTTGCCCTCTCATTCCTGATACACCAATAATTCTCCATACATTTACCTGTGCCCCAATATCAAGAACAATAGATACTAGTATAACAAAAGCAAAGCTTGCTGCAAATTCTGCTGTAAATGTTGCTGTCTGAGTTAAAAATCCTGGTCCAATAGCTGACGTTGCCATAATAAAAGCAGCCCCTAAAAGTGCTCCTAAATTATTTTGCTTTTTCATCTCCTTTTGTACATTTGGTTTCACATTATTTCCTCCTATTCAATAAAATTCGAAAGTGCTGTTACCTCTACACCTGCATCTTTTAGACAAGAACGTATTTCTTTCACAAACTCAACAGCCCTTTCATTATCTCCATGGACACAAATTGAATCTGCCTTAATTTCTATCTCTTCGCCATTAATAGCTGTAACCTTGCCTAACTTTACCATCTTTATAACTCTCTCTATAGCTACTTGTGGATCATGAATCACGGCACCTTCTAATTTTCTTGATACTAATGTACCATCTGGATTATAAGCTCGATCTGCAAATACTTCATTTGCTACTTTTAAGCCTATTTCTTTCCCTGCTTTGACCATTTCACTATTTGCAAGTCCCATCAAAATAATGTTTTCATCTACTTCATATATAGCTTCTGCAATTGCTTTAGCTAAAGTTTTATCCTTTGCTGCCATATTATACATAGCACCATGAGGTTTTACATGTTGAATTTTTTCTTTCGTTGCTCTTGCAAATGCCATAAGGGCTCCTAACTGATACTTTATATAAGCTTTTACTTCATCAGGTGACGCACTTATATTTCTCCTACCAAACCCCATTAAATCAGGAAAACCTGGATGAGCACCTATACCAACCTTTTGTTCTTTTGCAATTTTTATCGTCTTCTCCATCACCAAGGGGTCTCCTGCATGCCATCCACAGGCAATATTTGCAGAAGTTACATATTTAATCACTTCTTCATCAAGTCCTATTTTGTAATTTCCAAAACTCTCTCCTAAGTCGCTGTTTAAATCAACTTGATACATATTA
>JAOARP010000003.1 GCA_025210525.1 Marinisporobacter sp.
ATAATAACAAAATCCATTAGCAATGATGATAGAATCAATAGAATTATTTTTAAAGGATTCTTTTTTCAATCTTTTATTTGGAGAATGGATTACAAGTCCACCCTTAGGATCAAATTTACATACCCAACCAAATTCCTTTTGACAAAAGTTTTCTTCTATAGGCATATAGGTTACATTTCTATATAAAAGAAAGGGTGGGATTTCACTAAGCACTTTGTTGTTTATAAGGATACTGGAGGTTGAAAGGGTTGCTGTATTTTTCTTTTTATTTTTACTTTTTCTAATAAGATCCTTATAACCTGCTGTTATATCTGATTGATCGAGTGTAAGAATTTTTTCATATCGGTCATTCCATTTGGTTTCTACCCCTAAAAACCGAGCATCATAATAAGTCATGGGCATATAAGTAGTGCCATTATACTGTATTAAAGGATACTTTCTAAAATCATTATTTAAGACATAGCCATTGATTTTTATAGGAAAATCAGGCAAAGTCACTGTAACCTTTTTTTCCTCAGTAAAGCCATAGGTAGGCATTAAAAATATGAATAAAATGATTATACTGATGATGGTTTTACGTCCTTTTTGCATCATATATTTTTCCTCCTTTGATAGACATAGATCATATAGGATGATTCTATACTATTTTTACAGAATTGTAAAATAGAGGAATGTTTCTCCCTTGAGTATAAAAACTATTAGGAACTAGAAATTTGATATTGACACAATGAAAGTCTTAATATAACATTGTTATATAACAATGTTATATTAAGGAGAAATATATGCCACGTAAAGAGAAATATACTAAAAATGAGATTCTTGATATTGCTTTTCAACTATTAAGAACAGAAGGTCAATCAAACCTAACTGTTCGCTCCATCGCAAGCAAACTTCAAACTACTGTTATCCCCATATACAGTAAGTTTGAGAACATGGATACCCTCAACAAGGCTCTTGCATGGAAATCAGCAGACTTACTTATTGAATATCAACAACGGGATTATTATGAAGGTTCTATCAATTATTGGGTAAATTCTGGGATGGGCTATCTGATTTTTGCAAGAGAGGAGAAAAACTTATTTCGCCAAATGTTTTTTAACAATTTTGATTTTCTTTCTAAAGAGATTCTGGACTATATTCTTGCTAGGAATATTGAAATGATGAAACAACGACTTCCATTCAAGCACTTTGAACAGGATGAAGATAAAATTTTTCTTCAGAAGCACTGGTTCTATGTACACGGTATTGCTTCTTTAATTGTAGTAGATGCCATCAATGATGTTAGTAATGATGAATTATTGCGGCTTCTATATTTAAATGAAAATCATCTGGGTTGCACCCATTGTCATCATGAAAAATGTAATCATCTAAAAAAAGGAAAGGATGAGCAAAATGAGTAAACCTTCTGTATGCCCCTGGTGGATAGGATATATCCTCGCAAGTCCCTTAAGAAAATTGCGTCAAAATCCAATCAAAATTCTTGATCCCTATATTTATTCAGGAAATAAGATCTTAGATGTAGGATGCGGTATGGGTTATTTTAGTGTTGAGATGGCTAAATTGGTCGGTGATATTGGAAAAGTCTATTGCGTCGATTTGCAGGAAAAGATGTTAAAAGGTCTACAGGGTAGAGCGAAAAAGCGGAATGTCCACCATCAGATTATACCTATTCAATGTAGCTATCAATCATTAAATATCAACCATTTGAAAGAGTCCATTGATTTTGCATTAGCTTTTGCTGTAATCCATGAGGTTCCAGATAAAGATCGTTTTTTTAAAGAAATTCATGATAGTTTAAAGGAAGGTGGAAAGCTTCTATTTTCAGAACCAAAAGGACATGTCCGCAAAGAAAATTTTGATGTATCTCTTGACGTAGCTAAATCTATCGGTTTTAATATTGGGGAAACTATTGATATTTCAGGCAGTATTAGCATAATTCTAGAAAAGTAGATAGAAGATGGAATTTTGGGGATATAAGCTAGTAGTCCTTTAGCACTAATGAATACGATCTATCTCCATTGACGAATAGCATAGAAAGGATTATAATAAGCTTGATTCTAATTAAATATAAAAAGGGGAGCTTGTGCAAACAGGCTGAGATGAAATCTAATGTGATGAAGACTCTATAACCTGATCTAGATAATGCTAGCGTAGGGAAAAAATTGATAATTTGCATGTTCCCTTTCTGGAGACATGCTTTTTATTTAGGTAAAAGAACTTCACATAGATCCACTCGTATCCCTAAAGGGAGATGTTAAGATGTTTGAAAAATTATTAGAAAACCTAGAAAAGAATCCACCCCTTGTACATCATATTACCAATTATGTAACGGTAAATGATTGTGCAAATATTGTCTTAGCAGCAGGGGGGTCACCTCTTATGGCAGATGATGGTGAAGAGGTAGAAGATATTGTAGCTATAAGCAGTGTATTGTATATCAATATAGGGACTTTAAACAAAAGAACTATTAAGTCTATGATCAAAGCAGGAAAGAAGGCAAACGAAAAAGGAATTCCCGTAATCCTTGATCCAGTAGGGGTAGGGGCTTCTCAATTAAGAAACGAAGCCATAAAGAAGTTAATAGAGAATGTTCATTTTTCAGTTATTAAAGGGAATATGTCTGAAATGAAAGCACTCTATACCCATGCAAAAAATACAGGGGGAGTAGATGTACAAGAAGAACATATGATTCATGATCATAATCTAGATGAAAATATTGAATTTGTCAAAGCTGTAGCCCGTAAATTCAAATGTATCATAGCTATTACAGGCGCTATTGATATAATAAGTGATGGGGAAAAGACATGTTTCGTTCGTAATGGACACCCAATGATGGCTAAAATAACAGGAACAGGTTGTATGACAGGAAGTGTTATTGCAACATTTTGTGCTCCCAATAAAGAAAATTATTTAGAAGCTACTATTATGGCTATTGCAGCTATGGGCATATGTGGAGAACTTGCTCATGAAAAGGTTACAAAAAGATCTGAAGGAAGCAGTAGCTTTAGAAATCATTTGATTGATACTATGAGTTTAATGGATGTAAATAAATTAAAAGAAGGTGCTAAAATTGAATTTAAATAAAAAAGCATTGCAGCTATATCTCGTAACAGATTCTAGCTGGACAAAGGAAAAAACATTGATGGAGCAGGTAAAAGAAAGCTTAGAAGAGGGGGTAACCTTTTTACAATTAAGAGAGAAAAGCTTAGACCATGATCCATTTTTAGCATTAGCTAAAGAAATGAAGGAATTATCTCATTTCTTTCAAGTACCCTTTGTGATTAATGATAATGTAAAGATTGCTCTAGAAAGTGATGCAGATGGAATCCACATCGGACAAAAGGATATGCCTATAGAAGAGGCGAGAAAATTAATGGGAAAAGATAAGCTTTTAGGGGTTTCAGTAGGAAATGTTGAAGAAGCTCTTTTAGCAGAAAAATTAGGTGCAGATTATTTAGGGGTAGGGGCAATGTTTTCAACAGATACAAAGAAAGATGCAAAGAATGTTCCTATTGAAACTTTAAAGAATATATGTGAAGCTGTTCATATCCCTGTAGTGGCTATTGGAGGAATCAATAAAGAGAATATTTTAAACTTAAAAAATAGTGGTGCCAATGGTGTAGCAGTGATTTCTGCAATCCTTGCAAAGAAGGATATCAAAAAGGCAACCAAGGAGCTAAAAAATATTTGTGAAAAAATATTTTAAAGCATCATCCCTTTTAGAAATGGGTGTATAAATGAATTCAGGTGAGGTAGAATCCTCATCTGAATTTTTTTTATTTTTCTATTGACAGCGAATAGAATAAATGATAAATTGAAGGTGTAATATATCAGTGATGTATTAGAAATGTATTACTGATATGTTATAAAATGATTTTATTTTAATTCATCTAATAATAGGAGGGTTAGCATGGAAAAAAACAATAGTATTTTACAAGGACTCAAGGATTTACCAAAGCATTTAAATTCTAAGACAATCAGTTCTGGTGTTATTGCAGGGATCTTTGGTTGGTGTACAGCATTGATTTTATTTGCTAATGGAAATGCATGTGGATGGTCTATGCAAGAAACATCATCATGGATCTTTGCATGTTGGGTATTTGGACCGATTTTAGGAATCATTTTATCATTAAAATATAAAGAACCCATTCCAGGTGCATGGTCAATTTCAGGAGCTGCCATTGTTGTTTCGGGAGCAGGAGCTGGATATTCCTTACAACAATTATGTACAGGCTTTTTATTAGCAGGTATTTTAGTATTCATTCTAGGGGTTACAGGGTTAATCAGTAAGGTAATGAAATATTTACCGATGCCTATCGTTATGGGAATGACTGCAGGATGTTTATTCAAATTTGTTACAAATATGGTTACATTTATATTCGCTTGGTCAAGTAAAATCAATGAACCGAATCATGGGAAATATTTATTCATTGCCTTTCTTGCCATTGCTGCATGGTTAATCTTTACAAAATTAAAACCAGTTCTTAAGGTGATTCCACCAATTTTAGCAGCATTTGCAGTTGTCATTGTATGTGTATTTGCCTTTGGACTGTATGATGCATCTGCATTACAAGGAATTCAATTCTATGGACCTAAGTTTATTGGGTATTCATTTGAAAATGTTGGAGGCGTATTTATTTCTGTATCCCTTCCACTAGCTTTACTTGTAATTGGTGCTGAAAATGCTCAAGCCATCGGTGTATTAAAAAGCCAAAATTATGAGCCACCAGTAAAAAGCATGACCATTTGGTCAGGAATCGGTGGAATCGTTACATCTATGTTTGGAGGACATAATGCAAATATTGCAGGGCCTATGACTGCCATTGTTGCATCTGATGAATCAGGAGAAAACAAGGATGACCGTTATGCGGCTTCTGTAGTATGTGGGGTATGGTGTTCTATCATTGGAATCTTTGCAAGTTTATTTGTACCTTTCCTAAGTACAATGCCTCTTAAATTAATCTATCTAGTTGCAGGTTTAGCAATGGTAGGGGTTATTTTATCATCATTACAAGCAGCCTTTAAAGGTGATCAATTCCAAATATCAGCTTTCTTTGCATTCTTTGTAGCATTATCACAAAAATCATTCTTAGGAATTGGTTCAGCCTTTTGGGCATTATTAATTGGAATTATTGTTGCAGCAGTATTAGAAACGACAGATTTAAAAGAAATCATTCATGAAGCGAATGAAGAAAAAGAAGTTATTCGTGCATAGAATGAAGATTGATGAGGTGGATTATGAAAAAATATAGACAAATGGTTGTATATGACACAAATTGTGATTTACCAATTTATGATGAAGTAGATGTTTTAGTTGCAGGGGGAGGTTCTGCTGGTATAGCTGCTGCGGAAACAGCAGCAAGACATAATAATAAAACATTGTTGATTGAAAGACTTGGTTTCTTAGGAGGAGCCGCAGTTGCTGGTTATTCAGGAACGATTTGTGGGATGTATTATGGGTGTGAAAATCCAATAGAAGAAGAAGCAAAGCAAGCAGTTTTTGGATGGACCAATAAATTTTATGAAGCCATGAAAGAAAAAAATGGTGTTACAGAGCCACAACCTTATGGAAAGACTTTCTTAGTTCCCCATGATCCTCAAATTTTCAAAGAAGTTGCAGAAGATATGATTCTTGCAGCTGGAGCAAAAATTCTTTATCACTCTACCATCATGGGTGTGATTAAAGATGGGGATGCTTTTAAGGGAGTCGTTATTGATACGAAAAGTGGTTTGGCTCAAATCAGAGCAAAGGTAATGATTGATGCAACAGGGGATGCAGATATTATTTATCGTGCTGGATATGACTATACAATGGGGGATAATGGCGTTATTCAAAATCCAACTATGATTTTCCGTCTTGGTGGTGTTGATGTAAAGAAATTCTTTGAATATTGGGGAGAAGATAGAATTTCTCCTGATAAAGTAACAGAAGCCATGAAAAAAGCCAATGAAAAAGGTGCAAATCTTCCTAGATTAAAGGTTTGGGTATACCATACAACAAGACCAAATGAATTATTCATGAATGTTACACTGATTACGGGTAAGGATGGACGTGCACTCAATGTATGTGATCCAGATGATCATACAGAAGCAGAGGAAGTTGCTCGTAAGCAAGTAAGAGAATATGCAAAATTCTTTAAAGAAAATATACCAGGTTGTGAATTGTCATTCGTCAATGATTTATCTTGTGAAGTGGGTGTTAGACAAACAAGAAGTATTGTAGGGATTGATAAAATCTGTAATGATGATGTGAAGAATGCTAGAAAAAGAAGTGATGGAATTGTAGCTTGTCCATGGCCTATTGAACTACATAAAGGGGAACAACCCTATTTATTCTGGTTGATTAACGATTATTATGAAATTCCTTTTGGTGCTTTAGTTCCTAAGATTGGTGAAAATCTTATTGTAGCAGGGAGAAATCTATGTGCAGAGCATCATGCACTAGCAAGCTGTCGTGTGGTGGCTCAATGCTTTGGATATGGACATGCAGCTGGACTTGCAGCTAATAAA
The DNA here is from genome assembly GCA_025210525.1 of Marinisporobacter sp. Classification (GTDB taxonomy): domain Bacteria; phylum Bacillota; class Clostridia; order Peptostreptococcales; family Thermotaleaceae; genus Crassaminicella. The sequence continues at coordinate 6,511 of JAOARP010000003.1, forward strand.
GCAGTGAAAGAAAATATCAGATTTAGAGATATAAAGGGTGAAGAGATTAGAAGATTATTAAATGTAGAAGATGCTCGTTTAGATTAAATTTTAAAAGTATAAATGTATCCTATTACATTTATACTTTTTCTTTTCTGTATATTGCTAAAACTCCTAACTATGCTATAATTCAAATAGAAAGCAGAAGGGAGTAGGGGAATGAAAAAAGATAAGTTTGAAAAAAAGAATGTTGATTTTTTAGTAGATGAAGCAAGTAGAAGAATAGAAGAAATGATTGTTACAGCAGAACTAAAGCCTGGGGTCATTGTTTCAGAAAAAGAAATCAGTGAACATTTAGGAATTGGACGTACACCTGTCCGTGAAGCTTTGAAACGACTTGAAGGAACACATATGTTTAAATTCTTACCTCGAAAAGGGATTTTGATACGAGTAGTTACAGTAGATGAATTATTATTGCAAATGGAACCAAGAAAAGTCCTAGAAGAATTAGTTGTAAAAAGAGCTGCCAAATATGCTTTTCCAGAAGAAAGAGAACAACTAAGAAAATTAGCTACTGAATACCGAAAAATTACAGAGGAATGGGCACCTGCTATTGAAGCTTTAAGAATTGATGATGAATTTAATCGTTTACTTTGTAAAGCCAGCAAAAACCCATTTATTGGTCAAATGTTATTGCCACAACATGCATTAGCAAGAAGACAATATTATTTAAATTACTTTATTGATAAGGAGCTAACGGCTAGAGTGAATGATAGTCATGCTAGATTAATGGATGCCGTTGCAGATGGAAATGTTGAGAAGGCATTAGCTGAATTAGATGAATTGTTTGTTAATCTAAAGCAATTCAACAGTATTAGTCTTTCTACATGGATACAATTAGATCAAGATCATTAGAATTACCATATTAAGGTAGTTCTTTTTTTGTGTGGAGTTTTAGGATAGGAGACCATAATAAGATTTTGTGTATTTTTAGAATATTTCAAAGAATTTTAAAATGGTGGTATGATATGGGTATTAAAAGAATTATAATGAAGATTTAACTATTTTCTATGAAAATAGTTGAAAGGCGATGGAATCATATCTAATGAAAAATTCCTAAAATAATGAAGCTTTCACGAGTCAAAAAATTATAAAATTACCTTTACTACAAAATGATATGAGAGCACAATATATCGGAAAAATGGCAGAACATTTTAAGAATGTTTATTGATCTTAGAAAATATATTTTTGTCAGGCTTGAAAATTGCACTTATTTAAGCCTAACCTATAGTTTACCTAAAATAGTTTTTAACAAATTCTAGTGTGTTTTCTTGTGTCATAAAATCTATTTCACTGTCGCCATTGGTATAGTAAAAACCGATTATATACGTTATTTCATTATGCCAATTTGGTCCATAATGAAATAATATTTTTTCTATTTGTTCCTTATCTTTTATTTCCAGTCTTTTTTTATTTTCTGCTAATTGCCTTTCAAGCTCTGTTGAGCTATAGCTAGTACGGCTCTTTAGTTCTTCACTTGTTTTTCCCATGACAATATGAGCTACATTTTCAGGCATAACTCTTGCTTTTTCATAATATCCATTTTCTTTAAGCCATTTAGATAAATGTTTATAATATTTTTTCCATGAAGCATAGATATGGTCTCTTGTGAGTGTTTTTCCGTTTTTTAATTTATAGGCAATACCAATATATCTCATAATGATATTTTCTTTTTCATGGATAAATTTTTCTTTGTTTGCTATTATTTCTGAATAAAGATTTCTAACAAGATGAATAGATCACAAACCCCTTTAGATTTTTGAATAATCATCTCTGCAATTATATAACCTAAAAATGCACCCATATCTGTTTTTTTAGTTTTGGTGATGATTCTTTGTCTTATGTAAGAGCTTAAAATAAAAATATTGTACTTTGGGAAGAAGATAGAGTACTTCTAGATTAAGGAAATATATTGTTTTATTTCATAAAAAAACAAAATATGGAGGTAATTAACTATTTTTATCGAAAAGGGTATATGTAACGATTGAAATAATATGTGCCATAAGCTATGCAACAAAAGAATACGTCAATGAAGAAACAAGTGAAAAAATATACTAATAATTAATGGAGGGGAAAAAATGAAGAGAGTGAGTTTAATTATTGGAGTTGTAATTTTAATTCTATGTAATGTAGCTGTTGTATATGGACAAGAAAGTGAGGAATTGAAGTTTATTCAGATTTCAGCTGGAGACAAACATGTGCTAGCTATTGAAAATGGAAACATATGGGCTTGGGGAGTGAATAAAGATGGGCAGCTTGGTTGTGGGGTAAAAATGCCTAATAGTGAACCAATAAGAATCAGTGGTACTGGAGATTGGAAAATAGTTGAGGCAGGTGGAAACTATTCAATAGCCATAAAAGAAGATGGTACTCTATGGGGATGGGGTCGTGGAATGGGGGACAAAGATGATTATAAAAAATATAGTACTATTCCAAGAAAACTAAGGGATGATCATTGGAAAAAAGTAAGTGCTGGAAGTGATTTTCTTTTAGCTATGAAAGAAGATAATACTATTTGGAAGGGTGGTAAACCATGGAAGTCAACACCTTATTTAAAAATAGAGCAGGTTGGTACTGAGAAAGATTGGAAGGACTTTTCAGTAGGAGGTAGTCATGCTTTATTGATTAAAAAAGATGGAAGCCTATGGGTATATGGTGCAAGTGGTAATGGAGCTTTAGGATTAGGTTCTGATAAGAGCAAAACCAAGGAACTACCTATACAGATAGGAAAAGATCATGATTGGGTTAGAGTACATGCTGGAGGGTGTACTTCTATGGCAGCAAAACAAGATAAGAGTTTGTGGATTTGGGGTGGGTATGGGTTTAAAAACAATAATTTCTACCCTACAAAAGTTGAGGAAAATATGGAATATATTGATTTGGATATAGACTCACATACTACATTAGTAGATAAAAACAATGAAGTATGGACATATAGTGGACAAAAATATATCACTCCTAATAGAGAGCCATATAAACTTAGAAAAGTAGAAGGAATAAAAAACGTAATAGATATAGAAAATGGAAATAGATTTAGTGTGGCTTTAGATAAAGATGGTCAAATATGGTCATGGGGAGATAACGATGATAGAGAATTAGGATATGGTGAAGGAAGTACAATCTATACACCAACACAAATAGGGACAAGTAATAAATGGGAGAAGATATATGGAAATTATACTGTAATGAGGGGGATAGCATCTGGAGGAATAAAATCAGATCATACGCTATGGATGTGGGGAATGAATTATTTTGGAGAATTAGGACATGCAACAGGGGATATACCTATGAAGGTTAATAATGAAAATGATTATGAGAAAATAATTATTATAGGGGATGTTACATATGCCCTGAAAAAAGATGGAACTATATGGAGTTTTGGAGAAGACTTATTAGAAATAAGAAGTGAAGATAAAAAATATACGTGGGAACCCATACAGATTGGCAATAGTAATGAGTGGAAAGATCTATATGGTGATGCATATCAATTAGTTATGTTGAAGAAAGATGGTTCAATATGGTTTCTTAAAGATAAGAGCTTTTTCAAGGAAGGTACTAAAAATATAAATATACCAAGAAGGGGTAGTAAAGATGAATGGAAAAGCATATCCGCTCATGATAGTAGAATATTAGGAATAAAAAAAGACGGCACATTATGGGACACAGGATCAATGCCTGTATCAACAATTATCAATTTAGGTAAAGAAAGTATAGATAGAAAATTTGTTCAAATAGGTAAGGACAATGATTGGGAGAAGGTAGAAATAGTTGAATCAGGTTATGCAAGAGGAATGAAAAAGGATCATACCTTCTACTGGATAGGAGAACCTTTTAAATTTACTTCAGAATGGTATATTGATAATTCTAAAAAACGAACTAAAATTATAGAAGATAAAGAGTGGATAGATTTTTCTGTTGCTATAAGTCATGTATTAGCAATAAAAAAAGATGGAAGTCTGTGGGCTTGGGGTCAAAACTATAACGGAGAATTAGGAGATGGAACTTCACAATCCAGTGATACACCTATTAAAATCAGTGATGAAAAATTCAAAGCTGTAAAAGCTTGTGGTGATTACTCGTTGGTCATAAAGGAAGATGGTACTCTTTGGGGATGGGGAAAAAATGACGATAATCAACTAGGAATAAAGAGCATGAAGGGCATGTATGTACCAACTAAAGTTAAGTTTAAATAGTTATGAATGTGATCTCAATGAGCTAAGTTAATAAGTTGGTAACAGGTATCAACAGGGGTTTTTATAAAGGGAGGTATTTAAAATTGAATTATAAAAAATATATATCAAAGATAATTCTAACTATTTTTTTTATTACTCTAACAGGATGCTCTAGTTTTACTAGCATAGCAATAGAACTTCCTGAAATCAAAGAATCACAATTACCTTATAGTAGATCTATTCGTTTATCTCCAATAAATGACAATAAGGTTGTAGCATATTTTTATGATACAACAAAAGAAGGTAAGATATATCATAAAGAGTGTGGCATATATACTATGGATGGAAAAGAAATTTTAGCTCCAAAACCAATAGATGTACATGGTTTTGCAGATGACTATATTTTAGTTAGTGACGCGAATCAACCTGAAGAATATAAAAATTGTAGAATTATTAATAGTAATGGAGATGAAATAAAAAGGTTATATAAAAATATACGAAATATCTATACTTCTCTAAAGTCAGGAGAAAGTCCAGTATATTCATTTTCAGAAGATGGAACATATGGGCTCTATAACTATAAAGGTGAGATTATTTCCCCTCAAACTATAGCGAAAATATCAATATGTATGGGATCAGATTTAATTGCTTTTGGACAAGAGGGGCAATGTGGATATTTTGATATATATGGTAATGTTGCAATACCTCCAAAATATGATATGGTATCTGATTTTCATAATGATATGGCAATAGTTCATAAAGATGGTAAATGTGGAATGATTAATAAAAATAATGAAATTATAATACCATTACAATTTGATAATTTACGTTTTTTTGTTAAAGATGATCCCTATACTATATATTTAATGAAAAATAAAGATTCTAAGCCACAGGATCATTATTGGAAATTTGGAATTATAGACAGAAATGGAAATATTATTATTGAAGCTAAATATGATAATATCCGAATATGTGAAAATTATGGGTATGGTTTTTATACCAATGGAAAAATGGGATATAAAAGTTTTAATAATGATATATATATTCCATCTATTTATGACGCTATAAAGCCTTGTAAGGAAGGTAAAAGTTTTATAGTTAGAAAAGGGGATGATATAGGAGTTATTAATGATAAAAATCAAATAATAATACCTTTTTCAAAACAAACAATAAAGTATATAAATAATCATTTTGTCATTAAAAAAAATGGTAGAATTTCTATTTTAGATAAAGAAAGTAAACTTATTGCAAATACTAACTATACAGACATAAATGAGTTCTCCTATTTTGATTTAAAGAATTGTATAATAGTATATTTGGATGACAAGGAAGGTATTGTAAATATGGAAGGAGACACGATAATTGAACCGAAATATGATCAAATGAGTGTATATGATGATAATAATATTCTAGTGAAACTTAAAGATAAATGGGGAGTTGTAAATACAAAAGGACAATTATTGATTCCTGTAGAATATGATTGCATTGAGGTGATTTGTAATAAAGATAAAAGTGTTAATACCCTATTTCTCTTTAAAGAACACAAAAGTTATTATTGCAATAGACAAAACCAATAAGCGTGCCTGGTTGTTCAGTTGTTTAGTTAAAAAGATAGAGTACTTCATAGTGGAGGAAACATCTTTTTTCTATTTCGTAAAAACTACCAAAAATGCAAAATGGCTTACATATAAACATTTTAGTAGTAGTACTTTTAAAAAAGAGATGGAGAGTATGTGTGAGGATATAACAATTGAAAGATTTTCTGATACGATTGTGGAAGTAAAAGCATATAATGGTATGCCTAATGGTACTACTGAATTAATGTTTAAAATACCTATTCTTGTAGAAGTAAAAGGTGAAGGAGAAGTGAAACTACAAATAGATCCAAAAGCTAGTGATGTATCTGGTGAAACATATTAAGACAATCGCGATCTTTAGAAATAATAAAGTAATGGAGCTAAAGATTGGTTCATCTGATAGCATTGTAAATGGAATAAAAGTAAATACAGGAGTAGAAGCTACAATAATCAATGGAACAATATATTTACCAGCAAAATTTGTATTTGAATCTTTTGATTTTGAAGTATCTGAAGATAATAAAAGATTAAAAGCTACAAATAAATAGGACACCACAAAAGTAATAAGTTAGTGATAGGTGTCTATAAGTTCGGAGGGCTTGAAATAGAGCCCCCCATAACTAATTCATCAATCCTATTGATAGGCAATTTCTGTGTGCCTTTTCCAATAACTTTTATGCTTCTTGAAAGATTCCCTTTATGTCTTCCTCCTTTTCAATAAAAGATCCTTGTGTTTTTTTGCTCCATAATATACTGTAATAACCATTGGGATTTGTAAGCAATTCTGTATGGGTACCAGATTCTACAATATTACCATTTTTAAATACAATGATTTGATCAGCAGAACGGATTGTGCTTAAATGATGTGCAATCACAAGGACTGTTCTATTCTTTGTCAGCTCTGAAATGGCTTCTTGTATCAAGGCTTCGTTGATAGGGTCTACATTACTAGTTACTTCATCTAGTATCAAAATAGGCGCATCTTTTAGAAAGGCTCTAGCTATGGAAATACGTTGTTTTTGTCCACCAGATAAACCCACACCATTTTCACCTACAATTGTTTCGTATCCCTTTGGCAAGGTCATAATAAAATCATGGATACGTGCTTTTTTTGCAGCTTCTATGATCTCTTCCTTTGAGGCATTTGCTTTTCCAATACGAATATTTCCTTCTATGGTATCTGCAAATAGTTGTACATTCTGCATTACGATGCTAATTGAATTTAGCAAGCTGTCATAACTCATATCTCGAATATCTACGTTTCCAATGCGGATAGAACCTTTTTTTACATCCCAAAAACGAAGAAGTAAGTTTGTTACAGTTGTTTTTCCTGATCCTGACTCTCCAACAAGGGCAGTCAAAGTATGCTTTGGTGTAGTAAAAGAAATATTTTTCATGGAAAATTCACCTTCTTCATAGAAGAAGTCTACTTTATCAAATATAATATCTGAACCCTTTGGTTTCTTTGGCTGCTTAGGTTCTTCCACAATGGGAGCATCAATGATTTTCTTGATTCTAGCATAGCTATCTGTCACCTTTAAATAATTCATCCAGTGCATTTCCATAGCAACAAAGGGTTTATAGAACTCTTTACTGATGACGATATAGATCAAATAAGCCATAGGTTCTAAGCTTTTATTGAAGACAAGAACAATTCCCACAGTTGCCATCAACCAAAAGGATAGATCTATAAAAAAACCATAGTGAGACAATACTTTTGCTCTGTATTTTGCAGCCTGCTTGTTGCTTTCACCAAAGCATGAAGTGGATGCTGTTAGCTTATGATCAAATTTTTTGCTTTCGGAAAAAGCCTTTAACAATGGGATTCCTTTCACATATTCAACAAATAGACTGACCATATCCGCAAGAAGATTCCCGTTTTCTTCCTCAAGGTTGCTTGCTTTTTTTAAACCCAATACTAATAGCAACAGTGCAATTGGAAGGAGGGAAATCATTAAAAGTCCCATTCTCCAGTCAATACTAAATAAATAGAAGAGTAGAAGTATAGATACAATAAAATCTGCGCTCATTCTCGTCCACATATGTCCAACGACACTTTCCATATTGTCTACATCTTTATGAATAATGGTGCTTATTTCGCCTAAACGTTCGTTGGTATAAAATCCAAGAGAAAAGGATTTTAAGCGATAGACTATTTTTTCTCTAATTTTATAAACAATATCAAAGCCAGCAAAATGTTTTTGCATATCTGCTAAGATATTCGAACCGCCCTTTACAAGCAAGCAAATACCAAGCATAATCCAATACTTAGACAAATTTGTATGATTATCTAAAAACAGTAACTCCAATATATGCAATGTTAATAGCATCATAGCAATACCCGTAAGTGCATAAATAACAAAACCGAAAATACTAATGGCTAATGAACGTTTCCCTTTAGAAGTTAGGGTATTTAAAATTTCTAAAATCAATTTGATCCCTCCTTGATATTCCAATGGTCTACCTTGTTTTGGTTATAAACCATTTTTTTATATAATTCACAGCTTTTCATCAGTTCATCATGATTACCCTTATGAATAATCTTTCCATTATCCATCACGATAATCTGATCTACATCTTTAATTGTGTTTAAGTGGTGAGCAATCATAATCACTGTTTTATCTTTACTTAAATCTTCAATAGCAGATTGAATATAGGATTCATTTTCAGCATCTACTGCTGCTGTTGCTTCATCTAAAATAATGATTGGTGCATCTTTTAAAATCATTCGTGCAATAGAGATACGCTGTTTTTCTCCACCAGAAAACTTCACACCAGCTTCGCCAGCAGTGGAATCGTATTGATCAGGCAATGACATAATAAAATCATGGATACGTGCTTTTCTAGCAGCCTCTACAATCTCGTCCATAGTAGCATCTGGTCTTCCAATGCGAATATTTTCCTCTATACTCATGTTAAAAAGGAATACTTCCTGCTGAACCATAGCCGTTAGGGCATTTAATTGTTTCTCTGACATTTTTTTTGTATCTACACCATTGATGGAAAGCGTTCCGTTTTCTGGTTCCCAAAATCCCATCAACAGATTTGCTAGGGTACTTTTTCCGCAGCCAGAAGCTCCAACTAAAGCATTTTTGCTACCCTTTCTAAAGGTTAGGTTAATATTCTCTAAAGACTTTCCTTTTCCTGGATAGGAAAAATCTAAATCATGAATTTGAATATCCCCATCCTTTATAGGATTCTTTTGTTTTGTTCTTTGAGGGGTAGGAACATTTAATATAGAACCGATACCTTTCATAGATTGATTGAACACAACATTGTAGTGCTGAAAAGTAGCTGTTTTAGCAATAGAAGATGTAAATGCCATACCTAATATGAGGGCAAGTATAAATTTAGGAACAGATATTTCTCCTATGGATAAGAAATAGGTTCCAAGGATGATCACTAGGACAACACCACCCTCCATGAATATATCAATCAGCCCCATTGGAATAGAAATGCCACCCATTGATTTTTCCATCCAGTACACATAATCCTTTGAAGACTTTATTGTCTGATCTGTTTTTGTTTCTTCTTTTCCAAAAGCCTTGATAACAGAGATATTTGTGATATATTCCATTAGATGGTCTTGCATGTTTTTTGTACTGTTAGCAAATATTTCAAACATTTTTTCCCATATGGGAGTAGACAGTTTTTTTGTCAGCTGCATAAGGGGTAGGGTAGAAATCATAACTACTGCCAATCGCCAATCAAGTAGCAACATAACCAAAAATATAATCACTGGGAGTAACGTTGCAGACATGATTTCTGGCAAACCATGTGCAAGATAAATCTCAACCTGTTCCACATCATGTTGGATGATATTTGTTAAATCTCCGATCTTTCGTTCTTGAAAAAACCCTAAAGAGAGTTTTTTTAGATGACTGATTAATTGTAAACGTAAATCCATGAGGCAGTTATAAGCTGCGTCATGAGCTTTCCATGTGGAAACATAAGCACAAATTGCCTTTAAGAAAAAAGATACAATCATTAATCCACAATCCACCCATATAATATTTCTTGTTAATGATCCCTCAAATACCTTGCTAACCATGTGGATCATGAGAACCTGAGGAAATAAATCTAACACAACTTTAAAGGCAATCATGATGTTGGATATTCGATTTTTGCTTTTTACTTCTTTTACAAGTGATTTTTGATTCATTGTTTAGACCTCCTATCATTTTTATAATTCTTTAAATTGATTAGTAGTATTAACATCTTTAAAATTGAACAATGATTCAGTTTTAACTTAAAAAAATAATCTTTTTCTAAAATAAAAAATCATTAAAATAATTATTATAAATCAAAACTGAATCTCAATTCATTTTTAGAGCAAAAAAATATTACGTATAGATCATAGAGAATCAACCCCTTTATAATAACATTTAGTTACGAGTGTTAGCATCTCTTTGGCAAAATTTTTGTTTTTATAATGTCTTGCAATCTCTAAAATACTTTCAGTAAAATTGCTTGCAAGAATATGAATAAGCATATCATCATATTGATGAGCAGAGAACTGAGATAAACCAACACGGATATGGTTTTCTAACATTTTGATTAGGGAATCTTTGGCATTTTCATGCTTGGTTCCTTTGCTTTTATCCATTAATATAACTAAAATTTTATGATTTTCTATTAATTCTAAAATATAGTTTTTAGATATATTTTCATATTTTTCAGAGGGTAGACCGATAGAATGTGCTTCTTCTTCTTTTAGCATCTTTTCAAAACTAATATATACAGATGAAACGATTGCATCAAAAAGTTGTTCTTTATTTTTAAAATAAGAATATACAAGACCAACGGATATACCTGCTTGATCTGCGATTTCTTTCATTTTTGTACTTCTAAAATCTTTTTCATAAAAGATGTTAAGACCTGCATTAAAAATACGATCGTAAATTTCTTCCTTTAATATCTGAGTCATGCTAATTCTCCTCTTTCACTTAATACTGAACGATGATTCAAGTTTGACTATATACTATTTTATTTTAAGTGTCAATAATTTTTTTAAAAATACAATAAAATAATTCAGACATCATTGCGTATGGTTATATATTATTATATGATTTTGTAGTTTATTTTTTTACACCCCTATATATATATAGGGACAGTTCATGACCAATATAAAAATGGGGGTATACCTTTTACAATATATTTTTATTGTTTAACAATAAAAAAATATTGATAAACAAATTACATCATGATAATATATTACTGAAGCATTTAGTTTCACAGATGAGCATATATAAAATAGGGGGATTTCAAAATGGAAAAAATGGTTAAAATTTTTTTTGTGGTTGCATTTTTGATGATGCTAATGGTTTTCTTTTTTCCTGGAATTTTATTTTTTATCATTCCTGATGGAGAAAGTGATCATATAAACATAGAAACAACTACAAAGGAAAGTTTTTATTTTGATGGAAGTTTAGAATATACTTTTCCAAAACCAAGTGGGTATAAATATGCCATATATGAGATTAAAAATGGGAAGAAGATATTAATAAAATGTGGTGAATCATGTAGAACTCCAGAATTTTATTTAGATGAGAATAATTTTGATGATAAGAATGATGTTGTATCCACCAAGTACACATATAAAAATAAAAATTATATCATGCATCAAATTGAAAACTTTATTTTGTATAAAAAAGCGGAATCTGAAAAATATAAATATGTTTTAAGAAAAGATTTGATATCTGCTCATAAGGAGGATACTTTCTTGTATGTCCCTATAAAAGGAAGATTTGAAAGATATGGGGAGGGGGAAGATTTAAACTTTTTAATGCATATGGAAAAGTTAGAGGAATTTAAATACTTACCATTAAATTATGATGAAATAGTAAAAGATTTAAAAAATATATATAAACAAAATACAGATAAATATATGAAAGAATTTCTTTATAGATATGAAAATGAAGATTATAAAGCATTGTATAACAACCCTTATTTAGATGAATTTATTATATATGAAAAAAATAACCATGAGTATGAAATGGTGTGGCTAGACCTTTTAATTAAAAATGCAAAGAAGTATGCCTTTTTAAAGCCAGTAGTTGCAGCAAATATAAAGGAAAATAAAATAGATAAAGACAAATTGAAATTTTTAGTACAAGTAAATACAATAGAGGAAAATAAAAAGGTGATGGATTGTTTAAGGAGTAATGGGAGTAGTGATGATCATTTAAAAAAGCTTAATTATGAGTATGATGGTGATGATTATAAGGTTATTTATTCAAAATGGAGAAATATTTTTTATTGTAAAAATGATATATATTATGATGTATTAAATACGGGTGAGGCAATGGGGCAAGTAGAGAAATATACTTTTTTAGCTCCTATGTTTGAAGAAATGCTAAAAAATGATAGAAGATGCAGGGAATATGAGGCTGCAGATTTTTTAATAAAGGCAGGTTATAAAAAAGGGTTTGATACTATTATAAAAAGATATAATGAACTATTAAAGGAACTTGAAAGTGAAGGAGGAAAGGATGAATTTTATAGGGATATAGAAAAAGAAAGAGATGAACTTATAAAAAGATTTCACCTCAATGAAGGAAATTTCAAATCTTACTAAAACTGTAGTGAGGGACATAGTAGAAACGAATTTTGCAGTTTCAGATAAGTGAAGAAATAGAGATACATGATTATATTTGTGAAAATAATACTTATGATCTTTTTCTACAAGAAAATTTGGTAAGGTCTATCTATTGTTGGTAGCTTATTGCTAGATTAGGGTCCCATTGACGAAAACCATAAAAAAGATTATAATAAATTTGACTTTAATTAAATATAAAAAGGGGAGCTTGTGCAAGCAGGCTGAGATGAAATCTAATGTGATGAAGACTCTATAACCTGATCTAGGTAATGCTAGCGTAGGGAGATATTTTAAATGATCTGCATGTTCCCTTTTTTAGGAAACATGCTTTTTATTTACAAAAAATCTTCACACGGATTAACTCATATCCCTAAAGGGAGGAATTTTTTATGGATTTCGTTATTGTTTTAGCTGTACTATTTTCAGTAACAATTTTTATTGCCAGTATCATCAAGTTAAAAGGTGTGAAATTAGAAGCAAAATCTATTGCTAGAATAGGGATTGTTTCGGCTATTACTATTGTTCTTTACATGATCAAGTTAGTACCATTTCCTCAAGGGGGAGGTTGTAGTCTCCTTTCTATTCTTCCAATTATGATTCTTTCTATATTGTTTGGTATGGAGGAAGGAATACTGTGTGCTATTGTTGTTGCTAGTATAAAAATAATTATTCAGCCTCCATATTATCCATTACAGCTTCCACTAGATTATTATGGTGCTATGATGGCTGTTGCTTTTACTCCTTTATTTGGCGTAGATACAAAATCAAAAATAATTAAAGGGGCTATAGTAGCTTCATTGGTATCTACATTTTTTAGTGTTTTTTCAGGGACTATTTTCTTTGGACAATTTGCTCCAGAAGGAATGAATCCATTTATTTATTCACTTATGTACAACTTTTTAGGGTATGGAGTAGAAGCTTCATTAAGTATTGTAGCATTATCCTTATTGCCCCTTAACAAATTAAAAAAAGCTTTAGTGAAATAGAGGTGAAAATATGAGTTTTTCGAAAAGATTAATTGAAAATGAAAGAGTAAAAAAATATTATGAAGATTATATGAAGCATCCCTTCATACAAGATATGAAGGAGGGAACTTTAAGTAGAGATAAATACAGAAATTATCTCATTCAAGATTCTTTGTATCTAAAAGATTATGCAAAAGTATATGCAAGTGCATTTTTGTTAGTCAATGAAGTTTCTGATTTACAATTTTTACATACTTGTATTGGCGTTGTAGTATCCGATGAGACAAATATGCATACCAAATATCTAGAGGACTATGATCTGGATGTATATAAAGTAGACCATATGAAAATAAAACCGGCTAATAGAAATTATTTAGATTATATGCTTAGCTTTACAAAAAAGGAGCAACCTGATTTTAAGGAAATATTTGTATCAGCTCTACCTTGCACATTGGTATATGAACATATTGGGAAAACTTTAGAAAAACAATGTGAAAATTTAGAAGATAATTATTATGGTCCTTGGATTAAAACTTATGCTGGAGCAGAATTTGAAGATTTTAGTGTGCGTTCCTGTGAAATTATCGATAGATTTTGTAAGGATATAGATGAAGAGGAAGAGAAAAAATTAACAGAAATTTTTATTAAAGCATGTGATTATGAAATGAAGTTCTGGGATATGAGCTACGAATAAGGTTATATATTTTTTTAGGGAAATGTTACCATGTTTGAAAAATTCTATTATGGCTATTGCAACCATGGGCATATGCCTATTGAAACGCTAAAGAATATATGTGAAGCTGTGAGTATTCCAGTAGTTGCTATTGGAAGAATCAATAAAGAAAATATTTTAAGGATAGTAAATTTAATAAATAGAAGAACCTGTGCAGATTTAATTCAGTATAGGTTTTTTTGTTTTTCTGATATTTCGAAGAATTTAAAATTCGTGATATAATATGAATAGTGCAAGAACTATAACGATGATTTAAAAATGTTTTTGACTTATATAAAAGAGAGGGGATGGAACCATGCCTAATGAAAAATTAGAAAAATTTCTAGAATGGGGAAGATTATTTTTTCAAGGGGCTACGGACTTTGGGAGAAAATCAAGAAGCATGTTAGAAAAAGAAGCCAATGATGAGATGGACAATTTTATTCTCCTATGCTTTGCAGATACCTTAGGGATTCCACTTCCCACAAGTTATTATACATTAGAGCTCCTTCCTTACTTAGCAGAAGATTTTGAAATGTGGGAAAGAAGAATGTTAAATCGAAAATCTATATGGGGAGAAAAATGGGGAGATTATGATTTAGATGCTTAAAAATTAGGAAGAGAGGGGGATTTTTCTTGAATAGAATTGTATTTATGGGGGGAAAAGGAGGCGTTGGGAAAACCACATGCTCCTCTGCCTTTGCAGTACATTGTGCTAAGAGTGGGAAAAAAACATTGCTGGTTTCAACAGACCCAGCCCATTCTATATCAGATCTATTTGAAAGAGAGATTGGTCTTGAAATCGTAAATATAAGAGAAAATCTAGATGCTATTGAAATAGATGCTGAATTTGAGAGTAAAAAATATATAGATCAAATCAAAAAGAATTTAAAAAATATAGTGAGTACAGTCATCGTAGAGGAAATAACAAGGCAACTAGATGTAGCCAGTATTTCACCTGGATCTCATGAATCGGCTATGTTTGATAAAATGATCGAAATCATCAATGAAAAAGAAGATCAGTACGATCAAATCATTTTTGATACAGCACCAACAGGACATACTATTAGATTGTTATCCCTTCCAGAGCTCTTAGGAACATGGATTGATTCTCTTCTCATGAAGAGAAGAAAGGCTTTAAAGCTATCTAAAATGGCTAATGGACAAGAAACTGAGAAAATAGAGAATGACCCAATCATTAAGATTTTAACGAGAAGAAAAAATAATATGGAAAAAGCAAGAGACATTATGATCGATGATCAAAAGCTACGATTTATATTTGTACTCAATGCAGAAAAGCTCCCTATAGAAGAAACAAAAAAAGCAGTAGAAATCCTTAAAAAATATAATATTCCAGTAAATGAGCTCATCGTCAATCGCATCCTTCCAGAAAATATGAAGGATGATTTTTGGAAAAATAAAAAAGCATTAGAAAAAGAATATTTAGATGAAATTCATGAAGCTTTTAAGAGTCAAAAAATCGTAAAATTGCCTTTACTACAAAATGATATGAGGGCACAATATATTGATGAGATGGCAAAATCTTTTAAAGATGTTGATTGATTTTAGAAAGATAGAGTACTTCTAAGGAGAAGGAAATATCTTTTTTTCTTTTATAAAAAATGGAGGAAATTAACTAATTTTATCGAAAAATACATGTATATAGATAGAAAGGTGATGGGGGTAATGACAAGAAGTGATGAAGAAAAATTTATAGATGAATACAATAACCTAAATAAAGAGCAACAACTAGTAGTAGATACAATCCATACAAATCTAATCACATTATCACCTGCTGGAACAGGAAAAACGAAAGCAATGGCTTTAAGGAGCACAAATATTATCAGATCAGGATATGACCCTACTGAAATACTATGTCTAACCTTTACTAATAAAGCTTGTAAAGAAATAAAGGATCGAATCATAGACATTGTAGGAAAAGAAGGACTAGCTATAACGGTAAAAACCTTTCATAGCTTTTGCTTTGAAATTATAAAAAATGAAGCCAAAAGAAATACAGATATATCTGTTGATTTTTTAATATTTGATGAAGAAGATTGCAAAGAAATCATCCAAGAAATATTAAAAACAAAAAAGGATATTTATCCTATTCAAACCTTTATAGAAGAAATAAAGGCTTATTCTATAAACTATTCCCATGGGGATTATGAAATAATCGTAAAGGATTATTTTAAGGAATATGAAAGAAAATATCTATCTAAAATTGCCAAGGTTGAAAATAAAAATGCTTTACTAGATTATCTAAAAGAAAAAGGAGACAAAATCGTAGCAGAATATAATAAAGTATTATATGAAAGGCATGGATTAGATTTTACGGATTTAATCATTAATACCCATAAGCTTCTTAAAAAGGAAGAAATCCTCAACAGATGGAAAAGCAAATTCAGCTTTATCCAAGTAGATGAAGTACAAGATACGAGTATACTTGAATATAAGATTATCTCTAAAATAGCAGGAAATTCAAACATCAGCTTCTTTGGAGATATCAATCAAACCATCTATGAGTGGAGAGGTTCAAAGCCCTTTGAAATCCTAGAAAAATTCAAAATAGAACATGGACCTATAAAGGAAATATTTTTTCAAACCAATTATCGATCTACAAAAAATTTGATTGAAGCTTCTCATAATTACATCAAAAATTGCCCGGAGAATATAGAAAATATTGTTAAAAAAATAGATATAAAAAGCAATAGCCGTGAAATAGGGAATAAGATCTTTTTACATGGAGAGGATAAAATCCACTTAGAAGCTGAATGGATTTGTAAAGAGATCAAAAGAAAATATAAAGATGATCTTTCAAAGGTAGCTGTTTTGACGAGAAATAATTATA
Organism: Marinisporobacter sp.; assembly: GCA_025210525.1. Lineage (GTDB taxonomy): Bacteria > Bacillota > Clostridia > Peptostreptococcales > Thermotaleaceae > Crassaminicella. Next base: position 23,425 of record JAOARP010000003.1, read on the forward strand.
TTAATAAAGAAATATCAGCAGTATTTGAAAGACGAGGTGTTCCCTGCTTTTTAATAGATGAATTCAAATTTTTTAGAAGACAAGAAATAAAGGATGTATTAGCTTATTTAAAATTAGCATTAAACCAATATGATAGCAGTAGTATGAAAAGGATATTGCTTAGATTTGTAAAAAACATGGGTCAAAAAACAATAGATAAGCTAGAGAGTACACAAATGAAAGAAATAGGATTAAGGCTTACAGATTTTATAGATGAAAATACATTATTATATGAGGAGCCTTATAAACTCCTATTAGATGATATTGAAAAAAGAAATGTGGTTGTATTTGATGTAGAATCAACGGGAATTGATACCACAAAGGATGAGATCATTCAAATAGCTGCCATAAAAATAGATGATCAGGGATATGTAGAAAAGTTTGAAAGAATATTAAGAAATACAATCCCTGTAGGGACGTCAGAGCTTGTACATGGATTTAGTGATGAATATTTAAAAGAGAATGGAAAAGATCCTCGTGAAGCCATAAAGGATTTTTTATCATTTGTAGAGGGAACCACCATTGTAGGACATAATGTGAATTATGATATGAACATTCTTATGAGCCAAAGCAGTAGATTAAACTTACCTAAATTAAATATAAAAGGAATCTACGATACATTAGATTTATCAAGAAAATTTTATCCAAAGCTACCGAACCATAAGCTAGAGACCATAAGCCAGATAGTAGATACAGAAGTAAATCCAGACCACAATGCGATGAATGATATTTTAGCAACAAAGGATGTTCTTCTAGATATGATTGAAAAAATAAAATTAAATACACTACAAAGAATGAATATGGTATCAGGGTATAAAAGACATTTTGAAGAATTAGCAAGCCAGATCAAAGAAATTAAAAAGGATTTATCTATAAAAAGACCTTACGAATTATTAGCAAAGGCAGTAGAGCTTTCAAATATAAAAGAATATTATAAGGAAGAACCTAAAAGAATAAACAATTTAAGAGAGCTCTATAAAATATTTAAAAACTTAGACAATCAAGAGGATTCTTCTAGGGATTCCTTGATCAACTTATTAGCCTTTACATCCTTATCCAATAGTGAATTAGATAGAAATTTTTCATCCCAAAAGAAGGTTCCTATCATCACCATTCATCAAGCAAAGGGACTAGAATTCGATACGGTATTTATTGCAGGGCTAAATGAACATATATTTCCATCCTATAGGAGCATCAAAGCTTTAGATTTATCAGAAGAATATAGATTGTTTTATGTAGCACTCACAAGAGCGAAAAAAAATCTTTACCTTTCATGGCATAGATTCAATAAATGGCATCGAGAACAAGAATCTAGTCGATTTATTGATTGTATTGATAAGGAATATAAAAGTTATTTAAGCTAAATAAAAGGGTCAAGCTTGACCCTTTTATTATTTAAAAAAACCTTTAACAAATTCTGGAGCGTTCTCCTGTGTCATCCACTCGATTTGACTATCTCCATTGGTAAAATAAATACCGATGATATAGTTCTTTGTATCTCCATAACCATATCCAGTATTAAACAATATCTTTTCCATTTGAGCTTGATCTTTTATTTCAAGTCTTTTTTTATCTTTATTTGTGGTTAATTCTTTTGCTAAATCGGATACGTTATAGCTATGAAAATTCTGTGTTTCTTCATTGGCTTTTTCAATGATTATAGAAGCTATATTTTCAGGTAAAACTCTTGATTTTTCATAATACCCATTTTCTTTTAACCACTTAGGAAAATATTTATAATGCTTTTCCCAGGAGATATGAATAGAACTTCTTCTGTGTGATTCATCTAAATCTTTTTCTTTATCCATGTAGATTTGTATAGAGGCCCAAGAATTTTTATTATCAATGGATTCTTCATAGGTTTGATCAAGTAGATCAGCCTTTAGGGCGTTAGTCATGTTAAGAATTTCATTAGGATCTACAATTTTCACATCATCAGCGTTATGATTTGATTCTGGATGAATACGAATATAATTCACATGATCTAAATCTAAATGGAAAATATCATAAGTACTCATTTTATATTCCTTAGATTCATATATCTTGGGAATAAACACATTTTTATAGGCAAATTCTTTAGGAACAGAGTATCCTCTTGTAAGGGTTTTTCCATTTTTTAGCTTATAAGCAATCCCAATATATTTGAGGAAGACATTTTCTTCTTTATGAGCAAATATTTCTTTATTTTTGATGATTTGTGAATGAAGATCTCTAACTAAATCGATATTTTCTGATGTTTTTAGAGAATAATTTCTATCCTCTTCCCAATAGTCATATAAGCCATTTCCATAATAAACACTCTCGATATCCTCAGAATTTGGAATATTTTTTTCATAGCCAATAAAGTCAAATTTTATTCCTACAAAAACAAGGAGGATGATCATGGTATAGAGGACAAAGCCCTTTAAGTTTTTGAAAATCCAAATAGATTTTTGGATAATCATCTCTGCAATAATATATCCTAAAAATGCACCGATAAAATATCCCATGTATAGCCATGAATCAATTTTTTCAAGCATGTAAAAGTAGGCACCACTTAAAATCATAGAACAAAAGGTAAATCCATATTTGAATATAGGCTTTAATAAGTTAAAAGCAATGGGATCTGATGCACTTTCTAAAGCTCTTTTTTGATAGAAAATATAGGCTAAAAAATATAGGATAATATTTAAGAGAATATACCACCACAAAAAGCTATCATTTATTGTTTTATCACTTAAAAATGATGTAATGGGAATGATTTTGGTAACAAAGTTTTCAAGAAACTGCTCGTTTACCGCAAAGCCATATAAAAGCTGTTTAAAGTTAACAGTAAGAAGCATACTAATCCCTGTAGGTAAAAATATAGCTATGAAGGATAAAATTATCTGAATTAAGGATATACCTGTAACCATTGATACTAAAACGGATATAAAATATACGACTAAATTTGTTAGTATACTAAAATAAGCCCATCTAAATACCTTTGAAACTGTAAGTATGTTTTTAAATAATTCACTTCCATCGTGATGGATATTTAAAAAAACTAAAAAGATCACTCCGATGAATAAGGTCGGGAGAATAAGTAATAAAACACCTGCTATATTGTGACTATGAAAAAGCTGTCCTCTTGTAACAGGAAAGGAATGGAGCAGTGTTGTTGATTTACTCTGTTGTAAATATCTAAAAAGCAGTACGGATAACAATATAGGAAATATAATGGAAAACATCATTTGTGAATTTGCGTGTCTTAGCTCTAAAAAGTTATTGATCTTTTCATGATAATACCCATCGGAAGGATTAAATAAAAGGATGAGATCTAATGTAGTTGAAAAAAATAAACTTAAAAAATAAAGAACAGCAATTCCCCAATATCTCTTTAAATCTTCTAAAATAATAGCTGTATTAAAAAATGACATTTTTGATTTCATAGCCCGCACCTCCTAATTCATATATAAAAATTTCTTCTAATGTAAGGGGCAAAATATCTAAAAGAACTGGATTGTATTCATGAAATGTAGAAACAATTTTTTCTTGATTTCCTTTAACGATGAAAAGATGAACTGTTCCACGCTTTTCTTCATGTAATATGTGGATATCTTTCCTTAATGCTTTGGGGATTTCTTCCTTATACACAACCTGAATTTTATGAATATCAGATTTCAAATCGTCTAAATCTCTCTCAATCAACATCTTACCCTTATTTAAAATACCAACGGAGTCGCAAATACTCTCAAGCTCCTTTAAATTATGAGAGGAGATGAGTACGCTACTTTCTCTTTCAGCCACATCCGCAACAATATATTTCCAAACCTTCTTTCTCATTAAGGGATCTAATCCATCAATAGGTTCATCTAGAATCATCACCTCAGGCATGATAGAGAGGGTAAGAATAAAAGCAACCTGCTTTTGCATTCCCTTTGATAATTTAGAGATTCTCTTATTTTCATCTAATTCAAAAGCATGTAATAAAGATAAATATCTTTCTTTATTCCAACTTGGATACATCTTTTTATAAAAGGATGCCATGTTTTTTATGCTGTACATGGGAAAATGATAAAAATCATCAGGAATATAGCCAATAGTTCTTTTTACAGCATTATTTTCAAAGACTTTTTCACCATTTATAAGGATTTCTCCGTTGTCCTGTTTATAAATCCCTACTAAATGCTTGATCAAAGTAGTTTTTCCAGATCCATTTGCGCCAATCAAGCCATAAATAGAACCCTTATTTACGGTTAGATCAACATCTTCTAATGCTTTATGCTTTTGAAAGGATTTTGTTAAGCTTTTTACTTCAATCATTATCATTACCTCCCTTTATGGATACGTAAGTTGCTTCGATTAATTCTATTAGTTCTTCTTTTTCCATTCCCATATAAATAAGCTCTGATAAGGAGTTTTGAATTTGCTTTTTTAATTTATTCAATTTTTCTTCATCCACCTTTCTGATCTTTCCACAAACAAAATTTCCACGACCCTTAACAGAATACAAATATCCTTGTCTTTCAAGCTCTCGATATGATTTTTGTATGGTGTTAGGATTAATGGTAAGCTCTTTTGCCAATTCCCTTACTGAAGGGATTTTTTCATCAGCTTTAAGGACTTCTTTTATAATTAATTGTTTAAATCGGTCCATCACCTGTTCATAAATGGGCTTTCTACTCGTTAAATCAATTTGGAACATAGGACACCTCCTCTGTATCATATGTGTCAAGTGTATTAGTTTATGTAGTACACTATAAATATAACTAATTTATTCCTATCCGTCAAGTGAAAAGAGGAAGATTTTTTTAGAGAAATAAGAAAAGAGCAAGCCTGAGTAATATACTTATTCAAGCTTGCTCCTTTTTTACTGAACTACCTAATAATTTTTATATCCTTCTTTAATTCCCTTTTTTCAATGTACATCTTTTCATCGGCTAGATTAATAATTTTATCTATATACTGCGTATCATTTTCTTTCACTTCTTCTATACCATGACTAATACTGACAAGATATTTTCTATTTTCATGCTCATTAATCCTTTTGTATTCATCATTAATTCTGTCCCATACTTTTTCAGCTTCTTCAATACTTGCATTATAAAAAACGATTAAAAACTCATCTCCACCTAAACGGATCATAAAATCTAGCTCTCTGATATGAGATTTTATGACATTTACAGCTGTAAGGATCAATTCATCTCCAGCTTCATGTCCTAAAATATCATTTACATCCTTTAGACCATTTACATCAATAAAGCATATGCTTATTTTCTTTTTATTTTGAATAGATTCGTGAATACGATTACTTAAAAAAGTCATTCCTGCTCTTCTGTTGAATACATTCGTCATAGCATCATATTCAGAAAAATATTTTATTTCCTCTTTATTGATTTTATCTTGAGTCATCAAAAAAGATGTAAATAGGGAGATAATGAATATAAGTAAAAAATAGGATTTGTTTTCTAAGAATAATTTCAATAATATTTTGAGATTATTCCTTTCTGTCAGATATCCTTTATCGCTTTCCTTAGATACAAAAGAAACGACTTTCCAATTTCCTTCTCCTAATATAATGCTTAAATTACTTTCAAAGGATTTGATATGATCATCAGTTATAATATCTGAAAATACAAACAATCCATTAGGGGTATAGGTGAAGCCTTCATTCTTTTCACAAATTATTTTCCATGCATCCGAAAATTCATTTTTGAAATGAATATCTACTTTATCAGGATACATAAAGGCCCATTCTTTAGAGGAATCTTTATTTGAAATCCAGTAGCTATTTGCATTTAGCAAAAATACTTCACCATCACTTGTTGAATAAATATTTTTGAAATGCTCTAAAAGGTATTTTGCATAATAATTAAGAATGATAATTCCTTTTTTTTCACCACTTTCTGAAAATACAGGAGTTGAAAATCGAATTATAGGTTTGATAGGGTGTTCTATTTTTTTATTTTCCATATTTAAATCCATCTTAGAAATATAGACTTGTTCTTTTTTTAGATTGATTGAATCTTGAAAATAATAGCGTTGCTTTTTATTTTGAAGATGGGATGGATTTATTAAATTTGAACCTTTATCTGAGTAATTCACCCTTATTTTTTCATTTCCAGAAAGATCTATAAATCTTATTTGATCATATATTTTTTTTCGATCAGAAAAATTTAACCATTCATTGGATAAAGCATTGTAATTCATCTTTTTTTCTATTTCGATACATTCTTTTATAGAATCTGATAAATAGAGTAGGTCAGATATGATATACATAAATTCTTCTCCAAGTATATTTTTCTCTAAAGTTACAATCCGTTTCTCATTTAACTCTAGATTCGTTCTCTCTATGTTAATGGTATTGAAATGTATAAGCGTAAATAGAAAACTATATAATACAGAAATTCCAATAAATATGAATATGAAATAAGTTATAAAAAACTTTTTAAATTTCATTGATTTTTCTAAATGCATAGATAAACGCCTCCCTCTTAAATGATTAAAAGAAATCAGAAAATTCCTTCTTTGTCAAAAAGATTCGACAAAAGATGACAAAATCCTTTTAGGCATTCGTACTTTATAGAAAGAAGAAAATAATTTTTTATACTTTCTTCAAGAGAAGACAACAATTCACAATTTATTACATAACTAGTCATAGACATTTGGAGGGACAAGTTATATAATGGATTCGAACACATGTTCCTTAGGAATGAGGGGTGATGTTATGAAAAAAATTGAAGACATGATAAGCTTAGGCATATGTGTATTATGTCCTACCTATGAGAAAAACATAGGAAATGTGACAAAAATTATTACAGGAGATGGGCGGAGTTTTATAGACCAAAGAAAGATCAAAACTGTATTAAAAATCATTGCAAAATACCATGAAGTTCACATTGAAACCTACAAAGAAAAATATGCAAAAGTACTGCACCAGCGATTAAATATACCTATTTATCTAAACAAAAAACTACTCCTAGTACCACTAAAAATGAGAAAGCCTAAATTTAAAAAGGATGGAGCAAAGGGGTATATAAATCTCTATGCTATTGAAAAAATAATAGAAAAAGAAACAAGCACCCTAGTAAAGCTAAAAAACAACATAGAAATCACCGTATTCAACAAACTAAAAACTGTACAAAACCAAATCAATAAAGCAAAATTCATCGAAAGAGAAGTACGCTTAAAAACAAAAGATGAAGCTGCTGAAAGAAAAGATTTTTATACAGAATACAAAACACCTGCTACAAAAGGAGATGTAGCAAGACTTCAAGAAGAAATCGAGAAGCTAACAGATGCACTCAAAAACATACTACATTAAGACATCAAAAAGATAGGGTACTTCTTTCGGGATGGAACTATCTTTTTTATTTCAAAGAATTTATTCAAAAATAAAGTACTAAACTCTTGTAAAAATATACATCTATAAGTAGGAAAATTATATCATCAAGTGTGGACTGATCACTTAGGATGGAATAAGAAATTTTAGCAGGAGGGATTTACATGTCAGATCATAAAAAATATTATTACTTAAAGCTAAAAGAAAACTTTTTCGATACGGAAGAAATACAAGTATTAGAAGCTATGGAAAATGGCTACAAATACAGTAATCTACTCCTAAAGCTTTACTTGAAATCCTTAAAATATGAAGGAGAAGTGCGTTTTAATGAATTTATCCCCTACAACGAAGAAATGATTGCAGCTGTTACACATATGGATATAGATACAGTAAGGGTAGCCCTAAGAATCTTTAAACAACTGAGGCTTATAGAAATATTAGATGATGGAACCATATTTATGTTATCCATTCAAGATTTTATAGGAAAAACTAGTACAGAGGCTGAAAGGAAAAAAAGATATAGAAAAAAGATCGCAAAAGAAAAAAATAAGCTACTAACAGGACAAATGATGGACAAATGTCCAGACAAATGTCCGGACAATTTTGGGACAAATATGGACAAAACTAAGACTTTTTTGGACAAACGTCCACCAGAGATAGAGATAGAGAAAGAGATAGAGATAGATTTAGAGACAGAGATAGAGAAAGAAAAGGGAGTACCACCAGCCCCCTATGAAAAAATCAAAAAACTTTTTAATGAAAACTGCATTCATCTAGCAAAGGTAAGATCTTTATCTCAAAATAGAAAAAAGCATTTACAAGCTAGGTGGAAACAATTTGATTATAACCTTGAGACCTTCAAAGAAATCTTTAAGAAAGTCAATAAAAGCGAATTTTGCAATGGGAGCAATAATAGAAAGTGGCAGGTGGATTTTGACTGGCTCATCAAAAATGATGAAAACATGGTGAAAGTCCTAGAAGGAAAATATGATTCAAAACCAGGATGGAGTGATGAAAATGCAAGAGATCCAAAAGACCATGAACAAAATGATCCATACACAGGAATTGGAATTAAGCTCTGATTATTGCCCTAAATGCAAGGGCAAAAAAAGCATGATCATCAACATCCTTGGAAAAAACAGAAAAGTTCCCGTTTTATGTAAATGTGAAAAAGAAGAATACGAAAGACAAAAGAACCTAGAGGAGAATAAAGAAAAGCTCTATAAGCTACAAAGGCTTAGGGAACATAGCTTAATGGATGAAAGCTTCAAAAGCTGCACCTTTGAAAATTGGAAGCATGATAAAGAAAATGGGAAAATGTATAAAATAGGGGTAGCCTACTGCAATAGGTGGCAGGAGATGAAAAAGAAAAACATGGGGTTCACCTTCTGGGGTCCACCTGGAACAGGGAAAAGCTATCTAAGCTTTTGCATAGCCAATAGATTATTGAAAAGCTATGTCCCTGTCATTGCAATCTCTACTATAGGAATCATTAACCGAATTTATGATAGCTATAAAAGATATGGAGAGAGTGGAGAAGTAGCGATTATCCATTCCCTAAAAAATGCAAACCTTTTGATTCTAGATGATTTAGGTGCTGAGTATACCTCCAAACTAGGAAAAGAAAAGCAAATTATCTATTCCATATTAGATGCAAGATATAGAGATAAAAAACCTGTTATCGTAACAACCAATTTAAACCTTAAGCAATTAAAAGAAAAGTTAAGAGGAAATGATGCTGTAGATCGGACTTATGATAGACTCCTAGAACTAGCCCCTCCTGTAGAAATAAAAGGAACCTCTAAAAGAATAGCTGTAGGGAAAGAAAAAACACAGATGATTAAGAATATGATTCACTAATCAAATAGCTTATGATTCTCCAAAATGAAAAGAAATTGACAAATTAATGGCAGCAGGATATTATGATATTATAGTACTCACCACGCCTCTTTTGAAAAAGCGTACCAAGGTGAGTCATTTTATTTTATGGAGAAAAAGATGAGAAGGGAGATCAATAATGAATTTTTCAAAGAAGAAAGTTATAGTTAGTACCATATTATTAACCGTGCAACTACTAGCAAGTAGTGTATATGCAGAGTTTGACAATCAATTTACAAAATTCCTTCCTAAAGGAAAACAGTATCATTTTGAATACGTTAGAGATGTAGAAACAGATTATAATGGCAATGTATATGTACAAGATTCAAATGATCAATCTATTTATATAATAGATCCACTAGGCAATCAACGATCAAAGCTAGAATTAAAATCAGATGATGTATTTAAATATAAAGATATAGGTGGTATAGCAGTAGATCATAAAGGATTTATATACATAACAGACAAAAAGAATAATAAAATGCAAAAATATGACCCATCAGGAAAAATCCTATTAGAATTTGGACAAGAAGGAAAGCTTAACAAACCCAATGATGTAGAAGTAGACGGTGAGGGAAATATATATGTTGTAGATACAGGAAATAACCAGATCAAAAAATTTGATTCATCAGGAAATTTAGTAGCTACGTGGGGAAGCTTTGGGGACAAAAGTGGACACTTTAACAAGCCAAGTGATATAGCAGTAGATGATCAAGGAAATATGTATATAGCAGATACGGACAATAGCAGGGTACAAAAGCTTGATAATCAAGGAAACTTTTTACTAGAAATGAGTGTATCAAAACCAAATAGATTTACACCTATAAATGTTGAAGTAAGCAGTAAAGGATATATCTATGTTTTAGATGAAAATAATAGTCTTGTTGAAAAATTTGATGCATCTGGAAAGTTTATTTCAGAGTTCAAAAAATATAAAGATAGCTGGTATAATGTCTGTGGAGTGGCAGTAGATCAGGAAGAAAATATTTATGTTGGAGATAGCGCATATAGAAGCATACATAAATTTAATGGGATGGGGAATTACATCCTAGACTGGGGAAATTCAGATACAATAGGTGGAAAATTTGATTGTCCAATGGATATGACCATAGACATTAAAGGAAATATATTTGTAGCAGATGAAGGAAATCAAAGAATACAGAAATTTAATGCTTCAGGAGACTATATACTAGAGTGGGGAAATCGCAAAGAAAAAGAAGAAAAGACATTTCTTGAACCTTGTGCAGTAGCAGTAGATGACGAGGGGAATGTGTATGTAATTGGGGGAGAAGGTAAAATATATAAATATGATACATACGGCAATTATCTATTAGAATGGGGAGATGATCAGGAACGGGAATTACCAGGAAATTTTGATGATCCTTGTGATATTGCCATAGATCACGAACAAAATATATATGTGGCAGATATGGAAAAGCGTAGCATACAGAAGTTTAATAAATCAGGAGAATTTTTACTTGAGTGGGGGAATAAAGAAGAAATAAAGCTAAAAGAACCAAGTGGTGTAGCAGTAGACGCATATAATCATATATATGTTTCTGATAGAAAAGAAAGCAAAATATACAAATATGATTCAAAGGGCAACTTTATTAGGCAATTTGGAAAGCTTGGATCAAATCCAGGAGAGTTTAAAAAACCAAGTGGCGTAGCAGTAGACAGCAAAGGAAATATATATGTAGTAGATTATGGAAATAAGAGAGTGCAAAAAATTGATTCAGAAGGAAATTATTTAGCTGAATGGGTACTTTCAGAAGATGGACAAAATCTATTTAAGTTTCCCTATGGCATAGCAATAGATGATAAAGACAATGTATATGTAGTAGATCGAGGTTATCATAGAATCATGTTTATAAGTGGTAAATAAATGATTGAAAAAAGGTAGAGTACTTCTTAAGGGGAAGGAAATATCTTTTTTTTACAATTCAAATATTATTTTTGATATAATAAAAATAAAGCAAATGATTCATAAAGGACGTGAAATGTTTTGACAAAGAAGCATGACTTTGATATAGCATGGAAATCTATATTAGAAGCTTTTGAAATAGAAATCGTAGAATTGTTATTTCCAGAAATATTTGAAAAAATTGCATGGGAATTAGGAACTGAATCATTAGATAAAGAATTACAAGAAATACAAAGAGAAATATTTGATAAGGATAGTAGTGAAACAATTATATCAGATAAAATTATAAAAGTAAGGCTGAAAAATGAAGAAAGTAAAATATTGTTTATCCATGTGGAAGTACAAAGCTATAGTAGTGGACATGAAGTTTTTGGAGAAAGAATGTTTAGATACTTCTATAGGATATGGGATAAATTTAGATATAAATATGAAGATTATTCAGAAATAGTAGCAGCAGCCATATATACCTATAAAGGAAATCGAGGGAAAGATAAAAAATATGTATATAAACTACCAGAGATGAAAAAAGAAATATTAGTATACAATTTTAGAACCATAGATGTAGAAAAAATCAAGTTTGAAAATATAAGTAAAGACAATCCATTAAAATTAGTTTTTAAAATGGCAAAAAGGCTATTAGAAATAGGTGCTACAGACGAAGAAATATACAAGACGAAAATAGAATTAGCAGAAGAATTAAGAGGTTATGACAAAGTAAAAAATAACGAGCAGATCAAGGCTTTAGTAGATTTTTTAGAATATCTATTCTTAATTCAAGACCCAATATTAGAGAGTAAATATGAATCATATAAAAAAGCAATGGGAGGTGTATTTGATATGAGTATTGATGAGATAAGAAAAATACACTACACACAAAAAGGAAGAGAAGAAGGCGAAAGGAAAAAAGCAATTAAAATAGCTAAAAACTTATTAAAAATGGGATTAGATATTGAACAAGTAGCGAAGGCTTCAGAACTTGGTGTAGAAGAAGTAGAAGAGATCAAAAAGAAAATGATTCATTAATATCCATAATTATAAAGGTAGAGTACTTCTAAGGAAGGAAATATCTTTTTTTATTATGTAATAAAATCATTTTTGAAAGAATTCCTAGAAATATTCCAAATGAAAAATAGCAAAAAATAAACACTCATAGGATTATACAAAATGTAGAGATGAAAAGAAAAAATAAGAAAAAAGCTAAACGAACGGCAAAATTTTACAAAATTTTTAAATCTGATTGATTATAATGATCATAGAAAACAGAAGATCGAGGAGGAAGTTATGGGAATAAAAAGTGAAAGAAGAGAATTATTAGGACTTTTTCATATATTAGGAGTTATGGTATTAGGAAGCTGTATAATCAGCATTTTAGCTCTTATGCAGTCAAATGTCTTAAAGCTAGAACCTATTGAATTTATCATAGAAATATTAGGAGTGGCTAAACTTTTTGGTATTTTTATTATAATTTTTTCTATGATCAATATGAAGCAAAATCATCCAGAAAAATTAATACAAAATATTTTTAAAAAGGGCTGGTATTTTATTATTCTAAATATAGGATTGTTAGGGTATTACTTTGTCATAAATCATATGAAAATTGATCCGTTAGCTATAGGCTCTTCTTTTGATGCTTTTTTTTATTCAATTCCTATGACCACTATATGGTTGAATAATAAATTTTTAGATTCAGATAGGAAGATTGCATGGCAAAAGGCATGTGGTACATATAATGAACTTGAGAGTAAAAATACTTATTTATGGAGATTTAAGATTAATTTTTCAAGTCTAGAAAAACATTTTACAAGAGGGGATATATTAAAATATTCAAATTTTTGGGAAGGGCAAATATTTACATTAATATTTATTGGAATGATCGCTTTTACTCAGGAATTCCATGCATTTTTTCTACTTCTTTTGATCAAGCCAATTTTATTTTTGATTGATTTTTTATTGAATTTAGTAGTTTCTTTAGAAGGAGAGTGTACAGGATTTTATAAAAAAACAAAGGGACGAAGCGGAGGCAGCTACTATTATATATACATTATTACTAATTACGAAAAAAAGATGGAAATTAAATTGACAACAGATGAGGAATTATTTTTTGACGAAGGAAGTTATGTAAAAGTATATTATACCCTTTTTTCAAAATATATATTGAAATATCACCTATCTTCAAAATGTGAAACATCCAACCGTGGTTTCAGGGCTTTTTCTATAAAAAATGAAAGCAAGAATATAAAATTATAAGAATTACCAATAAATACAACGATCGAACAGTGGTAGAACCTATATCTAATAAAGTGTATAATATAGAAAAAGATAAGATAAAGGTGGAAATATAAATGACCTTATTGCAGCAAATTCAAAGAGGAGAAAATAAAAAAATAGAGTTTAAAGAAAAATTTCCGGATTCTTTAAAAATTATCAAAACAGCCATAGCTTTTTCAAATGGAGCAGGTGGAAAGCTCATTATTGGTATAAAAGATAAAATCAATGAAATCGTAGGAATAAAAGATGATGAAGTCATAGAATTACCAGACCGAATAGCGAATATTATTTATGATAGTTGTTATCCAAATATTATTCCAGAAATTTATATTACCAACATAGAAGGAAAAAATCTATTAGTAATGGAAATTTTCCCAGGAAACTTAAAACCCTACTATATAAAAAGCAAAGGGAAAAGAAAAGGGACATATATTAGAGTAGGAGCTACCAATAAATTAGCAGATGAAGAAATGCTATTAGAACTAGAAAGACAGAAAAGAAATATTTCATTTGATGAAGAGATCCTATATGATTATAATTTAAAAAATGCTGATTTAGAAGATCTAATGAAAGATTTAAGTAGTTTTTTAGACAAAGAGATCAATCAAAGAAGTCTTTTAAACCTTAAATTGTTAAAAGAAGAGAATGGAACCATTTATCCAACAAGAGCTATTGCAATCTTATTAGGTGATAAAGAACTATTTGAATATGCTAGAATAAAATGTGCAAGATTTAAAGGAAATGATGTAGGAGAATTTATAGACCAAAAGGAATTTACTGGACCCCTCTATGAACAAATTGAAAATGCTATGAATTTTGGTAAAATCTATATAAAAAAAGCAGGAAAAATTGAAGGAATACAAAGAACAGATACCTATGAAATCCCTATGATCGCTGTAAGAGAGGCAATTATCAATGCAGTTATTCATAGAGACTATAGTATTTCAGGTTCAGATATAAAATTTGCAATATTTGATGATCGAATAGAAATCATATCACCAGGATATTTACCAAAGACACTAGATATAGAAGACATAAAAATGGGTCGATCGGAAATCCGCAATAAAGTTTTAGCAAGAGTATTCAAAGAACTAAGATTCATAGAGCAGTGGGGAACTGGAATAAGAAGGATTTTATCTGCTTGTAAAAGTGCAGGATTAAAAGAACCTATATTTGTAGAGTCGGGCATGTTTGTAAAAGCGGGGATTTATAAAAAAGAAACTAGGGATAAAGTAGCGATAAGTAGCGATAAAGTAGCGATAAGTAGCGATAAATTCAATGAAAAAGAATTGATCATCCTACAATACGTTAAAGAAAATGGTAGAATTACTAACGCTATTGCCAGAAAAATAACAGGATTATCATCAGCTGGGGTACGAAAAGTTATAGCGAAATTAGTAAATAAAGACTTCCTTGAAGCCATAGGCGAAAGAAAAAGTAGATATTATATATTGATGGACAGAACAAAAGAGTGAAAAATGGTTTGGCGTTTATAGATGAAATTAAGATAAAAGATGAAAAAGATAGAGTACTTCTAAGGGAGGAAATATCTTTTTTTTATTTTATTCATTACTTAATAATTAAAGAATTTGTTCAAAGTAAAAAAGCGCATAAAAATATTTTTTTAGAATGATTGGAATCATGAACTAGGCATGAAGGAGGAGAAGTTGCATAATTAAATAGAGCGTATGTTCTGTTAATGTAAACAAAATTTGAAAGAGCGCATTTAAAGAGGATCAAGTAGGATATATCAAGATGTGGAAGCTTAATATCTATAGTAAAAAGATAGAATTTTTCAAACACTTTTGATTATATAAGAAAATAATGATACAACAAAACCGAACGAATAAAATACGTTCGGTTTTGTTGTACTTAAAAGGAGTGATCGTCCATGTTGGAACTATTCATACAAGGGGAAACAAAATATATAGAATATAAAAAAGAATATACAAAGACTCTATTAAAAACTATTTCTGCGTTTGCTAATTATCATGATGGTTATATTATTATTGGTATTGATGATTTCGGAAATATAATTGGTGTAGATAATTCTGATTCTGTAAGATTAAGCATAGAAAATGCTGTTAATGACAATATTATACCAAAGCCATACTATGAAATAGAATGTAGAAAAAGGAATGGTAAATATGTGGTCATTGTAAAAGTTTTTAAAGGAGATAATACACCTATACAATCAATAACAAAGCATACAAGAGAATGGACACATCAACTGTAGCTGTTGATAAATTTGGATTTGAAGACTTAATTTTGAGAGGCAGAAATTTAAGCTATGAATCATTACCTTATAAAGAAGAAGCTCTTCATTTTCATATACTAGGAGATAAACTAAGAAAAAAATTAAATATAAGTATAATATCAGATGATATTTTAAAGTCTTTAGAACTAATTATAAAAAATGAATATACAAATGCAGCAGCGTTATTATCTGATGATAATCCCCTTCTAAATGCAAATGTTGCACTCATTAGATTTGATGGAGATTCAGTTTTAAATATTAAAGATCGAACTGTTTTGTCTAGTAGATCTATTATAGATCAGTTTGATGAATGCATGAACTTTTATTCAAAGCACATCAATACTCGCGAAATCATTGAAGGAGCTTACAGAAAAACTATTGAGGATATTCCCAAAGTAGCATATAGGGAAGCAGTTGCCAATGCAATTGTTCATAGAGATTATTCAAGACGTGGGGAAATAAAAGTTGAGATTTTTGATAATAGGGTCGAAATAGTATCTCCAGGCGGTTTGCCTGTAGGTATTTCAGAAGAAGAATATTTAGATGGCAAAATATCAATACCTAGAAATAAAGTAATATCCGATATTTTCCTAAGAATTGGTATAATCGAAAGGCTAGCAACAGGAATCAGAAGGATTAAAGAATACTATAAAGATAGCCCTGTCAATCCAAGCTTTGAGATTAGTGAAAATACTATTAAAGTAATTTTACCAAATATAAATAGTAACTCTAGAGAAACGGATTTTATGAATACAAGGAAAATGTTAATAGATGAACTCATTGGCAATGAAAAATCAATTGTTCAATATATACTAAGAGAAGGCAGTATTACTAGAAGAAAAGCAGAAACTATTCTTTCATTAAAAAAGACACAAACCATTTCCTTGCTCAATACATTGCAAGAAAAAGGTATCGTTATCAAAGTAGGAAGTGGAAAAGGAACCAAATATATTTTAAATGAATAGTGGTCGAAAAGAAAATCCTTCGGTTTTCGTTCAATCATCGTTCGGTTAAAAGAGAAAGATACTGGTAGAACAAAAGTAGATCATAAAGGCTATATATGACATAAAAATGGGTCGATCTAGGTATTACTATCAATTGAATGATTAAGAATGGAAAAGATAGAGTACTTCTAAGGAAGGAAATATCTTTTTTATTTTACAAAATCACAAAAATGGAGGAATTTATCAATCAAGAACGAATTTTATAGCATTAAACTATCAATAAAAAACGATATATAAGGAGAATGACAATGAAAAAAGAACATAAAAAGATTATAAATATTATTATAGGCATGATTTTGTATGCAGTAGTATTTTATTATGGAAGAGTGTTTGGGGATGGATATCATGATCTTAAGGGTCGCATGTACCATAATTTTGAAGATTTTGGGATAGAGCTTGAAGTATTTAACGATGAACTATCAAAGATATTGATTTTAAATGAGTATGATCATTATAAAGAAAAAGTATATATGAATGAAAATATCAGAAAGGAGTTCTATAGATCTAACTATAATGCATCAGATATGGGGAATGGACACTGGGCAACGGAGTATAATTTTATGTATGGGAATGTAAATGATGTAATACAAAACATTCTATCAGATGAAAAAATTACTCCAACAGAAGAAAAATACTTAAAAAATTTATATGCTTATACAGAAGAATTAATCAAAGAATATAGACAAATCGTAGGAAATTCACCTGAAAGCTATAACTACAAAAAACAAAGAAAACTAGAAAAACAAATCGTAGATATATACAATGATTATTCTCAAAAAGCAGATGATTTACTATGTAGAAAAGAATACAGCTTTTTAAAAACATACCATGGAGATTTTAAACATATGGGCTTTAAAAAGGCAAAGACCTATTGTGAAGAAATTTTTTCAAAATTAGTACTGAATCAAATACTAAAACACGATAACCAAGAAGATGTGAATCATAAAGAATATGTATTTAAGACTTCTTTGAAAGAGGGATTGCCATCAAACTTAAAACAACTTCAAAATGATCAGGCGGAATATGAAGTATCCTACAATAAAATAACAAAAAAGGTAAAGGTAAGAGCTACTAGCTATCATGTACCACCTAAAAGAAAAAAAGAATCTGAAATAGACAAAATAGCAGATGAAACCATCAAACAGTTTAATAAAAATGCAATCCAATACAAAAGAAAAGCAAAATACGATAAAACAAAGTTAGATTATATAGAATATATGTATATAGAAAAAATAAATGATCTGTATGATGAGACGAAAAAAATAAAGATGGACATAACGGGAAATGGTCTTGTGAGTTACTTTGAAATTATGGATTTCAATGATCAAAAGATGATTATGCCAATTGTTACAAAAGAAGAAATTCTATCAAAAATAAATCCAAAAGCAACCATAAATGATTGTAACATAAAAAGAAATGAAAAAGGAAAGATAGAATATGTGGTAGATCTAACATACAAAGATACATTATATAAAGCTATATTTGATGGAGAAGATGGAAGTCTTACGTATTATAAGCGGTATATAAAGAAGACGAAGATGTTAACATATTCAGCGTGCTTTTTATAGGATATTTATTTGCCAATACCTTTGTATTTCCTCTTATTGAATATAAGGAATGGAAATATAAGATAAAAGAAGATCAAATTGAATTAAATTATGGTGTGCTTATAAAAACGAAAACCATTATTCCTATTTCAAGAATTCAGTATATAGATATTGAGCAAGGACCTATTTATAGAAGATTTAAATGAATAGTGGTCGAAAAGAAAATCGTTCGGTTTTCGTTCAATCATCGTTCGGTTTAAAGAGAAAGATACTGGTAGAATAGAAGTGGATCATAAAGGCTATATATGACATAAAAATGAGTCGATCTAAGTATTACCATTAATTGAATGATTAAGAATGAAAAAGATAGAGTACTTCTAAGGAAGGAAATATCTTTTTTTATTCAAAAATATGTGGTAAAAGAAGGAATTTTGTCTATTATATAGAACAATTAATAATAACTTTATCAATAAGAAAAAAGTACTATTTATCATATAAAAATAGCATTTTTTTAGGAGGGGTCCTATGCAATTAAATATAGAACAAAAAAAGCTCATACAAGCAAAACCAAATGGACAAATATTAATAAAGGGTGTAGCAGGAAGCGGAAAAACAACAGTAGCCGTAAATAGAATACCCTTTTTACTCAATAACTATTGCTTTCAAAAGGAAGATTGTATTTTAGCTGTAACCTTCAATAAAACCCTTGTTAACTATATTGAATACTTATATGAAAAAGTAGACCAAGAAGATCAAATGTCCTTTAAAGAAATCATGAATGCTTCAGAAAATAAAGTAGACATACAAACTATCGATAGCATCATGTATAAATATTTTATGAATTTTAAGAAAAAGAAAAAACTAGAATATGAAGTTTTATATAACAACAAGGAAAAAATAAACATACTATCAGAATCAATAGCACAGATGAAAAAAGAATATCCAAAAGTAAAAATACTAGATCAAAAGAAGACATTATTCATGCTAGATGAAATTGACTGGATCAAATCATGTGATTATATGGAAAAAGAAGAATATCAAAATATAGATCGACTAGGAAGAATGAGCAACAAAGGAAAAGAAGGACCCCAAAGATTAAACAAAAGATCAGATAGTAGAGCTGCTATATTTGAAGTGATGCTTCTTTACAATGAGAAATTAAAAGAAAAAGGATATATAGATTTTAAAGATATGGCATTACTTGCATTAGAAGAAGCAAAGAATGGCGTACAAAAAAAGTATACGCATATATTAATAGATGAAAGCCAAGATTTAACAAGAGTACAAATAGAGTTTTTAAAATTACTCTATCATCCTAAAGAATATGGAAGCTTTTGTTTTATAGCAGATACAGCGCAAAGCATCTACCCCCATTCATGGTTTGTAAAGGGAAGAAGTTTTACAAGTATAGGATTTGATATGACAGGTAAAAGCAATTCCTTAAGCAAAAATTATCGAACCACTACTCAAATCGCACAAGCAGCCTATAGCTTAATAGAAAAAGATCCAAATATCGTAGAAGATGAAAATTATGTAAAACCAGCGTTAATGGATAAAAAGGGAGAATATCCTGTATATAAATGGACCAAAAATCCTCAAGAAGAAGCAGAATATATAAAAAACGAAATAAAGAATAATCTACTATCAACCTATCAGGCAAAAGAGATTGCAATTATTGCTAGAAATAAAAATCAACTAGAATATATGGAAGGATACCTAAAGAATCAAGGAATAAAATGTAGCATCTTAAATAAAACCAATCCTAAATTTGAAGAAGACGAAATCAAGCTATTAACCATGCATTCCATAAAAGGGCTAGAATTTAAAGTTGTCATGATTATAGGACTAAACAAAGGAAAGATTCCCTTCGTATCCTATCAAGGAATGGAAGACTTGGAAATGCAAGAAACCTCTGATCGGAAATTATTCTATGTGGGTATGACAAGAGCAACAGAATTATTATATTTAAGTAATAGTTCAAAGCCCTCTAAATTTATCTATGAATTAGAACCAAGCTACCTAAAAATTAGACAAAATACAAAAATGAAGAAATTTTTTAGCATAAAATTAGATGAATACCTTTTTCAAGAAAGAATCATCGATTTATACTCTAACGAAGAAAGAGTAAGACAATGGGTGATTTCAGAATTAATCCATACATATAAATATCCTATGAGTCTTATAGATGTAGAATACAAAGTCAACAATTTTTCAAATCCAGGTTTTGTAGATATTGTTGTGAATATCTATAAAAAGAATACAAAAATTCCTTATATATTCATAGAAACAAAAGCAGCCTTTGGTGGAATTAATGGAGGGCTTGACCAACTAAAAAGCTATATGAGCAATAGTCAAACCTGCCAATACGGTATAGTAACAGATGGCAACGAACTTAGGATGATCAATAAAGGCTTTGAAGAAATTCAAGATATTCCACAATTTCATTCATCTATGATTCCTTCTAGTATAGAAGAATATACCTATGTAGATCTAAAACACAATAAAAATTATGAATTACTAAGAGATCCAAGTGATTACAAAGAATTAGTCATAAGAGATCAGCAACAAAATACAGACTACAAGGCTGAAAAATTAGAAGAGCTATACATGTACGGAGAAATCGTAGCAGGCATCCCAAAGCTTGCTAGTGAAGAAATAGGAAACAGCTTTCATCTGCCAACGGAATGGGTACAAAACAAAGAAGATTGCTTTTTACTAAAAGTCACTGGAGATAGTATGGAAGGTGCAAATATACAAGATGGGGATTATGTAGTTATCAAAAAACAAAACACAGCAGAAAACATGGATCTAGTAGCAGCTACCATTGATGAAAATGCTACCTTAAAAAAGTTCATGAGCATGGGAGACACCATTTTACTCATTCCAGAAAACAAAAAATACGAACCCATTCAAATGAAAAGTAATCAAGTATATATCAATGGAGTTGTGATTGGCATATTGAAGAGAGGATAAAATGGGGATGAATATTGATGAGATAAGAAAAATACACTATACACAAAAAGGAAGAGAAGAAAAAGCAATCAAAATAGCACAAAATCTATTGAAAATGGGATTATCTGTTGAACAAGTAGCACAAGCTTCAGAACTTAGTGTAGAAGAAGTAGAAGAGATCAAAAAGAAAATGGTTCATTAATATCCATATTAAAAAGATAGAGTACTTCGAAGGAAGGAAATATCTTTTTTTATTTCACAAAAAACCACACGCTACAAGAAATTACTCCAAAAGCATATATTTTTCGGAATGAAACAACGAAAAATGACAAATTTTTCATCATTATTTTTGTACTATAGAAGTAAAATATAATCTAATGAAGTTCGGAGGAAATCTTATGGCGATTACAATACCTGAAAGTATTAGTGCTTTACAAAATATAACAAACGGAGAAAAGAGACTATTTAAAGTCCTAAAAGATATACTTCCAGAGAATTATATGGTTTGGTATGAGTTGAGAGTAAATAGTAGATATCCAGACTTTATCATATTAGGACCAGATTTAGGATTAGTTGTACTAGAAGTAAAGGATTGGCAGATAAGCTCTATTAGTGAGGCTGATTCCAATACATATACCCTTCATCAAAATGAAAATCATAAAAATCCAATAAAGCAAGCAAGAGAATATATGTTTCACATCGTAAATGAATTAAAAAAGGATAGAAAACTAACAGAGTCAAATGGAAAATATCAAGGGAACTTACGATTTTCCTATGGACATGGTGTTGTATTTACTAGGATACTAAAAAGCTCTTTTGAGAAAAGCCCTTTTGTAGGAACAATAGAAGAAAAAGCTGTTATCTTCCAAGATGAATTTAAACAAATAGAAGAAAACCAAGATACAAACAGGCTTATCGAAAAGTTACGAGCTATGATTCCAAATGGATTTAACTTTCAAACATTAGAGAAAAACACCATAGATCGAATAAGAGGAAATCTATTCAAAGAAGTAAAGCTTTCAACAGACAATGAAGCCATATTTAAAGTGATGAACCTCAATCAAGAAAGATATGCAAAAGGCTTAGGATACGGACATCGTGTGATTAGAGGAGTAGCAGGAAGTGGAAAAACTGTTGTTTTAATGTGTAGAGCAAAATATTTATCAGAGCTACATAAAGACTGGAACATACTCGTTCTTTGCTTTAATAAAACATTAGCAGCATATCTTAAAGATTCCATTATAGGTGAAAATATAAAAAATGTAGAAGTATCCCATTTACATGGATGGATCAATCCAATATTTAAGAATAATGGGTTAAATAGCGTTTATAAAGATGAAGATTTAACCAAGAATATATCTAAAATAACAGATACCATGCTTCAAAAAGAGAAAAAATATGATGCTATCATCATAGATGAAGGACAGGACTTTGAAAAAGAATGGCTAGCCTTTATCGTAAAATGCTTAAGAAATCCAGAGCATAGCCATTTATTATTAGCTTCAGATGGTGCACAGAACTTATACAATAGAAAATATACACTAAAATCCATAGGGATCAAAGCATCTGGTAGAACCGTTATTATGAGAGAAAACTACAGAAATACAAAAGAGATATTAGACTACGCTCACAACTTTTTGATAGAAAGTATAGATGCAGAGGATAAAAACATAGAAGATAATAACTATATAATAAACCCAAAAGCTAGCTTAAGAGAAGGAAATAATGTAAATCTTATGGACTGCTCAGATTTTTATGATGAAGCTTACAGGATTGTAGGAGAAATAACAAAGCTCAATAAAAATGGTATAAGGTTTGGGGACATATGTATTTTATATCCTTTCAAGAAATATAAAGATACAAATTATCTACAAATCATAGAGGAAGTATTAAGCAAAGAAAATATTCCCTATTTTTCTATGAGTAAATCAAGTAATACAAAATCTAAATTCAAAATGGATTATGATAGCGTCAAACTATCTACCATCCATAGCTCAAAAGGGCTAGACTTTAAAAAGGTATTTATCTGTGGAATTAATGATGGCATATTAAAATACTCAAGTTTAGAGAAAGCAAAGAAACTTCTTTATGTTGGAATGACAAGAGCGAGAAATGACTTAAGTATTACATATAGTGTAAATAATGATATAACAAGATCTATGGTTAAAACATACAAAGAAGTGGTAAGACCTAAAGCTACTTTTTCAAATAGAAAAGAAAAATATACATTTGTAGAGAAAGAGATCTTTAAACCTAAGAAGGAAAGAAAGGCAATAAATACAGAGCGTAAACCTTATAACTTAGGTCAAGATTATGTTGCAGCCACAAAAGATACACAAAAGGATTCCTATATTCAAAAGGATAATCATGAAAGAAAAGGCGCATCAAAGGTAATGTCTCTTATAAAGAATATATTTGGAATTTAGCTGTTTTTAGGGGGGATTTTATTTTAGAGTAGAGGATAAGACTATGAGGGGGCAGGTTTTCGAAATTTACTTATTTAAGCGTGACCCTATTTGGTAGGTAGTGTTATTAAGTACAGACAGTAATATGCTAATGAAAATATACAAATATATTCCAATGTATCTATGTGAAAATAGGTGGCTTTTTATGTTAAAACTACATGGTTGTTTAATAAATTTAAGATGGGGTGGAAATATTGAAAAAAATTGGAGAAAACCATTTGAAAAAGATGTTTGGAAAAGAAGCAAGATTTAGAAATGGACAATGGGAAGCTATTGATTCTGTTTTGAATAACAGAAGAACGCTTGTTGTTCAAAAAACAGGATGGGGAAAAAGTGCTGTGTATTTTATAGCAACAAAAATATTACGAGAACAGGGAAAAGGACCAACTATACTCATTAGTCCTTTATTATCACTAATGAATAATCAAATAGAAACAGCAGAGAAACTTGGATTAAAGGCTGTAACAATAAATTCAAACAATGTTGATCAATGGAGTGATATAGAGGAAAAATTAATTTCAAATGAATGTGATATTTTATTAGTTTCACCTGAAAGACTGGGAAATAGAGAGTTTATAGATAGTGTTTTGAATAGAATTAAATCATCTATTGGAATGTTTGTTGTTGATGAAGCACATTGTATATCAGATTGGGGACATGACTTTAGACCTGATTATAGAAGGATTTTAAGAATAATTCAAAGCTTACCTAGTAATATGCCATTATTAGGAACAACGGCAACAGCGAATGAGAGGGTTATATTTGATATAAAAGAACAAGTGGGAGAAGAATTAAATATTCTTAGGGGACCATTGACAAGAGAATCATTAAGAATTCAAACTATAAAATTAAATAATCAAGCAGAGCGATTAGCATGGTTGTATGAAAACATAAATAAATTTAATGGTTCAGGAATTATTTATTGTTTAACTAAAAATGATTGTAATTTAGTTGCAAAATATTTAAGAAACAGAGGAATAGATGCACTAGAATATTATTCATCATTATCGAAAAGTAGTGAAGGAAATAGACAACTAAGGAATGAAAGAGAAAAAAAACTTATGAATAATCAAGTAAAGGCATTAGTTGCAACAGTAGCTTTAGGCATGGGGTTTGACAAACCAGATATTGGATTTGTTATACATTATCAAAGGCCAGGTTCACTTGTAGCCTATTATCAACAAATAGGAAGAGCTGGAAGAGGAATTGAGAATGCTTATACAATATTATTAAACGGGAAAGAAGACGATGACATACAAGATTACTTTATAAAGAGTGCATTTCCAACAGTAACAGAAATGAATGAAATAATTAATGCTATTGAAGAAATCCATGAAGGAAGAAGTAAAAGAGATATACTTGGTGATGTAAATATTAAATCAGGTAGAGTTGAAAAATGTTTAAAGTTTTTAGAAATTGATGGTATTATATATAAAGAAGGAAGTAAATATTATAGATCAGTGAATAAATGGATACCTAATTTTGAAAGAGGAAAAGCTATAACGAAACTAAGATATCAAGAATTAGAACAGATGAGAGAGTATGTAGATTATGATGGATGCTACATGAGATTTATTGCAAATGAATTAAATGATCCATTTGCGCATGATTGTGGAAAATGTTCTAATTGTGTAGGGGAAAAATTCATTTCAGAAAATGTTAATAGAAAAAATGTAATAGAAGCTATACGATTTATAAAAGGTGAGTTTTTAGAAATAGAACCTAGAAAACAATGGCCGAATAAGGAGATTTCACCAAATGGGAAAATAAATATACCAAAAGATAAACAAGTAGAAAAAGGAATTGCATTGTGTTCTTATGGAGATGCTGGTTGGGGAGAATTAGTAAAGCAGGGAAAATATAAAGATCATAATTTTGATGATAGACTTGTAGATGCTGCTTATAACTTGTTAAAAGATAGGATTAAAGAATGGAATATAAACTGGATTACATCAATTCCATCTTTAAGAAGACCAACTTTAGTGAAGAGTTTTGCAGAAAGGTTAGCTAAAAAATTAGGATTATATTATGAAGAAGTAATATATAAAAAACAACCTACAAAAGAGCAAAAAACTTTTGAAAATAGTAATATGCAGGCTAAAAATGCATTTGATGGATTTGCATTGAATAAAGTATATGAAGGTAATGTATTGATTGTAGATGATATGGTAGATTCACGTTGGACATTTGCAGTCACTACATATCTTTTGAGAGATACTGGAGCTAATCAAGTTTATCCATTTGCTCTGGCTGTTACATCAGGATCGGAAGGTGGGAAATAAAATTGTATTTATCAGAAGATTCAGTAGCAATTATATTGATTTGTAGTAATCTAGCTATATCAAGAAATTTAAATTTAAAACCCTATACCATAACAGAATGGAATAAACTCGCAGATAAATTATTAGATTCATCGGTTAAAAGACCTAAAAATTTATTAAAATTAAGTAGAGAAGAATTACAAAAAGAATTAGAATTACCAGATAAAGAGGTAAGTAGACTTTTAGAGTTACTATCTAGGGGAGGAAACTTAGCTATTGAGCTTGAAAATTTAAGAAACAAAGGAATAAGAATAGTTACAAGGGCAGATAGAGAATATCCTAGTCAATTCAAAGAAAAGTTAAAGAAAAAATCACCTCCTGTATTATATTATTGTGGAGATCTTAAATTATTGAATACTGAAGGTATTGCAGTGGTAGGATCGAGGAATATAGATGAGATAGCTTTAGAATTCACAAAAAAATTAGTTATTAAAGCAGTGGAGGAGAACTTAACTATTTATTCAGGAGGAGCAAAAGGGGTAGATAGTGTTTCAGAAGAGGAAGCATTAAAGTATAATGGTAGAGTTGTTTCTTTTATAGCAGATGGCTTAGCTAATAGAATAAAAAGAAAACATATAAGAGAGAAGATAATGGATGGACAATTATTAGTTTTATCTGCACATCATCCGAATATGACTTTTAAAAGTTGGATTGCAATGGAAAGAAATAAATATGTATATACTTTATCACATGCTGCATTTGTAGTATCTGCTGATTACAAAAAAGGTGGTACTTGGGCTGGCGCCACAGAAAATGTTAGAAATAATTGGGTAAAATTAATTGTAAGAAAAGAAGAAAAATTAAAAGGAAATGAAGAATTATTAAAATTAGGCGGTATTCCACTAGAAGACGTTTTTGAAAATAAAAATTTTGATTTAAAGAAATTCATTGAAAATAATGAAGGGACAACAATAGAGGATCAACAAGAAAAAGTAGTTCAATCTTCTATATTTGATATCCCAAAAGATATAAAACAAGAAGATAATGCAATAGTTAAAGATAAATCCAGTCTCGAGACAAAGTTAGATAATAAGGAGATCGAAGAAAATAATCAGAAAAATACTGAACAAGAAAATAAATCAATTATTGAAGAAGATAAAAAGAGTGAGATTGAATCTGATGATGAAAAAACATATGATATTTATTATATAGCGCTGCCAACAATAAAAAGAATTTTGAAAGAAGAAAAAAAAGGGGATGAGGTAGCTAGAATATTAAATGTCAATAAGAAACAAGCAAATGATTGGATTAATAGAGCGCTGAAAGATGGAGAAATTAAAAAGTTAACAAGACCAGTAAGATATAAGTGTATTTAAGAATTTACAAATTAAAAATGAAAAATTAAAAAATGATTTCTAAAAAAGATGGGTATTTAAATTTAGAGAACCTATCTTTTTTCTTTACCTAAAATCATGTGGGAAAAAGAGGAATATTGTCTATTTTATAGAAATACTTCATAAATAAACTAGACATGAATGAAGAGGTGCAAAAATGCTGAAAAAGAATCCTAGCTGGACAAAAATACAAGGAATAGAAAATTTCATAGCAAGAAAAACAGTAGATTTATCTATATTCAATTATGGGATACATATCCCAAATGACTATAGTAATGATTTTTTAGAAATGATTCAAGATCAAAAGATTGATCCAGGAAAAAGTCAAGAAATTACCTTAGAGTTTGATGATCAATCCTTTCAAGTGCAATTAAAAAATATAAATAGAAAAGGCTACGGTGGAAACACTTTTCAAATACGATATGATTCCAATAAACAATTGATCAATTACTTAACAGAAAAATTTAAAACAAGCTATCAATACATAGAAACACATCATGATGGAGACGGCAAAAAGAATAAAGTAGAAGTTCCAGAAGAACTAGCAGAATACATAGAATTCTACAAAACAGATGAAATGTTTCACTACAAAGTAAAGTTGATTACAAAAGAAAATAAAAATATGAATCAGTCATTAAAAGAAGCCTTTTTCAATTACATAGGACCAAATGACAGTTTAAATAATATTCAAAAATCCTATAAACTAATGTTGCTATTACAATTATTAAACTTAGTTAATAGAGAAGGAAAAGCTGATTACGATAAAGTATGTGAAGGTATATGTAAGGTGTACTTAGCTAAACACACAGCAGGAGGGTTAGTAGAAACACCAGATACAGAAATACAGAAAAAAATAGATCGTTTAGATAAAAATTTTGTTAAAAGAGAAATGAATAAAAATCCCTATAATGTAATTCACAAAAAAGGATACATCCACCTGGAAAAGATTAAAGATATTGAATACTTATGTTTTGATGAAGTATTATGGCGAGAATTAAGTGAGGAAGATAAAGAAAATTTAAGAACAATTCTAACGGATAAGCTGGAGTTGTATTACCGGGAGAGGGTAGAGAGAGAAATGGGCTATTCAAAATTGAAAACGTATTTCGAAAAAATAATGAATGGCTATTTAAATGCAAGGCAATATGAATCTTTTGGAAGACATGAATTAGGTGAGTTGTTTAGAAAGATAATTCCTGAGTATTTAAAAGATCTTTCATTTATTCAAAAAGATCAGTATCAAATAACTGGATCTATTGGACAAGGAAATTGGGCAAAGGTGCCTTGGCTTGCTTTAATGAATAAAAAAAGTACAACTTCTACCCAAAGAGGTATATATATCGTTTATTTGTTTTCTGAAGAGATGAACAAACTCTATTTAACTTTAATGCAAGGAGTAACAGACATTAAAAATGAACATGGAAAAGTTAAAGCAAAAAAATTATTGATAGAAAATGCACAAAGCATTAGAAAAGAAGTAGATATACAAGAGACTGAAATAATAAATGATATATATGTATCAAATGGTAACTTAGGAGAGATGTATCAAGCCGGGACTATTGCAGCTATAGAGTATGATAAAGGGAATATACCTGATGATACAATATTAATAAAGGATTTAGAAAAGATGATTTTGTACTATGAGCGTTATTTAAATAAAACAGAAGAGAAAACAGAAATAGATGTAAATGAAGTGGAGGAATCCCCAATGATTATACAAGAAAATTATACCCCAAAAGAATATATCAACCACATTCACAACTACATCAACGCCCAAGGCTTTACCTACTCTATAGATACCATCAAAAACTTCTACCTATCCCTTAAAACAAAACCCTTTGTACTCCTTGCTGGTATATCAGGGACAGGAAAAAGTAAACTTGTAGAATTGTTTGCAGAAGCTATTGGGGCAACGAGCGAAAATAGTAGATATACCATTATTCCTGTAAGACCTGACTGGTCAGATCCATCAGATTTATTGGGATATAAAAATATAGAAAATAAATTTCAAGCAGGACCTTTAACCAATATTATCAAAAAGGCTGTTGAGGATACATCTGGACAACCTTATTTTGTTTGCTTAGATGAAATGAACCTAGCAAGGGTTGAGTATTATTTTAGTGATATATTATCCCTTATGGAAACGAGAAAAAGAAGGGATGGTATTAAGACAGATATCTTATTAAAGGATGAAATCTTTGGGGATGATGAAAAAGCAAAAAGTGATTATTCTCACTTATATATTCCAGAAAATTTATACATCATTGGTACGGTGAATATGGATGAGACTACTTTTCCTTTTAGTAAAAAGGTTTTAGATAGAGGGAATACTATTGAATTTAATCATGTGAATTTATCCTTAGGGATAGATATTTTAGAGGAAACAGAAGAAGTAGACCCAATTTTAATGAAGAATGAAACCCTTTATTCAAAATATTTAAAGCTAAAGGATTGCTTAGAGAATAGAGAGATGATTATAGAGATCGTAGCAATTTTAGAAAAGATTAATGAAATATTAGAAAATGTTGGATTACATTTTGGATATCGGGTAAGGGATGAAATTATTTTTTATATGGCTTATGCAGTGAAGGAAGAGTTGATGTCTTTTGATGAGGCAATGGATTATGAGATTCTTCAAAAAATCCTTCCTAGAATTCAAGGAAGTAATGGAAGGATTAAAGATGTATTGATTCAATTATACAAATATCTTTCTGGAGAGAGTAACAATGAATACGATATATATAAGGATGATAATGCAAAGAGGATGAAGAATTACCTAGCAGCTAATAATGTGAAATATCCTTTGTCTAGTGGGAAAATTGCAAAAATGATGAGGAGGTATGAATCAGATGGATTCACAACCTTCTGGGAATAAACAGATAAAGCTTGTAGCTATTGACACACCCAAAATCTATTTTGGTATCAAAGGAAAGTATAAAAAAACAGAATTTGAATATCCAGAGGATATTTTTGAAAATAACTTTCATTGGGACTGTGTAGATAAAGAAATTTCAGAGGAAGATATCAATGTCCCTAAAAATAAACCTATTTTTTATGAGTATGAAGATTATCAAATCATTATTGAGAATAAAGGAAAGCATGCTATAAGGTTTTATCATGAAGATAAACGTATTCGAGAGCAGATAGATTATATTACAGATAATACTATGACAGGGGTCATTAATTTTAATAGTAGTATAGGGCTTAGTGAATTGATTGTTTATGTAGATGAAGTCCCTTATTTGACTATAAGAATAGAGGTCTTTCCAAAGAAGATTGATTATAAAAAGGATTATTATAATATCTTAAAGGATGTAAATGAAGAGATATACAACTTATCCTTTGAATTTTTAAGAAGAACCTATTTGAATATGACTATCCTTGAAAAGGAAGGAAATAGTCTTACAGAATATTATCATATCTTGAGGGTTATTTATGAAAAATTAATAAAGTCTATCAAGGTTGTTATGAATCAACCCCATCATACATTAAAGAGTGAGGGACAAGTTGTCCCTTATCAAAAGCTCAAAAGAGGAAATGAAAAGACCATTCGTTGGATGGCTAAGAATCCAGATAAGCTGTATAGAAAAAACGGAAAAATTATTCCTGTAAAAGCTATGGAGTTTAGAAAAATTCCTGCAATCAATACTTATGAGAATCAGTTTTTGAAATATATGCTCCTAGGGATTGTGAAAAAATTGAGGGAGCTAAGAAATAAGTATGAAAAGCTAGAGCGGATAAAGGATGAATTGTTTTTAGAAAAATTAGAGACAATGGTAAAGGAAATAAGCTTTTATATTCATGAGAGCTTTTTAAAAGAGGTCACTCAATTTGAACCAAGGGATTCTTTCTCATTAGTTTTAAAAATGGCACCAGGATATAGAGAAATTTATAAGTGCTATTTGATGCTTAGAAAGGGATTAACCCTTTATGGTGATATTTTTAAAATGTCTATGAAGGAATTAGCACAGCTTTATGAATATTGGTGTTTTATTAAGATCAATAGCTTATTAAGGAAAAAGTATAAGTTAATAAAAAATGATATGATCAAAATTAATACTAATGGTATATTTGTTACTTTAAAGAAAGGATCAACTACTAGGGTAACTTATCAAAATCCTAAAAATGGTGAAATATTCACCATATCCTATAATTTAAAAATGCAATCGGAAACTATTGGTCAAAAGCCTGATAATGTATTTGCTATTTATAAGGATGGAAAAGCTGTTCAGTACAATTATATCTTTGATGCGAAGTATCGTTTAAATGGAGCAGAAAGTGGGACAAGTTATAAAAGAAGTTATGATAACCCTGGACCTGAGGAAAGTGATATCAATACGATGCATCGTTATCGTGATGCGATTATTTATAATCATAAAGATGTGGATAAGCTTCAAAAGAATATCTTTGGTGCTTTTGTATTATTTCCTTATGATAATGAAGAAGAATATGAAAACCATAGATTTTATAGAAGTATTGAATCAGTAAATATAGGAGGAATTCCATTTTTACCTGATGCAACAAAGCTAATGGAAAAGTTTTTAGATGAACTGATTGAGGAATCTCCATTATCTTCTTATGAAAGAAGATTAGAG
The DNA here is from genome assembly GCA_025210525.1 of Marinisporobacter sp. GTDB lineage: Bacteria > Bacillota > Clostridia > Peptostreptococcales > Thermotaleaceae > Crassaminicella. The sequence continues at coordinate 55,312 of JAOARP010000003.1, forward strand.
CAAAGGGGTAAGGAATATTATTTAAAAAATAATTATTTTGATAGTCGAAATGTATTAGTAGGGTCTTTAAGAAATAAAGAGCAATTGAAGGTAAATTTAGATTATAAGTTTTATCATACAAGTTTGAAAAATGTTGATATGAAAAATAGAATAGTTAAAACTATTGCGATTGCTCAATCTAATAAGACTTTTGGAAAGAATGCAGGAGTTTTGTATTATGGAAAAGTAAAGGAAATAAAAATTATAAAACGTAGTGAAATAAAAGAAATTCCTATTCAATCTGGTAAAGACCCCAATGAACTTTATGTGCGATTTGAGATTGAAGAGTGGCAAAAACTTAAACCCTCTATTCAAGTAGAACGCTTTAATGTGATTAGAGTTATGTACACGACTGATTATTTATTACATCATGCAGAGAGTATTTCTGAGCTATGTATAAAATCAGCAGAAGAATTTAGAATATGGATGGAATTGAAGCGTTTAGAAAATGAATTAGCTGTTCTTACAAATGATGAAATTGAAACACATACAAGGATAAAAGGTTTTAAGATAGAAGAAAAACAAATATATTTGTTTGATGATAAAATCAGAGTGATTCAAGATGAGAATTATAGAGATTATGATAGAAAGGATTTTAGAAAAAATCCTAAGAGAATTGTAAGAATGATTTGTGAAGAATCGGATTGTATGGTCTAGGGGGGCATTGATAAAATAAGGGATAAGATTATATATTGTAAATAAGAGGTGGATTATGAAAAAAATAATCATAGGTTTATTATCTTTACTCATAGTCATGATAGTACTATTTCATCTTTTTACCTTTAATCATGTATGGCAAGATTCGGATTTAAGGGATACGATTGTGGAAAGTGTACAAACTTCTAGTGCTATTGATTTTTCTAAAATCACTGATTTTGAATGGGACAGGATGTATATTCTTCATCCCTATACACCTGTTGATATGGTTTTTGAAGAGGAAGGGATTAAGATACCTAATAATAATTTTAATGTTGAATACTTTGAAAGCATCAATATGCTTGCTTTTATAAAGGAAGATAGATTAGTGACTTTTGTAGAAATTCCAAGGGATATTTGTAGAGCAAAGTTTGATAAAAATGTCATTAGGTTTAATAAAGGAGAGGCAAAGTTTGATATTTTAAAGGAAGAGAAGATGATTGTATTTAAATAATAGATGATTCTTGAATAAATAATATCTTCTGTGATATCTTATAAGTATAAGATAGTAGCTTGTAAAAGTGAGGTTGTATTAATGAAAAATAAGAATAGAGAGATATTATTTGAGATTCTACAGGATATGGAAGATTTTGCTTACATGAAAAATATTGAATATCCTCCAATTTATTTATTAGGTGGTTCAGGATGTATTGTTGCAGGATATTTGGATAGAGCTACAACGGATGTTGATTTTTTAGATATGGATTATCAGGCGAATGTGGGGAGATTGTTTAGAATTTTAGATCGTTTTGATATGTTAGATCTTTATCTTACTACCATTCCATTAGATTTTGAGAAAAGGGTTATAAAGATCGAAAAGTTTAAAAATATTTATGTTTTATCAAAAGAAGATATTATTTTGAGTAAAATAGGTAGGTTTTCAGAAAAGGATATAGAGGATATTGATGTTTTAATAAAAAATACTGATAAACAATTGATTTCAGAACTGATTGAGGTTGTAAATAAGAGAGAGGATCTGGGGCAGAAGGTGAAGAGAGTTTTCCTTCAAAATGTAGATTTGTTTAGGGAGAGGTTTGATGTATAGACAATTTTGTAAAAATCTCAAGAATTTTCTCATGATCAATGAATCTGAAGATCATCGATATAAAATTGGACGTGACATAGAAGTTTTGACACAGGTAGATCTGTATTGTCAATTAAAAGAACGAAACCATATGAAATACAAAGAAATTGCTAACTTTATATTTGAAATCTCAAAATTTCAAGATCAGTACCCTTCTATTAAAAAGTTTGTTTGGGAGCTATGGGGTTATGGATTTGATGTTGAGCCTTTTGATGTGAAGCGTTTATCAAGGGAGGAAATAGAGGAGAAAGTAAAATTAATTGATTTGTTATTAGGAACCCATTATTGGGCATAGTAACATAAGTGAATGGTTCTGTTGTTTTATTTTCAAAATAAACCCTACAAGTAAAAATTTTCTTGTAGGGTTTATTTAAAGGGTAGCCAAATTACCCTTCTAAAACTTCTTTCCAATCTTTTAATTTTGCTTTATCCGTACTAACATCTTCGATGATGAGGGTATTTTTAAACTCTTCTAATTTTTCTTTGACTTTACGAGTCATTCTTAGGGCATCCTTGTTTTTCAAGGTTGAAGTACCCCTGATTTGTTCATATAAAGATGGATTGTTGATCATAATGTTGATATCAGTTCCACGAAATTCTTCTAATCTATCTAGAAGTGCAAGTAAAGCTACATGCTCTACGATCACTGTTTTTTTGTATTCTTGGAAAAAATCATCCTTAAATAAAAGTTCACCATCCTTAAAGACACGAAATCTAATTTCGATATCCTCTCCTTCAATATAATTGGAAATGCCGAGTAAATAGGCTGTAATCATTTTGTTCCTCCCTGTAAATATTTATTTTTTATGTTTGTTCTAGCTAAGTGATACAAATGGAATCATTATTTTTTTGAGTCTATTTGCATTATACCATATCTAATGATAGCAAGGAGATTTTTATGAATGTAAAATATGGATAAATCTTCATATTAGGCTATAATAGATAGAAAAGGGTAAATTTTAAGAGGAGGTAGTGGGATGAAAGCTTTGGTTGTTTATTATTCATTAGAGGGAAATACGAAATTTTTAGCTGAGGCTGTTGCTGAGGCAGTAGGGGCAGATATTTTAGAATTAAAACCAGAAAAAGATATTCCTAAGAAAGGATTTATGCGATACATAAAGGGTGGGAGTCAGGTTGTTAGGAAGAAAAGACCAGACCTGATGTCTTTTGATGAAGATCTTAGTGCATATGATTTTATATATTTTGGTACGCCTGTGTGGGCAGCTAGCTTTGCACCAAGTTATAATACGTTTTTTGATAAGGTGGAGGTAAAGGGGAAGAAAATCGCTTTATTTTGCTGCTATAGGGGGAGTGCTGGAAGTACCTTTGAACATTTTAAGGAGCGGCTAAAAGGAAATGAGATTGTAGATACATTAGAGTTTAAAGAGCCTGTGAAGGTAGAGGAAAATAAGGAAAAAGTTATGGCATGGGCAAAGAAATTGAATAGATAGGTTCAGCATGAATTGATTAAAGCATATGAGTGGAACAAAATAGCGACTTTTAAACACTTGTAGAGAATTACAAGTAAATTAATTGATTAAAGTATATTAGTAGGATAAAATAATACTATAAAAAATAGAGAGATAATAAGCAATTATAATCATTTATATAGATATTGGAGGGTTTAGTGTGAAAATCTATCATGGAAGTGATATTGTTGTGAAAGAACCTAAAATTTTACAAAGTAATCGTTTACTTGATTTTGGAATAGGTTTTTATACTACAAGTAATAAGGAACAAGCAGTTCGTTGGGCAAAAAAGGTGGGTTCAAGAAATAATACAGGTAAAGAGTTTTTGTCTGTATACAATTTTGACATAGAAAAAGCAAAAAACGAACTTCGCATTATTGAGTTTTTAGTAGCTGACGAAAAGTGGCTGGATTTTATTACTGCAAATCGCAGAGGAAAGGAACTTTTGGAAAAATACGATATTGTAATGGGTCCTGTTGCAGATGATAATGTATATTTAACTGTAAAACTTTTTGAAACGGGTGTTTTAGATAAAGAAGAAACGTTAAAGCGATTGAAGATAGAGAAACTTTTCAACCAGATATTGTTCCATACGGATAAAGCGTTGAATTTTTGCGTATTTGATCATTATGAAGACTTAGGAGGGCAAAGATAGTGGATAAAAATAAATTTAATGTGGTGTTTCCAATTATATGCTCTGCTCTCGTAGAAAAAATTGTATCTGAATTAAATATAACTGATAAAGATGCTATTGTAGGATTATATTCATCTCATTTATATGAATTGTTAGAGCGGGAGGAAACAAAGGTTTGGCAGTATAGTACAGAAAAATTGTTTGAAATGTTTTCAGAAGAAATAAATAGTGGAAAAATTAACTTTCCCCAGGTGTGAGGTGAAAAACGATGGATAAAATGATTGACTTTACTGTATTTTGTCTTGAAAGTTATAAAAGAGCACATAATTTGACTGGTAAGGATGCACTTAAAGTTTTTGATGACTATAAGGTGTTTGATTATATTAAATCTTTTTATGATGTACTTCATTCAACAGGACAGGAGTATATTGTGAAAGATATTGATATGTATATTCATTCAAGAAAAGGAATTAAGCATTAGTGAATAAGCTTACTAATAAAAAACAAAAATCTTTCTATTAGAAAGTTTTTTGTTTGTATTTCTATTTTTAAACATAAAAAAGAAGATTTAAGGAGAGAAACAAGATGAAAAATATAATTTTGAAGAAATTTTTAATAAGCTTTTTAATGACTTTTGTAGGCTTTGAGGGGCTTAATTATGCTGTGGGTTCTGGTAAGTTTGGAATTGAGACGAGTTTGATGATTTCTCTAGGTATGGCTGTAGGAATGACAGGGGAGAAGTGGATTAGGGGAGCTTTTAAGAAGTAGCTTTAAGGAGATGAAAATGACGAAGGATTATTATAATAAAAATGCAAAAGGCTTTGTAGAAAATACTCTAAAAGCAGATATGACACTTCTTTATCATCAATTTGAGAAACACTTAAAAAAAGGGGATAAGCTATTAGATCTTGGCTGTGGATCTGGGAGAGATAGTTTATATTTTATGAGTAGAGGTTATAAGGTAGTAGCTGTTGATTATTCAGAAGAACTTATAAAAATTGTTAGTGATTTATTAAATAGAGAAGTGCTTATGCTAGATATGAGAGAGATGGATTTTCATGATGCTTTTGATGGCATCTGGGCATGTGCTTCTATTCTTCATGTAGGTAGAGATGAGATCAAGAAGGTTATGGATAATTGTGAGAGAGCCTTAAGAAGAAATGGCATTTTTTATTTATCTTTTAAATATGGTGATGGTGAAGGATTTAGAAATGGAAGGTTTTTTAATTCTTATAATGAAGAAAGCTTTGAAGCTTTGATGAAGGATTTTAAAGGGCTAAAGATTTTAGATATGTGGAAAACAGCAGATGTTCGAGTAGGTAGGAAAGATGAATATTGGTTAAATATTTTGATTAAAAAAGAAGGTTCATGAGAGGTGAATCCTTCTTTTTTTATAACAACGGAAGAATAAGGAAAAGGTACAGCTTTCTAAAGAAAATAGGAAAAAATATGAGTGATGATCTAGTGTGGATAGAAAAGGTTGCGAAAGTTGTTTTATTCTCAATATAAAAGCCTACAAGTAAAAAGTCTCTTGTAGGTTTTTATCATATCTTATAAATATTTTTCTAAATCCCTAATATTTTCGATATTAAAAATCTCTAAAGATACGATATCGATACTTTCGTCTGAGAGATTTCTAATTTTTTGCTTATATTCTTCTGGGATTTTACCTAATTTTTTAGTTAATTGCTTTATGAATAAATCGGCTTTACCTTCTTTAATACCTTCTTTAATACCTTCTTTAATGCCTTCTTCTCTTATCATTTTTCCTATTTCTGTCATAGAAAAGACCTCCTTAAATTTTTTCTTAGATATTGCATCTCCAAATTTTTCAAATAGTGCATATAGTAAAGTTAAACATTGAAGTTTCTCGCTTTTTTGTGTAATTTTATCTGCTAATTCAATGCTATCTAATGCTCTTTTGCTTTTTGATGTTTTTCCGTTCATAAGAGGAATAAAGGTTAGTGCTAGGATGTCTTTACCTGTTAGATGTTGTTTGGAATTCAAAATGAAGATATGATCCATCTTCAATTTTATTATAATCCATATCAACCCTTCTTTCTAGTTATTTTACATTACTTAGTTTTTGTAATTAAAAAGAAAGTATGCGAACGAATGTTCTCAAGAAAGATGTGGAAAATATAAATTCTACAAGTCTAAATTTACTAAAATTTCAAAGAATATGGCGAAACATGTTATAATGTAGGTGCTAAATTGAAAGGAATGGATAGGAGGATAATTTTATGAAAAAACGAATGAGCATACTACTAATTTTTCTACTATTACTTACAGCCTGTGATAAAAAAGAACCTGTAAAGACAGAGGAAGAATTAAGGGCTGAAATACGTGCAGAGCTTGAAGCAGAACAAAAGCAAAAAGAGGAGCAAGAAGAAAATAAAAAATCAGAGGAAGTGAATCCGTCACAAAAACCTCAGGAAACTGTTTATACTCTTGAGGGAACATTGATGCCGAATGAACCTCCCCTTGGAACAGGGATGAAGCTAAGTAAGCCTATTGAGATTATGAGAGAATGGAATGATAAAACTTATACCTTTGATGAGGTATATTTTTCAGGGGATGAAATTTATAATTATGTAGATAGAGAGCATTTTGTTTTGGATGATCCATTTATTACGATTCGTGACGATAGTCATATCCCTGTGAAAGTAAAGTTTGATTTTAGTGGATTTGTAAAATCTGAAGGAGTAATAGAAGATGGACATATTTGGACAGATCAATATGAGATCTTAGAGGTAAATGGGAGTACGGATCTTGTAGACCAATCAGACAAGCCTTATCCCTTTGAAGAGAATAATGATACAGAAAATCTAGAGGATAATACGGAAGCTTCCTTTTATGATCCTGATAATATACAGGTGGGACAAAATATAGGGGGGCTTAAAGTAGCAAGTATTGATTATGAAAAAGGAAATTCTATTATTTTAGAGCTTAAAGGGAGTATGGTTGTAAAAGGGAAATTAAGAGGGTATTTTAATGAGATGGATGGAGAGAATGAGTTTTATTTTACTCCAGATAACAAACTTCTTGATAAGGCTATTCAATTTACCTTTAATAGTGGATGGACGAATGAAACAGACAATTTTGATGGGGTCGTTTATATAGAAGGATTAATAGATGAAGAAACGAAAAAATACATATTAGAGGGGAATGAAGTCACTGTAGAAGCAACTCTTTCAGGATTCAGATTAGCTGCTAAGGATCAAAGTGAAGGAGGGCAAGCCGTAAGCTTTTCAAGCTGTAAGGTGATTCGTAATTGATAAAAAGAGCTTTGTAAAAAGAAATTCAATCTTTTTACAAAGCTCTTTTTTTATTCATATTTAGGGAGTGTAATGATGGCTTTAAATAAATCTCCATCTATTTCAATATGAAAATTACCCTTTTGTAAGGCTACAAGACTTTTTGCAATGGATAATCCAAGTCCGCTGCCTTCACTGCTTCTAGATTCATCTCCTCGTGTGAATCGTTCCATAAGCTCTGTTTCATGGATATTTAGCTCATGGGCAGAGATGTTTTTTAGGATGATTGAGGAATGATCTTTTGAATTCACAATATCAATATATACTCTAGAGTTTGGAAGGGCGTATTTAAGTATATTGAATAGAAGGTTTTCTAGGGCACGCCACAATAGTTTGCCATCTGCTCGAACGAATATTTTTTCTTTAGGAAGTTGAACTTTGAAGTCTAATCCAGAGGCTACTATTTTTTCATCTAATTCTACAAGTCCTTGGGTGATGAGTGAATTGATCTCTACTTTTTCTAGATGAACAGGTAGATCTCCACTAGATGCTTTTGAGGCTTCAAATAAATCATCTGTCAATATTTTGAGTCTTAAAGACTTTTGATCGAGTACTTCTAGGTATTTAGGTGCTTTTTTCGAGTGGAGTCCTTCTTTTTTTAGTAAATCTATATAGGTGATAATGGATGTTAAGGGTGTTCTAATGTCATGGGATACATTGCTAATGAGTTCTGTTTTTAGTCGTTCGCTTTTTAGTTCATTGTCAACGGCGGACTTTAGTCCTTTTGCAATGTCATTGATATCATCACCAAGACTTCCATAAATTCCTGTTGTGAGGGTGGTAATATGATAATCAAGCTCTCCTTTTTTTATATGTTCAACTCCTTTTATAATGCTTTTTAAGTCACTTGCCTTATTAGGTGTAGGAATCATTCTTAAGGCAATGGGGGTACAACTGAATATCCTTTTTATATAGGAGTATATTTTTTTGAGTATTTTATAGTATAGATTATGGGTAAAGATGGTTTTATTTTTTATATGCTTTGTGATGGATAACAATAAATAAATGCTAAGAGCACTTATAAGTATACTTGTAGGGATAAAAATATAATACCCTAGATCAATAGATTCAAAAGCAATCATTATTAATATACTCACCACTATGATAACCATAAGTATATGTATATCTATATATAATTTATCTAAGGCTCTTAAATGGATTTTTCCATCTTCGTCTCGTTTCCCTACTGCTAAAAGAAGGTAAATAAGGGAGAAAAAGAATAATACCATTGAAAGACTAGCAAGACTAAAACCTTTTATGAGTAGTTTGCTATCATGATTCCAATTTTCTATTCTAGGCTTTAAAAAGGTATTATTTAATCCTACATACATAATATCTTGTGGATAGGATTTAAGGTTATGATGAATAGGTTTTAGTTTAGGGGAAGCTACATAACCGTCCTCATCAAACAACCAATAAACTGGATAGGATTTAAAAAAAGCTTTGTTCCCATTAGAAACATTTGTATAGCTATATTCTTCAGTGTCTGATATTTTAGTGGAGATATAGTAGGACAATCCTTTAATACTTTTTAATTCCCTTTGTAGTGTATAGTAAGTATTTAATTCTTTTTGGATATATTCTTCTTTGTATAATGCAATTTCTTCAGTATATTCTTTTTCAAATAGATCAATTAATTTCTTCTCAGGAACTGTATTGTACGGCTTTGAGCTATCTTTATAATAATTTCTTTTAAAATCTCTATAAAGGTTTTCAAGCTTCCATGAATAGCTATAGTACCTATCTAAGTCTTTAGGCAAAGTTCCTCCGCTTTTGATGTATTCTTCACTTCTATAGCGGGTTAAGATTTTTTGTAAATTGTAGGTGATATTGTTTGATTCACCTCTTAAAGCGCTGCTTTTTAGATAATCCTTTTGAAAAGCTGCTTCAAAGGAGCTAGCTGTATTTTCATCTAAATAAGCCAATATGGTTAAAATGCTTGTTAAAGAAAGGATTGCTAGTAAAAAAGCTATAACTTTTAAATGTTTGTTAGCTTTTATATTTTTCAATTTTGTAACCAACGCCCCACACCACCTTTAAGTATTTTGGTTTTTTTGGATTGAATTCTATTTTTTCTCTGATTCTTCTTATATGAACAGCTACTGTATTTTCTGGGTTAAAGGAAGGTTCATCCCATACCTTTTCATAAATCTGATCTATGGAAAAAACTTTTTGTGCATGCTCTGTGAGAAGCTTAAGTATTTTATATTCAAGGGGAGTGAGCTTGATATATTCTCCATCTACTGTCACTTCTTTGGTGTCATCATCTATAATCAATTGACCTGTTTGATAGACATTTGTCTTTTTTGTAAAATTTCCAAGGGTCATATATCTTCTGAGCTGAGATTTTACACGAGCAATGAGTTCTAGTGGATTAAAGGGCTTTGTAATATAATCATCAGCTCCCATATTTAACCCCATGATTTTATCCATATCTTCTGATTTTGCTGACAGCATGATAACAGGGATGTTTTTTGTCTTTCTAATTTGGTTTGTAGCTTTCATACCATTCATTTTTGGCATCATAATATCCATGATAATCAGATGGATTTCTGTATGCTCAAGTATGTTTAATGCTTCTAATCCATTGAAGGCTTTAAAAATGGTATAGCCTTCATTTTCAAGGTATATTTCTATTGCTTCAAGAATTTGTTGATCATCATCACAGATGAGTATGTTCATTATGGATCACCACCTCGTTTTATTACTGACATATTATACCACACCTTTCTTGATTAGGTTTATATAAATGATAGCATTGACTTCTTACAAAATATTTGATGGGATTCTTAAGATTTTCTTAAGATGATTTCACTGCAAAACTTTTTTATAAAAAAGTTTATTGCAAGAAATAGGATCTTTTGATACAATGATATTGAAATACGATATCGAAACACGATATCGAAATACGATATTTTGTTTTTAAGGAGATTGACTATGAAAGAGAAGATCTTGAGAAAATTATTTTTAGGCTTTATACAAATACATATTTTGTATCATGCTAAAAAGGAGCCTATCTATGGAACTTGGATGATGAAGGAGCTAGAGGAACATGGTTATAAGGTAAGTCCAGGAACTCTGTATCCTCTACTGAACAGGATGGAAAGGGAAGGCTTGTTAAATAAGACGGAAAAAAAGGTGGATGGAAGAATTATTAAGTTTTATACTATAACGGATCTTGGAGAAGAAATATTAAAGGAAGCAACTAAAAAGGCAGGTCAGTTGTTTCATGAGGTGAAGGGAAAGGAGCGTTCTCTTGATTGAATTTAAAAATATCCATTTAAGCTTTGATGAAAAGACTATATTTAAAGATTTTAATATGAACATTAAAGAAGGAGAAAAGGTTCTTTTAAGTGCTCCTTCAGGAAAGGGAAAATCCTCTTTGTTTAAATTACTTTTAGGTTTTATAAGACCCAATGAAGGAGAGATTTTTCTAAAGGAAAAGAAGCTACAAAGGAGCAATCTACCCTATTTTCGTAAATATATAGGCTATGTGAGTCAAGATGTAGATTTTAGAAATCATGGGGTATGGGATTTATTAGTTGAGATATTCTCTTACAAGCAAAATAGAGGATTGGAAATGAATCGAGGAAAGGTTTTAGCTATTATGGAATATTTTAACCTCTCTAAAAGCCTTTTAGAAAAGGAAGTGAATCAACTTTCAGGGGGAGAAAGGCAAAGACTTGGGTTGATCATTTGTATCCTTTTGGATAGACCCTTATGGCTTTTAGATGAGGTGACTTCAGGCCTTGATAAGGAGATGAAAGAAAAGGTGGTAGATTATGTTTTGAAGCAGGATAAAACGGTTTTAATCATCTCTCATGATAAGATTTGGCATAAAGAGCATATTCGGATAGAGGAGTGGTAATATATGCAAGGAGAAGGGATTTCTTATTTATCTATGATTAGTTTGTTTTTTTTAATCATTCCCGTATTGATTTTAAATCATAAATTGAATATGAAGATCAATAAAAGGATTTTTTATGTGATTTTTAGAATGGTCATTCAGCTGAGCTTGGTAGGGATTTTTCTTCAAACTATTTTTGATAAAAATAATTCTTTGATTAATTTTTCTTATCTTGTTTTTATGATTTTAGTGGCTAGCTTTACAGCAGCTAAATCTTGTAGTCTACCGATCAAGAAATTTATCATCCCTTTATTATTTGCTTTTTTAATTCCCAATGTAGTTGTATTGTTATATTTTAATTTTTTTGTAATCAATTTAGATCAGATTTTTCATGCTAGGTATTTGATTCCTATAGGTGGCATGTTATTGGGAAACAGCTTGAATGGGAATATCATCTGTATTAATAATTTTTATAAATCTATCAAAGAAAATGAAAAGGAATATTTTTATTATTTAAGCCTTAGCGGAAATAAAATAGAAGTTTTGTTGGTTTATTTTAAAGAAGCTATATTTTCTTCTGTAAGACCTACTATAGCTTCTATTGAAACCATAGGACTCGTAGCTTTACCTGGAATGATGACTGGTCAGATTTTAGGAGGGGCAATTCCTATAACGGCTATTAAATATCAAATCGCTATTATGATCGCCATTTTTATAGCTAGGTATTTTAGTGCTTTATTATCTATTTTGTTTACGGTTTTTTATGCATTTGATGAGTATGATGTTTTGACTATATGATCAATAAGTGATATAACTCAAGGAGGGGCTTGAGTTATATTTTCGACTTAAAACAGAACAAATGTTTGCATGTTGTAAAAAAAAGGTGGTATAATACGGTTATTCTATGATAATATAATGAAATGTGAATAATTTGTTTAAGTTTCAGGAGGTTTGGTATGACAAAGAAAAAAGGGTATGGCAATGAGAGTTTGTCGACGCTTGAGGAAAAGGATAAGGTAAGACTTCGCCCAGGAGTGATTTTTGGAAGTGATGGGATTTCTGGGTGTCAACATACAGTGATGGAGATTGTTGGAAATAGTAGGGATGAAGCTGTAGAAGGCTTTGGTAAAATTATAAATGTAAAGAGAATGAAGGATCGTTCCATAGAAGTTACAGATTTTGGTCGTGGTATTCCTATTGAATGGAATGAAAAGGAGCAAAAGTACAATTGGGAAATTGTTTTCTGTATTCTCTATGGAGGGGGCAAGTACGATAATAATGGAGATAGCAACTATCAGTTTAGTATAGGACTGAATGGATTAGGAACAGCAGCCACTCAGTTTGCTTCTGAGTATATGCATGTAACCGTTTACCGAGATGATTTTGAATATAATCTTTCCTTTAAGGAAGGGGAAAATGTAACAAAGAGGGATTGTGGCTATATAAAAAGCCCTTGTGAGAAGGGGAGAACAGGGACTCGGATTCACTGGAAGCCTGATCTTAAGGTTTTTAATGATATCCATATTTCTTTAGAGTTTTTTAAAGAGGTTCTAAAAAGACAAGCTATTGTGAATAAGGGAATTACTTTTACCCTTTATGATGAAGAACTAGACGAAACCTTTACCTATTTTTATGAAAAGGGTATTTCTGATTATATAAAAGAAGCAAATGAAGATACGGCTTTTACGGACCTTTCTTACTTTGAACTAGAAACGAAGGGACGAGATCGTGAGGATAAGCCTGAATATAAGGTAAAGATAGAGGTTGCCTTTAGCTTTAATAATGAAGTGAATCTTCTTGAGTATTATCATAATTCTTCCTTCTTAGAGCATGGGGGCGCCCCTGATAAAGCTGTGAAAAATGCTTTTGTCTATGCTATTGATAAGGAGATTGCAAGGCTTAATAAATACAATAAGGGTGAGAAAAAGATTACTTTTCAGGATATAGAAGATAGCTTGACTTTAGTGACCAATACTTATAGTACTATGACTTCTTATGAAAATCAGACGAAAAAGGCCATTACTAATTTATTTATCAAAAATGCCATGAATGACTTTTTAAAGGAAAAGCTTGAGATTTATTTTATTGAAAATCGAGTAGAAGCTGAGAAGATTATAGGACAGGTATTGGTAAATAAGAGAAGTCGTGAAAAGGCGGAAAAAACACGTATTGATGTAAGAAAGAAACTCAGCAAGAAGATTGATAATATTTCTAATCGAGTGAAAAAATTTGTAGATTGCAGAAGCAAGGATAAAAATATAAGAGAGCTATTTATCGTAGAGGGAGATTCTGCCCTTGGAAGTACGAAAATGGGACGAGATGCAAATTTTCAAGCTATTATGCCTGTAAGGGGAAAGATTTTGAATTGCTTAAAGAGTGATTATGAAAAGATTTTTAAGAATGATATTATTATGGATCTTCTTCGTGTTATTGGATGTGGGATAGAGGTAAAATCAAAGCATCTGAAGGATTTGGCAGATTTTGATATGGAGAAGATGACATGGAACAAACTCATTATCTGTACCGATGCAGATGTGGATGGGTATCAGATCAGATGTCTGATTATTACTATGCTTTATGTACTAACGCCTACTATGATTGAAGAAGGTTATGTGTATATTGCAGAATCACCTCTTTACGAGATTACAGATAGTAAGGGGAATAATTATTTTGCTTATACGGAAGAAGAAAAGAGAAAGATTACAAAATCCTTAAGACGAAAGGTTCGTATTCAAAGATCTAAAGGACTTGGAGAAAATGAGCCTGAGATGATGTGGGAAACCACTATGAATCCTGATACGAGAAGACTTGTGAAGGTGACTCCAGCAGATGCTAGGGCAACGAAGGAAGCTTTTGAACTTTTCTTAGGGGATAATTTAAAGGGAAGAAAAGAGTTTATTGAGGAATATGGATACCAGTATTTAGATAGATCTGATGTAAGTTAGAAAGGGAAGAGAGCATGAATAATATAAAAAATATGAATGTAATTGATACACTAAAGAGTAATTATATGCCCTACTCTATGTCGGTGATTGTATCAAGAGCATTACCGGAGATTGATGGATTAAAGCCTTCTCATAGAAAGCTTTTATATACTATGTACAAAATGGGGCTTTTAAAGGGAAATAAAACAAAGAGTGCCAATATTGTAGGACAAACTATGAGACTAAACCCCCATGGAGATATGGCAATTTACCAGACAATGGTAAGGCTCACAAGGGGAAATGAATCCTTACTACATCCTTATGTAGATAGTAAAGGAAACTTTGGGAAAAATTATTCGAGGGATATGGCTTTTGCAGCCCCTAGATATACAGAGGCAAAGCTTGATGAGATTTGTGATGAGTTTTTTCGAGATATAGGGAAAAATACGGTAGATTTTATTCCTAATTATGATAATACCATGGACGAACCTACTCTACTCCCTACTACTTTTCCAAATATTTTAGTGAATCCTAATTTAGGGATTGCTGTAGGTATGGCGAGTAATATTTGTAGCTTTCATTTAGGAGAGATTTGTGAGAGTACGATTGCCCTTATGGAAGATGAAAATGCAGACCTTTTAAGTATTTTAAAGGGGCCTGATTTTCCTACAGGGGGAGAGCTTATATATGAAGCAAAAGACATGGAAAAGATTTATGAAACAGGAAAAGGGACCTTTTATCTCAGGGGAAAATATATATATGACAAGAAAAACCGTTGTATCGATATTTTAGAGATTCCTTACACTACAAATGTAGAGACGATTATTGATCAGATTACAGATATGATTAAGTCTGGGAAAATCAGAGAAATAACAGATGTAAGGGATGAAACAGATAAGGAAGGACTTAAAATCACCTTAGATGTGAAAAAAAATACTCAGGTAGAGCAGTTGATGGGGAAAATCTATAAGTATACGAAAATGCACGATAGCTTTAGCTGCAATTTCAATATCCTAGTAGATGGACAGCCTAAAGTATTGGGCGTTCGAAATATACTTCTTGAGTGGATTCGTTTTCGAGTAGATTGTATTAAGAAGGGGCTTATGTTTGAGCAGGATCAAAAGTGTGATAAGCTTCATTTATTAAAGGGATTAGAAAAGATCTTATTAGATTTAGATCGTGCCATAAAGATTGTACGGGAGACGAAAAAAGATAAGGATGTTATTCCAAATCTTATGGAAGGTTTTTCTATAGATAAAAATCAAGCAGAATTTATTGCAGAGATCAAGCTTCGTAACTTCAATCAGGAATATATATTAAATAAGACAAAGGATATAGAGAAGCTAGAAAAGGAAATAAAGAGTATAGAAGGTACTCTTGAGAGTGAAAAAAAGATCAAAAGGATTATTAAAAAGGAGCTATTAGCTGTTTCAAAAAAATATGGAAAAGAAAGACAAACTCAGATTATAGCGTCTCATCATATAGAGGAAATTTCTCATGAGGATTTGATTGAGGATTATGAACTTACCTTATTTAGGACGAGGGATGGATATCTAAAGAAGATTTCCATGGCAAGCCTTAGAGGAAATAGTGAACAAAAGCTAAAGGATACAGATGTGATTGTACAAGAGATTGTTACAACAAATAAATCTGAAATATTATTCTTTAGTAATAAGCATAAGGTCTATAAGAAAAAGACTTATGAGTTAGTTGATTGTAAGAGTAGTCATCTAGGAGATTATTTGAAGAATATTTTAGGCTGTGAAGAGGATGAAAATATTATCTATATGGTAGTGACCAAGGAATATGATGGACATATGCTTTTCTTTTTTAGGAATGGAAAATGTGCAAAAATCCCAATGATAAGCTATAAGACAAAGACCAATAGAAGTCAATTAGTAAATGCTTATGCAGATTCAGAGGAACTCATTGATTTAATAGATATAAAAGAGGATATAAAGTTAATAGCAAAAAGTAAAAAAGGAAAAAGTAAAACCTTTGATACGAAAACAATAGAAGAAAAAAATAATCGAAAATCTCAGGGGATAGAGGTCATTTCCTTGAAAAAGGGAGATGCCTTAAAGGAGATTAAAATAGTAGAAAAATTAAATAAATGATTTATAAGAGCATCACTTACTTGTATAGGAGTGATGCTGTTCCTTTATATATGGATAGAACCATTTTATGGCTATTTTTCAAGGGAAAGGGAAATTGTGGCGCTTGTCAAAAAAGTTTGAAATAAGTCGAATCGAATGATAAAATAAAGGAGTATAGGATTGGGTTATATGTTAAAACATGGATAGGTTACGGGGGAATAATGGGTTTGAGGGGGGTACGGGATGATCAAGCTAAAAAAGCATAAAAAACAAAGGGTAGTAGATAAATATAAGCTAATTTATTTACCCTTATGTATTGCATTAGTAGCTACTTTTACGGTGAGTATTTCAAGCTTTTTTATCAGCAAAAGTATATTGCTAGAACAAGTAAAACAAGATGGACTTAGTCTTATGAAGGAAGTCATAAGGCAGATAGAAGGAAGTGCTGCTAGCTTAGATGCAATGGATGAAATGCTTGAAGATAAGATTAAAATAGCTGGTGAGATGGTTATAAAAAATGAAGAAAAGCTAAGTGATGAATATTTAATGAAATTGATGAAAGAGCTTCATGTAGATGAGCTTCATTGGATGGATGAAAAGGGAGACGGAATTTATTCAACCGTTGAAGCTTATAGGGACTGGACGCCTCCTAAGGGACACCCCTTAGATACATTTATATATAGTAATGATCAGGTACTTATGGAGGATATTCGACCTGATGCAAAGTTTAAGATTCCTATTAAATATGGTGCTTTGAAGGATAAAAAGGGATATGTTGTTCAGGTAGGGATTTTAGCAAGGAATATACAAAACTTGACAAAAAGGGTGAATTATCAAACTTTGGTGGAAGGGTTAGTAAAGGAAGAAAATGTGGTCTATGCTACCCTTTTAGATAAAAATTTAAAGGCTATTGCAGATGGAGATATAGAAGATATAGGGCTTATGTATGATCATGAGGAAGAAGATGAGGCAAGAAATACCCTACAAGGAAAAACTAGTGTGATGGAATGGTATTATGATGAGATAGATGAGAATGTATTAGAAATTTCAGCCCCTGTTTATAAGAACGAAGAGATTATAGGGGCATTTGTTATAGGGCTTTCTATGGAAAGTGTGTATACTTCTATTTATAAAATTTTTATCATGTCAAGTATTATTGCTATGACTATGTTTTTATTGGTTTTGTGGGTACAAAATAGAAATGTAGTAAAACCTGTGAATCAGTTAGATAAAAAGATCAATGAAATAGATCTTGAGAACAATATGGAGTATAGATTGCCTTTAGAGGAGAAAGACCCTTTCTTTGGATTGATTTTTTCTATCAATCATTTATTAGATAAGACCCATAGTTACTTATATCAATTGAAGGAAAATCAAGAGGAACTTGAAGCATCTAATGAAGAAATCATAGCAGCTTATCATCAATTAGCTGCATCTGAGGAAGAATTAAGGGCTCAATATGACGAAATACAAAGTTATACGGAGAAATTAGAAAGCTTAAAGAAAAAATATGAGCATCTTGCATATAATGACCCTTTAACTGATTTGCCGAATCGGAGAAGTTTTTTTGAAAAGCTAAAAAAAATAACAAGAAATAATGGGTCAGGGGCAGTCATGTTAATAGATTTAGATAATTTTAAGGAGATTAATGATACATTAGGACATAGATATGGAGATGAAGTCCTTAAAAAAGTAGCACAAGGGTTAATGGGTATACAGGATAAAAAAATGTTCATATCAAGATTTGGTGGAGACGAATTCCTTCTATTGATAGAGAATGAAGAAGATATTGGTATTATAGAAAATTATGCAAAACAAATTGTAGGAATATTTAAAAATAAATGGATGGTAGAAGATGATGAAATCTATATAAGTGCTAGCCTGGGGATTACTAGGTACCCTTTTGATAGCAATAGAGTCAATCAATTGATTATGAATGCTGATATGGCTATGTATGATGTAAAGGATCAAGGAAAAAACAATTATAAGTTTTTTAATGAGGCAATGACAGAGAAATTAAAAGAACAGATTCAGATAGAAAGAATTTTAAGAGAAGCAATAGAAGAAGATGGATTCAAATTAGTTTATCAGCCTCAAATTTGTACCTTCACTGGGAAAATTACAGGCTTTGAAGCATTGTTAAGACTTAAAAATCATTTTGTTTCCCCTGCTTTGTTTATAGAGATTGCAGAAGAAAATGGTATGATTATTCAAATCGGAAGATGGGTGACAAAAGAAGCCATCAAGCAAATTGTAAGATGGAAAGAAAAAGGATTTTCCCTAAAGCCTATTGCCATTAATTTTTCTGCAAAGCAATTAAATGATGTGGATTATGTATCCTTTTTAGAGAAGACTTTAAAGGAAAATAAGGTAGAATCAAAATATATAGAAATAGAAATTACAGAGAGTATTTTCTTAGATCAAAAAGAAGAAACTATTGTATTTTTAAATCAGCTGAAGGGTTTAGGAATAAAAATTGCTTTAGATGATTTTGGGACAGGTTATTCTTCCCTTAGTTATTTGACATTTTTACCAGTAGACAAAATTAAGCTAGATAAATCTTTATGTGATAAATTTTTAGAAATAGAGCATATTGCGGTGATGGATAATATTATATCTTTAGCCCATAGTTTAAATTTAGAAGTAGTAGCAGAAGGAGTAGAGGAAATAGAGCAGTATAAACGATTAAGAATTGCTAAGTGTAACTATATACAAGGATATTTATTCAGTAAACCATTAGAAAATTTTGAGGCTGAAAAAATATATGAGGATAATTTCTTAAAGAAAAAAGGATTGTCTATATAATAAAAGGGTATAACACCTTTATAGTAATAAAAATCAATTCTTTGATGAAAACAAAGCGAAGGGGGAAAATATATGAAGAAATTAAAAAAACATAGAAAACAAAATGCAGTAAATAGACATAAATTAATATATATGCCCTTGTGGATTGCTTTGTTAGCTACTTTTACAGTGAGTATTTCAAGCTTTTTTATCAGTAAAAGTCTACTATTAGCACAAGAAAAAAAGGATGCACACAATCTTATAAAAGAAACCATAAGGCAAGTAGAAGGAAATGAAGCGGCATTAGATGTGATTCATAAGATGTTAGAAGATCGGATTCGAATCGTGGGGAATATGGTAATGGATCATGAAAAAAATTTGAGTAATGATTATTTGATTGATTTATTAAAAAAAATGAAAGTGGATCAATTATATTGGATGAATGAAAAGGGCGTAACATTATATTCTTGTGATGGGGAAGATGATGTAGGATGGACTCCTTATAAGGGACATCCCTTGTACGATTTTATAAGAAGTGAAGATCGAGAATTAATGGAGAAGATTAGGCCCGATTCAGGATCAGGAATTCCTACGAAATATGGAGCTATAAAAAATGAAAATGATTATGTTGTACAGGTTGGAATCTTTGCAGAAAATATTCAAAAGTTGACAGAAAGCTTTCATTATCAAAATTTAGTTGAAAAATTGCTAGTAGAAGAAAATATTATTTATGCTACTATTGTAGATAAAAATTTAAAGACGGTAGCAGATGGAGAGATGGACCATATTGGAACTCTTTATGATTATAAAGGTATAAAAGAGGTAAGAAAGGCCCTTAAAGGCAATATTAGTATGATAGAGTGGTATGATGAAAAAATCAATGATTATATATTAGAAATTACAGCCCCTATTTATAAGGAACGAGAAATAACGGGTGTCTTTATTATAGGCCTTTCTATGAAGAGTGTTTATAACTATATATATACTATTTTTATAGCATCCTCTACCGTTGCTCTTATGATGTTTTTATTGTTTTTATGGGTGCAAAATAAAAATGTCATAAGACCTGTGAATCAGCTAGATGAAAATATCAATCGAATAGATTTAGAGAATGCTATAGGTTATAGGCTACCTTTAGTAGAGGAAGACCCTTTCTTAGGATTAACTATTTCTATGAATAATGTACTTGATAAAACCCATAGCTATTTATGTGAATTGAAGGAAAATCAAGGGGAATTAGAAGCTTCTAATCAAGAGATTATAGTAGCGTATCATCAATTAGCGGCATCAGAGGAAGAATTAAGGGCCCAATATGATGAAATACAAAATTATACGGAGAAATTAGAAAGTTTAAAGCAAAAATATGAACATCTTGCGTATAATGATCCTTTAACGGATTTGCCGAATCGCAGAAGCTTTTTAGAAAAGCTTAGAAAAGTAACGATGAATCATGGGTCAGGGGCAGTCATATTAATAGATTTAGATAATTTTAAGGAGATCAATGATACTATAGGACATGCATATGGAGATAAAATATTAAAAAAGGTGGCACAAGTTTTTAAGGATATGCAATGCGAAAAAATGTTCATATCAAGATTTGGTGGAGATGAATTTTTTGTAGTCATAGAAGATGAAGAAGATCTAGAGAAGATAGAAAGCTATGCAAAGAAAATCATTGGTCTATTCAAAAAGAAGTGGATCATAGAAGAGGACGAAATTTATATAAGTGCTAGCCTTGGAATTACTAGATATCCTTTTGATAGCAATAAGGTTAGTCAATTGATGATGAATGCAGATATGGCAATGTATTATGTGAAAAATAAAGGAAAGAACAACTATCGATTCTTCAAAGAAGAAATGACAGAACATTTAAAAGAACAAATTTATGTAGAAAAACTTTTAAGAGAGGCTATTAAAGAGGATGGTTTTAAGTTACTTTATCAACCTCAAATAGATACATATACAGGGAAGATCAAAGGCTTTGAAGCACTATTAAGACTAAAAAACCATTTTCTCTCTCCAGCTGTATTTATTGAGATTGCAGAAGAAAATGGTATGATCGTTCAAATAGGAAGATGGGTTACAAAGGAAGCTATCAATCAAATTGCAAGATGGAAAGAAAAAGGATTTTTGGTAAGACCTATTGCTATTAATTTTTCAGCAAAGCAATTGAATGATGTAGAGTATGTATCTTTTTTAGAAAATACATTAAAGGAAAAAAAGGTAGAAGCAAAATATATAGAAATAGAGATTACAGAGAGTGTTTTCTTAGATCAAAAAGAAGAAACGATTGTATTTTTAAATCAATTAAAGGAGTTAGGAATAAAAATTGCTCTTGATGATTTTGGAACCGGGTATTCTTCCCTTAGTTATTTGACATTTTTGCCAGTGGATAAAATCAAGCTAGATAAATCCTTATGCGATAAGTTTTTAGAGATAGAAAATATTGCGGTGATGGATAATATTATCTCCCTTGCCCATAGTTTAAATTTGCAAGTAGTAGCAGAAGGGATAGAAGACTTTGAACAATATAGACGTTTAAAAGTTGCTCAGTGTGATTATATACAAGGGTATTTATTCAGTAAACCATTAGAAAATATAGAGGCTGAGAAAATATATGAAAATAATTTTTTAAGTAAATAAAGTTAAATATTTGTATTGCATCCTTGAGGAGAGATTGATCAGGGATGTTTTTTTGTTAAAAATTAGAAGGAAATAGGATATGTGGAAATTGTCGAAAAAGTTTGAAAAAAGGATATGGAGGTGATAAAATAAAAGAGTATACCATTGGATTAACTGTAAACATATGGATGATTTATTTTGTATGACAGGGTGAAGGGGGCTAAGGCATGAAAAGCACAAATAAATCTAAGAAACAAAGGATTATAAATAAATATAAGATCATATATCTCCCCTTATTGATTGCCTTATTAGCTATTTTTACAGTGAGTATTACAAGTTTTTATATAAGTCGGGAGTTGTTATTAAAGCAGGGAAAGGTAGAAGGGCTTAATCTTTTAAAGCAAGCCATAAGACAAATAGAAAGCAATACAGTAGGATTAGAAATGATTGATGATTTATTAGAAGATCGGATTAGAGTCGTTGGGAAAAGCGTTATAAAAGCAGAGCAGCATTTAAATAATGAGTATTTAATACAGG
This sequence comes from Marinisporobacter sp., assembly GCA_025210525.1. Taxonomy (GTDB): domain Bacteria; phylum Bacillota; class Clostridia; order Peptostreptococcales; family Thermotaleaceae; genus Crassaminicella. The sequence continues at coordinate 77,361 of JAOARP010000003.1, forward strand.
CACTAGAAGAATCTCAAGTAGATGAAATACATTGGATGAATGAAAAGGGAGAAATCATTTATTCAACTATAAAAGAGTATATAGGATGGATGCCTTTTAAAGAGCATCCTTTGTATAGCTTTATAAGAAATAAAGATAAAGAGTTGATGGAGGATATAAGACTAGATGCAAAGTTTAAAAATTCTGTTAAATATGGAAGTATCAAAAATGAAAAGGGATATTTTGTTCAGATCGGTATTTTAGCAAAAAATGTAAACAAGTTAACAGAACGATTTTCCTATGAAAGATTGATGAAAAATTTGGTGATGGAAGATAGTATTGTATTTGCTACTCTTTTTGATCAGCATATGAAAGTTATTGCAGATGGACATAGAGAAAATATTGGGAAAACCTATGATTATAAAGAAAAAGAAGGGATTAAAGAATCCCTTGAAGGAAAAATAAGCATGAAGGAAAGCTATCATATAAAGAATCATGAGAGAGTGTTAGAAATATCAGCTCCTGTTTTTATAGGAAGAAAAGCTATAGGGGTATTAGCTATAGGCTTTTCTATGGAGAAAATTTACACTTCCATTTATAAGATTTTTACAGCATCTTCGATCATTGCTTTTTTTATGTTTTTGTTGTTTTTATGGGTACAAAATAGAAATGTATTAAGACCGGTTAATGGGTTAGATGAAAAAATCAATGGAATTGATTTAGAAAATCATATAGATTATAGGTTGCCCTTAGTAAAGAAGGACCCTTTTTTTGGATTGACCCTTTCGATGAATAAGGTATTAGATAAAACCTATAGCTATTTATATGAACTAAAGCAGCATGAGGAAGAATTAGAAACCTCTAATGAGGAAATTATAGCCGCTTATCATCAGCTAGCTGCATCAGAGGAAATATTAAGGAATCAATATGATGAAATACAAAGCTATACAGAGAAATTACAAAGCTTAAAGCAAAAATATGAGCATCTTGCCTATCATGATCCTTTGACGGAGTTACCTAATCGAAGAAGCTTTTTTGAAAAGCTTCAAGAAGCCATGAATAAAAATCAACCTGGTGCAGTTATATTGATAGATTTAGATAATTTTAAAGAAATAAATGACACTTTAGGACATGGATATGGAGACGAAGTCCTAAAAGAAGTGGCACAGACACTTATGAGTATAAAAAATGAAAAAATATTTATATCAAGATTTGGTGGAGATGAATTTCTTATTTTAATAGAAGAGGAAGGATCTATCACAGCTATAGAAAATTATGCAAAAGAAATGATGTGTTTATTAAAAGAGAAGATCTGGATTGAAGGAAATAGAAATTATATAAGCGCTAGTATAGGGATTAGCCGATATCCTTTTGATACGAATGAGGTAAATGAATTAATGATGAATGTGGATATGGCTATGTATCAAGTAAAGGAGCAAGAGAAAAATAACTATATGTTTTTTAAGAAGGAAATGACAGAAAAATTAAAGAAGCAAGTCCAGATAGAAAGCATTTTAAGAGAGGCCATAAAAGAAGATGGGTTTAAAGTTATCTATCAGCCACAAATTTGTACCTCAACTGGAAAGGTTGCAGGCTTTGAAGCTCTTTTAAGATTGAAAGATCATGCTATATCCCCTGATAGCTTTATAAAGGTAGCTGAGGAAAATGGAATGATCGTTCAAATGGGAAGATGGGTAACAAAGGAAGTTATCAATCAGATTAAAATATGGAAGAATAAAGGGCTTTTAGGCAGACCTATTGCTATTAATTTTTCAGCAAAGCAATTAAATGATATAGATTATGTGTCCTTTTTAGAAAAGACGTTAAAAGAAAATGATATAGAAGCAAAATATATCGAAATAGAGATTACAGAAAGTGTTTTTTTAGATAAAAAAGAAGAAACTATTGTATTTTTAAATGAGCTAAAGGGTTTAGGAATAAAAATTGCTCTTGATGATTTTGGAACAGGGTATTCCTCTCTTAGTTATCTAACATTTTTACCAGTGGATAAGATTAAGTTAGATAAATCCTTATGTGATAAGTTTTTAGAAATAGAAAATATCATCGTGATGGATAATATTATTTCCCTTGCCCATAGTCTAAAATTAGAAGTTGTAGCAGAAGGCGTAGAAGAAGCTGAACAATATAGGCGATTAAAAGTTGCTAAGTGTGATTATATACAAGGATATTTATTTAGCAAGCCATTAGAAAATATAGAAGCTGAGAAAATATATGAGGATAATTTTATAGACAAGCTTCAATAGAATAAAATAAGGAGGAATTTCATGAAACGGATGATTATTACCTCTATGATATTTATTTGTTTTTTTCTAGGAAATGTATATGCAGATGAATCCTCTTTAGTTGTGGAAGAATTATTTCAAGCTCACAAATCTATTATGCTTATTATGGATGCTGAAACAGGTGATATTGAATATGCCAATCAAGCAGCTGTAGACTTTTATGGCTATAGCAAAGAAGTATTACTCAATATGACTATGTGGATAGAAGTTTTTATCATTGCTGTATTAATCCTAGTGGTAAGAAGTCGTAAAAAAATCATTGGGCAATTAGAGAAAAGTGAAAAAAAATATCGTACTTTATTTGAAACCATGAGGGAGGGGTTTGCCCTTCATGAGATCATTTGTGATGAAGAGGGAAAACCTATAGATTACCGCTTTATAGATGTGAATCCAGCCTTTGAAACGATCACTAGATTAAAAAGAAAAAATGTAGTGAATAAAACTGTTCTTGAAATTTTACCTCAAACAGAAGATTATTGGATTGAAAAATATGGAAAAGTCGCATTGACTGGAGAAATTTTATTGTATGAAAATTATTCGAAGGAATTAAGGAAACATTTTTCCGTATATGCTTACTCCCCTGAAAAAAATCAATTCGCTGTGATGATTACAGATGTTACTAGTATAGAGCGAGCAAGGAAAAAATTGTATGAGGAAAAAGAAAGACTAAGGATTACTTTGTATTCTATAGGAGATGGGGTTATAACAACAGATGAAAAGGGCTATATTATTGATTTAAATAAAAGGGCTGAGGAAATAACAGGTTGGACACAAGAACAAGCAAAAGGAAAGCTTTTGACAAAGGTTTTAAAAATGATTAATGAAAATACAGGAAAAATAGTGAAAAATCCTGTCAAAACGGCGTTGAATACAGGTGAAACTGTGAATTTAGAAGATGATGTTTTACTCATTGCAAGGGATGGAACAAAAAAGGTTATAGCAGATGGTGCGGCCCCTATAAAAGATGAGAATAACCAAATTATAGGTGGAGTGATTGTTTTTAGAGATGTAAGTGAGAAGAAAAAAGCAGATGAAAAGATTAAGTATATGAATTATCATGATGCTTTAACAGGACTTTATAATCGTAGGTTTTTTGAAGAGCAATTAAAGAAGTTAGACAAAGAAGAAAAATTGCCCCTTAGTATTGTAGTGGGAGATGTAAATGGACTTAAATTAGCTAATGATGCTTTCGGACATAGTGTAGGAGATCATATTCTACAAGAAACTGGACATATTTTAAAGCAGAGTTGTCGTACAAGTGATATTGTAGCAAGGTGGGGAGGAGATGAATTTGTTGTTTTACTTCCTAATACAAGAAGGAGTGAAGCTGAGAATGTTGTAAATCGGATCAAGGAAAAAATTTCGAAAACAAAGGTAGGCTCTATGCTATTATCTATATCTTTAGGATATGAAACAAAAGAAAAATTAGATGAAGAAATAATAGAAGTATTAAATAGAGCTGAAAAGTATATGTATAAGCATAAGTTATTTGAAAGTCCTAATATAAAGAACAAAATTATTCAAACAATTATTAGTACACTTCATGAAAATAATCAAAGGGAAGAAGAACATTCTAAAAGAGTTAGTGAAATTTCTGTGGAAATAGGAAAAGCCATGAAGCTTCCACCAATAGAAATAAAAAAGCTTGAAATGGCAGGATTATTACATGATATTGGAAAAATAGGAATTAGAGAAAATGCACTGAATAAGCCTGGTAAGCTAACAGAGGAGGAGTGGTGTGAAATAAAGCGTCATCCAGAGGTTGGCTATCGGATACTAAGTTCATACAATGAAATGTCAGAATTGGCAGAATGTGTATTGACTCATCATGAAAGATGGGATGGAAATGGGTATCCGAAGGGACTTAAAAAGGAAGACATTCCTTTACATGCAAGGATTATTATGGTTGCTGATGCTTATGATGCTATGGTTTGTAAAAGACCTTATCGTGAGCCTTTATCAAAAGAAGAAACTATTGAGGAAATTAAAAAGAACGCAGGAATACAGTTTGATCCACAGATTGTAAAGATTTTTATAGAAAAGGTTATTTCTAAAAAATGATTTTTTTCGACTTTTTTCTACAAATACTATTGACATAGATTTAAAAGCTTGTTATAATTTAAAAAATTCAAAATATTCAAGGCGCTGAAAGAGACAAAGCTTTTAAAAAAGTATTTTCAGAGAGTCGGATGTAGGTGGAAGCCGATAATACTAAAAAGTGGAGATCACTCTGGAGCTGTGCAAATGAAATAAGTAGTTTGCAACGATTGACCGCGTTAATGGTCTAGGTTTGTTAGAACTGAAGTAAGGGGCACATAAAGTGCAAGCAAGGTGGTACCGCGAGTAAATTCTCGTCCTTGAAGATTAATCTTCAAGGGCGTTTTTTATTTATAAAAAAGAAAGGAGGATGAAAATGGAAAATAAAAAGGTTCAAATGGAAGAGGTTGAAGTTTCAAAAACAGAGCAAAAGGAAGCAACACAAGAATACCAAGGAAATGTAAATTATTTTGGTTGTGGAAGATTTTCAGACGAATACACATTTTAGGGAGGAATTATGGAAGATATAGACATTATCCTCAAAACATAAAAGAATCTATTGTAAAAGTACAATAGGTTCTTTTTATGTGAATAATTTAGCCTACAAAATATCCATATTATAAGAGAGTATAAAGTTTACGATTTTAAAAGGTGGATGATTATGGAAAAAGCAATAATCGTTTTAGTATTACAATTGTTTTATGTAACCGTATTAACCTTAAGAACAACCTTTATGGTTAGAAATAAATGTAAAGTTTCTGCAATATGTGGTTTTTTAGAGGCTGGAATTTATATTTCTGGATTAACACTGGTTTTAAAAGGCGAAAGAAATATTTATAGTATGATTGCTTATGCATTGGGCTTTGGTTTAGGCATTTGTGTAGGTGGTTTTGTAGAACAGAAAATAGGGATCGGAAATATTGCTATTACTGTAAATATGAAAAATAAAAATGAAAAGCTGATTAATCAGTTAAGAGAAATGGATTATCATGTAACTATCTTTGAAGGAATGGGTATAGATGGAAAGCGTTATAAGTTTGATATTTTAACTACTAGACATAAAGAAGAAGAATTGATTGAACTGATCAAGTTTTATGAACCAGATGTCTTTGTCATTTCCTTTGAGCCTAGAAAGTATAAAGCCAGGACGAGTTTAAGACTAAAATAGTAAAGAAAAAAGTAAATAGAGTCATAAAGGACTAACAAATACTCTCCTATGTAAAATGGAAATTTAAATTTTACAAAATTTGTGTTAAAATAAATAGTAAAATGTCGAATTTTCAATAAATCACATGGGGAGGTACATATTATAAAATGAAACTAAATAAAGAAAGGAAAAAAACTTCAAACAATAAGGTGAGAAATTGGCTGATGGTTATATTAATTATAGTCATTACGATACCGATCGTTGCTTTAGGATTTTTTTCATATTATCAAACTTACAATATCCTAGCAGATAATCTAGAGGACAATGCAGAGGAATCGGCAATAGAAATGAAAGAATTAATAGACATGAACTTAATAACTGCAGAAAATCAGGTAAAAGCTTTAAGTGAAAGTACCTGTTTGAAAAATTTAGAGAATGAAGAGATGTTGATGGAACTTTTGGAAAATACTGAAAAGGGTAATATCAACGTATGTGAAGCTTATTATGGACTAGAAAATGGAGAAATTTATGTATATCCAGAAGCAAATCTTCCAGAAGGGTTTGATGCAACAAAAAGACCTTGGTACCAGGGGGCTATAAAAAATCCTGACAAGATGTATTGGACAAATCCTTTTACATCTGCAAGCACTGGAAAAACAACTGTTAGTGTGGCGAAGGTTGTAATGAAAAATGGAAAGACTGTAGGGGTAATGGGTGCAGATATAGATTTAGATTATTTACACAAATATATCATCAATAAGAAATTTGGACATACAGGATATATTTATGTAACAGATCGTGATGGAAAAATGATTGCTCATCCAGACAAAAAGCTTATAGGAAAAGATGATGCTACTAAGTTGGTTACTTGGGAGCAGATAAAAAATAATAAAGAAGGTTTTGCAAGCTATGAGTTTCAAGGAAAGGATAAGTTTTGTGCATTCAGTACTGATGAAGAAATGGGTTGGAAGATCATAGGGGTAATGGATGAAGAAGAACTTTCAGAAGATACAAATATTATCAGGAATTTTACTTTATATAGTATGTTATTTGGATTAATTATAGCAATTTTTGTAGCATTTTTGATTTCTAGAAAAATATCTAAACCATTAGAAAAATTAAAAGAAGCTTTCAATAAGGCTGCTAATGGAGAGTTAACTGTAAAAGCGCAAATCAATACGAATGATGAATTTGGAGAAATTGGAGATCGTTTTAATGAAATGATAGAAAATATTCATGATTTAGCTCATGAAGTAAAAACTTCAGCAAATACGGTTCTTAAAACGTCAGATTCCTTAGGAGAAATTATTACTCAGACTGTTACAGCAACAGATGAAGTAGCAAAAACTATAGAGGAAATCGCGTCAAGCTCTAATGAGCAGGCGAAGGATACTGAAAATGGATTTATAAAGGTAAATGATCTTGCTGAAAAGATTGAAAGAGTTTCAAATACAACTAAAGAGATGAATGATTTATCTAAAGGAACAGATGAATTAAGCAATAAAGGATTAAATATAGTAAAACAATTAATAGAAAAATCAGATGTGAGCAAAAATTCAGTAATACAAGTAAATGATATGATTATTAAAGTAGATGAAAGAGCAAAAGAAATCGGTGGAATTATTAATACTATTTCACAAATTGCAGAGCAAACTAATCTATTAGCACTCAATGCGGCCATTGAATCAGCAAGGGCAGGAGAGCATGGAAAAGGCTTTTCCGTAGTAGCAGAAGAAGTAAGAAAATTAGCAGAGCAGTCTTCAAACGCAGCAGAGGAAATAAAACAATTGATTGATGGTGTGCAAAATCAATCTACTCAAGCTGTAGATGCAATGAATGAAGTCGGTATGATCATAAAAGACCAAGAAGAATCTGTTGATGAAACGAGCCATATATTCAATGATATATCAGATAGCATAAAAGGATTAATAGGAAAGGTATCAGATATTAAAGGATATGGAGATGAAATGATAGATAAAAAGGATGAAATCGTTACGATGATAGGAAATATATCTGCCGGTTCAGAGGAAACATCAGCAGCAACCCAGCAGGTTTCAGCATCTACTGAAGAACAGCTAGCATCTATGGAAGAGGTTTCTGCTCATTCTCAAGATCTAAAAAATATTGCACAAAGGTTAGAAGCAGGGATTAATAAATTTAAGATAGAAGATGAAAATATATAGGTACTTACAGTGAAAATGAAAACAAAAGTAAAGGGCTATGGAATGAAATTTCATAGCCCTTTAAAATTTCAAAAAATGTATTGACTTGTGTTTGGAAATATGGTATATTAATTTTCGTCCCTTATGAAAGGGATTGATAACTAGAAAAAAATTCTAGTTGACGTAAGACGAGAAACATGGTAAGATATTTCTTGTCGTCGCTAAAAGGAATCTTGAAAAAGTTCTTGATAGTGAAAAGGGAAAATGTTAAGATAATCCCTATCGCTTCGAAAAACAACTTTTAAAGAATTAAAAAAAAGTTGTTGACAGAGACGATGAAAAATGATAAGATAATCAAGTCGCCAAACGGCGGAAGATTAAAAAGTTGATCTTTGAAAACTATACAGTGTAAGAAATTAAGCCAGAAATATGGACATATAAGTCCAAACGTTCAATTCAAAACTTTTTATATGAGAGTTTGATCCTGGCTCAGGATGAACGCTGGCGGCGTGCCTAACACATGCAAGTCGAGCGTGAAGCTCTTTATTGATCCTTCGGGTGATTTAAAGAGTGGAAAGCGGCGGAC
>JAOARP010000004.1 GCA_025210525.1 Marinisporobacter sp.
GTAGCGCATCTGGTTTGGGACCAGAGGGCCGCGGGTTCAAATCCTGCCACCTCGACCATTTTAAAACTCATAGGGGGCTTGTAGCTCAGGTGGTTAGAGCGCACGCCTGATAAGCGTGAGGTCGGAGGTTCGAGTCCTCCCAAGCCCACCAATTAAATAAAACGATATTTTTATGAGGGCCTTTAGCTCAGTTGGTTAGAGCGTCCGGCTCATAACCGGCAGGTCCGGGGTTCGAATCCCTGAAGGCCCACCATCATACAAATAAATAAAATTTATTATATGCCCAGATAGCTCAGTCGGTAGAGCAGGGGACTGAAAATCCCCGTGTCGGTGGTTCGATTCCGCCTCTGGGCACCACTTATTGAAATAGCAAGCAGAAACTGCTTGCTATTTATTTTTTTATCTTTTATTATAGTAAGTGTGAAAAATATATATTATCTCTCATATTCAGCTATACTAAATGAGTGTGGATCACTTATGATTGAGATAAAAGAGCCTTTAGACAGGAGGATTACCATGGCAACTACGGGCAAAAAAAGATTATATATTTTATTGACTTTAACAGTGATTTTTTGGGGAACATCCTTTGCAGCAGTAAAGACTGGTATGGGGGATTTGGCACCTGTACAGTTTCTCTTTTTAAGAACTTTCTTTGCATCCATTATTTTTGCTGGAGTTTTGTTAAATGTAGATGAGAAAAAGAGGAAAATAGAGAAAAAGGATCTTCCCTATATTACTTATTTAGGATTCATGGGAATGGCAGGTTACTTTGCAGTACAATATACAGCATTAAAATTTACTACTACGGTAAATGCCTCTTTACTTGTAGGTATTGCACCGATTATCATTGCCATATATTCAAAATTTTTCTTGAATGAAGATTTAAATTTTAGGAGAATGATAGGAATATTACTATGTTTTATGGGGATATGTATGATTATTACAAAGGGCAATTTTTCTAGTTTTTCTTTTGGAAAAACACTATTTGGAGATATACTTATGATTATTAATGCAGTTATGCTTGCAGCCTTTTCACTAGGAGCAAAGAAGATATTAAATAAGTATGATCCTTTTATCGCTGTGGCATATATCAACATGGCTGCATGTATTTTATTGATTCCTGTTAGCTTTATACCAAACTTTTTATCTCCTGTATCTCTTTTACATAGCTTTTCTAAAATTCATGTAAAAACGGTGCTATCAGCTCTTTATTTAGCCGTTACTTGTACGGTTTTAGGGTATTATGCTTGGTACAATGCTATAAAGGAAATAGGTCCTTCACGAACTTCTGTTTTTAATTATATTAATCCCTTAGTGGCGGCTATTGTTTCTTTTTTATTCTTTCAGGAGGATATGAGTATATTTACGATTTTAGGGGGAATGAGTATTGTTGGAGGCGTGTCATTAAATAATATGAATCAGCCTGTGAGACAATGTGAGTTAGATTGACGTATAATAAAGATAAAAAATATCTAATGAAGAGGGGATCAAAATGAAAAGTGAAGCTTTTTTAGATTATTATATTTATAATGGAAAGGAGTATACAACTGAAAATAAAGAAGGATTTTCAAAAATTATAGCTCCTATTATCTATGAAGTGATCAGGATTATTGATGGTGTACCTTTATTTTTAGAAGAGCATTTAGAAAGAATGAGAAAATCAGCTACTCTTTTAGATGTATTAATTGAGAAATCAGATGAAGCTATAAAGAATGAAATCAATAGATTAATAGAAATAAATAATTGTAAAAATATGAATGTAAAGCTGCTTTGTAGCAATTTAAAAGAAGAACAAGATTTTTTTGTATATTTTATCAAAAGCTATTATCCAGAAGATGAAGTTTATGAAAAAGGCATTCATACGATTCTTTATGATTCTGAGAGGGAAAATCCAAATGCGAAGGTAATAAATACTTCTTTTAGAGAGCATGTAAATGAAAAAATGAAGAAACATAATGCTTTTGAAGCATTATTAGTGAATAAGGAAGGAATCATTACAGAGGGAAGTCGATCGAATATGTTTTTTGTAAAGGGAGAAGAGATTTTTACAGCTCCTCCTAAGGATGTCCTTTTAGGAGTAACAAGAAACCGTATTATGAAGGTTTGTAAGGATTTAAAGATTCCTGTAAAAGAGGAAGCTATTGGTATTGATGATATAAAGAATCTCACTGGGGCTTTTATGAGTGGAACTTCTGTAAATGTATTACCTATTCGTAGTATTGATGAAAGCCATTTGGATTCTATACATAATGAAATTATTTTAAAAATTTCAAAGGGATATATACAGGAAATGAAAAATTACATAGATGCCAGAGCATAATCTGGCATTTGTTTTATTAATTTTGAAAAGAAGAAAATAGATGGTATAATAAGGAATAAACTTTTTTATGAGGGAATGGTACTATTCGATTTTCTTTAAGAATAAAATAGTTATGTAGCATAAAATGGAAGTAGGGGTTTTTATAAAAATTAAATTTGAGGAAGTGAATGTATGATCAGTAAAAGAAAAGCTGCAATGGGAGCGTTGATTCTAGTACTTATTACAGGAATGTTAACTTTTACAATAACCAATGTGGTAGGATTAACCATTGGCGATAAAGTTCTTATTTCTAAACAAAATTATGAGTATTTTAAGGAACTAAATAAAAAATATACGAAAATGATTTACTTAAAAGATTTTGTAAAAGAAAATTATTACATACCTGTAGATGAGAGTAAATTTGAAGATGGTATTATAAAAGGATTATTTGAATCTTTAGATGATCCCTATTCTGTATATATGAATGAAAAAGAATTTACAAGTCTTATGGAGCACACAAAGGGAACTTATGATGGCATTGGTGTTATTATGACAGCAGGAAAAGATGGATTTATTACAGTTGTGTCTCCTATTGAAGATACACCAGGGGAGAAGGCAGGTCTTAGGACAGGAGATAAAATTGTAAAGGTAAATGATAAAGAAGTAAGAGCATCAACAGCAGAGCAGTTAGATAAAGCTGTAAATATGATAAAAGGAAAGCATGGAACAAAAGTATCTTTAACGGTTATACGTCCAGAAAAGAAAGAACCCTTTGTTGTAGACATTGTAAGGGAAGAAATCCGATTGAAAACAGTAAAATCAAAAATGCTACAGGATGATATTGGATACATCAGAATCACTATGTTTGATGAGAAAACACCAAAGGATTTTATGAAGCAATTAGATGAGCTTGAAAAGAAAAATATAAAAGGGTTAGTCATTGATTTAAGGAATAATCCTGGAGGATTATTAGATGAATGTGCAGAAATTGCAGATAGACTTTTAGGAAAGCAGGATATTGTCTATACTCAAGATCGAGCAGGAAAGCGTGAATATAAAAGATCTGATAAAGAAAAAGTAGATTATCCTTTTGTACTCCTTGTAAACGGGGGAAGTGCCAGTGCATCAGAGATTTTGTCTGGGGCTGTAAAGGATACAAAATCTGGAACACTTATTGGAACAACTACATTTGGAAAAGGATTGGTACAGCAAGTAATTCCTCTTAAGGATGGTAGTGGCTTTAAGCTAACAACAGCCCAATACTTTACACCAAATGGTACGTATATCCATGGAAAAGGAATTGAGCCAGATATTGTGATTGATCTACCAGAAGAATTAAAAGAGAAGGTTGATATAACAGATGAAGAGGATGTACAGCTTCAAAAGGGTATTGAAGTGTTGAAAAAGAAAATAGAAGGACAGTAAAATAAGCATTAGAAAGATATTGGTGTCTATTGGGCATCAATATCTTTCGTTCATTAGGAGATTATAAACTTTAAGGATATGGACTATTTATGATTGAAAAATCAAATATTTGACCACTTTGAGTAAGTTTCATTACAAAAAAGTGGTTTTGTAATGAAACTTGCGAGATGAGCATATGCGAAAGTATAATGCGAATTTTTGTATATAAATGGTAATATAAGGTATATACTCTTTATAGATAGGAATCAATCCATAAGGGGGAGGAGGAATAGATTTTGACAGCTTTTTTAGAATTGCTACAAATGAGCATTATTACATTGGTTACTGTATTTTTTAATCCTTTTTTTTGGCTAGTTGTTTTTTTAGTATATCTTCAATATAAGAGAATTCATAAAATGAGTATAAAGGTAATAGGAAAGAATAGTATTTCTCCCAAAAAGATGACTATTTCTTCAATGAAAGCTGGAATCATAGGAGGAATTATAGGAACAATACTTATGATGAGTGTGGGAATTACTGTAAATGTAAAGGATTTTTATTATATATTTCCTTTAGCTATCTTACTCATGCTTATCAATATTAGGTATATATGCTTTTCTTATTCAGGAGGATTGTTATCTTTATTTAGTTTAATCGTAGGATTTCCAAAGATGAATGTACCAAGCATTATAGGGATTATTGCTATTTTACACCTTATTGAAAGTATACTCATCTATGTAGATGGACATGAGGAGGCTGTGCCTATATTTTTGGAGGATAAAAAATATGGTATCATAGGAGGCTTTACATTACAGAGGTTTTGGCCGATTCCTTTTATCGTGTTGATTTTTGCATCTGGAATATTAGAAGGGTCTACAGAAATCAATCTTCCTGATTGGTGGCCTCTTTTTAAAGGAAATATGAATCTTGAAAATGTAACGCTGCAGATGGCAGTAGTAGTGGCAGCCCTTGGATATGGAGATATTGCTATTTCTAGTGTACCGAAGGATAAATGTAAGGCTTCTTCTAAAAGATTATTTCTTTATAGCACTATTTTATTAATTATTTCAATGATTTCTACCAAAATAGAAATTTTTCAGTGGATTGGTGCCATTTTTTCACCCCTTGCTCATGAATATTTGATTATTTATGGACAAAGGGAAGAAAAGACAAAAACACCTATGTTCAGAAGACATAGTAGAGGAGTGACTATATTATATAGGAAGGATGGAGGCGTAGGGCATAAGATTGGGTTAAATCCAGGAGATGTCATCGTTAAGTTAAATAGTCATTGGGTCAATGATCAAGAAGAGATAAAAGAGATTCTAAAGGGATTTCCTCCCTTTATTTGGATGGAAGTCATCGAACCTTTAGGAAAAATCAAAACCCTTGAGTATAAAGATTACCAAAGGGGAATTAAAAGCTTGGATATAGTTATGATTCCAAAGGATACTTCTTTTGTTTTTGATATAGAGACTTCTAGTTGTCTTTTAAAAAAGATGATTCACTTTGTCAGAAAGAAAATAAAGAAATAATGAAGCTAAGAAACGCGAGGTTTCTTAGTATTGCAATGACACAAAATATAAAATTTTTGTAATTGCAACAAAACCATGAAAGAAATATGTAGATTACATATTTTTATTCATGGCTTTATTTTTATACATTCTCGTATCTGCTATTTTTAATAATTCTTTACGATCCTTTGTATCTTTAGGGAAAGAGGAAATGCCATAGCTAAATTGTACATGGAAATTATGTTGATCATAGTTTAATGGATTTTCACAGATCATAGAAGAGATGGATTTCATTTTATTCTCTACTTGTTCGTAGGTGGCGTTGATAAAAAGGAGTACGAATTCATCTCCACCAAACCTTCCTAAAATATCCGAAGTTCTTATATTATTTCTTAAGGTGTTTGCAAAATGTTTGATGGCTAGATCTCCTGCTAAGTGACCATATACATCATTAATCTTTTTCAGATTATTTAAATCCACGATGCATAAGCAAAAGGTCTCGTTATATCTTTTAGATCTTTCATAAAGATTGTTAAACAATTCGTCAAAATAGTGGCGATGATAGACCTTTGTTAAACCGTCATAGCGAGATAAAAATAACGTTTTCTCAAAAAGGAGCACGTTTTTGATAGCAACACTGAGCTGTCCTGTTAAATATTCCATTACCATAACATCTTCTTTGTTAAAAGAGTCATGATTTTTAATACTATCTACGTTAATGAGTCCATATAATTCTCCATCTAAGAGAATAGGTGTACTAATTGTAGAGGTAATATCTAATGTCTTTGCATTTTGAAAAGATTGAAAATTTGTTTTTTTCGTATAGGAAAAATCAAATAGTGCAGGATTGTGTATAATGACAGATTTTTTATAGTTGCTTTCACTTAAAAAGGTTTCATCCATGGGAAGCTTTATTTTAGAAAGCTCTTCTAGGTCGAATCCAACTGCTGCTTTAAATTCAAATAAATCCTCTTCATTTTTAATGAGAATACTTGCTGTATCTGCTTTATCAAGGATCTGAACGGCACTATTTACAAAAAGCTGTAACAGTGCATCCATATTCTTTATATAGACAATAGAATTACTGATTTGAAGCATAACATCTTTGATCTCATTATATTTTTCAATTTCCTTATTGTCATGAAGGAGCTTTTCTATTAGCTGATGGATAGAATAAAATCTATAAAAAAATAATCCCCCAATGAAAATAGAAGTCAATGTAGGGAATAATAAACCAAAAGCTATACCCAGAAACTCGAAAAAAATATATAAGATAAAAGGTATACTTATACAGAGCATAAAGACGAAAAAACTCTTTTGAGTTAATTTATTTTTCACAATAGTTCACCTACAATTTATTATTAGTGTACTATATTTAATTATATACTATTCCTATTTTCTTTCAACTAATTTCTGTAAAAAGAATAAATAGATATTCGTCCATTGACTTTATAAAAACATAAGGATATAATTTTTAAAGACGAACAAATGTTTGATAGGGGTGAGGGAAGATGCAAAAGTTTGAAATCGTTTCAGATTATAGACCTACAGGAGATCAGCCACAAGCTATTGAGAAATTAAGTGATGGAATATATAAAGGAATGAAGCATCAGAACCTTTTAGGAGTTACAGGTTCTGGAAAAACTTTTACAATGGCAAATGTGATTGAAAAGGTGCAAAAGCCTACTTTAGTCATAGCTCACAACAAAACATTAGCAGCACAACTTTGTAGTGAGTTCAAGGAATTTTTTCCTAATAATGCGGTAGAATATTTTGTAAGCTATTATGACTACTATCAACCAGAAGCTTATGTAGCACATACAGATACCTATATAGAAAAGGATGCACAAATAAATGATGAAATCGATAAATTAAGACACTCGGCTACTGCTGCACTATTTGAAAGAAGGGATGTAATCATTGTAGCTAGTGTATCTTGTATTTATGGTTTAGGAGATCCTGTTGATTATGAAAATCAGGTATTATCTTTACGACCTGGGATGATCAAAAGTAGAGATGAAATATTAAAAAAATTAGTAGAGATTCAATATGCAAGAAATGATATTAATTTTATTAGAGGAACCTTTCGAGTAAGAGGAGATGTGATAGAAATCTTTCCAGCAGCAGCTTCTGAAAATGCCATAAGAGTAGAATTATTTGGAGATGAAATCGACCGGATTACAGAAGTAAATACTTTAACAGGAGAGATTGTAGGACTAAGAAATCATATATCTATTTTTCCAGCTTCCCATTATGTAACTACAAAGGAAAAGCTAGAAGAAGCTATTGTTCATATAGAAGATGAACTAGAAAGTCGAGTAAAATATTTTAAAGAAAATGAAAAATTAATCGAAGCTCAAAGAATCAAGCAAAGGACCATGTATGATATAGAAATGCTAAGGGAAGTAGGATTTTGCCAAGGAATCGAAAATTATTCAAGGCATATTTCTAAGAGGAAAGCTGGAAGTAGACCTTTTACTTTGATTGATTATTTTCCTGATGACTTTTTAATCATAGCAGATGAATCCCATGTTAGTATTCCACAGATTCGGGGTATGTATGGAGGAGATCGATCAAGAAAAGGAAATTTGATTGAATATGGATTTCGTCTTCCTTCGGCATATGATAATCGGCCTCTTAATTTTGAAGAATTTGAAAGTCTTGTGAACCAAATCGTTTATGTAAGTGCAACGCCAGGTCCTTATGAAAGAGAGCATACAGAAAATACAGTAGAGCAAATCATAAGACCCACTGGTCTACTTGATCCTTCTATAGATGTAAGACCTACAAAGGGACAAATTGATGATTTGATTGGGGAAATCAATGAAGTGACAGCTAAAGATCAAAGGGTACTCGTAACAACTCTTACAAAAAGGATGGCTGAGGATTTAACAAGCTATTTTAAAGATGTAGGGATTAAGGTAAGATATCTTCATTCAGATATAGATACCTTAGAAAGACTTGAGATTGTAAGGGATTTAAGACTTGGAAAATTCCATGTATTAGTAGGAATCAACCTTTTAAGAGAAGGACTAGATTTACCAGAAGTTTCTTTAGTTGCCATCCTTGATGCAGATAAGGAAGGGTTCCTTCGTTCTGAGACAAGCCTTATTCAGACTATAGGTAGGGCTGCAAGAAACTTAGAAGGAAAAGTAATTATGTATGCTGATAAAATAACGGATTCTATGAAAAAAGCTATAGGTGAGACCAATAGAAGAAGAGGTATTCAGGAAGAATATAATAAGGAAAATAAAATCACACCTAAAGGAATCATAAAAAAGGTAAGAGATGTGATAGAAGCTACAAAGGTAGCTGAAGAAGATGTGAAATATGGAATAGATAAAGATTTAAATATAATGGAAAAAGAGGATGTAGAAGATTTAGTGAAAAAACTTGAAGCTGAAATGCTAGAAGCTGCTGAAAATTTACAGTTTGAAAGGGCAGCTGAGCTAAGAGATAAAATTACAGAGTTAAAAGAGAAGCTGTAGAGGTGAAAATATGACAAAAAGTATTGTTGTAAAAGGTGCAAGAGAGCATAATTTAAAAAATATTGATATTGAAATCCCAAGAGACAAATTTGTAGTCATGACGGGGCTAAGTGGCTCTGGAAAATCATCCTTAGCCTTTGATACGATTTATGCAGAGGGGCAAAGAAGATATGTAGAAAGCTTATCTGCTTATGCAAGACAGTTTTTAGGGCAGATGGAAAAACCAGATGTAGATGATATAGAAGGGTTATCCCCTGCTATATCTATTGATCAAAAGACTACTAGTAAAAATCCTCGTTCTACTGTTGGAACGGTAACAGAGATTTATGATTATTTAAGATTATTATTTGCAAGAGTTGGGACTCCCCATTGTCCTGTGTGTGGCCGTGAAATTTCTCAACAGACAATAGATCAAATAGTAGATAAAATATTAGCTTTACCTGAGAGAACGAAGATTCAAATATTGGCTCCTATCATAAGAGGAAGAAAAGGAGAGCATGTAAAGGTCTTTGAAAGAATCAAAAAAGAGGGCTATGTCCGTGTAAGAGTGGATGGAGAGATAAGAGAAATTACAGAAGAAATTAAGCTTGAAAAAAATAAAAAGCATACTATAGAAGTAGTCATTGATAGAATCATTGTAAAGGAAGGCATTGAAAATAGATTATCTGATTCAATAGAAACGACCCTTTCCCTATCAGAAGGATTAGTCATTGTAAGCCTTATAGATGGAGAAGACTTAACCTTTAGTACAAAGTTTTCTTGTCCAGACCATGGGTTAGGTATTGAAGAATTAGAGCCTAGAATGTTTTCCTTTAATAGTCCCTATGGAGCGTGTCCTGATTGTAATGGAATAGGACATTTAAGGACTATTGATAAGGATTTAATCATTCCAAATAAGTCCCTTAGTATCAAAGAGGGAGGCCTTGTTCCTATGGCAAATTCAGGAGAAGGAACTTATTATTTTGAAATGATTGATTCATTAGCAAAGGAGCATGGTGTAGATCTTTCTACTCCTATAGAAGAATTGCCAAAGACTTTTGTAGACGAATTGTTATATGGAACAGGAAAGAAAAATATAGAATTTACCTATGAAAGTAAATATGGAGGAGAGAGAAAATATCGTGCACCCTTTGAAGGAATAATCAATAATCTTACAAGGAGATATAAAGAAACTAATTCCGATTATATGAGAGAAAAAATTGAAGAATATATGAGTTTGACTCCTTGTAGCTCATGTAAGGGATATCGATTAAAGCCAGAGGTATTGGCTGTAACGATCAATGATAAAAATATTTCACAGGTTACAGAGTTCTCTATAAGAGAAGGGAAGGATTTTTTCAAGGAGTTAAAGCTAGATCAGAAAAAAGAGACTATTGCTAAGCAGATTTTAAAAGAAATCAATGAAAGATTAGGATTTTTAGTAGATGTAGGACTAGATTATTTGACCCTTTCTCGTTCAGCAGGAACATTATCTGGAGGAGAATCTCAAAGAATACGTCTTGCAACACAAATTGGGTCAAGTCTTGTAGGGGTACTTTATATACTGGATGAACCAAGTATAGGGCTTCATCAAAAGGATAATGAAAAGCTCATTAAAACCCTTAGAAATTTAACGGATATAGGAAATACCCTAATCGTTGTAGAGCATGATGAGGATACTATGTATGCAGCAGATCATATTATCGATATAGGTCCTGGTGCTGGGGAGCATGGTGGAAAGATTATTGCAGAAGGAAATGTGGAAGAAATAAAGAATTGTGAAAAATCTATAACGGGTCAATATTTATCTGGAAGGAAAAAGATAGAAATTCCAGAGAGTAGAAGAAAGCCCAATGGAAAATGGATCAAGGTAGTAGGGGCAAAGGAAAATAACCTTAAAAATATTACTGCAAAATTCCCATTAGGGGTATTTAGCTGTGTCACAGGAGTATCAGGATCAGGGAAAAGTACTTTAGTCAATGAAATCTTTTATAAAAGCTTAGCAATGAATCTACATCGTGCAAAAGCTAGACCTGGAAAGCATAAAGAGATCAAAGGGATAGAGCATATTGATAAGGTCATTGATATTGACCAATCTCCGATTGGAAGAACGCCAAGATCTAATCCTGCAACCTATACAGGCGTATTTGACCTTATAAGGGATTTATTCGCTAAAGTTCCAGAAGCAAAAATGAGAGGATATCAAAAGGGAAGATTTAGCTTTAATGTAAAGGGGGGAAGATGTGAAGCTTGTAGGGGAGATGGAATTATCAAAATAGAGATGCATTTTCTTCCAGATGTATATGTACCTTGTGATGTATGTAAGGGGAAAAGGTACAATAGAGAAACATTAGAAGTAAAATATAAAGGAAAATCCATATCAGATGTACTCAATATGACTGTAGAGGAAGCATTAAAGTTCTTTGAAAATGTACCAGGAATCAAGAGAAAACTAGCTACTTTATTTGAGGTGGGTCTTGGATATATTAAGCTAGGACAGCCTTCAACTCAATTATCTGGTGGAGAAGCTCAGAGGGTAAAGCTTGCTACAGAGCTTAGTAAGAGAAGTACAGGAAAGACTTTATATATTTTAGATGAGCCAACAACGGGTCTTCATGTGGCAGATATTCATAAGCTTATAGGGGTACTTAATCGTCTTGTACAGGGGGGCAATACGGTACTAGTAATTGAGCATAATCTAGATGTGATTAAAGCCAGTGATTATATTATTGATTTAGGACCAGATGGAGGAGATCGAGGAGGTCAAATCGTAGGAGTTGGTACACCTGAGGAGATTGCAAAGATTCCAGAGTCTTATACAGGCATGTATCTTAAGAACATTTTAAAATAAGTATAAAGGGAAAAAGGGGATGTAAAATTGTTTTTTGATTGGTTAAGTGATCTAGGGATACTGGATAAAATCATCGTTATCTTTTCTGCTATTTTATTCATCGTTTTTATAGGGTATTTATGGATTTGTCGATTTAAATATGAATGGAAAAGGGAACAATGTGACGAGTACCTAAAAGCATGTCACGATGATGAAAAATTTAAGAACTTAAAAGATAAAAACAATTAGATGAAATAATTTTTATAAGGGATAAAGGACGTTTTTAGGGTATAGGGATAAGGGAGATTATACATGAAATTCAAAATAGATCAAAAAGGAATGCTTAAGATAGTATGCATTGTATTACTTATAACCTTTATTATTTCTTTTGCTTTGAGTATGAAATATGTTGAGGATAAAGTATATGCAATCATAGCCCATAGTATTTTAGTAATGGTGTGGAGCATTATTCTAATGATTCCAAAATCTATATTTAATATGCTTCAAACTATGTTCAGTGTAGGGAAGAATAGAGAATTATACAAATTTGAAATCTTGATTTATAGAGTGATAGCAGTCTATTGTATGTTATCTACATTGCTTTATATTAGGTACTTATGGATTTACGGATAAAAACAAAAGCACTATGTATCTTAGCATACATGGTGCTTTTATTATTTTTTATGTTTTCGTAGCTTTTTTACAATTTCACATATTTTTATGATATTTTTACCACATTCTTTTTTTATAATAAAGACAAAGATTAGGAAAGCTTCCTAAAAGATAAAAAAAGGAGAGGATTTATATGAAAATGAATTTAAAAGCTTTAGGACTAGGGGCCATATTGACATGCACTTTGATTACGCCAGCATTTGCAAACCAGAATGTAGAGCTAGTTAAGAAGATGGATATTGTAAAACTAAAAAAAGAACAGAAAGTATTTAGTGTAGAAGAACAAATTAAAAACCTTGAAGAAACTTTAGAGAAAATAGAAAAGTCCTATAAGGATGGCAAGATAAAAGAAGAAACCTATATGGCGAAGAAAGAAAATATCAAAAAGATTATAGAAGATATAAAAAGTGGCAAAGCTACCCTACGTTACAAAAGTGTAAATGGCTTAAAGAAGATGACACCAGAAGAAATGATGAAGAAATATGAGGGATGGCTACAAAAACTAGAAACTTCTTATAAAGAAGGAAAAATAGAAAAAGAAAAATATACTGTACAAAAAGAAAAAATGACAAAGATCATAGAAGATCTAAAAAATGGGAAAAAACCAGAAATATTTAAAAAAGCATATTCTGTAAAGAAAATGACACCAGAGGAAATGAAAAAGAAATATGAAGGCTGGTTACAAGAACTAGAAACTTCTTATAAAGAAGGGAAAATAGAAAAAGAAAAATATAATGAAAAGAAAGAAAATATTATAAAGATCATAGAAAATCTTAAAAATGGTAAGGCATTAAAACAATTAGTAGTAAATCATTAAAAAATAAAGCAATTTATTTGAACATGAAAAGGATTGAAATTTCTAAGAATAATCTATATATGATAGAATAATGATGAGGATGAATAGAGGGTTGAAAATATTCATCCTTATCTTATAGGATGAAATCAATAAGAGAGGGGATCAAAAGGGTGGAGAAAATTTTTCTTGTAGAAGATGAAAAAAATTTAAATGATATTTTTGTATTCTATTTAGAAAATGAAGGCTATGAAGTAAAAAGCTTTTTATGTGGATTAGATGCAGAAAAATGTATACTAGAAGAACCAGATTTGTGGATTTTAGATATTATGCTACCAGATATGGATGGATATGAACTCATCAAAAGAATCAAAGGGCATAATGAAGAAACCCCTGTGATTTTTATATCTGCTAGAGATGCAGATTTAGATCGAGTGGTAGGACTACAAATGGGAAGTGATGATTATATTGCAAAGCCCTTTTTACCTATGGAATTAGTTATAAGAACGAGAAACCTTTTAAAAAGAATACCGAAGAAGAGTAAAATAAAAGAAAATATAAAATCTATAAGTGGATACACTATTGATATGGATAAGAGAATCGTTTTTGAAGGAGATGAAAGAATTGAACTCACTTCAAAAGAATTCGATTTTTTAGTTAAGATCATACAAAATAAAAACCAAGCTTTAGATCGAGAGACCCTTTTAAAGGAAATATGGGGAGAGGACTATTTTGGAAGTGATCGGGTGGTAGATGATTTGGTAAGAAGAATCAGAAAGAAAATGGTGCATTTATCCATAGAAACGTTATATGGATATGGCTATAGGTTGTGTGGCAATGAAGATTAAATCAGTAAAATTTCCACTAGTGGCTTCTTTTATGGTAATCATTTTAATTTTTTCATTTATCATGTCATTTTTTTTAATACAAGCCTTCAAAAAATATTATTATGAAGATGTCTATAAAACACTAGAAGCAAATGCAAATAATTGGATTAGTGGAATGACCAAGAGTG
Source organism: Marinisporobacter sp. (assembly GCA_025210525.1). Classification (GTDB taxonomy): domain Bacteria; phylum Bacillota; class Clostridia; order Peptostreptococcales; family Thermotaleaceae; genus Crassaminicella. The sequence continues at coordinate 13,995 of JAOARP010000004.1, forward strand.
AATTAGATGAAAGCATGACTTTAGATGCATTTATGAAAATTGGAAAAAAAGATATCAGAAAGATCGAAGAAATCTATTGGTTTGAAACAAGGGATGGAAATCTTATTAGAAAAACAAAGAATAAAATCAAAAGTCATTTTACAGCAAGTATTTTAGAAAATATAGAAGAAACAATAAAAAATCAAACAGAACCAGTAAAAAGGTATGAAATGAAGGTAAAGGATCGAACTCTTTTTTACGTTATAGCAAAGTATGAAAATAATCTAAATAATATAAAGATCCTTAGTAATTTAAATAATGTAGATCTTATAAAAAAAGTTAATAATACAAATAAGATGAGCAATATAAAAAAGAATATAGAAGATTCACAAAATGAAAAGGATATAAATTCTAAAATTGATGTTATAAAGGATATGAAAAATATTAAAAAAGATACGAAGAGTCAGTTTGTTTTAAATGTGAATAAAGTTTATCCTGTGCAGTTTTATAGAGGCTTTTTAAAATGGAAAACAGAGGATGAGACCTTTATAGAAAAATTGCACTTTGAAGTAGCAATGGTCTTTATTTTGGTAATAATGACCATGTTTTTTATTTCTATATATTTATCTCGATTTCTAACAAAACCTTTAGTAGAATTAAAAAATTCTGTTAAAAATATTTCTAATAGAAAATTAGATATGCCTATAGAAATTAGTAGAGATGATGAAATAGGATTTTTAGCCAATGCTATTGAAGAAATGAGAAAAGAATTATTGAAGTATGATGAAGATCAACAATTTAAATTACATGCTATATCTCATGAATTGAAAACCCCTATCATGTCTGTGAAAAGTTATCTGGAAGCTCTAAAAAACGGCCTTTATCCTAAGGGAACCTTAGAATCTTCTCTAGAAGTCATAGATGAAGAATGTAATCGCCTTGAAAATTTGGTTTATAATCTATTGTATATTCAAAGATTAGATTATTTAGATACGGAAATAAAGAGTAGAAAAAAAATCAATTTAAAAGAGATGATAGAAGAATCAATAAGAAGCTTTTCTCTACAATTAAAAGCTTTAAAGGTAGAACTGGATATGGATAATGTTTGGATGTATGGAGATGATGAACAATTAAAAATGATCATTCAAAACATCTTAAGTAATCAAGTAAGATATGCAAAAGATCAAATGAAAATAGCTTTAAAACAAGACACTGAAAAGATTTATTTGAATTTTTATAATGATGGGGAAAAAATTGAACATATAGATGAACTATTTGAATTATTTAAAAAAGGGAAAAATGGAAGAACGGGGATGGGGCTATATATCGTGAAAAGACTTCTGAAAATGAACAAAGGAAAAATAGTTGCTATCAATGAAGAAAATTGGGTATCCTTTCAAATTGAAATAAGTAAAGATTAATAAAAAGCAAAGTCAGAAAAAAATACTTTATCCGACTTTGCTTTTTTTACTCTGATAAAATGATTCCCCGGGCAATATTTTCTTTATTTAATACAGCTCCAATCAGGTCACCAACCTTTAAATCATTAAAATCTAAATTCATTTTTTTATTATTACGTTGCATAATAATGACTAGATTTTCAGAAACATGGATATTCGGTTCTATAGAGATACTATTATCATCAAAATGCTGCTCTATGGTTAGAATTTTACTTTTTTTATCCATTTTAACAATTTCTCCATAGACAAAGTTTTCCCCTTTGTATGGATTAGACTGGGGAAAGTCTTTAAATACCCTATTATTTTTTAATAAAAGGGTGTTGTTTTCTCCATCACAAAGAACAGAACAATTTAGCTTTTCTGATAAAAGAGGTGCGGGAATATATAGAATGCCTTTGTAATAGATGGTTTTTAGGGTTTCACTTTCATTATTCACAGAGATATTTGTATCTTTTAAATAAGCTTTAATGACTTCAAAGTTTTGTGCAGCTAAAGAGATGGACGTTGTAAGTATGCATAGAATAAAAACAACTAAACCTTTTTTTAATAAACGATTCATGATTCTTCCTCCTTGACAATTTTTATAGTATAAGTGTAGACAAGGGGTTGAAAAAGTATACATATTTTAATAAGAATAGGGAATACTAATCTTTTGTTATTTTAGTTACATAATATAGTCTTACACTTCTGCATAGAATTATGGAAAATACTATTTTAAAAAATGCAAAACAGTAGCTAAATATTCATTTTTAAAGTGTATACAATTCTAATCTACTCAATCAATTTGTAGTCTTGTTGTATTGCATAGCTTACTATAACTTTATTGGAATGTAATACTATCTTTAGGGTATTAAAATATTTGAGCCTTTGTTTCTACTAAAACTTCCTTTAATCTTTTATAATCCTTAGAGCTTAATAAAGGGTCTTTTTTCTCTTCGTAATCCTTAATAGCTTTTTCTACAGGTAAAATTCTAAAGTTAAGTCCTTTTTTGGTGCGAGATTTATCTACCCAAGTAGGCACAAAAGAGACATTTGTAATTGCTGTTTTATTTGTCTCAAAATTCTTTGTAATGTCAAGTAAGGTAATGAGACCACTATAGGTATATTTTCTTTTCTGATCTGCTACAAGATTTCCTTGAGAATAAATTACAAAGCATTTCTTTTTTTCTCCGTCTATGGTTGTAACTTCTTTCATCTCTGCTGGTTGGATCACATGGGGGTGTCCTCCTAAAACAATGTCTACGCCATTTTCAAATAAAAAGTTGACTAATTCCTCTTGATGATTATTTTGCTTTCTTTGATATTCTTGTCCAAAATGAAGACTAAAAATGATTACATCAACTTGATTGTCCTTTGCCTTTTTTATATCTTCTAGCATTTTTTCTTTGTTGATCATATTGATGGCAGATGGATTTTCCTTTGGAATAGGGATGCCGTTTGTTCCGTATGTATAGCTCATAAAAGCCATTTTAATATCCTTTATGGTTTCAATTAAAAGGGTATCCCTTTCTTCTTTATTTCTAAAGGTTCCTGTATGCTTTATGGAAAGGTTGTCCAACGTATTTAAAGTATGAATAATACCATAATTCCTTTTATCAAGAGAATGATTGTTTGCTGTTGCTAAAATATCAAAGCCTATATCTTTAAGGGTAGTACCTAATTGCTCTGGCGTGTTGAAGGCTGGATAGCTACTATATTTTTTCTCTTTCCCAGAAAAGGTAGTTTCTAAATTCCCAATAGCTACATCTGCTGAAGAGATATGGGGTTTTATAGGATTAAAACAGGATGAAAAATCATAAGTCCCAGTAGTACTAGTTTTACGAGCAGAAATATATTGGGTATTGTGGCACATGATGTCTCCGACTGAAGCTAATTGCAAAGTAGTAGTAATATTTTCTTCTTGAATAGGATTGCTGCTTTCATCATAATACATAGAAAAAGAAGTATTTTTAAATAAATTTCTTATAGGAAATAAAAGCTCTTCCTCAGAAGGGATCTTTTTTATTGGGTCGTTTTTTTCAGTTGTGGTTAGATTTTGATTTCTTAAATAATTATTTGGTTTTTGGATGCTTTCTTCTCCAAAGGATATAGAAGCTGTAAGAATGAATAGAATAAGAACAATAAAACTTTTTTTCAATAAATGTTGCATGAAAATTCCTCCTTGGTTTATGTTAAAATAAGCTACTTATATATTAGCATAAAGAACCACAAAGTTTATGTAGAAATGAGAAAAGAAAAATGTTTGATAGAAAAGGAACCTCTAGAGAAATTGCTGGAGAATATTGATGGTTGTCCTTTAAAGAATGATATGTTTTAGGATAAAGAAAGGATATTTTATTGAAAATAATCAAATTTTTGTGAGCTTATTTTGATAAAATATAATATAAGGAATAAATATTTGTAAAAACATTTGAGTGGAAATTTACTGATAGATCTTTTGTTATATATTCAATTTATGATGAGTTTTGATTGAAAAGGCTAAAGTTTATTTTAAAGAAATGAGAGGGAAAAATATGTTTGATTTAAAAGAACAACTAAAGAAGTTACCAGAAACTCCTGGGGTTTATCTGATGAAAAGTAAATCTGGAGAAATTATTTATGTTGGAAAGGCCATTAGCTTAAAAAATAGAGTTCGTCAATATTTCCAATCACAAAAGAATAAACCTCCAAAAGTACAAGCTATGGTTGCCAATATTGATGAATTTGAATATATATTAACAGATTCAGAGGTAGAGGCATTAATACTAGAAGCCAATCTTATAAAAAAATATCAACCCAAATATAATGTACTCCTTCGAGATGACAAGCAGTATCCTTATATAAAAGTAACATTAGGAGAAAAGTATCCACGCATATTCAAAACAAGGAAGGTCATAAAGGATCGGTCAAAATATTTTGGACCCTTCATCAATATAGGTGCAGTGAATCATACTATTGAAATGCTAAAGAAGTTTTATCCTTTAAAGACTTGCAATAAAAATCTTGATAAGAATAAGGATAGACCTTGCCTGAATTATCATATTGGTAGATGCTTAGGACCTTGTAGTGGGAAGGTAGCTCATGAAACTTACATGAAAGTCATTGATGAGATTTTATTATTTTTAAGTGGAAAATATGAGGATTTAGTAAAAAAGATTGAGATAAAAATGAAGGAAGCATCTACTACTATGAATTTTGAAAAGGCAGCAGAATATAGAGATCAAATCAATGCCATTCATAGTATTATGGAAAAACAAAAAATTATTTCCTCATCAGATATTGATCAGGATTTGATTGCTATGGCAAGAGGAACTGAGGATGTTTGCGTAATGGTTTTCTTTAATAGAGGGGGAAAACTTATCGGAAGAGAGCATTATATGGTAAGAGCATCAGAAGAAGACTCACGAGGGGAGATTATGAGTGCTTTTATCAAACAATTTTATGCAGGAACAGCCCTTGTACCGAAGGAAATCCTATTACAGGATGAAGCTGAGGATTTAGAATTGATTGAAAAATGGCTTTCTGCTAAGAAGGGATCGAAAGTAACGGTAAAGATTCCTAAAAGAGGGGATAAAAAGGGTTTACTAGATCTTGTTCATAAAAATGCGCTAGAGACCTTAGAGCAATTCAGGGAAAAGCTCATAAGAGATCGAGAAAAGCGAGAAGGAGCAATCAAAGCATTAGGGGTTTATTTGGAGCTTGAAAAGAAGCCTTTTCGGATAGAGAGCTTTGATATTTCTAATACCCAAGGGGTAGATTCTGTTGCTTCTATGGTTGTTTTTGAAAATGGAAAGCCTAAATATAGTGATTACCGAAGATTTAAGATTAAAACAATAGAAGGACCTAATGATTATGGGAGTATGCAGGAGGTTATTTATAGAAGATTTAAAAGAGGAATAGAAGAAAGAACGGCTATGGAGGAAAAAGGAATACTAGATCATACAGGAAAATTTTCTAAATTTCCAGATTTAATCCTCATTGATGGCGGGAGAGGTCACGTAAATGCAGTTTTAGAAGTCTTATCAGCATTAGAGGTCAATATTCCTACAGCAGGGATGGTAAAGGATGATTATCATAGAACGAAGGATTTACTATACAAGAATAAAGAGATCCATATTCAAAAGGACAAAATAGTCTTTCAATTGATTGGAAAAATTCAAGAAGAGACCCATAGATTTGCTATTACTTATCACAAAAGCTTAAGAGGTAAAACTATGGTGCAGTCCGTATTAGAAGAAATTCCTGGTATTGGACAAAAAAGAAGAATTGCCCTTTTAAAGCACTTTGGTGCTATAGATAAAATCAAGAAGGCTTCTATAGAGGAATTAAGTCAAATAGAAGGAATGAACAAAAAAGCTGCCAAAGGGATAAAAGATTATTTTACTAAAAAGGAAGAAGAAAATAAGAATAGAGTCTTATAAAACAATGATATTTAGCGCGAAAAAACTGCGTAAGAATAGGAAATAAATGATATAATGAAGAAGGCATGGGCAAAGTATAGATGCTTACTTCAATTTGTTGAAGTAAGCATAAAATTTTCTAAGAAATTTTTGAGGGGGAAAAGAGATGGAAAAAAAATCAAAAAAGAGAGGAAAAATAGCAAATAAAATCACATTATTAACATTTATTGCCGTATTAGGTGTTTTCATAGTAAGTGGTATATTGAATTATCAAAGCGTCAAAAAAAATATGGTTGTAGCTATTGAAGAAAAAATACAATTAAATACAATGGTTGTTGAAAAAAGTATTTCAGATATATTTGAAAGTACTTCAGTGATTACAGAACAAATGTCTAAAAATAAAGAGGTAATAGATTATTTAAGAGATATTAAGACGCGTTCAGATATAAAGACTCATGAAAATTGGAATCGTGTAGTAGAGACACTAGCAGATATAAAAAAGAGTAATCATTATATAGGCTCTGCATGGATTGCTAATGATGCAGCTAGTTTCTATCTTGATGAAGATGGGGATTCTCCTAGTGGGGAATATAATACGAGCGAAAAAGATTGGCAACATATGGCGAAAGCTTCTCAAAATGTTATTTTTACAAAACCCTATGTAGATGATGATACGAAGGAGCTTGTGATAACAAGTGCAAAAGCTATTAAAGAAAATGATCAGGTAGTAGGGTATGTAGCATTAGATATGTTTTTAAGTGATATTCCTAAAGTGATGAAAGAACATATTATTGGGGAAAAGGGAAGAAACATTATCATAGCAGAAGATGGAACCTATATCTATTCAGAGGATAAGGAAAAGATCCTTAAAAATAAAATAACAGATGATAAAGAATTACAAGAAATTGGTGTAAAAATGACCAATGGAGAATATAGGGTTGAAAAATGTGATGTAAAGGGTGAAGCTTATTATATAGGATATGCACCTATTGAGTTAAATGGCTGGTCTGTTGGTGTTTTAGTAAATCAAGAAGAGATCCTTAGACATTTGCAAGAAATATTAATGAGACTTACTTTTATGTATTTTATAGGTGGTTGTTTATTATGTATTTTAATTTATTTAGCAATCAAGCGTAATATAAAAGCTGTTACAGCTGTTACAAACCATGCAGAAGTATTAGCAAAAGGAGATTTTACAAAAGATATAGATGGGGAATTTTTAAAGAGAAATGATGAACTAGGTACAATGGCAAATTCTTTCAAGACCATGACTAGAAATGTTCAATCATTATTAGGGGATATTATGCATTCTTCAGAACAGTTAATGCAGTCATCTCAGTATCTTTCAAATACATCACAGCAAGTAGCCAATGCTTCAGAAATGGTAGGATGTGCAGTAGATGAAATTGCTAAAGGAGCTACACATCAAGCACAGGATACAGAAAAAGGTTCTGAGGATGCGATGTATTTAGGAGAGTTGATTGAAGCGAATAAAATACATATGAATGATTTGAATAAGGCTTCTAATGAAGTAAATGATCTTATTGACAAAGGAATGACCATTGTAGAGGAGTTAAAGCAGAAAACGAAGATTAATGAAGAGTCATCAAAAAAGATTTATAAACATATTCAAAAAACAAATGATAGTGCAGGTAATATTGGAAATGTCAGTAAAATTATTGCGGATATAGCAGAGCAGACCAATCTGTTAGCCCTGAATGCAGCTATTGAAGCGGCTCGTGCTGGAGAATCAGGAAAAGGCTTTGCCGTTGTAGCGGAAGAGATTCGAAAGCTTGCGGAACAATCTACCAATTCTACAAAAAAAATAGATCTAAGTGTTCAAGAACTCATCAATGATGCTAGAACATCTGTAGAAATAATAGACGATGTTAAAGAGACGGTAGCATCTCAAGTGGAAAGTGTTGAAAAAACATTTGATCAATATAAAATGATTATAAAAGCAACAGATATAATAGAAAAAGCCGTAGAGAATATGAATGTTTCGAGTGCGAATATGGAAAACCAGAAGAAAAAGATTGTAGATATTATGCAAAATTTATCTGCTATTGCAGAGGAAAATGCTGCAGGAACACAAGAAGCAGCAGCATCTATAGAGGAGCAGATTGCATCTATTGAAGAAGTTTCTAATTCGACTCAAGAACTAGCGTCTCTAGCAGAAGAATTGAAAAAAGCTATCAATATGTTTAAAATATAAAGATCCCCTAGTAGACATAGAACAATTTATTTAGGTATAATAGTATAAACCTTCAAACAGTTTTAATAAAATGAAAATAAGGAGTGGCTACTATGGCTTTTGTAACGATTGATGAATTGATTAGAGATTTAGAACTTGAGGTAATCTATAGACCCGAAAATGCAGAAATCAACATAACTGTAGCAGACATTAATAGACCAGGACTTCAGCTTGCGGGCTTTTATGAATATTTTGCTTATGAAAGAATACAAGTAGTAGGAAAAGTAGAGTGGACCTACTATGATAGTATTTGTTCTGAGGTGAGGAAGAAAAGATCAGAAAAATTATTTTCTCATCCAATACCTTGTTTAGTCATGGCAAGAGATTTGGAAACCCATAAGGAATGTTTTGAAGCTGCTAAGAAATTTAATAGACCTCTTCTTAGAACAAAAACAAATACAACAAAATTTATTAGTCAGCTGACTAATTATTTAGAGGACAAGCTAGCACCCGTTATTACAAGACATGGGGTATTAGTAGATGTATATGGAATAGGAATATTTCTAGTAGGGGAAAGTGGTATTGGAAAAAGTGAAACGGCACTAGAACTAATCAAGAGAGGACATCGATTAGTAGCAGATGATGCAGTACAAATCAAGAGAAAAGATAAAAATAGCCTAGAAGGAAGTGCACCAGAATTAACAAAGCATTTTATGGAGCTTAGAGGTATTGGTATACTAGATATTCAACATCTATATGGTGTAGGGGCAGTAAGAGATAAGAAGCAGATTGAACTAGTCATAGAAATGGAAAATTGGAAGCAAGGAAAAGCTTATGATCGATTAGGAATGGATGAAGAATTTATGGAAATTCTTGGAGTAGATGTTTATAAAATAACCATCCCAATCAAACCAGGAAGAAACTTAGCTATGATCATTGAAGCAGCTGCTAGAAATCATAGACAAAAAAGAATGGGCTATAATGCTGCAGAGATACTAAATGATAGATTGATGAAAAATGCCATGAAGTAATATAAAAAACCAAGGGAATCATTCCCTTGGTTCAATTTATAAAGTTATAGAAAGAAGTGGAATAAATGAAACTAAAATTAGGGATTATTGGACCAGTGGATACGGTGAATAAGATTGAAAGTGTCACTGAAAAATTTTCAGAAGAAATTGAAAGTATTCCCTATCCTTATAAAGATAAAAATGAAACTATTGAAATATTAAGAAAACACCAAGGAGAGGTAGATGTACTTTTATTTTCTGGACAGGTACCCTACTTTAGAGCAAAAGAAAATGGCGTTATTCATAAGCCTGCTGTATATATACCAAGAAGGGGAAGTAGCGTATATAAGGTTTTTTGGCAGATGAAGGAATGTAGCATCGATTATACAAAAATTAGCTTTGATACCATTGATGAATTAGCCATAGATGAGGTTATTAAGGAATTAAATATTCCCATGGAGAGGGTGTTTGTAAAACCATTTTCAGAGGATATAGATCATGAGACATTACTGGATTTTCATTATAAGTTATGGAAGGAAAAAAAGATAAATATTGCCGTTACTTGTGTGAGTATGGTATATGAAAAGCTAAAAGAGTTAAACGTACCTGTATTTAAGCTATATCCAACTGCTTCTTTGATAAGAGAATATGTAAATAAGGCTATTTACAAGGGCGATGTGGAAAAAATAAAGGGAAGTCAAATCGCTGTTCAAATTGTAAAAATAAAGAACAAAACATCTAATATGGCTTCTCAATATGAATTCTTAAAATTAAAAAATAAAATAGAGGAAGGACTCATCTCTTATACCCAAGAGAATTTTGGTTCACTTTTTCCCTTTGGTAGAGATGAATATATGATTTTTACTACTCGTGGTGCTATATCTGCACAATGGAAGAGTTTTGAGCTTTATCAGCATTTACAAATAGAGGATGTATCAAAAATAAAGCTAGCCTCAGGAATAGGCTTTGGTAACTCAGTACATGAAGCAGAAGCTAATGCACGAATTGCTTTAGGGCATGGGATAGATGAAGATGAAAACTGTTGTTTTGTGGTAGATGAAAAGGGAAAAATCACAGGACCTATAAGAGAAAATAATGATGCATCCCTTTCTTATGATATTACAGTTGTAGAAAAAGAAATAAAGGAAATGGCAGAAAAAATAAAAATCAGTGCTACCTATATTTCAAAGATGAAATCTATTATAAAGAGAACAGGTAAAAACGAAATGAGTGCAGAGGAGCTAGCCAATTATTTAGGGATCAGCGTAAGAAGTGGAAGAAGAATCCTCAAACAAATCACAGATGCTGGGTATGCAGAAATTGTTGCTACGAAAAGTATTGCAAGCTCAGGTAGACCAAGACAAATATATAAGCTTTTATTGTAGGACTTGTTTTTTAGCAAGTCTTTTTTTGTAGAAGAAGCTTAAAATATGTAAGATAGACAGATTTTATGAAAGCGTATACAATAAAAATTGTTAAAGAGAAGTAAAACAATAAATGATAAAAAATGAACAAGTAAAAAAAAACAGCATAGCTATGAAAATATATGAATTATAGAGGGTTTTTAAATGAAAAGTATAAAAAAATTACAGAAAAATTCAATTATAGGGATTATTTTTGTTGTTGTGATTTGTATGATTTTTTTTATGGTGAATGGATTAATATTTTTGAACAATGATTTTAAAGAGAATAATGGAAAGAAAGTATTAAAAGGTGTTATGTATCTAGAAAAAAATGATCTGAAGGAGGATCATATACTTTTTTTAAATGGAGAATGGTCTTTTTTTCCGAATGTTTTCTTAGAACCAGAGGAAGTGAAAAATCATGAAAACAATGAGCAGTACATAGATTTTCCAAATTTGTGGGAAGGAAAAAAGTTTGGAGATACGATCATGGAGGAAAAAGGTTATGGGACTTATCAAGTAAAGCTTATTAATAAAGGAAAACCAGAAAAAGTCATGTTTTATTTTACACCATCACCAGCAGAAGCCTATAAGGTATATATGAATGATGAACTTGTACTTAAGGTTGGAGAAGTTGGCAAAAATAAAGAAACGACAAAAGCTGAATATAAAACAGAAGCTGTTACATACGATTTTGATAAAGAACTTACTATTACTATACAGGTTGCTAGCTTCACGTATAATGGTGGAGGCTATTATAAACCTATTATATTTGGAAAAGCAGATACTATATTAAAGCTTAAAACATTTAATTTGGCGAAAGATGTATTCATATTAGGCGTTTTAACGATACTTTTTTTATACTTTGGTATGACTCGAATAAAAAATAAGCATACAGGATATGTATTATCCTGCTTTGTTGCAACAGCTTTTTTGGGCATTTTGTATACTGTTTCAACGGGAGAAATGATTATTCGTATGTTATTCCCTCAATTGCCCTTTAGAGTATATTATATGATGTATTATATGATTTCCATTACAGGAGGAAGTTTATATATATTCTTATTAAGTGATTTATTTCCAGTAGAAAGCAATAGAAAAATAAAAGATTTAACCACTATAAAAGTAGTTATATTTATAGGAATTATATTATTTTTTGAAAACTATTTTATTGGAAAAGTGGCTGTTATTAAAGATGTACTTGTGATTTTAGAATTTCTTTATGGGATTTATGTATTATCAAAAGCAACTTATAATAAAAAAAGGGGAAGCATAACTATTTTGTTTGGAACAATATCCTTAATTGCAGCTGTAGTATATGATATATTATACCTTTATGCTGTCTTTGTTACTCCTTATGAACTGATTACACCCTTTGGACTTGCTACCTTTATCTTATGCTTTGCAATCATTTTATCAAGAAGATATGAAAGCTCTTTTCAAGAAGTAGAAAATCTATCTAAAAGACTTATAGAAATGGATAAAATAAAGGATCAATTTTTAGCGAATACGTCTCATGAGCTTAGAACACCCCTTAATAGTATGATTGCATTAACAAAATCTTTGCTAGAGGAATCAAGAACATTTGATCTAAAGGAAAGGGAATCTTTAGATATGGTTATATCTAGTGGAAAAAGATTAAGAAACCTTGTAAATGATTTGTTAGATTATTCAAGTATGAAATATAGTCAAATCAAGCTGGTTAAAAGTCATTTTGATATAAAAAAGGCTATAGAAAATACCATAAAAGAATTTGAGCCTATTGCAAATAATAAAAATATAAAATTAAGTAGTGAAATAGAAGAAGAGATAAAAAAGATTTATGGAGATAAATATAGATTTATACAGGTTTTGTATAACTTGATAGGAAATGCTATTAAGTTTACTCCTGAAAATGGGCATATACATATAAAAGTTTATAAAAAAGAGAATAAATTTTATATAGCTATAGAAGATACAGGGATTGGAATTAGTGAAGAAAAGCTAAAAAATATTTTCAATTCCTTTGAGCAGGCAAATGAAAAAATAGGAGAAAAGTATGGAGGGTTTGGACTGGGTTTAAGTATTTCCAAGGAAATTATATTAGCACATGAAGGGGAACTTGTAGTAGATAGTAGAGAGGGCGTAGGATCTATTTTTACTATTATTTTACCAATGAAAGAAGTAATTGTAGAGGATGAAGTTCAAGAACATGAGGAATATAATTTACCACAAATAAAAGAAGATTTACAAAAAAATACTACTATTGATATAAAAGGTGAATTAGAAGATACAATTGTTATTATTGATGACTATTATTCAAATATATTTGCTGCTGCAAGTATATTAAAAACAGAGGGGTATAGTATAAAAGGATATGTAAATGCAGAAGAAGGAATGGATGAAATTAATAATAATCCTAGGGTTGTATTAGCTATTATAGATTTAATGATGCCAGAAATTTCTGGCGAGGAAATTTGTAAACGTATCAGAGAAAAATTTGATCTATTGCAATTACCTATTTTGGTCCTAACAGCCAATATGCAAATGAGTGGATTAGTAAAAAGTTTTGAAAATGGAGCCAATGATTTTTTGCACAAACCTTTTGAAACGGAAGAACTAAAGGCAAGGGTTCGTACTTTAGCACAGCTCAAAAAAGCAAAAACAACAGCAATAGAGAATGAATTAAGTATGCTGCAAGCCCAAATTAATCCTCATTTTTTATATAATGCTATGAATGCTATTGCAGCGTGTTGTTATGATAGCGGAGAAAAGGCTGCAGATATTATCATTGATTTAGCAGATTATTTAAGATATACCTTTGAATTTGATCATAAGATAAAAGAAATAACCCTTAGTAAAGAGCTAGAATTAGTCAAGGTATATTTAGCTATAGAAAAGATAAGGTTTGAGGATCAATTAGAATATGAATTTCATATAGAAGATGAAGTATTTGTGACTATACCACCCTTTACATTACAAACTATCGTAGAAAATGCAGTAAGACATGGTATTCGAAAAAAGCCTAATGGCGGGAAAATAACCATAAAAGGATCTATAAAAAATAATTATTATAGCATTGAAATAAAAGATACAGGGATAGGCATGACAAAGGAGGATTTAGAATTAGTTTTAGCAGGGAAAAAGTCTACAGGAACTGGACTGGGCATTGCAAATGTAAGGAGAAGGCTTAAAAGTATTTATGGAACAAATATAAAAATAGAAAGCAACTATGGACAAGGAACGAATGTAATCTTACAGTTAGGTTTAAATAAAATATAAAAATGATCATTCACCATAGAAGGGGGACACCTTATGTTAAAAGCAGTATTATTTGATGATGAAAAGCTTGCTTTAAAAATGATGCAAATTCAATTAAACAAAGTTGAAAATGTAAAAATTATAGGAGCATTTACAGTATATGATGAATTGATGAAGCATATAAACAAAGAACAAGCTGATATTGCTTTTTTAGATATCGAAACACCTTTTAAAAGTGGACTTGAGATTGCACAGGAAATTCTTCATATAAGTCCGAATACGGAGATTGTATTTGTAACAGCTTATAAGGATTACGCCTTTGATGCTTACGAACTTGAAGCACAGGACTATCTTTTAAAGCCTGTGAAAAAAGAACGACTAGAACGAGTAATTAAAAAAGTTGAGAGATTAAAGGAAAACAGCTTAAAGCACAATAAGGATACTTCTATAGAGCAAAATGATAAACTCTTTAAAATCAACATGATGAACAAATTTCAAGTAAAAGACCAACAGGGAAATATAATAAAATGGAGAACGAAGAAAACAGAAGAATTAATGGCTTTTTTAGTACATCATCATGATCATATAGTTACATCTGATAGGATCATCGAAGGATTATGGGAGGATAAAGAATTAGAAAAAGCAAAAAATATTTTATATACGACTATATATTATTTAAAAAAGATATTAGTGCCTAGGGGGATTTCTTTTATAGGAAACCAATATAGTATAAAAGAAATAGATTTTGATTCGGATTTTATTCAACTATCCAATTTGATGAAGCAGTTAGAAAACAATTCATCAGAAGATATATGGAAAAGTCATGAAATCATTATTTTTGAAAAGATCTATAATCTTTATATAGGAGGATATTTAGAAATAAATGCATATGAATGGGCATTGGTTAAAAAACTAGAATATGAAAGACGGTTTATTTCTTTAGCCAATCAAGGAATAAAATATTATAAAGCTCACAATAATTATGAAAAACAAATTGAATTATTAGAAAAATTATTAGAAATCAATGAATATGAAGAAAAATATTATGAAGAATTATTATGTATTCATAAAAATATGAATAATAAAAAGAGATACGAAAAAATCAAGAAAAGATATGAAGAAACAATTAATCGGATAAAGATAAAATAAAAAATAAATATTCCTAAGGAAAACAGTTAGATCAAAAAAGATTTAACTGTTTTTTTGTACAAATCAAAAAATGTTGAAAATTGTTGAGATTTTGTTGAGGTAGTATTTGGTATTATAAGAAAAAATGAAAGAAGGAAATAAAATTGAATACAGTTTTTATTTCAAAAGAACGTTTATTTGAAAAATATAGCTTTGATATAGTTTTTTGGATTGTAAAATATTCTGAAAAATTTTCGGGGATTTACAATTCCTATGAAAATTTTTTAAAAGAAATGGATGAGTTAGTACCGGATTTATTTTATGTAGAGTTAAGTAGTAAGGGGGAGATGGATATAAACATGACTCAATTAATTCGTGAGCAATTTCCAAGGTCAGATATTGTTATATTGTCTGATGGGAAAAATTATGCCTATGAGGCCTTTGAAAGAGAGATTTTAGATTATTTGGTATACCCCATTCAAAAGCAAAGGTATGAAAAAACAATTGGTAAATTGGCAAATAAGAATACAAGAATAAATATTTCTAAAGAATGATAAAAAACAATTTTAAAATCTGATAGTGTCAAATTATTGGATCAAAATAATTAATAAAATATAAATTTACAAACATTCCCCTAAAAAATATTTTTCCAATAGACGATGAAGGAGCCACAGGGCTATGGAGTCTAAGATAAGAAACCATGTAAGCGTTGATTGCTTGCATACAAAATATATAAAAGTGTGAACTTTTTTTAAGGCGGTGATTATCTTGAAGTAGGTTAAAGAAGTAAGAATGGAAGTGCAAATATTTTAGAAATTTAAAGAAAATGGGAAAAGTGGGGGAATGACGAACATGAAAAGTAAAAACATTAGAAAAATCATTTCTATATTCATTGTTATCACAATGATATGGGGATATATACCTTTTATCCACCCAAATATCTTTAGTGCAGAAGGGGCTAGTGCTATGGCAGGGGCTGGTACAGAAGGGAATCCATATAGAATTAGCTCGATTGAAAAGCTTTATGAAATGAGGGATGACAATTCTGGATGGTATTATATATTAATGCGAGACTTAGATTTTAATGATAATGCATCCTATGAAAATCCAAGTGATACATCCTATGGAGATATTAATGGGGATGGTAGTACAGAAGGCATTAAAAAAGAGCTTACAACAGGTAAAGGCTGGAGCAATGCTCTTTTTAAAGGGCATTTAGATGGAAATTATCATGTCATTTATAATCTTTATTCTAATCGTGCAGGTGGAGTTGGATTATTTAAAAGTTTAGACCATGGAACTACTGTTAAAAAATTTGGGATTGTTAATGCAAATCTTACAAAAGCAAGTGGGAATGGTGGAGTTTTAGCTTCAGAGATACATGGAACAACTATCCAAAAAGTAATTGCTACAGGAACTATTACTAGTAATGGAGCAAGAAATAATGGTGGTCTAATTGGTTGGGCAGTTGATGGAACAAGTACCATTACAGATTGCTATGTGAATGTGGGGATTTCTGCCAATGATAATGAAGCTGGTGGGATTGTTGGTTTTCATACCAGTAATCTAACTATTTCTGATTCTATAGCATTAGGAGATATTACTGTTCCTAATGGTGGTGGAGGAATCATTGGGATTGCTCCTAATAATTATCCAACAATAAATATTGAGAATAATATTGCTTTTATGAATAAGCTTTCAAATGTGACGGTATCAGCACAGGTTAATAGAATTAGTGGTAATGGGGCAAGTCATAACTTAACCCTATCAAACAATTATGCTAATGCAAATATGACAGACCATACCAATGGAACTATTATATCAAATGATGCCAATAGCTACGATGGAAAGAATATGACTTCAGCTGAATTGGTGGACAGTAATTTTTATTCAACCAATTTACCAACATGGGATTTTAACAATACATGGAAATTAACAGATGAAGGTCCTAAACTTAGAGGATTTGAGCATAATGCTTTAGAACTTGATGGAGTAGATGATTATTTTCACGCACCAACAACAGGATATAGTACTAGTAAAACATATACTGTAGAAATGTGGATAAAACCAACTAGTTTGAAAGAAGGGGTACATTTATGGGAAGGAATGAGTACATCAGCGCCATCAATGGAAGGTTCTTCAAATAGACTAGTTTTTCTAACGAATAATTCAGATCCTATTAGTACAGGAATACTGTCTATTGGAGAATGGCACCACATAGCGGCTACTTATGACAAAACGGCTAAAACAAAAACCTTATATGTTGATGGAAAAATGGTTAATCAATTAAATGGAATAGATGTTTCAGATACTTTTGGAAATAAGATATATATTGGGGATAGAGTAGGTTGGAGTAGACAATTTCCTATGGATATTGATGAAGTACGTATATGGAATATTGCAAGAACAGGGCAGCAGATTAGAGACAATATGTATAAAGAGTTAGCAGGTGATGAAGGAGGGCTTGTTGCATATTATGATTTTGATGAATCAAAGGGAAATATACTAGAAGATAAAACAACGAATCATAATGATGGAACAATAGTAAATGGAACATGGGTAAATTCAGGAGCCATGTGCCCTAGGGTCATTTCCTTAACAGATATAAATACTACAGGATTAACTGCAAATTGGGTAGAAGGTAAGAGTACAATGACCTATACTATACAGATTGATGATGATCCTAATTTTACAAGTCCAATCAATATTCAAGCTGGTGCAGATTCCAATGCAGATACTACTATTTATAGTAACAAAATAACAGGACAAAATTTCCCTCAGAATACAAAATATTATTATCGTATGTATGGAGAGGATGAAGGTTGGATCACCCCATACTCAGCAGTAGAGGAGTTTATGATAGAACCAGGAATGGCAATTGAGTTTGATGGAGTAGATGATTATATAAGTGCATCAGATTCTGCTACTTTAGATTTAGATAGTGCTATGACCGTTGAATTTTGGGTAGAACCTTTAGTTAATGGATATCATACAATTTTATGTAAATCTGTATCAGATGGTGATGAAAATTATAGAATAGTCATCAATCCAGAGCTTAATTATATCTATTGGGATTATGGTACTGGTGACCAATATGTAGGAACGAAGAGTGCTGATTTTAGTGCTAAAGAGTGGAATCATATTTCAGTATCTGTAACAAAAGGGAATAAGGGTAAAATATATTTGAATGGTAAAGAAGTAGTTAATTATTATCATTCACAGGTAGCACCTGATCCATTGATGGTAAATGACGCTGATTTAATAATAGGAAAAGTATTCAATGACAGCAGTTATTCCAACGTGAGATTGGATGAATTAAAAATATGGAATACAGAGAGAACACCTGAACAAATTAAAGATAATATGTACAAAGGGTTAGAAGGAACTGAAACAGGTTTAGTAGCCTATTATAATTTTAATGAAAAAAGTGGTACAACTGTACCGGATATAACAGGTAATAGCAATAAAGGAACAGTATCAGGAGCAACATGGAGAACTTCAGAAGCTATGGGTCCTTGTATAACAGCAATAACTAATGTAACTAATACATCAGCAACCTTTGCATGGGACAAAGTAGAGGGTGCAACAGGGTATATTATAGAGATCGCTAGTGATGCATCTTTTAATAACATATCAAAAACAGAAAATGTAAATGATGGTACAACTACGAGCCATTCGATATCAGGTCTTACGTTAGGTGGTAATACAGAATGTTTTATTCGTATGAGAGCAAAAGTGAATGATTGGCAAAGTCCAAATTCACCTACTAAATCATTCTTTATTAAACCAGGGAAGGCACTTAAGTTTGATGGGAAAGGTGATAATCAACCTGGGAAATATATAGATTTAGGAACGAATCCTAACTTTGCAGGATTGACAGCTTTAACGGCAGAAGCTTGGGTAAAGCCTGATTCCACTAAAACGTGGCAAGAGGTTTTCCATAGACAAGACAATAATGGAGGTTCTAACTCTATTACTTTAGCAATAAGTGGAGGAAGAAATATTTATACATATATCAATAGTGGAACAACTAATGCTAAAGCAGTTCAAATCAATAATGTATTAGAAGTAGGCAAATGGAATCACATTGCATATTCATGGAATAGCTCTGATGGAAATATTATTGTATATGTAAATGGAAAAATTGTTGGAACAGATAGTGGAAGTACAGTAGCAACATGTGATAGTGGTACTGGAAAGGCATATATAGGAACTTTATCGGGTACAACGGAGTTTTTTGACGGTAGTATAGATGAAGTTCGTATTTGGGGCGACGTTAGAACACAAGAAGAAATCAGAGGAAGTATGCATACTGAGTTAAAGGGTAATGAAACAGACCTTGTAGCGTATTATAACTTTAATGAAGTCAATGGAACAACTTTGAAAGATATAATAGGTAGTGGATATAATGGGACACTCGTTAATATAGAGGATAACGACTGGATCAAGTCAGAAGCCATGTGTCCATTTATAACAGCAGTAACTAATGTAAATAATACATCAGCAACTTTTGTATGGGAAAAGGTAGAGGGAGCAACAGGTTATATTATAGACATAGCAAGTGATGCATCATTTAGTAATATATTAAAAACAGAGACTGTAAATGATGGAATAGCTACAAGATATTCCATATCAGGTCTTAATTTATCAAGGAATACAGAATATTTTATTCGCATGAGAGCAAAAATGAATGATTGGCAAAGTCCAAATTCTGCTACAAAATCATTCTTTGTTCAACTAGGGAAAGCACTTGATTTTGATGGAACAGATGATTATGTAGATTGTGGAAATGTGATTAATGGTTTATCTAATTTTACTATTGAGTGTTGGATGAAGATTGATAGCTTTACGGAACCAAATTATATGGGTCCTTACTGTCAAGCGAATACAGTGGTTCAAGCAGGATCTAGTAATATTTCATTTTGCTCTGGAAATAGTGGGAATAGTTTTGGATTCATGGGATCATCAAGTGATGGTAGTCAAACATGGATCGATATGAGACAAAATATTCCTTTTGGAACAGATAAATGGAAGCATATTGCCACAGTTTATGATGGTACAAATATGAAGACTTATGTAGATGGTATAGAGGTGAATTCTAAACCTGAATCTGTTGATGATAACTCCATGACCAATCTAACTTTTGGTAATGAATTTGATTTATTAATAGGTAAAAATATTACTTATCCCCAGGACTCTGCCCGTGAATGGTATTTTGATGGACAAATTGATGAATTTCGTATTTGGAACACAGCTAGAACTAAAGAAAATATTCAGGCTACTATGCATACAGAGTTAAAGGGTGATGAAATAGGTCTTGTGACTTATTATAACTTTAACGAAGCCAGAGGTATGAAATTACCTGATGCAACTGGTAACAATCATAACGGAATACTTGTGAATATGGCAGATGATGATTGGGTAGATTCAACTGTTCCAACGGCACATATTATAAGCTTAAATTCTACTACACCAGATGGTAGCTATAAAACTGGAGATACTGTAAATATTACAGTGGAATATAATGAAACTGTAAATGTAACAGGTACGCCAACATTGAGTTTAGATAGTAGTGCGACAGTGAACTATAAAGAGGGTAGTGGCACAAGTAGCTTGATTTTTGAATATATAGTTGCTGATGGTGAAAACTCATCCGATTTAGAAGTTACTGCTCTTAACTTAAATGGAGGAACTATTAAGAGTACAGATGGTAGAGATGCATTGTTAACAATTACAAAATCTTTAGCAGATACAAAAGCTATTGTAATTGATGCAACAGTTCCAGCAAAACCTACTATAGATAGCATAGATAGTAAAGCAACAGATACAGTAACAACATATGATACAACACCAAGTATGATTGTAAGTAATGTTACTATTGGTGATACAATTAAAGTCTTCAATGGAGAAACACAATTAGACAGTAGTATGGTTACAGCAGTACCTTATACCTTAGACCTATCCACACTAACATTTGATACATATGAAATAACAGTGAAGGCAGTGGATGGCGCAGGGAATGAGAGCGAAGCATCAGATTCTGTTAGCATGACTGTAGCAGAACCTCTATCAACTGATTGTGAGATCCTTTCTGTTAGTACACCAAGTGATACCACAACAAATGGAACAAATATAACAGCTAGCGTAGGGAATGAAACAACAGAGATTACAGTAGATGTAACCATAAGTAATGATGCAACATGGAAATTATATAGTGATGCTAACTGCATAAATGAGACTACAAATAAAAAAATGAATCTAAATGTAGGAGCGAATAAAGCCTATATTAAAGTTACAGCAGAGGATGGTACGACGACTAAAACATACAGCATAACAGTAACAAGAGAAGAAGCACCTCTATCAACTGATTGTGAGATTACTTCTGTTAGTACACCAAGTGGTGCAACAAAGAATGGAACAAATGTAACAGCTAGTGTAGGGAATGAAACTACAGAGATTACAGTAGATGTAACCATAAGTAATGATGCAACATGGAAATTATATAGTGATACTAGCTGCATAAATGAAATCACAAATAAAAGGATGAATCTGATTGTAGGAGGGAATAAAGCCTATATTAAAGTTACAGCAGAGGATGGTATCACAACTAAAACATACAGCATAACAGTAACAAGATTAATGCCAGAAGATGTATCAGCACCTAGTATAATAGCAACAAATCCAATAAATAATGAAGTAGATGTAGAGATATCAAAAACAATAACTATTACTTTTAGTGAAAACATATTAGCCGGTTTAAAGATCGATAGGATGACATTAAAGAATGGAGAGACGGTGGTTGAATATGTATATGGTATTGATGATAATCAACTTACAATCAACCCAAAATCTGATTTAAAGGATGAAACACTATATATCTTGAATATACCAGAGAATACAGTGACAGATTATGTATACAATCAATTTGAAAATGAATATGAACTAAAATTTACAACAGAAAAAATAGCATCGAACAATACAGACCTAATATCTGTTACTACACCAAGTGGAGCAGTAAAAAATGGAACAAATATAAACGCTAGTGTAGTGAATGAAACAACAGAGATTACAGTAGATGTAACTATAAGTAATGATGCAACATGGAAATTATATAGTGATGCTAGCTGCATAAATGAAATCACAAATAAAAGGATGAATCTAATTGTAGGAGCGAATAAAGCCTATATTAAAGTTACAGCAGAGGATGGTATCACAACTAAAACATACAGTATAACAGTAACAAGAGAAGAAGCACCCCTATCAACTGATTGTGAGATTATTTTTGTTAGTACACCAAATGGAGCAGTAAAAAATGGAACAAATATAACAGCTAGTGTAGAGAATGAAACAGCAGAGATTACAGTAGATGTAACTATAAGTAATGATGCAACATGGAAATTATATAGTGATGCTAACTGCATAAATGAAATCACAAATAAAAGGATGCATCTAAATGTAGGAGCGAATAGAGCCTATATTAAAGTAACAGCAGAGGATGGTATCACAAATAAAACATACAGTACAACAGTAACAAGATTAATGCCAGAAGATGTATCAGCACCTAGTATAATGGCAACAAATCCAATAAACAATAAAGTAGATGTACCTGTATCAAAAACAATAACCATTACTTTTAGTGAAAACATACTAGCAGGTTCAACAATTGATAGGATGACATTAAAGAATGGAGATACGGTGGTTGAATATGTATATAGTATTGAGGATAATCAACTTACAATCAATCCAAAATCTGATTTAAAGGATGGAACACTATATATCTTGAATATACCAGAGAATACAGTAACAGATTATGTATATAACTCATTAGAAGATAAATATGTACTAAACTTTACAACAAAAAGAATATTATCAAGTAATGCAGATTTATCAGGAATTAATTTAAGTAATGTGTCTTTGACACCAGCATTTAGTCCTAACAAAAAAGAATATACTGCAAAGGTAGATAATAGTGTAAGCAGTATAACGATAACACCAACAAAAGATGATAATAATACAAAAATAAGCGTAAATGGAAAAGAAGTAATTAGTGGACACGCTAGTGAAAGTATTAATCTAAATGTAGGAAGTAATATCATAACAATAGTAGTAACAGCAGAAGATCAAACAACCAAAACATATACAATAAAAGTAACAAGAGAAGCAAAAAAAGATAATGAAGGATCATCTTCTTCAGGGTCATCGTCAAGCACAACCCCTTCGGAATCGGAAGTACAACAAGGATCAAAAATTATAGTAAATGGGGAAGAGCAAATAGCAGGAGAAGAAACAATAAAAGAGGAAAATGGACAAAAAAAGATAGAACTTGTGGTTGATTCAGAAATACTTAACAAAAAAATAAAAGAAGTGACTATGAAAGAGGAAGTAAACAATGTAGTAGAAATTGCTGTAAGAGCTAAGGATGCAGATCAAGTTGGAACAATTCTTACAGGTGATATCGTCAAAAAAATGGATGAAGAGGAATTGAAACTATCCATAAAAACAGATGAAATAGATTACATTATACCAGCCAAAGAAGTAGGAATAGATCAAGTATCACAAATACTAGGAGTAAAGATGGATTCACTAAAAGATATAAAAGTAGAAGTACAAATAGAAAAGATAGATGAAAAAATAGTAAAAGAAATAGAAGAAAAAGCAAAAGCACAGGATTATGAAGTAGTATTTCCACCCGTTGAATTTAAAATTATAGCAAAAACAACTAATGATACAGGTGAAGTAAAATCCACAGAAATATCAAAATTCAAAAACTATGTAGAAAGAGTCATGGAAATACCAGAAGGAGTAGACCCATCAAAGATAACAACAGGAATCGTATATAATGCAGATGGAACCTTCTCCCATATACCAACAGAAGTATTCAAAAAAGGCGATAAATGGTTTGCAAAGTTAAATTCACTTACCAACTCAAGTTATTCAGTAATATATAACCCAGTGACAGTAAAATCAGTAGAAAACCATTGGTCAAAAGAATATGTAAATGATTTAGCATCAAGACTTGTTATAAAAAATCCAGAAAGCTTCAAGCCAGATGAATCTATTACAAGGGGAGAATTTGCAGAATATATCACAAAAGCTATAGGGGTTTACAGAACAAAAGTAGCAAAATCAGGTCAGTTTATAGACATAGAAGTAAATAATGAACTTGCAGATGCAATCACCATAGCAGTAGAGTATGATATCATCAAGGGGTATCCAGATGGAACATTTAGACCAGATGGAAAAATAAATAGAGAAGAAGCCATGACCATGTATGCAAAAGCAATGGATATTGTAAACTTAGGTGAAGGCGATAAAAATCGAATAGAAGACTATAAAGACAAAAACCAAGTATCACCATGGGCATATGACTTTGTGAAAAAGACAATTAGTGCCAATGTCTTCAACGGAAGAACAAAAGAAACAATAGCCCCACAAGGAACTTTCACTTATGCAGAAGCATCAGCAGCTATAGAAAATCTATTAATTGAATCAGAATTAATCAATGAGAGAAAAAAATAATCTCTCGAATATTAGAAAACAGTTAAATCAAATACGATTTAACTGTTTTTTGTGTGAATAAATCAAAAAATGTTGAAAATTGTTGAGATTTTGTTGAGGTATAATTTGGTATTATGAAAAAAATGAAAAAATCAGAGGAGGATGAAGTGTGAAGACAAATATGAAAAAGTACATGTCATGGATGCTTATATTATCAATTATATTTACCATGATACCATTGAACACTGTAAAAGCTGAAACAACAGGGAATTGGCAAGATGATGGTGTTCCAGCTACTAGCTTTGTAGGTGGATCAGGAACAGAAGAATCACCTTATGAGATTGCAAATGCAAGTCAATTAGCATATTTAGCAAAGAAGGTCAATGAAGGGGATACTAGTTATAATGCAGCTTATTATAAATTGACGGATAATATTGATCTAGGAACGCATTTTTGGACACCCATTGGGAATTTTAATGAAAGTAATGAAGAAAAAGTTTTTAAAGGTAAATTTGATGGGAATGGAAAAGTTATCAGTAATGTGAAGATAGGTACAGAATCAAATCCTGATAATACATATGATTATGTAGGCTTATTTGGACGCATTTATACTAATGCAAGTATAAAAAATGTTGGAGTGAGTGTGAAGATATTTTCATCTAAAGAACATGCATTAGTAGGTGGTCTTGTAGGAGATAATTGGCAAGCAACTATTAGTAACAGCTATGTAACGGGAAATGTGAAGGGTGGAAATAGTGATGCATATATAGGAGGGGTTACAGGGAGAAACACTGAAAGTACTATAAGTGATAGTTATTTTAGAGGTAATGTGATCGGCGGAGATACTGCAATTATAGGAGGTCTTATAGGGACATCTTTGGATACTATGATAAGTAATAGTTATGCTATATGTGATGTTACTGGTGGTGACTCATGGATAGGAGGATTAGCAGGGGAGTTTTCATCTAATGATAGTGATGGTAATAATGAGGGTGATTATTATATTGAAAATTGCTATGCAACAGGAGATATGACAGGTGGAGTAGATGCAATATTGGGAGGTTTTATAGGGCTTTGTAGTGGGAAAGATATCGTCAAAAATTGTTATTATGATAGTAGTTCAAAGCAGATTGTAAATGGTTCAGAACGTTCACTAGATGATAAAAAAGCACTAGGTGAGTCTGACGATGGATCTGATGATGGAGCAAGCAAAATGACATCAGAAAATATGAAAGCTGGAGCAGGAACAGATGGAGCATTAGTTGATTTATTGAATGACAATAAAGGGGATCATTCAGCATGGAAGCAAGAAAATGGTGTAAATGATGATTATCCTACTTTTGGAGTTTCTACAGCTGTACATAAATTGAATGTGAGTATTACTGCAGGTGGCGTGACTGGATCTGTAAAGGCAACGATTACTGGAAGTGCAACATCAAAATTTGTAGTGAATATTACAGATGCTTCTGTAGTTACACCAAATGAAGGAGATGTAGCACCCACAACTGGAGATAATCTTATAGATAGTTATATTAGTGAAGCAAATATTACAAATGGTGTAGAAGCAGATAAATACATACAAATATATGATGTAGATGTAAATGGAGAAGTAGTTAAGTTTTACCAAAAGAAAATAACAGCTGAAATCATAAAGCAAGATGAGGTGATTTCTGATGATGGCTTTGCAGGAGGATCAGGAACAGAAGAATCACCTTATGAGATTGCAACGGTAAGCCAATTAGAATATTTAGCAGAGAAGGTAAATGAAGGGGATACGAATTATAATGCAGCTTATTATAAATTAACAGATAATATTGATCTAGGTGAACGCTTGTGGACACCTATTGGTAATGAAGAAAAAGTTTTTAAGGGTAAATTTGATGGAAATGGAAAAGTCATCAGTAATGTGAATATAGGTACAGAATCAAATCCTGATGATACATATGAAATGTTAGGTTTATTTGGACATATCAAAGGTACGAATGAGGATCATGCAATCATAAAAAATGTGGGAGTGAGTGTAAAGCTATTTACATCTAAAGAACGTGCAGTAGTAGGAGGTATTGTAGGGCAAGGTTGGCATGCAACTATCGATAATAGTTATGTAACCGGTGATATAAACGGTGGTAGTTTAGCAGGAGGACTTGCAGGTGGGTGTGTATTAAGTGATATTAGTAATAGTTATTTTAAAGGGAATGTAACCATTAAAACTGATGATGGCTCAATAGGAGGACTTGTAGGGGATAGTGGAGATACTACTATCAGTAATAGCTATGCCATAGGGAATGTGACTAGCAGTGATGGTTCTCCAAATACAGGAGGTTTAGTAGGGGCGTTACTTGGCAAACCTATTGAAAACAGTTATTTTTCAGGTAATATGAAAGGAGTAGGTGGAGAAAATTCAAGAGTAGGAGGAATAGTAGGGTATACTTTAACTAGTGATAATGTGAAAAATTGCTATTATAATATAGATTCAAAACAGATAGTAGATGATGTAGAACTTTCAATAGATGATAAGAAAGCCGTAGGAACGTTTCCAGATGAAACTGCAGATAAAGTGACAAGTGAAATAACATCTGAAAAAATGAAAGCTATAGCAGGGACAAATGGAGCATTAGTTGATTTATTGAATCAAAATAAAGGAGATCATTTATCGTGGAAGCAAGCAATAGGCGTGAATGATGATTATCCTACCTTTGCAGTTTCTAAACCTGTAGCAGTGTTAACAGTAAATGTTACTTCTGGTACAGCAATAGGGTCTACAAAAGTAAATATTAGTGAAGGTGCAACATCAAAATTTGTAGTGAATATTACAGATGCTTCTGTATCTATACCAAATGAAGGAGATTCAGTACCTACAACTGGAGACCATCTTATAGATGGATACATAAATGAAGCAGATATTAAAAAAGGTGTAGTAAAAGATAAATATTTACAAATATATGATGTAGATGCAGAGGGAAAAGTAGTTAAGTTTTATCAAAAACAATTAACGGCTGAAACTATAAATACTACCAATTGGCAAGATGATGGAGCTGTTGCTACTAGTTTTGCAGGTGGAGCAGGAACAGAAAATAGCCCTTATGAGATTGCAAATGCTTCTCAATTAGCATATTTAGCAAAGAAGGTAAATGAAGGGGATACTGATTATAACGGAGCTCATTACAAATTAACAAATAATATTGATGTAGGAGAAAGTTTTTGGACACCTATTGGTGATATGGGAAATCCTTTTAAAGGTAAATTTGATGGGGATGGAAAAAAGATTAGTAATATTTATATAGGTACAGAATCAAATCCTAACGATACACATGGTTTAGCTGGTTTATTTGGATATATTATAAATGGAAGCATAAAAAATGTTGGGGTTAGTGTACGTATATTCTTAGATAAAGAAGGCGCTACTATGGTAGGTGGTCTTAGTGGGGCTGCTGAGAATACAACCATTAGTAATAGTTATGTAACAGGTGTAGTAATAAATAGAGATGAAGGACATGTAGGAGGTTTTGTAGGCTCAGGGTTTGAGACGAGTATTAGTAATAGCTATGTTAGTTGTGATGTGACTGGCAACAAGGGAATGATAGGAGGATTTTTAGGGTTTTATATGTCTAGTAATGCTGATTTATATAATATCCAAAATAGTTATACAACAGGTCATGTGACAGGTGGAGAAAATGCAGTAGTAGGAGCATTTATAGGGAATTCTATTAAAAGTGATAGCATAAAAAAATGTTACTATAATAGTGATTCTAAACAAGAAGTAAATGGTGTAGAACGTTTACTAGAGGATAAAAAAGGAATAGGTCAATCTGATGGTGATCCAATAATTAAAACAACATCAGAAAAGATGAAAGCTTCAAAAGGAACAGAAGGAGCTTTAGTAGATATATTGAATACAAATAAAGGCTCAGATTATCCAACTTGGTATACATGGAATCAAGATAGTGGAAAAAATGATGCTTATCCAACGATGGCAGCTTCTGTACCTGCATCTACATTGAATGTAAGTATTGCTACTGGTAGCGTTAGTGGGTCTACAAAGGCAACTATTAGTGATAGTGCAACATCAAAATTTGTAGTTAATATTACAGATGCTTCTGTAGCCACACCAAATGTAGGAGACATAGCACCTACAACAGGAGATAATCTTATAGATAATTATGTAAGTGAAGCAGATATTACAAATGGAGTAGAAGCAGATAAATATTTACAAATATATGATGTAGATGAAAACGGAGAAGTAGTTAAGTTCTATGAGAAAAAACTTGCAAATACAGATATAAATAAGGATATAGAAAATGCAAAGACAGCATTAGATGAAACAGACTTCACTTATGGAGCTGGAGATGACAAAGACAATGTTACGAAGAACTTCACCCTTCCACTTAATGGAGAAAATGAAACAAATATCACATGGGAAGAAAAAACAGATATAGGGAATAATGTATCAATAGATAATGGAACAGGAGTAGTAACAGTAACAAGACCAGCCAATGGAAATGGAGATGCTCATGTAACATTAACAGCCACTATTTCAAAAGGTAGTGAGAGGGATACAAAAGAGTTAAGTATAATAGTAAAAGAAGAACCAAAAGTTATTGAAACAACAGTAGGAGATAAAACTCCTATATCAATAAGTTTTGATATGTTAGCAAATAATTATAAAAAAAGAGTATTCCTAGTATTACCACAAGGAATCGAGGTAGATAGTGACCAAAATATATCTATAATAAATAAGGATAACAATACCATTCATGTTGAGGATTATACTATTACTGACAATAGTATAAATGGAAAAGCATGTAAGCAAATATATCAAATAATAAACAGTGATAATTCTGTTACAGATTATACAGTGACGCTACCAATAAAAGTTACAAATACTTTTGATACGAGTACGCTAGTGAATGACATAGTATCATTAGAATATATAATAGTAGAAAGTGCATCGTCGAATGTTCGTGTGGGAGAAGAAATCGGAGAAATAAAGTTAAAAGTAAATGTTGCTAATAATGATGTACCAAATGCAAAGGAAGCATTAGATGAAACAGACTTTACCTATGGAGCTGGAGATGACAAAGACAATGTTACGAAAAACTTTACACTTCCACTTAGTGGAGAAAATGAAACAACTATCACATGGGAAGAAAAAACAGATACAGGGAATAATGTGTCAATAGATCATGAAACAGGAGTAGTAACAGTAACAAGACCAGACAATGGAAATGGAGATGCTCATGTAACATTAACAGCCACTATTTCAAAAGGTAGTGAGAGTGATACAAAAGAGTTAAGTATAACAGTAAAGGAAACCCCATTAACAGATGCAGGAGCAGTAGCATTAGACAAAGGAGCATTAAACATAACCTATGGTGGAAGCGATGCTATAAACAATGTTACAGAGGATATGACACTCCCAACAAGTGGAAGTAATGGAACAACAATAAGCTGGAGTTCAGGAGATACAAGTGCTGTAACTAATGATGGAACAGTAATAAGACCCACATATGGAAATGGAGATGTCAATGTAAAGCTAACAGCTACGATTTCAAAAGGGCAAGCAAGTGATACAAAAGAATTTAATGTAACAGTAAAAGAAGGGCAGAACTATGCAATTGAAAAAATAGATAACCAAACTATGAGCGAAAAAATTGTAGGCTATACATCAGGAAGCCAAGAAACAAAGAGCATAACGATAACAAAAACAGGAGCAGGAAATTTAGTAAATCTATCAGTGGCGTTAAGTGGAACAAATAGTAATGATTTTGAGATTACCCAACCAGGAGTAACAACATTAGATGAGAGTACAACATCTACTAGTTTTACAATAAAAGCCAAGGATGGTTTAGCAGAAGGAACTTATATAGCAACTTTAACCCTATCTGCAAATAATATGACAGATGTAACATTTACCGTAACTCAAGTAGTTGCAGCAAAACCATTATCAACTGATTGTGATGTATCATCTATTACTAAACCAAGTGGAGCAACAAAAAATGGAAGCAATATTACAGCCAAAGTAGACAATGTAGCTACAGAGATTACATTAGATATGTCTGTAAGTAACAATGCAACATGGAAACTATATAGTGATGTGAATTGTACTAATGAAATAACAAATAAAACTATGAATCTAAATGTAGGAGATAACACAGCTTATGTAAAAGTTATAGCAGAGAATGGTACAACCACTAAAATATATAACATAACTATAACAAGAGGAGTAGCACCAGATTCATCAGCACCTTATATAAAAGGAACAAATCCTACAAACAATGCAGTAGATGTAGATATAGCTAAAACAATAGTAGTAATCTTTAGTGAAGATATATTAGCAGGTTCAAACCTAGACAGGATCACATTGAAAAATGGAAATACGGTAGTTGACTATGTATACGGTATTGATGATGATAAATTGACAATAAATCCAAAATTAGATTTAGATAATGGAACTCTTTACACATTGACTATACCAGAGCAAACAGTAACAGATACAGTGTATAACTCATTAGAAGACCAGTATATACTAAATTTTACAACAAAGAAAATATTATCAAATAATGCAGACTTAGCAGGAATTAATTTAGGCAATATTACGTTAATACCAGCATTTAATCCTAACCAAAAAGAATATACTGCAAGTGTAGGATATAGCATAGGTAGTATAACTATCACACCAACAAAAGCAGAGGATAATACAAAAATAAGCGTAAATGGAAAAGAAGTAACTAGTGGACAAGCAAGTGAGGCTATCAACTTAAATGTAGGAAGCAACACTATAACAATAGTAGTAACAGCAGAAGATGAAACAACAAAAATATACACAATAAAAGTAACAAGAGAAGAAAAAAAGGATGATGGAGGATCATCTTCAGGAGATAACAATGATGGAGGATCATCTTCTTCAGGAGGGTCACCATCAAGCACAACCCCTTCAGAATCAGAATCAAAACAAGGATCAAAAGTTATAGTAAATGGAGAAGAAGAAACAGCAGGAAAAGAAACAATAAAAGAAGAAAATGGACAAAAAAATGTAGAACTTGTTGTTGATTCAGAAATACTTAACAAAAAGATAGAAGAAGTGGATGTAAAAGAAGAAGCAAACAATGTAGTAGAAGTTGCTGTAGAAGCTAAACAAGCAGATAAAGTTGAAACAGTTCTTACAGGAGATATTGTCAAAAAAATGGATGAAAAAGAATTCAAATTATCCATAAAAACAGATGAAATAGACTATATTATCCCAGCTAAAGAAGTAGGAATAGATCAAGTATCAGAAATACTAGGAGTAAAAAAAGACTCACTAAAAGAAATAAAAGTAGAAGTACAAATAGAAAAACTAGATGCTAAAATAGTAAAAGAAATAGAAGAAAAAGCGAAAGCACAAGACTATGAAGTAGTCTTCCCACCCGTTGAATTTAAAGTTGTAGCAAAAACAACTAATAATGCAGGGGAAGTAAAATCAACAGAAATATCAAAATTCAAAAACTATGTAGAAAGAGTCATGGAAATACCAGAAGGAGTAGACCCATCAAAAATTACAACAGGAATCGTATATAATGCAGATGGAACCTTCTCCCATATACCAACAGAAGTATTCAAAAAAGGTGATAAATGGTATGCAAAGCTAAATTCATTAACAAATTCAAGTTATTCAGTAATATGGAACCCAATAACTGTAGAATCAGTAGAAAACCACTGGTCAAAAGAATATGTCAATGATTTAGCATCAAGATTGGTTATAAAAAATCCAGAAAACTTTAAGCCAGATGAATGTATTACAAGGGGAGAATTTGCAGAATATATCACAAAGGCTATAGGGGTTTACAGAACAAAAGTAGCAGAAAAAGGTCAATTTACAGATGTAGAAGTAAAAGATGAACTTGCAGATGCAATCACCACAGCAGTAGAGTATGGCATCATCAAGGGGTACCCAGATGGAACATTTAGATCAGATGGAAAAATAACTAGAGAAGAAGCTATGACCATGTATGCAAAAGCAATGGATATAGTGAAGCTAAGTGAAAAAGATAACAGCCGAATAGAAAACTACAAAGACAAAAACCAAGTATCACCATGGGCATATGACTTTGTGAAGAAGACAATCAGTGCAAATGTCTTCAATGGAAGAACAAAAGAAACAATAGCCCCACAAGGAACTTTCACTTATGCAGAAGCATCAGCAGCCATACAAAATCTATTGATTGAAGCAAAATTGATCAATAAGAGAAAAAAATAAGCTATTAATAATTGAAATGAAATTACTTTATTAATTCTAATGGATCAAATGTTGATGGTGAATTTGTTAGTAATAACTTAAAGATATTTAAAGAAAACAGTTGAATCAAATGAAATTCGACTGTTTTTTTTAGGAAAATAGGTCGAAAAATTAAGAAAAATGAAACTTATTTGGGAAAAATTTGGTATAATGAAGGAAAATGAAATAGAGAACTATTACTTCAAAAGAGTTTTTATGAGTGTTTATTTTATAAAGGGAGGTAGTGATGGTGAAAAAATCTAGTAAATGTTGTATAGCATTAGTGTTAATTGTATGTATGTTATTAGGAATATCTGTGAGTGAGGGGAATCATGTATATGCAGCAATGGAAGGAAAAATATACTATTCTCAAGGAGATCCAAGTTATGATGTGAAGATGGCAAATTCAACGGATGGATCAGGAGCAACGCTTGTTTATAAGAGCCCAGCAGGAACTCCAGAGGCAGTGGCAGTTGATCTAAATGGAGGATATATTTATTATGCGGATAGACATCCTTCAAATCTTTCAGAGTCTAAAATATACAGAGCGAATTTTGATGGCTCAGGAGCGATAACTCTTATTGCTGGAGTGAAAGCCAACAGTATAGCTATTGATAGTATACATGGAAAAATATACTATTCTCAAGGAGATCCAAATTACAATGTAGTGATGGCAAATTTATCGGATGGATCAGGAGCAACGCCTGTTTATACAAGTCCAGCAGGAACTCCGGAGGCAGTGGCAGTTGATCCAATTGGAGGGCATATTTATTATGCGGATAGACATCCTTCAAATCTTTCAGAGTCTAAAATATACAGAGCGAATCTTGACGGCTCAGAAGCGACAACTTTTATTGCTGGAGTCAAAGTCAACAGTATAGCTATTGATAGTATACATGGGAAAATATACTATGTAGATAAAAACACTTATAGTATAAAGAGGGCAAATTTGTCGGATGGATCAGGAGCAACGCCTGTTTATACGAGTCCAGCAGGAACTCCAGAGGCAGTGGCAGTTGATCCAAATGAAGGATATATTTATTATACTGATAGACATCCTTCAAATCTTTCAGAGTCTAAAATATGCAGAGAGAATCTTGATGGCTCAGGAGCGATAACTCTTATTACTGGAGTTAAAGCCAATAGCATAGCTATTCCTTTTCAAATAGTAGTCCAAGCAGCCCCAGAAGCAAGCAGTGTAAGCATCAGTGGAACGGCTCAAGTAGGAGAAATACTGACAGGAAACTATAATTACAATGATGTAAATGGAGATACAGAAGGAGCAAGTACATTTAAGTGGTATCGTTCAGATGATGTAAGTGGAACAAATAAGACAGAAATAAGTGGAGCAACAAGTAAGACCTATGAACTAAAAAATACAGAATTAGGAAAATATATAAGCTTTGAAGTAACACCAGTAGCGAGTAGTGGAACAAGTCCAGGAAGTGCAGTAGAAAGTAGGGTTACAGGAAAAGTCGTAGCAGCAGAAGCAGCACCCGTAGCAAGTAGTGTAAGCAACAGAGGAAC
>JAOARP010000039.1 GCA_025210525.1 Marinisporobacter sp.
ATCACCAAGGGGTCTCCTGCATGCCATCCACAGGCAATATTTGCAGAAGTTACATATTTAATCACTTCTTCATCAAGTCCTATTTTGTAATTTCCAAAACTCTCTCCTAAGTCGCTGTTTAAATCAACTTGATACATATTAGCACCTCCATTTTTATCGTTTCATTATACGAACCGATGGTTTATTATTTATAATGTTATATTAACACACACTATTTTTCTTGTCTATATTAATTTTTATAAATTTTTAGACAATTGAGTTTAATGTTATTTTTATTCCCTTCCCCTTTAATTGAATTAATTTTTATTCTTTTTATTTCTAACAAAAAAGAACCACGAAAGATTTTGCCTTTCATGATTCTTTATATCCTAATGCTTTTGAAATTTCCTTAGCCGTATTCTTAACTTTTTGTATGATCTCATCAATTTTTTCTTCATCAAAGCGTTGAACTGGTCCTGCCGTACTAATAGCCGCTACAACTTTTTTCCTGTAATCAAATATAGGAGCTCCAATGCCTATTGTTTGCATTTCCATTTCTCCAAAGCTTATGGTATATCCATGTTTTCTACTTCTTCTAATCAACTCCCATAGTTTTTCTTTTTGAACGATAGTGTTTTCTGTATATTTTGCAAAGCTTTCCTCCTCAATGATCTGATTGATTTCATCATCTTCTAAAAAAGATAGTATGGCTCTCGGGCAAGCTCCTGCATTTAAGGATGCAGTCCTTCCTGTTTTTGTAAAGAGCCTTACAGGATGGGTACAAATTAATTTTTCAACATAGATCGCTTGATTTTTCTCTCTCATAACTAGCTGTACATCTTCATTAATCTCATCTCTTAATTTTCTCATAAAAGGTACTGCAATTTCTTTGATTTCTAGAGCTTCTGAAACAAGCACTCCTAATTCAAGAAATTTCATGCCTAATTGATATTGATTTTGTTTACCGCTGATATCAATTTTCCTAAGGTATCCATTTTTTTCAAAAGTATTAAATAATCTATACACAGTAGCCTTTGGAATAGATGATAGCCTTGCAATTTCACTAAGTCCCCTTACAGGGTTCTCTGCTGTGAAATATTTCAAAAGACCTAATGCCTTATCTAAACTTTGATTGATACTCTGATCCTGCTCCTTCATACATTCCCTCCTACATCCTTCCTTTTAGTATCCTTATTATACCATGTTCAAAATTTTTTCAAAAGAAATTGCCAAAATAATACAACCCCTATACAATAGTATCTATATTCAATATTTTTATACAATTACACTTTTTCTGTTTTATCTACATTTATATCTATAAGGAGGAATCCCCATGAAAGATTATTCTTTGTTAAAACCCTTCGAAGTTCGTCAAATGATTCGAGACGAAAAATTAAAAGCACATACATCTGGTATGTGCCATGGCTATACTCAAGGAAATTTAGTCATCTTGCCAAAAGCTTTAGCTTATGATTTTTTATTGTTCGCACAAAGAAATCCTAAGCCTTGCCCCATCCTTGAAGTTACTGACATTGGATCCAAAGAATTCAAAACTATCGCTCGTGGCTCTGATGTAACTACAGATCTTCCAAAGTATAGAATATATAAAAAAGGAATCCTTCAAGGAGAATACACAAATATCCAAGAATTTTGGCAAGATGATTTTGTTTCATTTATATTAGGTTGTAGCTTTACATTTGAATCTGCTTTAATAGAGGAAGGTATTGAAGTAAGACATATTACAAATGGTAAAAATGTTCCTATGTACATTACAAATATCCAATGTAAAAAATCAGGAATATTTTCTGGTCCTACAGTTGTAAGCATGAGACCTATCCCCTATGAAAAAATCGTAAAAGCTGTTCAAATCACTTCAAGATATCCAAGTGTTCATGGTGCTCCTTTACATATTGGAGATCCTGAAGTAATCGGTATAAAAGATATCAACAAACCTGATTTTGGTGATCCTGTAGATATACAATCTGGAGAAGTTCCTGTTTTTTGGGCATGTGGTGTTACCCCTCAAGCTGTTGCTATGAATGTAAAACCTGAAATCATGATTACCCATGCTCCAGGACACATGTTTATTACAGATATAAAAAATCACCAGCTAGCTATACGATAAATTTGATATATATATATAGAAGTCATCATAAATTGAACATCTAAATGAAAAATCTATATTTCTTTTTGAAATGAAATAGCTAGATATTTTTCAAGTACTTCTTTTGTAGGTTTAAATAACCCCATATCTATTAGTTCATCTAATGCAAACCATTTTAATTTTTTCATTTCAGAAAGCTGGGGTTTTGGTTTTCCTTCAAATTCTTCACATAAAAAGACTCTAGGTTGAACCAACCTTTTTATTCCTTTTACATAGGCTTCTGATGTAACCGTTCCTAAATATTTAAGTTCTTTTGCAAGAAGATTGAACTCTTCTTGCATTTCTCTTTTCGCTGCTATTTCATAATTCTCCCCTTCTTCTAGCTTTCCTCCTGCTAAGCTCCATCCTTGCCCATCTACTCTCCATCCTAGCAATACCTTATTATTTTCTTTAATAATAATTGCACAACACCTATCAAATACTTTCATCATATAACACTTCCTTTTAAATTAGAATACTTATTATATTTTTTTTATATTTACCTTTAACTTAAAATATATTATCATAATTTATGAATACTTACTTTTTTTTATTTTTTCTTTTGTTGAAGATTTTTTTCTGACTATTTTTGAATATTTATTAAATTTTTTATATTTTATATTTACCTTTAATTCAAAATGTATTATTATGATTAATATATAATCATGATTATTCAATTATTATTTTCCTTTATTATCCTAATCATTTTCGCATAACTAGGATAAATTTACAATCATCATTAGGTATGTTATAATTTTTATATTGATTTTTCAGTGTTTTTCGATTATTGAAATAAATTTTCTTAATACATGTAAAAGGAGTGTGGACAATGGATTGCTGTGGTGGAAAGAAACTCATGGTAGATGTAAGTGACCCTAATGTGGATCTAAAAAAACTAGATCCTGTACTACAAAAGTATAAAGGGATTTCAGGCAGCCTTATTACTATTTTACAAGAGGCTCAAGAACTTTACGGCTATTTATCCCTAGAAGTACTCAATTATATTGCTGAAGAGATTGGTGTAAAGCCTGCAAAGGTTCATGGGGTAGCTACTTTTTATACCCAATTTAGACTTAATCCTGTTGGAAAGTATTTGATTATGCTTTGCCAAGGAACAGCCTGTCATGTAAATGGTTCTAAACTAATCGAAGAAGCTATTTGTGATGAGCTAAAGATTGGTGAAGGAGAAACAACTGAAGACGGTTTATTTACCCTTAATAATGTTGCCTGTCTTGGTTGCTGTAGTTTATCTCCTGTTATGATGATCAATGGAGAAACTTATGCAAAGCTTACTCCTGAAAGTACAAAAAAAATATTAAGAGAGTTAAAACAAAAAGAACAAAATAGCGAGGAGGTTTAAACCATGAAGATCATTGTAGGTCAAGGAAGCTGTGGATTAGCTGCTGGTGCAAATAAAGCATATGATGTTTTTGAAAATGCAATAAAAGAAAAAGGTCTTCAGGTAGACCTTGATATTACTGGCTGTATTGGTATGTGTTATTTAGAACCTATTATTGATGTTTTTGATGATAATGGACAAAAAACAACTTATGTAAAAATAACTCCTGAAATGGCCAATGAAATCGTTGAAAAGCATATTATAGGAAAAGATCCAGTGAAGGATTATATGATTTCAGAAGAAGATTTAAATGTTTTATCTAAACAAAAGAGAATCGCTCTAAGAAATTGTGGAATCATAGATCCTGAGTCTATTGATGAATATTTAGAAACAGGTGGATATAAAGCAGTTGAAAAATGCATCAAGGAAATGAGTCCAGAAGAAGTTATTGAGGAAATTAAAATTTCTGGTCTTCGTGGACGTGGTGGTGCAGGATTCCCTACTTGGTTTAAATGGAATGCTGCGAAAAATTCTAAGGCTACCCCTAAATATTTAGTATGTAATGCTGATGAAGGAGATCCAGGTGCTTTCATGGATCGAAGCGTTTTAGAGGGAGATCCTCACAACCTTATTGAGGGAATGATGATCGGTGGATATGCTATGGGAGCAAACGAAGGTATCATCTACGTTAGAGCTGAATATCCATTAGCAATCATTCGTCTTAAAGTAGCTATTAAAAAGGCTCGTGAAAAAGGTATTTTAGGAAAAAATATATTTGGTTCTGGCTTTGATTTTGATATGCGTATCAAAGCAGGCGCAGGTGCTTTTGTTTGCGGAGAAGAAACAGCTCTTATTGCATCCCTTGAAGGAGAGCGTGGTATGCCAAGACTAAAGCCTCCATTCCCTGCTCAAAGTGGATATTGGAAAAAGCCTACAAATATTAACAACGTAGAGACTTTTGCAAACGTTTCTTGGATTATATCAAATGGTGGTCAAGCCTTTGCAGATATGGGTACAGAAAAAAGTAACGGAACAAAAGTATTTGCCCTTACTGGAAAGATTAAAAAAGGTGGTCTAGTAGAAGTACCTATGGGAATGCCTTTAAAAGAAATCATCTTCAATATTGGTGGCGGTATCAAGGAAGATAAAAACTTCAAGGCAGTTCAAATGGGTGGTCCATCTGGAGGATGTATTCCAGCAAGTATTATAGATACTACTGTTGATTATGAATCTATCAACAAAACTGGCGCCATTATGGGTTCTGGTGGTATGGTTGTTATGGACGAAACTACTTGTATGGTAGATATGGCTCGTTTCTTCCTTAACTTTACTCGTGAAGAATCTTGTGGTAAATGTATTCACTGTCGACTTGGTACAAAGAGAATGTTAGAAATTTTAAATCGTATTTGTGAAGGAAAAGGAAAAGATGGAGATATTGAATTACTAGAAGAATTAGCTATAAAAATCAAAGAAGGTTCTTTATGTGGACTTGGTCAAACAGCTCCTAATCCAGTTCTTAGTACGATTAGATATTTCAGAGACGAATATGAAAAGCATATTTATGATAAAAAATGTCCTGCTAAGCAATGTACAGATTTATTAACTTATTCAATTGATCCTGAAAAATGTATCGGTTGTACTGCCTGTGCTAGAAATTGTCCAGTGGATGCTATATCAGGACAGGTTAAACAAGCACATGTCATCGATCCTGAAAAATGTATCAAATGTGGAAAATGTGTACAATCTTGTAAATTCAGTGCAGTTATAGTTGAGTAAAGGGGGGAAAATATTATGTCTAAAATAAGATTAAATATAAACGGAAAAGAAGTATTAGCACATAGTGATCAGACCATTCTAGAGGTAGCAAGAGAAAATGGTATTGAAATACCTACCCTTTGCTACGATGAAAGAGTTGAAATATATGGTTCTTGTGGACTTTGTGTTGTAGAGGTTGAAGGAATTCCAAAGCTTCTAAGAGCTTGTGCAACAAAAATCAGTGAAGGTATGGTTGTAAAAACAAATACACAAAGAGTACGTGGTTCAAGAAGAATGGCATTAGAGCTTCTTTTATCAGACCACGTTGGAGATTGTAGACCTCCTTGTGTACTAGAATGTCCTGCAAATACAGATTGTCAAGGATATGTAGGTCTTATAGCAAACGGACAATTTGAAGAAGCTGTTGAATTAATCAAAGAGCAACTTCCACTTCCTGCAAGTATCGGTAGAGTCTGTCCTCACCCATGTGAAGATGCTTGTAGAAGACAACTTGTAGAAGAACCGATATCTATTGCAGCTTTAAAGAGCTTTGCAGCAGATATAGATTTAAATAATGCAAAATCCTTCATGCCAGAATTAAAAGATGCTACTGATAAGAGCATTGCTATCATCGGTGGAGGTCCAGGAGGCTTAACGGCTGCATATTATCTTGCTAAGGAAGGTCATAGCGTTACGATTTATGAGGCTATGCCAAAGCTTGGTGGAATGTTACGTTATGGAATTCCTCAATATCGTCTTCCTAAGGAAGTATTAGATAAAGAGATTGCCATCATTGAAAAAATGGGCGTAAAAATGATTCCAAATATGAAAATCGGTAAAGATATTGAATTTGATTCTATTAGAAATTGTTATGATGCTGTTTTCGTTGCCATCGGTGCATGGACTAGTTCAAAACTAAACTGCCCTGGTGAAGATTTAGATGGTGTATATGGTGGTATCCACTTCTTAAGAAAAGTTACTACAAACGAACCTGTAAAAATTGGTAATCGTGTAGCAATCGTTGGTGGTGGTAACACGGCTATGGACGCTTGTAGAACCGCTGTAAGACTTGGAGCTAAAGAAGTTTATAACGTTTATCGTAGAACAAAAGCAGAAATGCCTGCTGAAGAAATAGAAATCGTAGAAGCTGAAGAAGAAGGCGTAATCTTTAAAAACCTTACAAATCCTATCGAAATCATCGGTGAAGAGGGTAAGGTAACAAAAATAAGACTTCAAAAGATGAAGCAAGGTGAACCAGACGCTAGTGGTAGAAGAAGACCTATTCCTATTGAGGGTGAAGAAGAAATTCTAGAAGTAGATGCAGTCATTGCAGCTATCGGTCAAGGAATCGATGCTACAGGCTTTGATGGCATAGACCTTACTAAAAAAGGTACAATCATTGCAGATGAGCATACTTACCAAACAAATCTTCCTGGTGTATTCGCTGGTGGAGATGCTACAAACAAAGGTGCTAGTATTGCTATTGCTGCTATTGGTGAAGCTAAAAAAGCTGCTACAGTGATTTGTAGTTATCTTGAGGGAGAAGTTATTCCATATGAAAAGCCTTTCTATGTAGAAAGAGATGATTTAACAGAAGAAGACTTTAAAGATCGTGAAAAATGTGCTAGAGCAAAAATGGATCATTTAGCTCCTGAAGAAAGAAATAGAAACTTTGAAGAAATCGGAAAAGGCTTTACAGTAGAGCAAGCTCAAAAAGAAGCGATGCGTTGTCTTGAATGTGGCTGCCATGATTTCTTTGAATGTGAATTAATCAAGCTTGCAAATGAATATGATGTAAAACCATCAAGACTAGCAGGTGAAGTTCATCATCGTCAAGAAGAAATTCCAGATGACCATCCATTTATTCATAGAAACCCTGATAAATGTATTCTTTGTGGCCTTTGTGTAAGAGTTTGTGACGAAGTAATGGGTAATACTGCACTAGGTCTTATCGATAGAGGATTTGATACAATCGTAAAACCAGCTCTTAACCAACCACTGCAGAATACGAGTTGTATTTCTTGTGGACAATGCATCAGCGTTTGTCCAACAGGAGCTTTAGGTGAAAGATTAAGTATTGAAAAGGCTATTCCAGTAAAAACAAAAGAAACCCATACAGTTTGTTCTCATTGTAGTGTGGGCTGTCATCTAAACTTAAATACGAAGGGTGATATGCTTATAAGATCTCTTCCTGAAAAAGAA
This sequence comes from Marinisporobacter sp., assembly GCA_025210525.1. Taxonomy (GTDB): domain Bacteria; phylum Bacillota; class Clostridia; order Peptostreptococcales; family Thermotaleaceae; genus Crassaminicella. The sequence continues at coordinate 7,419 of JAOARP010000039.1, forward strand.
AGTGCTGTTGATAATGGTCTTCTTTGCGTAAAAGGAAGATTTGGATTTGATATTGCTAAAAAAGGTACTCGCATTACAAAGCCTTTAGTTCGTAAAAATGGAGAGCTTGTTGAAGTTTCTTGGGATGAAGGTATTTTATTTGCTGCTAAGAAAGCACAAAGTCTTGGTGCTTTATACGGTAACGATACTTTAGCTATATCTATATCTGATAGATATACAAACGAAGAAATCTATCTTGCAAATAAATTTGCAAAAGAAGTTATTGGCACAGAAAATGTATGTTCTTTTAATAGATTATCTGGTGGTATTGAAGATGTACTAGGCTATGATGCATCTACAAATACTTTTGAAGAGCTACTTTCAACAGAAACTATACTTCTTGTTGGTTCTGATGTTATTAACGACCATACTATCGCAGGAATTAAAATTAGAAAAGCAGTACAAAATGGTGCAAAATTAATTACAATCAATCCATTTAAAACAACTGCCGATGAGTGGGCATCTAAAATGGTTACACCAGAAAACAATTTAAGCTTCTTAAAAGAAGTAACAAAAGCATTAATAGATAGTGGCTTCTCCCCTTCTAACGCTGAAGGCTTGGAAGAATTAAAAGATAGCTTAAAGGATGTAGTGGTTAGTGATGATGCTAAAGAAGTTGCTGAAATTTATGGAAAATCTAAAAAGGCAATGATCGTATTCTCTCAAAATGACGTTACAGTAGATGCGGCAAGAGCCATTGCAAATATAGCTGTCATCTCTGGTCATATTGGTAGTGCTTATAAAGGTATTATTCAATTAAAACCAAATAACAACAGTCAAGGTCTTGTAGACATGGGCATTGAAAAGGATGCTTGCGAAGTTGTAGCAGGTATCGAAGATCAATCTATCAAAGGATTATTGATCTTTGGTGAAGATGTAAAAGATATGGATTTAAGTAAGCTTGAATTCTTAATGGTTCAAGATACACATCTTACAGAAACAGGAAAACTTGCTGATGTAGTACTCCCTGCTGTAAGCTTTGCTGAATCAAATGGAACCTTCACAAGTACTGAAAGAAGAATTCAAAAGATCAACCAAGCAATCCCAGCTATTGGTGGATATGAAAACTATGAAGTAATTATAAAGCTTGCAAATATCCTAGGAGTGAATATGTCTTATAAAGATGCAAATGCTATCTTTAATGAAATTTCAGAAAATGTCCTAGAATATTTCAAAGCCAATAAAGAAAAAGAAGCTGAAGTATTCTGGCCTATTGGTAAAGAAAGAATTCTTTATATCAATGGATTCAACTTCCCAGAAGGAAAAGCTCAATTACAACCTATTGGTAATGGTTCATTCTTCAATAAAACAATTAACACAAATAACCTAGCAAATAGTTTTGTAGAAATCCTTAAAAAAGAAGAATTGATTTAATGAAAAGCCCTGTTTATTCAGGGCTTTTTTATTCACAAACCTATACCCTTTTATGATATAATAGATATTAGATTGTTGTTTTTTTAACAAAGATTGCAGTATCTTTCATATGATCTTGCGAAAGGAGCAATAATGATGACTTATACAATCAATAAAAATAAATGTATTAGCTGTGAGCGCTGCAAGAAGGTCTGTCCTGTGGATGCTATTTGGGGAGAAATTAAAGAAGGCTTTACGATTGATCAAGATAAATGTATACAATGTGGTCAATGCAAAACGGTCTGTCAATTTAATGCTATCGTTGAGGATATGTAATATTTTACAGTCCCTGCAATAGCTCTTAAAATTTGCTATCATAGGAATATATGTTTTTATAAACAGTTAAAAAGTGAAAGGAGATATAATTATGAAAAAACCAACTATACTAATGATCTTAGATGGTTTTGGTCTTAATAATAGCGATTATGGCAATGCCATCGCCCTTGCAAAAACACCAAACCTAGATCAATATTTTGAAAATTATCCAAGCAATCAAGTTTATGCTAGTGGATTAGATGTAGGTCTTCCAGATGGTCAAATGGGAAATTCAGAGGTAGGACATTTAAATATTGGAGCTGGAAGAGTTGTATACCAAGAATTAACTAGAATTACAAAAGCTACACAAGATGGTGATTTCTTTGAAAATGCTGTTTTCTTAAGAGCAATCGAAAATGCTAAGAAGCATAATTCTGCCCTTCATCTTTGGGGACTATTATCTGATGGTGGTGTACACAGTCACAACACACACCTTTATGCCCTTTTAGAGCTTGCTAAGAAGAATGATCTTACAAAGGTATATGTTCATGGTTTCTTAGATGGTAGAGATGTTCCTCCTTCTAGTGCATTAAAATACGTAGAAGCATTAGAAAACAAAATGGCAGAAATAGGCATTGGAAAAATAGCTACCATCTCTGGTAGATACTATGCTATGGATAGAGATAACAGATGGGAAAGAGTTAATCTTGCCTACGATGCCATTGCTTTAGGGAATGGTGAAAAAGCAAATTCAGCAAAAGAAGCTATTGAAAACTCTTATGCTAAAGATGAAGTCGATGAATTTGTAAAGCCTACAGTAATCCTAGAAAATGAATCCCCTATTGGGGTTGTATCTGAAAATGATTCTGTTATCATGTTCAACTTCAGACCAGATCGAGCACGTGAAATCACTAGAACCTTTGTAGATGAAGCTTTCAATGGTTTTGAAAGAAAAAATGGCTTCTTCCCTGTTCATTATGTATGTATGACTCAATACGATGCATCTATGCCAAACGTAAATGTTGCATATCCACCTCAAAAGTTAGTAAACACTTTAGGAGAATATGTATCTAGCCTAGGTCTTAACCAGCTTCGTATTGCTGAAACAGAAAAATATGCTCATGTTACCTTCTTCTTAAGCGGTGGTGTAGAAGAGCCTTATACTGGTGAAGAAAGAGCTTTAATCCCTTCTCCAAAGGTTGCAACTTATGACTTAAAACCAGAGATGAGCGCTTTCGAAGTTACTGAAAAGTTAATAGATGAAATCAATAAGAATAAGCATGATCTAATCATTGTAAACTATGCGAACTGCGATATGGTAGGTCATACGGGTTCTGTAGATGCAGCCATTAAAGCTGTAGAAGCCGTAGATACGTGTGTTGGTAAAATCGTTGATACAACAATCAATGTTGGTGGTCAAATCCTTCTTACAGCAGACCATGGAAATGCTGATGAAATGAAAGACCCAGAAGGCAATACAATCACTGCCCACTCTACAAATCCTGTACCAATTATTCTGATCAATGCACCTGAAGAATACGGTATTACAGAAGGAAAGCTTGCAGATATTGCCCCTACATTATTACAAATGATGGGTCTTGAAAAACCTAAAGAAATGACAGGTACCTCCCTTTTAGTACCTGCTGCAGAAGCTGTAGAAGCATAAAACCCCTACTCAGGGGTTTTTCTTATTATTTATATTCATTCTTATATGATCTATTGACAAACCACTTTTACAACAATCTATGCTATAATCATACTAAATCCTCTTTATACAAGAAAGGGAAATATAATGAAAAAAATAATTTCTGTATTATTTATTATTACTGGATTGGTTATTATTATATATCCTAAAATTTCAGAAAACTATCATATCTATCAACAAGAAAAATTTATTCTTGAATGGCAAGAAAATTTATCAATTCTCAATGAAAATAATCATTCTATCCCCCAATCAACTGATACTACAAATCCTCTTAATCCTATTGCATCCAGTAATACAGACTCAGAAAAACTATTAAAAAAGCAACAAATATCCAAAGAGAAAGAAGAAAATAAAAAAAAGCAACGAGCAACCTATATAAAAAAACATATGGAAGGTATCCTTAAAATCGAAAAAATTGATCTTTATCTCCCTATTTTAAAAAATGCTACAACAAAAAATTTAAAGATTTCCATAGCAAGCATCAATAATACAGGAAAACCTGGTCAAATTGGAAACTACTGTATCGCTGGTCATAGAAGCCATACCTATGGACAAAACTTCAATCGATTAGATGAATTAGTAATTGGCGACATCATAGAAACTACTGATACTGCTACAACCTATAAATATAAGGTATTCGATAAATTTTTAGTTAAACCAGATGAAACATGGGTATTGACTGGAAAAAATATAGATAAAGAAATTACATTAATAACTTGTCATCCTATGTTAAATCCAACACAGCGATTGATTATCAAAGGGATATTAATTGAATAATTAGACAATTTTATTTGTATAAATATTTATAATTTGATATAATATGATTAAAAATAACATATTTTACGTTAGGTGACTTTCCACCGACAATAGCAAACCTTACGAAAGTTTGGGACGCAAAGCTATAGGGTCTTCATCAGAAGTGAAATGACAGCCAGCTACCGAAAGGAGAGTTTTTTATGTATAAAAAAATCTTTATTTGGGCTATTTTAATGATTTGTATTATTTTATCATCCATTATATCCTTTGCAGATAATTCTATATTTGACTATTCGAAAATTGACACGGGATTGATTCGTATAAACTTTCCTTCAAAAGAAAATGTAAAAATTATGATAAAAAAAGACAATACTAAATACTTTTATGATCTTAATCCCAATACAAATTTCCCTTTACAATTAGGAAATGGGGATTATACTGTTGCAGTTTTAGAAAAGCTTGAAGGAAACAAGTATAAATTAATTACATCTGAAAAAATTATGCTCCAAATGAAAAATCCTAACAATGTATTTTTAACATCTATTCAAATGGTTGATTGGAACCCAAATATGGATGCTATTAAAAAAGCACATATATTAACAAAAGATGTAAAAAATGATAAAGAAAAAATTGAGATAATTTATAATTATATTATCAACAACATAAACTATGACAACAATCGAACAAAAAAAATCTCTTCAGATTACTTACCCTCTGTAGAAGATACATTTAAAACATCAAAAGGAATCTGTTATGATTACACCTCTTTGTTCGCAGCTATGTTAAGAAGTGTAAATGTTCCTACAAAACTAGTTATGGGGCATACAAGTAATATTCCAACTTATCATGCTTGGAATGAAGTTTATTTAAAGGCTTCAAATGAATGGATTACAATTGATACTGTTTATGATGCCTGTTTATTAAAAAACAATTTACCCTACACAATGATTAAATCTAAAAATAAGTACACAGTAGACAAAATATACTAACTATAAACAAAGGTAGAAGATAAATACTACAAAATGTAAATTTATCTTTTACCTTTGCTTTTGCAAAGGCTTGATGCCTCCATGTACTGATATTTTTATCAGATTACCACCATTGAAATGAATCTTTAATTTTCTATTGAAATTTATTATTTTAACATATACACTATTAATATAGTAGCCTTCTATTTGCATTGTTTATACACTTTACAACATGAGATTTGATGCTATTTTTAATATTTAGCCATTGCTATAGATAAACAATATTGAGATTAAAAATTACTTATAATAACTTTTAGCATTAACAAGAGATTGAGTTTCTTTAGTGTGGAAATTTGCATAATTAAAATAATCTATGATAAAATCCTTTATTTCTTGAATAGATGTTCTAGCTTTATACTCATAGAAGCAAGAGAATAATTTTAAGAATGAAATTGTTTATCTATAGCACTTTTAAAGAATCAATTGGAAATCTATGTGAATATTTGGTTGATTTCTTTGAAAAAGCTAAAAAAGATGAAAGTACACAAAAATACGAGAGCATAGAAACAAATAAAGAAACATTTATAAAACATTTAAAGGCTTTATATGTATATCTTGAAGAAGGTAGTTTTAAGGCTGAGAGTGCTGCAAATGATTTGAAAAAATTAGAAATAGGGTTTGACTTAGAAGAAAAATTAGATGAAATTATTGATGCTATTGAAGATGTAGAATTTAGTTATGCCCAACAAATTGTAAATACACTGATACAAGGTTTAGAATAACAGAAAAAAAGGACATCTCTTTTTATAAGATTTGTCCTCTTTTTCTATTTTGAAGGGCTATTTTTTATTTCGCAACAAACCCTTTCTTATTATGCTTTTTTTCTTTTTAACATTATACCAATGAAAACGAAAAGCATACCTACCAGATAAAATACTCCATTTCCCACTTCCCCTGTTTTAGGAAGGGTTTTTGTATTTTTAGGAAAATCTGGCTTTCCAAGAGGAATTTCATCTACATCAATCTCTATGATGATCTCTTCTTCATTTCCATTTTCATCTGTGATAGTAATAGTAAAAGTATCTTTTCCTACAAAATCAGGATTTGGTTTATATTCCCATTCACCATTTTCATGAATAATAACTTGTCCATGTTCTGGTTCTTTTTCTATTTTTATACTACTATCTTCTGACACTTCAATTTTTCCACCTATTGGTATATTCTGTTGAGTAGTTTTTACTTGATCTGGTTGTTGTGGTTCCTCTAGTTGTTCTTGAAATTCTTGAGGCTTTGGTTCTTCTTGCTCTTCTGATTCATCTACCTCATTTGGCTGTTCTTCTTCAGGTTGCTTTGGCTCATCTGGCTGTTTTGGTACTGAGCCACCGCCGCCTCCACCTGAATCTGGTGTTTTGTCATCATCTTCACCTTCATCTGGCGTTTTATCATCATCCCCACCTTGATCTGGTGTTTTATCATCATCTTCACCTGGATCTGGTGTTGAGCCACCGTCTCCGCCTCCAGAGCCACCACTACCACTGTCATTACTCTTGATAGTCGTTTCAACGCTATCACTTTTCGTTCCAACCTTATCATGTGAAGCGGTTGCTGTGTTGATAACTTTTTTAGCTGTTTCATCGGCTTTTGTTATAACGTATGTTTCTGTAAATGTTTTAGACGTTCCTCTTTCAATTGAAACTTTTTCGTCTAAATTTATTAAAGGATCTACAACATGGATATCATCAAGCCTCACATCACCAGTATTTGTAACTTTTATGGTGTATTCAAGCGTATCCCCTACTCGAGCAATATTCCCATTTACACCATTTACATTTTTTACAGTTTTCTCAATTTCAAAGTTTTGATTTGCTGTTATAGTACCTATATTCCATGTAGACGGTACCCTCTCTGATTTGTATACAGAGCCATATACAGATTCAGATACAGTAAAGGAAGCATATGCTGTATTTGTGATAAATCCTCTCCAGTAATCCTCTTCAGTTACTTTATACTTCTTATACTTAGTAGGATAGAATTTTTCTAAATGGTCTGGATTAAATTCATCATAAACAAAGAATTCATCAAAGTCTAACATAGCATCTTCTACATATACACTTTGTAGTACCGTATCTCCTGTATTAATTACAGTAAGGATGTAGTCGATTTCATCTCCTACTTTAACAGCCCCTTTAGGTCCTGTTTTTATAAATTTTATATTTGGATTAATCTGAACATCTACACGCCATTCATTAGATTTTACTACACCTGTCTCTTTACTTTTAGCCGTAGCTATATTGACAAGTTTTGGTGCATCTTTTTGTTTTACTGTGTACTTTATTTCTTTAGGTGTAGAATATACAGACTCGCCTACTGATAAATCACCAATATATTCACTATAATTTAGCAATTCATCTTCTAAGTAAACATCATGTAGTACCGTATCTCCTTCGTTAGTAAGAAGTAGGGTATAACTTACTTCTTGACCAATCCTAACAGTTCCTTGAGGTCCTGTCTTTTTAAGCTCTAACGCAGGATTTGTATTCAGTGTAACTTCATAGGTAGCAGACACTTCATTTGTTTGATCACTATTTGCAGTTGCTTTGTTTATGATCTTATAAGCATTCTTTTTGCCTGCTATAGGATTTTTAACATCTTTTTGAGATGTTTTATATTCCAATTTTTCTTTCAAAGCTGGATATTTTTCTTCATTTACATATACTGCTTCACCTACTGTTAAGTCACCCAAATTCGTATTTAAGTCTAACAGTTCATCTTTTAGATATACGTTCGTTAAAACCGTTTCACCTGTATTGGTTATGGTAAATGCATATTTTATAGAATCACCGATTGTTACTTCTGACTTATTAGCCGTCTTCTTGATTTTCAAATTAGGAATTTTTGAGCGATAACCAAAGTTTACTTCTTTTTGTGATGTAACTTCTTTTGTTAGAGTAACAACTGTAGAAGTAATATCTGGTTTATCCACTATGATTGAGAGATCCATCTTGAAGATATATGTTGAAAGTAATTCTTTAAGTTTAGGATCATTCTTATCTACTTCTACCGTATATTCTCTTGGAAGTAATTCATTAAAAGCATATTTGCCTCCATCTTTTGTAGTAGTAGTTTTCACTTGTAACTTCCCATTTTCATCAAAATACATAAGCTTTACTTTAATACCTTTAATGAGATTTTCGTCAGTGTCTATAACTTTGTAATTTTCTTCATCTTGCCAAATGACACCTTCAATCACTCCAGTACCTTTATATCCAAAATCTATATCTACCTCTTTTTCTCCAATCATTAGATTTACAGATGTATCGCTATCTAATTTTAAATCGAGATGATTTTTATTTATATTGTAACTAGGTGCTAGATGACTAGCTGCTTCAACTTCGACTCTATAGTCACCAGCAGGTAATTTTTCAAAAGAATACTTTCCAGTATCATCTATTGTTATAGGGTCTCTAGTGATTTTATTCAATGGATCTATTAATTTTACTTTACTTCCTATAACAAAAATATTTTCATCCGTATCCTTTTTACCATTGCTGTTTGAATCTAATAGTACATGCCCTGAGATAGAACCTGTGTGGTTGTATCCAAAATCTATTTTCAGATTTTTTTCACCCTTATCTAAGTCACAAATATAGGTGTTTTTAGGTTCATAACTAGAGTCAGATGCTTTATTGTTTACAAGGTCAGATACTTGCTTTAGCTTTTTATCCGCTGGCATGGTTACTGTTACTGTGTAATTACCTTTCGGTAAATTTTCAAATAGATACATACCCTTAGTTGTACCAGCTGTACCATCTTTTGTTACAGTAGTAATACTTTTACCAGTACCATTATTTTTTAACGTAACAGAGATAGCTGGAATACCCTCTTCATCAGCATCTTTCACACCATCTTCATCTAAGTCATACCAAACTAAATCCCCTATAGAACCTGCGTATATATATCCAAAGTCTATATCAGATATAGTTTTCTTTGTGCCACTTAATTTTTCTGTAATAAAGCTATTAGAAAGTGGATTTTTGCGATCTGGATCAGATACTAATTCTAACTCTATATCAGATGATTCAGTTACTGTTATTTCATATTTCTCTAATGGTAAATCTTCAAATGTGTAAGTTCCATTCGAGTTAGTTGTAGTGGTACGTTCTATCGTATACTTACTTGTATCAACATTTTTTAAGGTAATGGTAATATTTGAAAGCTTTTCTTCAGCGCTATCTATATTACCATCTTTATCCCCGTCAATCCAAACAGTCCCTGTAATTTTGCCTGTATGTTTATATCCAAAGTCTACAGTGTCAATAGGTTTAGGTCCTGTTCCTGTTATGCCGTCTGTTGTACCAGTAGATGGAACGATTAATTTTGTTTGATGATCAAGCTTATGATCTGATGCATATGAATTTTCATATACTTCTAATCCATCAGGATTATTTTCATCTGAATAGATATTTAATGTATTTGTATCTACCTCGATTATATATTCTCCTGATTTCACTTTTTCAAACCAATAATAACCATCATCATCTGTAGTAGCAGTAATATCACTGCCAGAAGTATCTTTTACAGGATTACCATCCTTGTCTTTTAAATAAAGTGTAACGCCTTTGATCCCTTCTTTTGTAGGAACATCTGTATCGTTAAGTTTCGTTTCTAACCATACATAATCCCCTATTTTACTCAAGGCTTGAACAGAGGCATCATTTTCATCCGTTACATCTTCTAGTATCCCTACTAATTTATCCCCATTTTCATCTGAAGGGGTAGCAATAACTTTTGCATTTTCCTTATCAATATTACCGTTAACAGTTGTTTGATAGTAGTAGATTATAAAATCATCAGGATTTATACCATCATGTGGTTTTAAAGATTTAGTATCCTTATATTCCTCTAATGGCGTTATTTCTAATGGACTACCATCAGATTTTATGCTGGTATCCGTTATTCTGATTTTATTAATCTCTTTATTACTAAGATAGGTATCCCCCGTATTACTTATTTTAAAGAAGTATGTAATCGGTTTGCCATGATAATCTTCTACTAATTCTTTCGCCTTAGATGGATCCGTTATATTTCCTAAAGCTACTGTTTTTTCTATCTTTACAGATGGTTTTATGATCTTAATATTTGCTGTATCACTAGCTGTAACATCAATAGATGAAACAATTTTCCCATTACTATCTAAAGGATTTGCATGAACCACACCAGTATTTGTTTCTAAAGCTTCTCTTACAGTAGTAGCTTTTGTAAGAACTTTAGATTGTCCTTTAGTTAATGTTAAATCTGGGAAATTTTTTGTCATGCTTAATTGATCATCTGTAACAATAAAATTCGTTAAGGTAATGTCCTCTTCAGCCGTATTCGTTATAGTAAATTGATAAGTAATAGGTTTACCATCTTGTCTATAAACTTTATCAGCAGGCATGCCATCACTTGTTAATATTTCTTTCTTAAGTGTTATTACTGGAATAATTTTGTCTACTGTAGCTGAACTTTCAGATTTTGGATAATTTGCTGTATCAATAGTTTCTATAACCTTTCCAGTTGTATCTGTTGGTGTTGCTAAAACATTCGCAGTATTTACTATGTCCTTAGAAAGTTTAAAGCTAGGGTCATGATAATAGTAAGCTAGCTTTTGTCCAGGTGCTAATGGTTTATTTGGATCGTTACTTTTTGAACTTATTAAATTTAGTCCAGATATTGTTTTTATATTAGCTTCTACTATACTTAAAAACTCATCTTTAAACATAATATCATTTAAATAAGTATCTCCTGTGTTCGTTATAGTAAACACATACGTAACAAGATCGTCTTTAAGTCCAGTAGCAAGTGCATGTCCTTCTTCATTCTCTTTATATGCTCCAATATAAGCTGTCTTCTTTAAAGTGATTTGAGGATTGACTAAATCAACACCTGCTGGATCTTTAGAATGTACTGTACTTCCAAGTGATTCTGTCCCATCAACATCCTTTGAAACTGGATTACCATAAGCATATGCATCTGAAGTAGTTGGACTTAAGTCCTTGGTTAATGTAGTTTCATAATAAAAAACAAGTTCTTCTGATGTGGCTAACTTCGTCATAGCATCAAAAGTAGGATGTGTATTGCTACTAAGGGCTGCTATATATTTTACTTTGTTAGAGTCACTTGGTGTAGCTCTAGTTATCCCTAAATAATCATCCTTTATTTGGATATTATTTAAGTGTGCATCACTTATATTTTTTACTACAAAGATATAAGTGACAACATCATCCTTAAGCCCTTGTACTGAGTTTACATCATTTTTTATAGCGTTATCTGCTTTTGTTTGATCATATGTGCCATGATGGACATATTTTTTAAGCTCTATTGCACTATTCGCTACATATGCATGATCCGTAGCTGGAACTGTTTTAGTTTTACTAGAATCTTTTCCTGTAACAGTAGCTGTATTTTTTATAGCACCAGGTAAATCAGTATCCTTAACAGTATAAAGCTGATCAGAAATAGTTTTCGTCTCCCCTGATGAAAGATCTCCTACATTGATATCTCCTGTTAGCTTATCATCATTAATAACTACATTTGACAAATCAGCACTACCTATATTTTTAACCTTGAAGGTATATTTGATTTGACTTCCTTCTTTTAAAGGATTAGTTTTGTCTACTTTTTCACCTGTCTTTTCTAGTGTAATGCCCATAGTATCTACTTCTTTACTATCCTTTGCTTTTTCCTTTGCTTGAGTAGTTTTTATGTCTGTATGTGTAGCATTTGCTGTATTTTTAAGTTTTGTTGTTGAAATATCAGATTCTTTTACTGTATACGTATAATCCTTCGACCATGTATCACCAGCATTTAAATTTATAGCTTCTGTGAAAATATTTATGCCTTTAATCGAATCCGTCACAGTGATCCCTGTAAGATTTTTGCTTCCTTTATTCTTTACAGTAACCTTATAATGAATAACTTCTCTAATAGCATAAGGAGCTTTTGACCCTGCATTTTCAATTACAGTTTTGTCAAGATCTATATGGGCAATGTCTACATCTGCTGTATCTTGTGTATCAGCATTATCCCCATAACCATCACGTGTAGCATTCACTGTATTAGAGATCTTTTGTGTACTAGCATCTGATATATCATCTACCTCTTTCACTTCATATTTTGCATAAAATGTCTTTGTTTGACCTTTAACCAATGTTGGAATAGGATTACTCAGCTTATTAGTGCATGCGCTATCTGTAAAAATATCTAATGTTTTTTCAGTATTTTTACCAGTTGTCAACTTATCTGTAATCTGAATATTTTTTAGATCCGTACCACCATCATTTGTTAAATTTATCGTATATCTTATTGTATCTCCTATATTTGCAGTAGAACGATCTGCTATTTTTGTAATGGTAAAGTGTTTAATCTTAACATTACATTGATCAGTTTTTGTAAACCTGAGCTGATCTTTATCTGGGTCTTCAACAGTAGCAGTATTTGTAATAGATTTAGATGATAGATCTTCTACCTTGATAGTATATTCTTTCGTAACAAACTTAGATCCTCCTACTGGAATTTCTGTAATCGTTTCAGTCATATTGATTCTTGGATCTTTTACTGTTATATCTTTTAATGCAATACTACCATTATTAGTCACTGTCATTTTATATGTGACCTTATCTCCTACTTCTACCTCTGCTAATTTACCATCTGGAGGAGTTATATACGTTCCAGGAGAATCTACCTTTTCAATCTTAGAAACTACCTTTTCTAAGCTATAATCAGCTATATCTACTTCTACAGTTGATTGTTTAGCAGCCGTATCACCTGTGGAACCACCATCATTTAATTCATTCGCCCACACTTGAACAGTATTTTGTAAAGGTCCTGGTAAATCTGTTTCTTTTACTGTATAGGTTCCTTCAAAAACATATTCTTCATTTAACTCTAGTTTATCTAATGTTAACTCCGTATCTGAAGATTTAGTAATTCTAGCATCCTCCGTGATAGGCTTTGTTGTATCATCAGAATTAACTATGTTCGTAAATCGGAAGTCACTAAGAATATCTTTTAGCTTGATATTGTGTAGCGGAACTGTTCCCGTATTCTGTAGAACAAATCTATAGGTAATGGTTTCACCTATATTTACAGGTTTTAAAGGTGCTGTTGGATTGTCAAAGTTAACTTCAGTATTAGAAGATTTATATTTAAACTTATAAGCTTGTTTCTCCAACTTCAAACCTTCTCCATCATCCGTTGCTGCAACCAATCCTAAATCAATATGATGATTTTTTTCTGTACCTGTTATAGTAACTTCTTTACTCTTTACTACTCGATAGTCTCCTTCTTCTTTAGAAGATTCTCCATCAGAATTTAAACCATCATCAGGATCTTTTATAGGAGTTTCTTTGTAGTAATCTTTAGGAAGATAAAATTCCACATAATATGTTCCAGCTTCTAATTTAGGGAATAAATAATATCCAGGTGATCCAATTCCAGGAGCATTCTGGCTATGTCTAGGACCTGTTAAGGTTTCATCCTTTTCAATCCAACTTACCCCTTCTTTTTTAAACAATTTTACTTTAATACCATTAATTCCTGCAGCTTGACCATCATATCCGTCATCTTGGCGTCCATTCTTATCTTTATCAAACCATACGAAGTTTCCAATCTCACCATTTACGTGGTGGTCAACTTTTATTCCTACCTTAAAAGGTTCCGCTGGCAAAAATACATCCTCGTCAGTTTCACCAATTCCGCTTGTACTAATGCTATTCCATGCAATCCCGCCATTCATACTTGTAGGATTTGAATCTACAGGAGTTCTCATTTTCCATTTTACTACCAGCTTCTTACCTGGTTCTAAACCAGTTCCACCATTAATATTCGTTATGTTAAATTTTAACGATTGAACTTTTGTAATATCTTTTGGTGGTGTTTCAGACCAGTCATCATTACTCGAAGCTATATCTTCTCCATAAGGTCCTTTACGTTTTGGGTTTGAAAGTTTACTATAAAAAACATTAGTCGTTGCATTTATAGAACTTCCATTATCATATGTAAAGTTACCTTTAGTTATTTGTTCAAGCAAATAGGGTCTCCATGTAGAACCTCTTTTTACATTAGGGCGTAGCACTTCTGAATCCCCAATATGAGAAAGAATATCTACAATTTCAATTTCTGTCATCTTAATATTTCCTGTATTCTGAACGATTAACTTATAGTCAGCAGCACCACCAGGGGTAGTACGAGCAGCATCACTTGCATTAGGACTATTTGTATATCCATCTACAGGATCAAGATGACCTCTTACCCACTTTGAAGTAGAAAGACCAGGCATCCTATTTACCTTGATAGAAACAGGTTCTGCTACTAAAATAGTATCCTCTGTAGAGCTATCTTTATCCAAATCATCCCCATCTATTTTTATGAGGGAAGCTTCAGCTAGAAATTTTCCATTGCTTGATACATAAAATTCATTGGCATACTTAGTATCATCAGCAGTAGGTTTTGTATAATCTTTGATTTTTACTTTATATTGTAACTTTAAAGTTTCACCTTTTAAAAGATCATCACTACTCCAACGCCATATCAATAAAGTTCTATCCCCTATACTATCTTTTGTTAAATCTGGTTTACTTGCAGTGCCACCCACTACCTCTTCTGAATTTTCTACAAGCTCGAATCCTTTAGGAAGGATATCTATAAAAATAGGATTTTTAAATAAATCTGTTGCTAACCTAGAATGATTGGTAGCTGATAATTCAAATAAAATTTCATCTCCTGGATCATACCCTCTCGCACTTTGGGTAAGATCCTTTTTTTCTAGATTAGAGATCCAAGCAGTTTTTAAATAGACCAAAAAGCTAATAGTATCTTGCGCTTTTCCTGATGCTTTCTCGCTATCAAATCTTTTGATATATTGATAGTCTAAATACCCATTACTTTGAATAGTTGATCGATCTATTGCTGAATCCTTTATTTTTCCTATTAATCGAATCTTTTTTGATAACTGAAAATCTTTAGGAAGTTTATCATTGAATTTTAGCTTTACACCCGTAAGTTGTTTATCTTTTGTAAAATCTTTTACGGTTAATGTGCTTTCTGTACTCGTATTAAAGCTGCCATCATATTTCATCCAATCACCATCTGTTTTATACCAAAACTGAAAACTTACAGCTGATGAAGATTTTCCTAAAGAAATGCTCGTATAATCTATGTCAGAAGATAATTCTTGCACCAAAGATGCATCATATAAATCATGCCCATGATCTTCTAAATTATCAAAATCAAGATTATATACTACATCATATCCATGATCAAAATGTTTATAAAGTGAATTGTTTGTATCTTCATTGTAATCATCTATTGTCAATTCCACTTTAGGAGATGGTGGTGATTGACTGATGAATTTAGTAGTTGCTTTATTTGTATTTTCAACAGAAATAGTACCTGTTCTAAAAGTCAGCAAGCTTCCAATACCACCAGAACCATTTATAATAGGATAACCTGTGGCAGTAACAGTATTTGAAATACTAGCACCCAATAAATTTTTTGCAATAGGATATTCTAAAGTAACTTTGATAGCAGGTGGATTTTTTGTATCTACATCAGTAAACTGCCAATTTACCCAATGATCACCTTCTGTAATGTTAACTTTTCCACCATAATCAGATGGTGTAATTGTTGATGTTTTATATGTTGCATTGTCTGGTAAAACATCTTTTACATTTACTGTTTTTAAATCTACATTATAATTACCTGTACTATCATAATGACCCGTACTTTTTAACTTAATGGTATACTCAACAGCTAAAGTATTATTGTTTGGATCTGTCTCATCTGGAATCACAACTGCTGAGGGTGCAGTTTTTTCTAGATACCATTCTTCGTCAGAGTCAATGAATTTAGTAGTAACCTCATCAGTAGCTGGATTAAAAGTTACTGAGCTATTATCATACTTAGACTTTCCTGTTCCAGTAATATGATGAATCCGTGTATCATTATGAGCTACCCCTATACCATTATTTCTTGCAGCTATAGGATATGTCAGTCTAATGGTTTTAGATAAAGTAACATTTGCATCCACTTCAGAGATTCTCCAAATAAGTTTATTCCCTTCTTTAGTTATACCAGATACGTCAGGAGATAAAATTGTATACGCTTCATCATTACCAAGGGTATATGTCAGCACTACATCTTTTAGAGGGATGTCCCCACCTGTCAAGATAAGATTATACTCTCCATCTACTTCCTTTTTTCTTAAATCCTTTGTGATGATGATCTCCTTAGGACCAGTAGTCTCTACTTTCCAAACAGCTGTAGATTCTTGAAATGTGATAGTTACAGAATCCGAAGCTTCTTTAAAAGTAATTTCTTCTGAATGCTTCTCTTTTTCTCCACTCCCTTGATTCATTATGATAGGAAAACCTGTTACAGAGATGGTATTCGTGCGTAAATCACCTTTCTTTACACCTTGGTCACCACTTTTTCTAAATATTGCATATCTTATTTTGACATCTATAGATGTGGTTTTTCCTGCAGGAACATCCTTTAATGCCCATGTAAGATTTTTACCTGAAGAGTCTTTAGAAAATGTAACATTTGAATTATTCGGAGTATGGGATACATATGTTGCATTATCAGGTAATGTATCTTTTAACTTTACATCCTTTAAATCTATATTCCCATTCTTCAAACTAATTCTATAATTCACATCTATACTTTTTTGATCTGGATTTTTAGAAATTGTAATAGGTATAGGATTTCCAGATGTAGAATGTTTTTCTTCATTCCCAACGACTACATTTTTCGTAACAATCCAACTAGGACCTAGCTTCATAGTAAGATTTAACGTATTGCTAGATGCAGTTGCTATTTCTGAATTAGAGACAACTTTCCCTTCAATCTTACCCGCCTTTAATCCAATATTTGTATCATTCGGATATACACTTGGATTAGGTGCCTGAAAAATAACTTTTACATCTCCAGACTTCCCTGCACTTAAAATATTTCCAGTAGATCCTTCATCCGCTAAATCAAATGTTATTGTACCATCCTTATGGATTGGAACTCCTTTTACATGAGATGATCGTTGATAGTCTTTGTATATGAAACCTTTAGGAATAGTATAGCTTAATTGAACGTCCTGAAAGGATGCAACACTACTACCAGAACTATACCTTAATGTAACTGTAACTATATCACCAGGCGCAACCACTGTTTTATCAACAGATTGTGTAATAGAAAGACCATTATCTCCCTCTGCAAAAACAATAATCTCTAAGAATGGGCTAAAAACTTGTATCAACAGCATAAAAATAGTAAACAAGCTTATATAGTAATGCCTCTTCTTGTAGAGGTACTTCATAAAACCCCCCCTTCCCTATTAAGTTTTTTAAAACAAAAATCTCTAATCTCCCCCTTTCTTTTTATTAAAATTTAATTTCTCATATAAATTTCTCTCAGTTCAACAAAACCTGAGCTCTTCCACCTCCTTCTAATGGCTATAATTATATACTATGGCCCTCAACAAATTCTAAACAAAACATTTATATCGCTTTTAAATTATATTTTTTTACAAAATAGTAATTTTTTTCTGTATAATAGTTAACATATTTCTACAACAAAAAAAAAGATATGTCCTCATATCTATAAAGAATACTCTATCTATTATTTTTATTAACTTCTACAAAAACTTATTTTACAACAGTTTTTAAACATTCAAAATAGGATTTATAAACTTTACAATTAAAAAATTATATCAAGACTAATAATAGAAGATACATCAAAAGATGTATTTAAAGAATAAGATTCATTGATTAGATCTTATAAAAGATATGATTAAAATCTTTACTTATAAAATACTTTACTCCAAAAGGATTTTTTCTTTTTTTCTTCTCTCATAATAGATATATAATTCATTAGCTTTTGATTTTCTGACTGGCTTTGCTCTTTTTGTTTTTCATCAAATTCTTCATTAAAACCTTCCATTTCTTGATTTAATGTGCTATCGTATTTTTGATACATGGGTTCTTCTCCTTTCTAGTCATGTTTTCTACAGGCAACACCAGTTATACTCTCACTAAATTAGAATATAAATTCACAATATCATATTTTCCTAAAAATTTATGTTAGTTATAGTACTTAGCTTGTTTTATATCTCTTATTTTGGGATAAGTAATTGATAGATACCTTAAAAACATTAATAATTCTGTTGATTTTCCAATAAAACATATTCTATTTGGTTTTGTAAATTTCACCATACTTAACATCCCCTTTGTGATGTGTCTTTTAAATTCACGATCCTTATTTTTAGGACTTTATACCTATTTTTTATATTATATCATATTTATATATATATCGTAAAATTTTGACATATTTCCTGTATAATTTCCTAGAAAAAAACAATAATTAATCATAATACAGGACTTTTTTACTATTATACACCACAGTTCTCAACAATTTCTAAACAAATTCTTGTTTTTTTCTACAAAATTTTAAGACTGTTAACATCTCTATTAACAGTCTTTTCTAACATTTACTTCTTAATGCACTATTATTTTTCATCAATCCTTATCTTTCAATAAAGCTTCCTTAATAGCTTTTGCAATTGCTTCTTCTGACACATTTTTAAATTGATTCTTTTTCTTATATTCGATTTCAGGAATCATATCTTCTTCTGTATCTAATTTTTTCTTTTTTCTAAGATTATTCTTTTTATTCCGAAATAAAAAATCAAACATCCTGTATTCTCCTTTTGTTAATAAATATTTTTTACTTATATTTTATCAATTACCTTTCTTCAATAGCAAATAAAAAATAAATTTCTAAAAAGATTCCTCTTACCCCTAAATTTATTTATAAAAAATCAAGCATGAATTTTTCATTATTTCATATATCCTTAGAATAGTTTAGCTATGATCTCATTTATACCTTAATTATATATTGGAAAATATTTCTAATCATATAAAGGCAAAATAATCATAAAAATGGTCCTTAAGTTTTTCCTCTTTTTCGCATTCTATAAAAATACAAATACCAAATTCATACCAGGAGGGATTTCATGCACGTATTAATATTTCAGACAAACATTGATTTAATAAAATCTTTTATGAACAAACTTCACCGTGAAAATGTTCCTCCATCTATGCAAAAGATTTTATTAAAAATTTATGCAAAGGATCTGCATATACATTTAACAGATACTATGATAGGAGAATTGTTACATTAAAAAATGAGTTATAGCAGATGATTTTAGCTGTTATAACTCTCTTTTTCTTCTTTATTTAATTTCTATTGCAAAAAATCTTACTATCCTAGCTGCAGTATATCTGTTGTATGATCTATCTTACTATGTTGATTTACAATTAAAAATTGCTTCTCATTCCACTGTCCATTAACCATTTTTTTTATTATATCAGGATTATTTTTCATTTCTTCATAATCCCAATTTCTTTCTTCTGCTAATTTTTTGACCTCTTTTGAAAAATCATTATTATTTAATTCACTTGAAATATACAAAGCTTTATTGTATCTATTTTTCCATTCCTCTGCAATTTCAATTAAATACTTTGCATTTTCCTCTCCATATTTTTCTACATATTCTTCATAACTTTTATCCATTCCAATGCTTTCTAGCTCTTTTCTTTCTTTTTTTAATCCATTTCTATCAATCCACGATTCAATATAATACATGGTTCCTGTATTTTCTCTAAAATATTTTTCATAAGTCTCCTTTGATCCCATAAATAATGTAATACAATCATGAGCTCTAGGAATAATCATAGGAATACTTCTACTTTCTAAACCTTCTAATACATTTCCACATAGTCCAAATCCAATCAATATATAATCGTATTGATCTTTCATTTTTTCTAATTCATCAATTCTTTTCTGAAGGATTTTGTGCATCTCTTTGGGATACTCATGATAATCTGAACTCATCAACTCTATATCTATTACATGTTCAGATATAGATGCCCAATAATAAAATTCACGTGATAATACATCACAAATCAATGCTTTTAATCTCATAACGATTTCTCCATTTCTATTTTAAATACATCCCTTCTAAAAATTCATCTTGAAAATCTGGGTGCTTGGATATTTCAATATGTTTAGTTGTTGAAGAATAAACCTTTGCATGCTCTTTAGTAACAGATTCATTACAAAGTGCCATGATAGCTCCTTCACCTGCTGCGTTTCCTATAGAAATGATTTTATCTATAGATACATTTGGAAATACCCCTATTCTACGTGCACTTCCTTTATTAATAAAGTTTCCAAAAGCTCCTGCTAACAAGATTTCATCAATATCATTTATTTTTAACTCTGCAACTTTAAGTAATATATTGATCCCACCTCGAATAGCTCCTTTAGCAAGCTGAATTTCTCGAATATCCTTTTGAGTAATAGCTATACCCTCTTCTATTTGTGTCTCCTTTTCATAAGCAATAATTATTTCCTTTTGTCTACGCCTTTTTACGATTCTTCTTGCTAATGCTTCATTTTCCACCTCTTCTTGATCTACAATTTTTCCATCTTCTCTTACCATTCCTACTCGCAATAATTCACTCATAAGATCAATAAGACCTGACCCACATATTCCCTTAGGAGGTTTCTGATCAATCGTTTCATAATACAAATCATCGGATATTTTAACTTGATTGATAGCTCCCAAGAATGCTTGCATACCATATTTTATCTTTGCACCTTCAAAAGCTGGTCCTGCTGCTGTGGAACAAGCATAATTTCCTCTTGATGTGGAAAGAATAATCTCTCCATTTGTTCCTAAATCTATCAATAGCTTTGCATCTTTGTTTTTTATTAAATTTGCTGCAATCATAGCTCCTACTGTATCTGCTCCAACAAATCCAGCTATTCCCGGTAAAAATAATACCTTTCCTTTTGGGTTTATATTTTTTATACCCATTTCTTCTGCATCCTCTATAACTATATCCTTTGTCACAGCATTAAAGGGTACGCTAGATAAACTACTTACATCTAGCCCTAGAAATAAATGGGTCATAGTCGTATTGGCTACTAATACACACTCATATATATGTCTTCTTTTGATTTTTGCTTTTTTCGTTACTTTATGAATTAACACATCAATTCCATGGATAATTGTTTTATTTAATGTCTCCAATCCATCTTTATTTTCTAAAGTGTAATTGATTCTAGATATGACATCAGCCCCATATCCAAATTGAGGATTTTGCATAGAACTTACTTCTATAGGTACCCCTTTTACCAAATCTATTAAATAACATGCAACTGTTGTTGTCCCAATATCAATAGCAATACCATATATTTGATTCCTTGTATCCCCATATTCTATATCAATCAATTCATCCTTATATAAAGTAAATGTACTATCTTTTGTATAATCTATATAATGTGATAACCATTTCATCATTTTTAATCCTATATGAATATCTCCCAATTTTTCCTTTATCACCTCTACCATTGTATATCCATCCTCAAAGGTTGGAGGATTTAATTGAACTACTCTTTTTACAATATGATTGTCCACTTCATATATTCTCTTTGTTCCTAGTTTCCCTTTTGATTCATTGCTAAATTGCTCTTCTACTATTTCAACTTCTGCTTGCCCATATAAATATGTTTTACAAGCCAGTCTTATTCCTTTATCAATTTCTTCTTTGGTTAAAATTTTTTCTTCTTCTTTTGTAATAGAACTAATTTGCCCTTTTATTTTTATCTTGCACTTTCCACAGGTACCTTTTCCTCCACAAGGAGCATATATAAGTATACCTTCTTTGTTCAATTCTTCTAATGCTGTTTCTTCATTATTTATATATAAAGTTTTTTTACAATCTTTTAAAGTTACGATCATTTTATTCAAATTACCCCTCCCCTTCTATTTCCTTAATAATTCTTTTACTTTATGAATAAGTTGATTCTGTACTATTTCAATTTTTTCTATAATCGTAGCAAAATTATATAATATCTATAGCTGTTCCAAATTTTTCAGACCAGCTTGATTTTATTTTCTCTTTTATCACATCTTTATTAGGTCCCAATACTACAAGGAAATTTTCTTTCTGTTCTTCATCCATTTTTTCTATATGAATTTGATCTTGAACTGCTTCGATAAAGTGGCAAACATCTTTGATTTTGCAAAAGCCCTTTACACGATATACTTCTTTTGACCAATCCTTTAGCCAATCCTTTAACTCATCTATATCAACAGTTTCAAACTTCAAAATATATTTACTAATCCCTAATGTCTTTTTGATTAAAATCCCTTTCATATCAGGTTTGTACCACTGTAATTTATAGACATAATCAAAATCATCAATTTTTGAATAAGATGTTCTGATAATATAAGCATGATGATTTAATTCTTTTATAGTTTTTTCTATCTCTTCAATTTCTTCAGATTCAGCTAGATCTACTTTATTAATAACAATAAGATCAGCTCCTTGTACTTGATGCTTGATGGCAACAGCAGTCTCATATACTTTATAAAAGTTCTTACTGTCCACTACACAAATGGAACCACTATAGTGAAATTCTTGTGGCGATAGCTTTTCAAGGATATTCATAATTTTTGGCATTCCAAAGGGATCTGCAAGGCCTGAGCCTTCTACTATGATATATTCAATATCTAATTCTCTTGCTTTTAATATTGCATCAACAAACATATCTGACCGACATACACAAAAGATAGATCCATTATTAATCTCCTCTATAACCATACCTTTTTTTTCAAGTAGTTTTCCATCTACCCCTTCTTTTCCAAATTCATTGACAATAATAGCTATTTTATTATTTTCAAAGCCTTTAATAAGATTTTTCATCAAGGTTGTTTTACCTGCTCCTAAAAAACCAGTGATTAAATAAATATCAATCATGTTACCCCTCCTTTTATCTATTCATTTCATTCAATTAAAATTTCTTTCCTATATTCCTCATACACTTATAACCATATAGATTAAAAGGATTCTGCTTATCAGAATCCTTTTCTTAAAATCTAGCCTATTCAAGTTCTTTTTTTGCTTCTTCAATTTTAAAAAAAAGCTCTTGACGACTTGGAATGATTGATTTATATTCTACTTTTCCATTGATATATATACTAGGTAGATTTGTAACTCCCATGGCTTTGCAACGTGCAATACTTTCTTTTTCTGTATATTTGTATTCAATTACATCAATAGCATCTCCAAAATGCTCCTTTGCATCCATTGCAGCTCCTAACATATAAGTACAAGCTGCACAAGCAACAGAATCTAATGTAAATACCTCAACAAAGGGTTTTCTTAGCTTATTATAATCAGGTAATTCAATTTGAATATCTTCTTGTTCAACAAAATAATTTTCTAATATAGCTTTTACTTCTTCTGGTTTACGGATTGTTTGTTGGACAGCAATAGTATTTTCAATAGGAATATCATATGGCATATCGCAACCAGGTGCAATAATTAATTTATCATGATTTAATCCATCTAAAAGCTCTATAACATATTTCATATTATCTTGTTGTGTTCCATGAAGCATAATTGTTGTCAATGGAATATTTCCACCTATTACAATATTATATTGATCTGTAATTTCTTTAGCAGTAGCCATATCCACATTTTCATCAACTGAAACAGAATCTGGATTCGTCAAGCACATTGGTTCCATATTTTTTGTAGCATCTCCACATACAAAGAAGGAAGACAATGCTCCATTTTCACGGATAAAATCAAAGACAGTCTTAAATGGTTCATGTAATAATTTTTTAAAGTGTCTTGGTGAAATTTGAGATACTAATGGATCAACTACAGCAATAACATCCATTCCAGCTTCTATAAAATATTTACTCATAGCCTTTGCAACAGCTGTTGTGAAGGTTAATAAATTTTTAGTATACTCAGGATCTTCTATCATATCCATAAATAAATTTACACCTCTTAAGTGAGACGCTAGAGTAAAGGGACCCGTAATCAATCCATAAAGAGCAGTATCTTCTCCAACTTTTTCTTTTATTTCTCCCATAGCTTCTAAAATCATAGGAAGTCTACCTTCTTCCTTAGAAGGTATCATACACATACAAGGTATATCCTTTGTTTCTGCTAATGGATGAGTTCTCACAGAAGGTGGATTATTTTCAGCCCACAATAATTCACAACCTAAAATTTCTGCTTCTATTTGTAAGTCGAAAACAACTGGCATCCCATCGGGTTGATATAATTTTTTTACTTCTACTAATGATTCTACCAATTTATCTTTATCTTGTAACACCTCCCTTGCCGTATATCCTTTAAGCTTTCCTGCATGAACTCCTGCAAATGGAACCCATGGTACTTGATCAATCTTTTCCTTCTTTAATAGTTTTATAATTCTCTCCTTCCCTGTCATAGGAACCTCCTCTTTTATAACTATATTTTTCTATTACCTATGCAATTAAAGCTTCCTTCGCAACTTCTGCTGCAGTAGCTGCATCAGGAGTATAGATGTTTGCTCCTATTTTCTTTGCAAAATCATCTGTTACAGGAGCCCCTCCAACCATAACAATATACTGATCTCTAATTCCTCTATTTTCTAGTTCCTTTACAAGTACTTCCATATTCAACATAGTTGTTGTTAATAATGCAGACATACAAATAATATTTGCACCTACTTTTTCTGCCTCATCTACAAACTTTTCTACAGATACATCTACCCCCAAATCAATGACTTCAAGACCTGCTCCCTTCATCATCATCCCTACAATATTTTTACCAATATCATGTAAATCTCCTTTAACCGTACCTATAACAACCTTTCCTAATGAAACATTTCCTATCTCTACAAGAACAGGTTCTAATATACTCATGCCTGCATTCATAGCTCTTGCTGCAATCATTACCTCTGGAACAAATATTTCATTTTCCTTAAAGAGCTTTCCTATGATTTCCATTCCTTTTAAAAGACCTTCTTCCAGTATTGTTTTAGGATCTATTCCATCATCTAATCCTTGCTGTACTAATTCTTTTACTTTAGAAGCTGCTCCATCCTCTAAATATTCAGCTATTTGTTTTAATATCATCCTTCATTCCTCCTTTTATAATGATTCGATTTCTTCTCTTGCAATTTCAACCCATCTTATTACATTCTTAGGATTGTTTCCAATGGTATGATTATCCTTCATAATCATTTCTACTATATTATCCTTAGTCATCTCAAGAGCCTCTCTTATTTCTTTTCTTACGACTTCCTCATCCATTTGGCTCACTGCTAGAGGGGATGGCGATGGTTTTAAAGAATAAATATATTGATCCTTTAATTTTTCAGCCATTATTTCTTTATTTGCCCAAGGAGATACAGAAACTCTTCTTAAATTAGGTACAGATTTTACAATATCAAATCTCTTATCCATAGGTTCACAACAACCATAACAACTGATACCGAATCTTTCCATTATCTTTTTCTGATAAGGAAAAATAAACTTTTCAAACATCTTTGGTGAAATGCCTACTGTAATTTGACTCTCAGAAAGCCCCCACATATTTTGTGTCCTAACATGTCCATTAAGATCTTTACCTGGAAGCTCATCTGTAAATCCAATTCCTCCTGACCCTACATAGGTTCCATCATTATTTAAGCTAAATAAGTTATTTTTTTCTAGAAAATCCAGCTTTTCCATAGTCCCTTTCATCAATAATTCCATTAATTGATGTACTTTTTCAGGATAATCATAAAAATCAAACATGAGTTTATCCATTCCTCGAAGCCTAGCATATTCATCTGTAAGACCAACAGACCAAAACCATATGGTTTGAAGTCTGACTTCTAAAATACCATCAAAAACATCATGAGCTAACTCTAACACTTTATTCGTTGTTTCATAGTCAATATTAATTTCAGGCTTTGTAATCAAATCCATTTTTTCATAATCCTCTAAAATGGTTTCAATGGCATAAGCCCCTCCATCTTGTCTATAGGAATAATTCCCATCTATTTTGCTATTGGCTACATTCCAAGATTTTTCAGTATATACATGAGGAACATGAAAATACGGCTCTACCACATAATCATCCTTCATTTCATTTCCCCAGAAAATCAATTTTCTAAGATAACATTCCCAATGTCTTGCAATACTATTTTCACATTTAATCTGTTCTTCTGTTATGATTTCATTCCATCCGTTTTCTGGATCACAAAAGACTAAAGGTCTTGTCTTTTCAAGCTTATTATGTTTTGTCCAAATTTTTTTTCTCATTTCCATAATAGGTCTTCCTGCAATTTCTACTACTTCTTTAGCAAGCTCCCTAAGAATTTTTTTGTCTTCTTCCTCAAAATATAATTTTTTGTAATCTGCTTTGTTAAAATTCACCCTCACATTTGAATGTTCAAACATATAAACTCCTCCTTTTGGCTTTTTACGTGCTCGAGCTCGTAAAGATTAAAAAAATATAACAAAAGAAAATCTCAACTTCTAATGATCTATATTTTCTTTTGTTTTTATTTCAAGCTTTGTATAAATAGTTTTACTTACTGGTTGTTGATTTTTGAAAAAATAATCAAATAAAATCTTTATAGGCAAATATCCTTGCATAAAAGGTTCTTGAGTTATAGTAAAATCTATTATTTTTTCCTTAATTAACATCACTGTTTCAGTAATTCTATCAAAACATACAATTTTTATATCTCTTCTATTTAATTCTTTTATGGCTCTTCCAACACCATCTACCCCTATACCCGTAATGTAAATAGCCTTTATATGAGGGTATTTTTTTATTAAATCAATGGTATTTTTATATGAAGATTGATTATCTTTTATGTTTTCTATGATTTTGATTACCTTTATGTGGGAATATTCTTCTTTTATAATTTCTTCAAAGCCTATAACTCTTTCCTTTAAAGCTTTTATTTTCGAAATTCCTGTAATTATTGCCGCATCTCCGCCACTAACTAATAACTTTCCAATAAGCTCTCCTGCAACTCTCCCACTTTTTATCAGATTTTGTCCTACAAAACACATTCTTTCTATATCTTCTAAATCTGTATTAAAGGTGATTATTTTTATATTTTCTTCAGTAAGCTTGATTAATTCTTCTTTTACACTCTCTTCATCTAGGGGAGATAAGGCAAGAGCAGCTATATTTTTTTCCTTTAACTCATTTATACATCTTATTTGTTCATCTGTATCTACACTATTCATAAAACTTATTTCAACTAAAACCCCAAAGTCTTTTAATTCCTGATAAGCCTTTTGTATCCCTTCATAGACTTCATTGAAAAACGGATCTTCTTTACTTAATATGATTACACCTATTTTCAAGGGATTCTTTTGATATGCAAGTGCTTTTCCAGCTATATTGGGTTGATACCCTAAGTCCTGTGCTATTTTTCTTACCTTTTCTCTGACAGGTTCACTTACTCCTGGTCTATTATTCAAAACCTTATCTACTGTTCCTCTTGAAACCTTTGCAGCTTCTGCTATTGATTTTATCGTTACTCTCATACTTTTCTCCTTGCGTGCACGTGCTCGTTATTCTTATGTACTTATATTACAATATTATTTTTCATATTGCAATATAATTTGAAAATTTTTTGAAAACTTATAGATATACTTTATTTTTAACTTCTACTTAAAAATATACTAACTTTTACATGCTATTATATGTATAATTGTTAAATAGTTATACATATAAAGTATTATCAGTAAGATATTTCATGTTTTTTATTTTATATTTTAGGAAATTTTATAGAAAAATTTTTAACTTTCCTATAAAATAACATATAATACTATTATTTCATTAATACATGCCAACCGACACTTTATCATATTTGGGGGGATTTCTATGTCTTCATTTTTCAAAAGCTTTTTTAATCCTATTTTCCCTGAGCATAAAAATGAATTTTTCCAAAAAAAGTTTATGCATAATAATTTGAGCATATTATGTTTATCAGTTTTTTTAACTATAGAACAATTTTATTATGGTTTATATATTCGAGAACCAGGAACTTTTATTCAAGAGATTCATTTTTTCACTGCTGGCATTATGTTAATTTATTCTATCATAAGTATATATATTCATTTCAAGAAACCAGTTTGTATTTCTTGGCTCTGTAAAACTTATGACATTAGTTTTGGTTTTTATGGTTTTTTAATTGCAATCATAAGATCTTTGTTCATACAAAATAATATATTTTCACTTCCCACCATATACATTGCAGTACTTTATGGGTTTGGCGTAATATTTTACTTTCATCCATTAAAAAGCTTTTTTATTTACGCCATCACAAGTACCATTTTAATTGTAGGATTGCCAGTATTTCAACCGTCTATTATACCCACTAGCTACATACAGGATACTTTATCTAATAATATCATTGCTTGGATTGCCTCAGTAATTAATTATCGAAAATATGTAAAAGAATTTATGGCTCAAAAAATTATTACTAAAAATAATCAAGAGCTTCAAGAAAAAACTCTCCAAATCCAAAAGATGAATGAACAATTAAAAGAGCTATCCACAATAGACGGATTAACCAATATTTATAACCGTCGAAAATTAGATGAAATTTTAGCATATGAATATAATAGAGTAAAAAGATATGGCAAAGCCTTCTCTGTTATTCTATTAGATTTAGACTTATTTAAATCTGTTAATGATACCTATGGTCATAATGTAGGAGATCAAGTGTTAATTGAAACAGCTGAAATATTAAAAAATAATATTCGGAGCAGTGATTTAGTCGGTAGATGGGGAGGAGAAGAATTTTTAATTATTTGCCC
Organism: Marinisporobacter sp.; assembly: GCA_025210525.1. Lineage (GTDB taxonomy): Bacteria > Bacillota > Clostridia > Peptostreptococcales > Thermotaleaceae > Crassaminicella. Next base: position 36,271 of record JAOARP010000039.1, read on the forward strand.
TAATACCGATATTCATCAAGCATTATGTGTATCTGAAAAATTGAGAATAGCCATTGAAACCCACAAATTTCCTGTTGCAAATAAAAGAACGAGTAGCTTCGGCGTATCAACTTATCAAAAGGGAGATACCATCGGTACTTTAATCAGTAGAGCTGATAAGGGATTATATCAAGCAAAGAAAAAGGGAAGAAATCGAGTTGAAGTGGCTTGTTTAAACTTTTGAATTCACTAAAAATTTTATCGCAATCTAAAAATAGGTGGTGATCGTTGCCTAAAAATAGGACAAATGATCACCACCTATGTATATATTTTAAATATCAATATTTCAATATTTTTCAGCTGCTACCCTCTACTCCCACTCGATCGTTGAAGGTGGTTTACTCGTTACATCATAAACGATTCTATTTACATTATCTACTTCGTTAACAATTCTATTAGATATTTTTTCAATTACTTCATAAGGAATTCTTGCCCAGTCACTAGTCATACCATCACTGCTTGTTACAGCTCTTAGTGCTACTGTATGTGAGTAAGTTCTTTCGTCTCCCATAACTCCAACACTTCTGATGTTTGGTAGAGCTGTGAAGTATTGCCATATTTCTCTATGAAGATTTGCTTTTCTTATTTCTTCTCTTAAAATAGCATCTGACTCTCTTACGATATGAAGTTTATCCTCTGTTATTTCGCCTAGAACTCTGATTGCAAGTCCTGGTCCTGGGAAAGGTTGTCTCCATACGACTTCTTCTGGAATTTCTAATTCTTCTCCAACTTTTCTTACCTCATCTTTGAATAATTGTCTTAAAGGCTCAATTAATGAAAATTGGATATCTTCTGGTAGGCCACCTACATTGTGATGACTCTTAATAACAGATGCTGTATCCGTTCCACTTTCTATTACGTCAGGATAAACCGTTCCTTGTACAAGATAATCTATTTGTCCAATCTTTGAAGATTCTTCTTCAAATACACGAATAAATTCTTCTCCGATAATTTTTCTCTTTGTTTCAGGATCTGTTACCCCTTTTAATTTTCCTAAGAATCTTTCTTGCGCATTAACTCTTATTAAATTCATATGGAACTTTTCTTTAAAAAGTTCTTCTACTTGATCTCCTTCGTTCTTTCTAAGAAGACCATGATCTACAAAGATACAAGTTAATTGATCTCCTATTGCTTTATGTACCATTACGGCTGCAACAGATGAATCTACTCCTCCTGATAATGCACATAGTACCTTTTTATCGCCAACTTTTTCTCTGATCTCTTTGATGCTTTGATTTGTGAAATCATGCATATCCCAATCTCCACTGCATTCACATACTTCATATAGGAAATTCTTAATCATTTCTCTTCCCTTTTCAGAATGCTCTACCTCTGGATGGAATTGAACTGCATATAATTTCTTTTCAGTATGATTCATAGCAGCTACTGGACAGTGGTCTGTTGTAGCTGTAATTTCAAATCCTTCAGGTGCTACTTCTATATAATCAGTATGACTCATCCAACATTTAGATTCATCCGGAATGTCAACAAACAAACCTTCTCTATTTTTTATCTTTAATTCAACTCTTCCATATTCTCTTGTAGAAGCTTTTGTTACTTTTCCACCAAATAAATGGGCCATTAATTGTCCACCATAGCAAATCCCAAGAATTGGAATACCTAATTCAAATATTTCTTTTCCGATTGTAGGTGCATTTTCAGCATATGCACTATTAGGTCCTCCTGTGAAAATAATCCCCTTTGGATTTTTTTCTTTTATTTTCTCTAAAGGAGTTTTATAAGAAACAACCTCACAATATACATTTTTTTCTCTTACACGTCTTGCAATTAACTCCTTGTATTGTCCACCAAAATCGATTACAAGTACTAATTCATGTTTATTCATATAGTCCTCCTTAGTCTCTTACACTATAATTTGGTGCTTCTTTTGTGATACTAATGTCATGTGGATGACTTTCTTTAAGAGAAGCCGCAGTAATTTTTATAAATTTACCATTTTCAACTAGATCTTTTACAGTTGGTGTTCCGCAATAACCCATTCCTGCTCTTAGTCCTCCAACCATTTGATATACAATATCCTTTAATCTTCCTCTATAAGGTACCATTCCTTCTACCCCTTCAGGTACAAATTTCTTAGTATCCTCTTGGAAGTATCTATCTTTACTACCAGCAGCCATAGCACTCATAGAACCCATTCCTCTATAGGTTTTAAAGTTTCTTCCTTTGTAAATAACTGTTTCCCCTGGACTCTCTTCTGTTCCTGCAAATAATGAACCCATCATACAAACTTCTGCTCCAGCAGCAATAGCCTTTGGAATATCTCCTGAATATTTAATTCCTCCATCTGCAATAACTGGAACATCATATTTTTTAGCAGCACATGCACAATCATAAACTGCTGTAATTTGAGGAACACCAATACCTGCTACTACCCTTGTTGTACAAATAGATCCAGGCCCTATTCCAACCTTTACAGCATCTGCTCCAGCAAGGATTAATTCTTCTGTGGCTTCACCTGTTGCCACATTTCCTGCAATCACTTGCATCTCTGGATATTCTTTTTTAATTTTCTTTACTGCTTCTATTACTCCTTGAGAATGACCATGAGCCGTATCAATAACAATTACATCAACGCCTGCTTTAACTAAAGCTTGTGCTCTTTCCATCATATCTCCAGTAATACCAATTGCAGCACCTGCAAGAAGTCTCCCTCTTAAATCCTTTGCTGAATTTGGATATTGGATCGCTTTTTCGATATCTTTTATTGTAATAAGTCCCTTTAAATATCCTTCATCATCTACAATTGGAAGCTTTTCTATTTTTCTACTCTTTAAGATTTTTTCTGCTTCTTCCATACAGATGCCTTCCTTTGCTGTAACAAGATTATCTTTTGTCATGGCATCTTCAATTTTTTTGTTTACATCATTTTCAAATCTTATATCTCTATTTGTAAGAATTCCTACTAATTTTTTATTTTCATCTACAATAGGAACTCCTGATATATGATATCTTTCCATTAATTCTAATGCATCTGCAATCACATGCTCTGGTGATAAGTAAAAAGGATCTACAATAACACCGTGTTCACTTCTCTTTACCTTATCTACTTCTAATGCCTGCTCTTCAATAGACATATTTTTATGAATAATACCAATTCCACCTTCTCTAGCCATAGCAATAGCTAGTTTTGCTTCTGTTACGGTATCCATACCTGCACTCATTAGTGGAATATTTAATTTTATCTTTTTTGTAAGTCTTGTTCTTGTATCTACATCTCTTGGTAATACACTAGATTTTTGTGGCACTAATAATACATCATCAAAGGTTAAACCTTCTTTTGCAAATTTCCCTTCCATAAGACCCTTCCTTTCTATCATCCTATTCTTCTATTTTATTTTTTCCAATATATACAAAAAAATCCACGCACTATTTCACGAGTGAAATTATTACATGGATTGTCTACAAAACCACTTTTCGGTCTATAATAATTCCACTCATAGTTAGATCATTTACGGTGATCTTGTAGAAACACCCAAGCCTTATTCTCGGATATATATGAGAGGTACCAATATTTATATTTCTATATAAGGTATCAAATATTCACCAACCTGTCAATAAAGATTAAGGAAAATTAACATATTCGGAATATTCCAACTAGCACCTGTTTTATTGAAAAACCTTGTTATACATTTAAGAATTGCTATATAATGTATATATTGTAATTTACTAGTATACATTCAAAAGGAGTTGAATTTTACAATGTCTCCGTTATCTAATTTATCCAGTATTTTTATTTTAATCTATTTGGCATTTATAGTTTACATGATTTATCTTTTCCATACATTAGCCATGTCTAATAAACAAATCGCAGAATCTATGGAAAAATTAGTTGCAAAAATTGATCAAATAAATACCAAAAAATAATAAACTTGTTATTTCCTATTTTATCTAATTTTTCTCACTTATTCAACAAGATTATATAAAAAGCAGTGAAGTGTTTTTACAATCACTTCACTGCTTTTTATCATTTTCTAATTGATTTTCTAGATCCTCCAATGGAATAGCTCCTGAATCTTCTCCATAAAGAACATTTTCTGGCATTTCGTTTAATATTTTACTACTTACTGCTGTATTTTGTGATTTTTTCCCACGAAACCCTTTAAAGACTTTATTCATAAATCCATTCATCTAACCATCCTCCTAAAATATTATTTATAATTGTTTTTAGTTTTTCCTATATTTCATTAGTTATGATAAGTATTTTTTATTTTATATGACCAATTCTCACACTATATTGGTTTTACAATATTTTATCTTGTAAAAATTTTTTATCCTAGACTCAAATACACCTATTTTTTACATGTATTCATCTTTCTGTATATAGGCATATTTTTTACATGCTATATCTTTTATATTAAATTCAAATAATAATTTCGTAACCTATAAAAAACCTTTCAAAAGGAGGATTATGAATTATGGCAGTGAATAATCAAACTACTACTAAGCCTCAATTAGATGCATCAAACTTAAAGGTTTTAGAAGACCAATTAAACTATGAATGCATGCTTAACAAAAAATTTAGCCAATATGCTGAATACTGTACAGACCCACAGCTTAAAAATGTTTGTCAACAAGGTGCTCAAAAACATCATCAAAACTATACAGACCTTTTAAATTATCTAAATTCTCATCAATAATTTAAACTTAAGAAGGAGGATGCTTTCATGGCACATCAAGCAAGCTTCACTGAAAAGGAATTGATGAACGACTTATTAATGTCTGAAAAACAAGTTGCTTCTGCTTATACAACAGGAATCACAGAAAGTTCTTGTACAAATTTAAGAGACATCTTAACGCAATGTGAGAATAATGTATTATGCAATCAAGAATCAGTCTTCCAAGCAATGAGCCAAAGAGGTTGGTATACAGTAAAAAAAGCTGCTAGCCAAGATGTACAAAGTGCAAAAGGTAAATTTAATCAAATGCAACATGAATTAAGATAAGAAAAAAGAGAGAATAGCTTTTATACTATTCTCTCTCATTGATTTTTTATTACATCATTCCTGGCATTCCGCCACCCATTGGAGGCATTGCAGGACCTGCATTTTCTTCTTTAATATCTGCAACAGCAGCTTCAGTTGTTAGCATCATTGCAGATACAGAAGCAGCATTTTGAAGAGCTGAACGAGTTACTTTTGTTGGGTCAACAATTCCTGTTTCCATCATGTTTACATATTTTTCATTAAGGGCATCAAAACCTACACCTGCATCACTATTTCTAACCTTTTCTACGATTACAGAACCTTCAAGTCCTGCATTAGCAGAAATTTGTCTTACTGGTTCTTCAAGGGCACGTCTAATGATGATAGCACCTGTTTTTTCATCTCCCTGTAATGCTTCTACTAATTTTTCTACAGGAGCAATAGCATTGATCAGTGCTGTACCACCACCTGCAACAATACCTTCCTCTACAGCAGCTCTTGTTGCGTTTAGTGCATCTTCAATTCTTAATTTTCTTTCTTTTAATTCAGTTTCAGTAGCTGCACCTACTTCAATTACTGCTACTCCACCAGAAAGCTTTGCAAGTCTTTCTTGTAATTTTTCTCTATCAAAATCAGAAGTTGTTTCTTCTATTTGCATTTTGATCTGTCTAACACGATCTTGAATAGCTTGCTTTTCTCCTGCACCATCAACAATTGTTGTATTGTCTTTATCAATCTTAACAGAGTTTGCACGACCTAACATATCTAAAGTAGCTTCTTTTAGGTCTAATCCTAATTCTTCAGATATTACTGTACCACCTGTTAGGATTGCAATATCTTGAAGCATTGCTTTTCTTCTATCTCCAAATCCTGGAGCTTTTACAGCAACACACTCAAAAGTTCCTCTTAATTTATTCACAACGATTGTAGCCAATGCTTCTCCTTCAAGATCTTCAGCTATGATTAATAGCTTTTTACCTTGTTGTACAATTTGCTCAAGTACCGGAAGAATTTCTTGAATATTTGTAATTTTCTTGTCTGTAATTAAGATATATGGATTATCTAATAATGCTTCCATTTTCTCAGCATCTGTTACCATGTATGGAGATAAATATCCTCTATCAAACTGCATACCTTCTACAACGTCTAAAGTAGTTCCCATTGATTTTGATTCTTCAACAGTGATAACCCCATCTTTTCCTACTTTTTCCATAGCTTCTGCAATTAAGCTTCCGATTGTTTCATCTGCAGCAGAGATGGATGCAACTTGTGCAATAGCTTCTTTACTTTCGATTGTTTTAGAAATCTTTTTAATCTCTTCTACTGCAACATCTACAGCACCTTGAATACCTTTTTTAAGGATCATTGGGTTTGCTCCAGCTGCAACATTTTTAAGTCCTTCTCTAATGATTGCTTGCGCTAATAATGTAGCTGTAGTAGTACCGTCTCCAGCAACATCATTTGTTTTTGTTGCTACTTCTTTTACAAGTTGTGCACCCATATTTTCATAAGCGTCTTCTAATTCTATTTCACGAGCAATAGTTACTCCATCATTTGTAATAAGTGGTGAACCAAATTTTTTATCTAAAATAACATTTCTTCCCTTTGGTCCTAATGTAACTTTTACAGTATCTGCTAATTTATTTACACCAGCTTCTAATTTACGGCGTGCGTCTTCTGAAAATTTAATTTCCTTTGCCATTACTAACCCCTCCTAATTATGTAATCGATTTTTATTACTCAACAATTGCTAAAATATCATTTTGTCTTAAAATAGTGTATTCAACACCTTCATATTTTACTTCTGTTCCTGCATATTTAGAAAAAATTACTTTGTCTCCTACTTTTACTTCCATTTGTACTTCTTTTCCCTCTACTATTCCACCTGGTCCTACAGCTACGATTTCAGCCATTTGTGGTTGTTCCTTTGCTTGTGTTGGAAGAACAATCCCACTTTTTGTCTTTTCTTCTGCTTCAAGCTTCTTAATTACTACTCTGTCACCTAATGGTTTAATATTCATAAGTAACCCTCCTTGACTATATTAAAATCATAATTTTTACTCTTTGTTAGCACTCACTAAGGTTGAGTGCTAACTATAATGTATTATATCTATAACCATTAATCAAATTCTATTTTACCACATTTTCAAGTCACATTTCCTATTTTATTCAATTATTCAAAAATTTATTCTACTTTCCCAAGAAATCTATGTATTTCTTTTATTTTCTTAATTTTTCATATTATAAAGAAATATATTCTAAAAATAAATGCATTTTCAAGATCTATAAAGCTATTTTTTCTGCTTAAATATCAAAAAAATTTCTAAGAAGTATAGATTCCTACTATAAAAATGATAACTGCTCTATTTTTTGATCTGAAAAATTTGACACAGTAAGCCCAATAAGTCTTATTGACTTATCCATGTTTGCCTCATCTAAAATATCAGAAGCAATATGATAAATATCTGCTCTTGAATGGATATATTCATGGATCGTTCTACTTTTGGTATGACTCTCAAAATCTGAAGTTTTCATCTTCACTGTAATAGTTTTTGCCGTTACTTTTTTCTTCAACATTATATTTTCAACTTCCTCTGAAAATTTATAAAGATAATTTCTCAAATAATCTCTATCTTGAGTATCTTCCTTAAGAGTTATTTCTTTTCCTATGGATTTTCTTTCTCTTCTTGGTTCTACTGCTCTATGGTCTATTCCTCTAATTCGATGATATATTTCTAGTCCATATTTTCCAAAGTAATCTATTAAATAGCCCTGAGGAAGTTTCATTAAATCTTCTATGGTAAATACACCTATATTATTCAATCTTTTAGCAGATTTTTTTCCTATTCCATATACTTGTCTAATAGATAAAGGCTTTAAAATATCTGGTACCATATTCTTTGTAATGATTTTCAATCCATTTGGTTTATTCCAATCAGAAGCTAGTTTTGCTAAAAATTTATTGTAAGAAATTCCTGCTGATAAAGTTAAACCCGTCTCTTTCATAACTTTTTTCTTTATACAGTTAGCTATTTCAATAGGTTTTTTATCTAAACCCGTAACGTCTAAATATGCTTCATCTATAGATAAGGGTTCTACTAAATTCGTTATCTCATAAAATGTATTAAAAACTTCTCTAGATACTTCCTTATACCGCTCCATCCTTACAGGGACAAATATACCATGAGGACATTTCTTTTTAGCCATAAATCCAGGCATAGCAGACCTCACCCCATATTTTCTAGCTTCATAGGAGCAAGTACAAACAACCCCTCTATTACTTTGCCCTCCTACAATGATAGGCTTTCCTTTAAGATTAGGATTATCTTTTTGCTCTACCGAAGCAAAAAAAGCATCTAAATCTACATGTATAATGTTCCTCACAACTATAGTCACCCCATCTTACTCATCCTTATTCATATAACTAATAGAATCATTGATACTTCTATTTTACATGAAAGTCTTTTTCAAAGATACATCTTAATAAATCATTGTATATCTATATCTTTTGAAATAATCATCCCATTAACTACCAAAAGGAATTCTATGTCTTATATGGAATACTCATATGATAAAATCTTATGAAGGAGGCTATTTCTATGGAAAATCAAAAAATAGTAGACTATATCATACAAGAAAAATTTAAGGAGGTATTAATTGCAAACAGACAAGGAAGATTGTATGATTTCAGAAATGAACTAAAAAAGGAACTTGAGGTCACTTTAGAAAAACTTCATAATCCTAATCAAATAAAAGAAATAGAAATCATATTAAATGAAATAAAAAATGATTATACTCATATTGATTGGATGAATTAATTAAAATACCTCCTAAGGATCAGATTCTTCAGGAGGTATTTTAATATATTTTTACAGTAATGCAAAAGCTAACAAACTCACAATAATTAAAGTAATAATCGTTCTTTCAAGCCATATAATCAATATATCTACAAGACTAATTGGAATATCTGTAGACAATATACATGGTATAGAAGCTGAGAAGAACAATATAGAAGATACACAAACAACACCAATGATAAATTTTGTAACTAGTGGTGCTCCTACGACTATTAAAGCTGGCAAGAACATCTCTGCTATTCCAACAGCAGCAGCTTTAGCAGCAAGCATAGCTTCTGGAATCTGAAGAATACTTGTAAATGGATAGAATATATAACCAATCACATCAAATACAGGAGTATATTTAGCTAAAACCAATCCTATAAGACCTACAGACATAATAGATGGCAAAATTCCCATAGCCATAATTAACCCATCTTTTAAATTAGTTCCTATATTTTCTCCAACCCCTAATGACTTCTCTGCAGCACTAAGCCCTTCTTCCCAGGCATGTTTAAATAAATTCCCTTTATATTCAGGTTCTTCAATCCCTTCTCCTGTTATATAGGTTTCACTTTTTTTACTTAAAGGCCTAATTCTAACAGTTATGGCTGTAACCAAGAATGTAATAATTAAGGTAGTCCAAAAATACATATTCCACATTTCCATAAGTCCTAAAGTTTTTGCTACAATAATCATGAAGGTTGCAGATACTGTAGAAAAACCTGTAGCAATAATAGCCGCTTCTTTTATAGTATATTTCCCTTCTTTGTATACTTTGTTCGTAATTAAAAGTCCTATAGAATAACTTCCTACAAAGGATGCTACTGCATCAATTGCAGATCTACCTGGTGTTTTAAAAATAGGGTTCATAACAGGCTTCATTAAAACACCTATAAACTCTAAAAGACCATATCCTACTAAAAACGCTAAAAATATGGATCCAATAGGAACGATAAGACCTACTGGAATCACTAATTTAGAAAATAAAAATGGTCCCATATCCTTTTCAAACAACCATGCAGGTCCAACATTAAAGTAAACCATCCCAGCAACAACAAATCCTAGTACTTTTAATAAGGAAAATACCGTATCTACAACATTTCTATTCCATGTTTTTTTTATAAATGGTCGTACAGCTCCAATAAGTATAATAATGAGTGCATAAATAGCAGCTAAGTCAGGTATTCCCGTCTTAATACCTGATACAATATGATCCAGAGGAATAGTAGACTTTTCTCCTATAGAAATAGGAATGAAAAACATAAAAATACCAATTGCACTAAAAAGAATAAATTTTAAAATACTACTGCTTTCAAATTCTTTCTTTTCATTCATTTGTCCTGTATTCACTATAACCCCTCCTATATATTTTTGGATAATTCATCCATTAATTAAATTATACAACATTTTTTTATTTTCTGTAAATTTAAAATTTTCATTGTTATCTATTTCATTTCAATCTTCATCAAAAAAAGGAAATCCTCTCTCGAAAGGAATTCCTTATGCATCTATGTTATTACATGGATTCCTTGAATATATTTTTACTTCAATAAAACAAAAGACTCCTAATTGACTATTAGGAATCTAATCATTTCTTTTTAACACTTCTAGTATTTCGATCTCATAAGGATCTTTCAATTGCCTTAAGTAGGATACTCCTTTATCACAATACGCTTTAATATCTAAACTTAAGTCATTTTTAAATAACTCTCTAACAATATTGTTTTCTTTCATACGAACCTTTATTTCTGCTTTCACACGATACAAAAGTCCCAATTCATAAGGGCTTTTTAGCTTCTTAGCATACCTTTGTGCTCTCTTGAAATATTGCAGCGCATCCTTATACTTTCCTCTTTTGATTAAAAGGATTGCCATATACCCCTCTGCAGTGGATCTTCCCCATAATGTATTTAACTCATTATATAGACGAATAGCCTTTTCTAAATAAACTTTTGCTAAATCGTCATCTCCCATATCAAAGGCTGCTTGTCCTGCATTGGTGTAAAATATAGTAAGGCCTCTGATAACTTTTTTCTCATCACATATTTTCACAGCTCGTTCATAATATTTAATAGCACTCATAAACTTCATATTCCGTCTTCTTATTTCTCCAATATAATTATATCCAGCTGCTATATTTAATGTATATGGGTCTTCATATTCATTAACTTCCTCAAAAACACGAATAGACTTTTTTAGTATTTCCTCAGCTTCTTCATAAGAAGCATCCATTATTTTCTTAAGTCCCTTTAATCTTAATAAAATACCTATATCCTTCTGGTAATTATGCTTTTTAGCTAAATCTAAACCTAATTCGATATATTTTTTCATCCATTTTACATTGTATATTTGAATTCCATAATAAATCATTTGTCTATACCCCTTAAGGGCATACTCTAAATCGTTAATTTTAATAGACAAATCAATCATATTCTCAATATCTTTTATTCCTTTATCATATTCTCCTTCTCGAATATAAAATCTTCCCCTCATATGCCAAAAACATATTTGAAGCCTTTTTATTTCTTCTGAAGAAAATTCTTTTTCTCGCACTTTTAATAGTTTTTTCTCTATGTCTTTCAATTGTTTCATAGCTTCTTCTTGACTTAAATAGCTTGAATATTCCTCTTCAATATTTCCATCCTTTAAAACTGGAAATAATTCATGTCCAAAATTGAAATATACATCTAAATTTTTCATCCTATATTTTAAAGCTAAAATAGCATTATTCCCATTTTCAAAATGATAGATCAATCTTGAATAAAGAAATTTATCTCTTTTATTATGATGTAGCTGTTTTTCAAGGATTAATCCGATTTCATTATGCAGTATTTTTCGTTTCACACTAGATTGCTGCGTATAAATATATTCCCTCATCTTTTGATGGGCAAAGGAAAAGCTTATTTCATCGCTACTGCTTACATCTTTTAATATTCCTCTTCCTTGAAGCTCTTCAAGAATATCCATCATCTCTAGTATGTTTTTTGAAGTTAAATTTTTAAGCATATCTAAACTTACCTTATCAAAAAACAATGAAACAACATTTAAAAGCTTTCTTCCTTCCTCTGTAATATCTAAAAACCTACTTTTTAATATATCTTGAGCTTTAGCACTCATTTCTTTTAGACAACCTTTTTCCTTTATTCCCTTTAACATCTCCGTTAGAAAAAAAGCATTTCCTTCTGTCTCTTTATAAATTCTCTCATATAGTTTTTCATTCCAAGAAATTTGTGGAAAACTCATTTGAATAAATTCCTCCACTTCATATTTTGAAAAAGGCGTAAGATCAATTTTTTCAAGCTTATTATGTTTAATAGAAGAAATCATAAATTCATTTAATTTTTCTGAATACCCTGTTCTACATGTTATAATAACAAAAATTCTGCTAGTCCTCTGATGAAGCAATATACTATTGATCAAGGATAGACTCATTTTATCCATCCACTGAATATCTTCAAAAACTAATACTATTTTTCTCTTTGCTGCTACTTTTTTTAGTACAGATACCATAGCCTCTTCAATAACTTGATGTTGTAACCAATCTGTCTTTTCTACAGGGTTTATATTTATTTCTTCATGATCTACAGAAAAGTTTGGAAATACATGACGGATCAAATTTCTCCATAAAATAGGAACTTCTATTTCTTCTTCCTTAATAATATCTACTAGACTTATAAAAATATCATTCCAAGGTTTTAGTAGATACCCCTGTTCAGCTTGATAGCAATGGGCTTGCAATAAAATCTCTTCTTGATCAATATTTTCTAAAAGTTCATCCTTTAACTTTGTTTTACCAATACCAGCTTCTCCCATAATTAAAAAAGATTTCGTTTTCCTATTATTTCTAAATTCTTGGTAACTTCTTTTTAATATTCCTAGCTCATAGTCTCTTCCATAAAAAAATTCCGAACCTCTCTTTTTATTTGCTTCCTTTGTATTTCTCAAAATAAGTATTTCATCAAAAGCCTTTTGTACCTTTGAATTAGGCTCTATTTGAAGTTCTTTCTTTAGAATACTACATAAGCGATTATATAAATCTATTCCTTTATGAAACTCTCTAGTATAAGCATAAGCTTTCATTAAAATCTCATAAGGTTTTTCATTTAATTCATCTACTTCAATCCATTTTTTTGAAAGCCCAATAACAGATTGGTTTTGATTTTTTAAAAGAGCATTTTTTATTCTTTCATCAAGCTTTTGAGTATATAAATCCTTTAAATGCTCTCCATACTGAATCATCCAAGACATAAAACCTTCTGCATCTTTTACATGAAATCCTTTTAAAAATTCTCCTGTATATGCATAGACACTTTCTTCTTCACTACTTAGAAAATCACATAAATCTAAATAGATTTTTACCTCTGGATTGATCATTACTATAGATTTTTTAGGAGAAATGATAATATCTAAATCAAAGCTTTTTCTAATTTTATACATAGCTTGTCGTAGATTTTTCTTTGCAGTTTTTTCTTCTACTTCTCCCCAAAAAAGATTGACTAGTGTATCTCTAGTAGCTTGTTTATTCACTAATAAATAATAAAATAGTGCTTCTGCTTTTTTGAAGGAAAAAACTATTCTTTCTTCATTTTTATAAACTATAGGTGTATCAAATAATTTTACGCGTATTAAATCCATTTTTTCACCCTTTATTTCCATTTATTAACTACCCTACTTTTATTATATCGAATTTATTTCATCATTTGCAAACTTTAAAACTATTCTGAATAGATTGGAGACATTTTATTGACGTGAAAAATATATACTATTATAAAATGAAAATAGGGGGATTACCATGGAAAAAAGATTACTAAGCCCTAAAGAAATTGCAAAAGCTACAATTACTATAGGTCTACATAAGACAAATTTGTCTATCCTTCAAATGCTTACCCTTGGCATCCTAGCAGGCACATATATTGGCTTTGGTGCTCACGGAGCTATTACTATTAGCCAAACCATTGGTAGTATTGACGTTGGATTAGCAAAAGTTTTATTTGCTACAGTTTTTCCAGTAGGGTTGATGCTCGTGGTTATTTGTGGTGCTGAATTATTTACAGGAAATAATTTGATGTTTTTAGGTGTGTTAGATAAAAAATATACGCTGATGAATATGTTTAAAAATTGGACAATTGTTTATATATCTAATTTTCTAGGGTCTATAATTCTTGCAAGTATTATGGTAAACACAGGAATAATCAATCAAGCAGTAAAAGAAAAAGCCATATCTATTGCTCTAACAAAAATAAATTTTCCTATGGGTTCATTGATCCTTAGAGCTATACTATGTAATATTCTCGTAGTCTTAGCTGTATGGATGGCAACAGGTGCAAAGGATATCATCAGCAAAATATTTTCTTGTTGGTTCCCTGTTATGTTATTTGTCTTATCTGGATATGAACATAGTGTTGCAAATATGTATTTTATCCCTATTGGAAAATTTTTAGGAGCTCCCATTAGCTGGAAGGCAATCTGGCTAAATAATCTTATTCCTGTAACCATAGGAAACATCATAGGTGGAGGAATAATTATCCCTATATTTTATTATTTGGCTTATGTAAGATCAAAAAATTTATCAAAATTTGAATCATCTACTATTTGAATTTAAATATATATGGTTATTTTTTGCTATAGTACATTGGGTTCTACACAATTATATATTGAAGAAAAGCAACTCAAAATAGTTACATTAAATATTTAATACTACTAGTCAAAAATAATTTGCAAATCATGTAACACATGTCCTTCAATTAGCATACTTTATATCAGTACAAACAATAGAGTTAGTTACTAATATTTTTATAAAGGAGGTACGTTTTCATGGCTAACGCTCAATGTGGTGGAATTTCTGGCGGATGTAACAGTAGTTTACTTTTCTTCTTCTTATTGTTAGTAGTATTATTCTGTAATTGCTATGGCTACGGTGGCTGCTAATACAAAACTCAGTAGCAATGTAAATAATCTATTAAAACTAAAAAATAATAAAAGTCCTATCTATAGAATGATCTCATAGATAGGACTTTATTTATATGTGGGTCATATTTGACGGAGACTATGCTTAAATTTTGAATTTAATAAATTTTTTTGAAATTTTAGTTGATATATCCAATATATTTTATGTATACTTAAAATATGTGAAAAATTTTTAATCTTTTAAGGAGGAATGTATAATGCAAAATAATGAAAAATTTGAATTTCTAGTTAATGAAAGTAAAAAAACGTTCACAATCCTATTAAAAGGCTTTTGGAGTCCAGAAACAGTTGATGCATTGATTAAAAATTACCATGTTGAAACAAAAAAAATTAAGGTATCTAATTATTCTATTATCGTAGATGCAAATGGCTTAAAAACTTCTAAAATGGACATGACTCCATTGATGGGAAAATGTATGCAAATGTATTTTGATACTGGATTCAATCAAGTATTTCTTGTAGAACCTGAATCACCAACTTCAGCAATACAGATGAAAAGCGCATTAAAAGCTTTTCCTAAATTAAAATATCTAAAAAGTGTTAATTCAATATTATAATTAAACATAAAAAGTCGGGATCATTAATCCCGATTTTTTATGTTTAATATTAAAAAATATAATAAATGGACCCTAATGTTAATCCAGTCCCTACAGAAGCAATTATTGATTTTGCCCCTGATTGTATATCCTTATTTTCTAAAAACCGATGCATAGCAAGAAAAGGGCTAGTAGCACCCGTATATCCAAATTCATCTGCTATATAAGGAAATTTTTCCTTATATTTTTTAATGCCTAATAGTTTTGCAGTATTTTTTAAATAATTTATTGTAAGCTGTGATATAAAATATTGTTCTATCTCTTCTATTTCAAAATTACACTCTTTTGAAAATTCTTTTATCATCTTAACCCATATTTCTGGACAAAATTCCATATTAAAAGGAATCCATTTTATTCTTCTATCATAAGAAGATACTTCATCTGTCTTTGCTTTAGTCATTCCACAAGCAGGCGATAAAGCTTTATTGTAATATTTAGATAGTGTTAAATATTTAGACGAAATAACACCTCTTTTAATTTCTTCTTCTTTTGATTCTAATACTATTGCAACAGAAGCATCTCCACCCATAGGATAAATAACTGGACAATCACTTCTAGCAATATCTGAAGATACAATAGATCCTACTATTAACGCTTTTTTGAGATTTTTATTAACTTTCATCATTGCATTTAATTGATCTAATGCTGTGATCATGCCCAAACAATTAGAATTTATATCATATACCCTATGAGCATTTATTGCTTCAATTTTATTCTGAATAATTAAAGCATTTGAAGGGCTCAAATATTCTGGCATATCTGATACAAATACAATAATATCTAATTCTTCTGGTAAAACTTTAGCATTTTCTAATGCATTTTGAGAAGAATGAATAGCCATAGTTAAAGAGTTTTCTTCTTTATTCTCAATAATATATCTATTTTTTTTCCCTGTTTTTTTAAGTAAACCTACTATATCAATATTTTGTTTCTTGAAATGCTCAACGAAAGGCTCATTCTTCACTATATTTGTTGGATGATAAATACCTGTTCCTATAATGTTTATGTTTTGATATTTCATCTTTCTACTCTCTCCTTTGTTATATTCTAGTTTGGTAATAAAGTCAGCGATAATACTTTCTAAATAAAAAATACCTTAATAAAAGCCAAAATATCTATGACCCTATAGATACCTTGGCTTTTATTAAAATTAGCATATTTCGGTAACTTGGCAATCATAGGCTTATCCTACCCTTAGATCCATAGCTTTGCGACCTTATCTTTCGACAAGTGTGCTATTATCCATATACATTTGACAATTTCTTATTTTAGTAGCTTATTTATACAATATTATAAAGTCTATTTTTAGAAAAATAGATAAAAATTTGTCGAAAATATAGAAACTTTTTTATTTCTTTGCTAAATAATTAGATTTTCTAAACATATGAAAATAGAAAAAGTCCTATCTATAGAATTATCTCTTAGATGGGACTTTATTTATATGTGGGTCATATTTGACGGACACTCAATTCATTCTCTAGAAAAAGCTATACACAAAATCTAAATATTGAAGCATTATCATACTACCATTTTGTTAGGAATATATTCTTAGTGACATTTGTTTTATAAAGGATGCGATAAAATGAAAGAAATACTCCCAGTTATATTTGCTATTTTAGCAGGTATTTTTACCTCTTTAGAAGCAAGTATTAATGCTAAATTAGGAAGAATTGTTTCTCCTAAAATTGCAACTCTACATAGTTTAGTTACAGGTGTTATTATTATCCTAATTGGCAATCTGTTAAAAGGTAGCTTACACCAATACACAAAAGTCATTCATGTGCGACCCCAGTTACTCATTGGTGGTATTTTTGGTACTTTTATTATTTACTTTGTGACAAGGACAATTCCTAAGCTAGGCGTAGCAAACACGCTTACTATCATCGTTGCTTCTCAACTCATAAGCGGTTTATTAATCGATGTCTTCATCACCAAACAACAAGAATTAGACTGGTTTAAGTTAATTGGAATTATCCTTTTACTTTGTGGTACCTATTTTATTATGAAGAAATAGATGATTATGCATCTACTTTAATCAATAGCCACAATGCACAAATATATATTAAATATTGACTGTATCTTTAATGCATATTGCATGTTACTATATTATCCAGCAATATGCATTATTCCTACTTTCTTAGATTAACCTTCAATTTAGTATTTTCTATTTTAAATTCTGATATAATATACTTGCCAGCGAAAAACAGGAGGTTTTATATGCACGAATATAAATTTGTTAAAATCAATCTTAGTGCCTTTGGGCGTAAACCCAAAGAAGATCATCACGAAGTAATTGAAAAATATGCTAAAGAAGGTTGGCGTTTAGTTCAAATATTCGCTCCAGCAACTTCAGGTTACGGTTCAGCAAATCATTATGAAATAATCTTTGAAAAACAAAAATAATAGATACTATCGCTGGCACAAAATCTTATCCTAGCGACTAAGTTTTGTAGTATCCACTTCTTTTCATGATCCCACGAGATACAAACCAAATAATTCTTTGGGCTAACTTACAAATCCCTATCACCTTATATATTTTTTATTATATTTTGAAATGTTATTTACAATATAATAGAGTCTAGGAACAATGGGTGTTTTTTTAATAAATAGAATCATTCTTCGCTAAAATTCTATTTTGTCTTGCGATAGCTCTAGGAATCAGCTTCAGTTTAAATTTTAAAACTCCATAATTATCATGAGCGCTACCACTAGAAACGCCATTAGGATAATAATAGTCGTCTTTACAATAGTATGACATTCTGTTGCTCCCAGGTTCTTTATTATGTTAGTTTTTCTTTCTTATTAGTACTCTTAAAAAAATAAATAATCCATAAACAATTGATATGCAACTGACAAGTTTTATAACATAATATTTTATTAACCTCTTATTCGTATGTTTTGAGTTTATTAATTCTATCTTATCATTTTTAAATTTAAATACATTGTCACTAGTTAAATCTATCAGAGCATCTGAATCACCATTGTAATCTAGTTTATTCTCATAAAGAGCAAAATCTTCATTACTATATCTATTTAAAATTGCATCCTTTTCAAAAACAGCATATCCAATAGGTTTTTCTTCAATTGTAGTTTTAAATAGAACGATTAAACCAAATTCAGTGTTAAGTTTATCAATAACATTTATATTTATTTCAAATGTCTTCTTTGTCTCTTCTCTTATTTGTTGAGTAATATAGTTTTCAACATTATTGCCATTGATATTATAGATAAAAGTATATTGAAAACCTACTAATACTAGACCTAAGATCATAAATATTATCCCAGATTTCAACCTATTATAATTGTTTCTCATCTTTTTATACATTGCTTCGTCTCCTTATTAATCAATACAAGTCATAAGTAATAACCCCTTAGCTTTTCCTTGTCTTGTCATTTTTTATAAAAACAATAATTAAAAAACATACAAAGATTAACCAGCTATAACCATTACTCGCATTGTAACCCATTGGCGCTTATTTCAAAAGTCTTTCAGTATCAATTTTTTCACTTAGCTTTTTCAATTCCTCTATCATATTTATTAATTCTGTATCTTTTCTATCTCCTAATAATGCTTTTTTCTCTATTGTTAATTTGAATAGGCTTAGTGATATTAAATCTAATTCCCTTTTGCTTAATTCCATATGTATCCCCCTCTACAATCCCTCTAAAACTGTACATTATATGGATTAATTACTTAAGTACATTTTAAACGTTCATCATTGCAAAATTTGTCGTGATATGACGGTGAATAGAAATATTTATGAAGTTTCACATTATCATAAAAAAGACCAAAGTTGACAGTAATAAGATCTATGATGATTTTGTACTTCTCTCAAAATACAACACATATTGCTTACACATATACAAGGGTGCATACTTACAATTAATATAAATTTTGAAGTCTAAAAAAATATATAAAAATGTTAAAACCAGCAGTTTTTAACCCTGCTAGCTTTAACATTTTTTGTTCTGTGCTAAAAGTAACATAGGTCTTATTCATATATTTTATAATAGCACTAACGAGAAAACCATTTACTTATAATAATTGCCCATTTATCTCCCTGTACAACATAAGGAGCTAAACAATCGACTAATTCATCATCACACGTGCTACAAAAATATCCTTTTTTACCATAACAAAGATCATGAGCTTTACAGCATGCATCAACAGGACTTATAGGCGCCCCTGGTCCACTACACCCTGGTCCACACCAATTACCGTAAATACAAGGAATTCCTTCTTTATTGATCTTTTCTTTTTCACTATAATTTTTCTCTGATTCTTCAAGTTTTTTTAATTCTTGTTTAAATTTTTCATCATACTCCTTTAAAACAATTTGTTGAATATGATTATTTGATAGATTATAGCCTTTCATAATTTCTTTTCCATTCTCTTCTTCTATGATGCTTCCAAAGACATGATAATCCTGTTTATTTTTAACCAATACAAGCTTTACCTGATTTTCTTTTAACCCTACAACCATAAAAGATATATTCAAATCTTTTATTTTAAATTTTTCTGCTTTTATTACGGTATATTCTTTTGACTTAATTTTATTTTGCTTCATCAGTCTATTCAGAAATATTCTAATACCTTTATTATGTTCTATATATCTCATTAAATATTTTAATTCCTTCATTTCTAATTTTATCGAGGAATTTTTCATCTTTTATCCACTCCTTCCTTCAATAAATTTAATACTTCCTAAGCATTCTTCTACTATAATCATATGATTCGTAATCATTAAATGATTTTTTATCCTACCCTAGACAAGCCTCCTTTTCCTCATGGAATGCATGACGCAACAACCAAACCTTCTTTTATTTTTTTATCCATATTTTTATTTGTATTTCATCCTTTGAAATCGCAACAAATCGTCAGGCTTTTAATTCGTGTGGAATATTCCGAATTTATATTTTTTTGCAGTTTTCTCTATTGACAATTTCTCATTCTTTCGCTATACTTAACCCTAAAACCAGAAATTTGTCGAATTTTTTTGATAATTTTCACAAAATTATTCTTTTATGAATTAACAATATTTCACTAGATGAAAAGATTATTAGTTATAGGAGGTCTTATGATGAATGAAATGGATCTTTTCCCTCAAAAACAAGGTCTTTATGACCCGTCATTTGAAAAAGGTAGCTGTGGTGTAGGTTTCATTGCCGATATTACAGGTGAAAAATCAAATGCAATCATTAGAAATGGTCTACAAATCTTAAAAAACATGTCCCATAGAGGGGCTACTGGTGCAGACCCAGAAACAGGAGATGGTGCAGGAATTTCTATTCAAATTCCTCATGAATTCTTTACTTCTGAATTAGAAAAAATGAAAATATCTCTTCCAAAAGAAGGCGATTATGCAGTAGGTATGATCTTTTTACCTATGGAGCCTAATGCACGCTATTATTGCGAAGGTGTTTTTGAAAGAATTCTTCTTGAAGAAGGTCAAAAACTCATAGGATGGAGAAATGTTCCCCTTAACGACAAGGCTTGTGGTGTATCTGCCCAAGGAACAAGACCTGTTGTTCAACAAATTTTCATCCATAGAAATGGTCAAGATCCTCATATTTTTGAAAGAAAGCTCTATGTTGTAAGAAAAAGAATTGAAAAAATAATTAGTGATGCAGCAAAGCCTTATACGGAAGCATTTTACGTATGCAGTTTATCTTCCCGAACAATTGTATACAAAGGACAATTTTTAGCACATCAAATAGAAGATTTTTATCCTGAGCTAAAAAATCCTCAATTAAAAAGTGCCATTGCTACTGTTCATCAACGATATAGTACAAATACATTTCCATCATGGAGACTAGCTCATCCTTATCGTTATATCTCCCATAATGGTGAAATCAATACCATTAGAGGAAATATTAAATGGATGCATGCAAGAGAAAGTGTCCTTACCTCTAAATTATTTGGTGATGACTTTGAAAAAGTACTTCCTATTGTTCAACCAAATAGCAGTGATTCTTGTAATTTAGATAATGTTTTTGAGCTACTTGTACTAAATGGTTATTCCATGCCCCATGCCATAAAAATGCTTATGCCTGAAGCTTGGAGATATTACAAGTCAATGCCTCAAAATCTTAGATCTTTTTATGAATATCATGAAGGGTTAATCGAGCCTTGGGATGGACCTGCAACAATTGTATTCACTGATGGTGTTCAAGTAGGAGCCAGCCTTGATCGAAATGGTCTTAGACCTGCAAGATATATGGTTACAAAGGACAACATGGTAATCCTTGCTTCTGAATCAGGTGTCCTTAAAGTAGCTGAAAAAAATATTCTTAAAAAAGGGAAATTAGGTCCAGGACAAATTTTTGTTGTAGATACAAAAGAAAATAAGATTTTAGAAGATGAAGAAATTAAAGAAACTCTTTCAAATGAAAAGGGTTATGCAAAGTGGATTGAAGAAAACGAAATTGATTTAAATACCATCAAGTTAAATAAAGATTTACCAAGAATGGATCAAGACACACTTGTAGAAAAACAAAAAGTCTTTGGGTTTACAGAAGAGGAACTAAGAAGAGTTATTGCACCAATGGCTCAAAAAAGTAAGGAAGCTATTGGCTCCATGGGAAATGACGCTCCCCTAGCAATTCTTTCTGACAAGCCTGTACTACTATTTAATTATTTTAGACAGCTTTTTGCACAAGTAACCAATCCACCTATTGATCCAATTCGTGAGAAAAAGGTTATGTCCTTAAACCAATACATTGGTCGTTCAGGAAATATATTGAAAAAAATCAACGAGAAGAAGCCAAATAAATTTATAGAGCTTGAGCAGCCTATTCTTTATGCAGAGAAAATAGAAAGAATAAAAAATATCAATATAGATACTTTAAGGAGTATCACAATTCCAATTATTTTTGAAGCAGATCAATATGAAAAAGGATTAAAGGATGCCCTTGACTCTTTGATAAAGAGAGTTGAAGAAAGTATTTCACAAGGATATCGCATCATCATTTTAAGTGATCAAAATGTTGATCGCTATCGTGCTCCTATTCCAAGTCTTTTGGCAGTAAGTGCTGTTCATAATCACTTAATAGAAAATAAACTTAGAACAAAGGTTGATTTAGTCATTGAAACTGGAGAAGCCCGTGATCCATTCCATATGGCACTCCTTCTAGGTTATGGTGCTACAGCAATACACCCATACCTAGCCCTTGAATCCATCAATGATCTTGTGAAAAAACAGCTTTATATAGAAAACATCAACATAAAAGAAGCTAGTATGAATTATGTAAGAGCTTTAGGCTATGGAATTCGAAAAATTACATCAAAAATGGGTATTTCAACTTTAAGAAGTTTTAATGGAGCACAAATTTTCGAAGTAGTAGGAATAGATGAAAAAATTGTTCAAAAATATTTTACAGATACACCTTGTCGTTTATCTGGAATGAAAATGGATAGCATTGCAAAGGAAACTTTAATACGTCACCAGAAAGCCTTTGAGATCAAAAATAGCACACAAGAATTAGAGATGGGTGGTCAAATTCATTGGAGAAAAAATAATGAAACCCATATATTTAATCCAGATACCATCTCAAAGCTTCAGCAATCTTGTAGAACAAATGATTATGGTTTATTTAAAGAATATTCATCCCTTGTAAATAATCAACCAAAAAAATTAAAAACCATTCGAGGTCTTTTAAACTTTAAAACGGCTAATCCTGTACCAATAGATGAAGTAGAATCTGTTGAATCTATTATTAAGCGATTTGCAACAGGAGCTATGTCCTTTGGTTCTCTTGGTAAAGAAGTTCACGAAACACTAGCCATCGCTATGAACCGTATGGGTGGAAAAAGTAATTCAGGTGAAGGTGGCGAGGATGATGCTCGTTATATCCAAACTGAAAATGGTGATTATAAACGAAGTGCTATCAAACAAATAGCTGCTGCAAGATTTGGTGTTACAACTAATTACCTTATCAATGCAGATGAACTTCAAATAAAAGTAGCCCAAGGTGCAAAACCTGGTGAAGGAGGACACCTTCCTGGTAAAAAAGTAACAAAAGAAATCGCAAGGGTACGTCATTCACTACCTGGCATCGATTTGATTTCTCCTCCGCCACACCATGATATCTATTCTATAGAAGATTTGGAGCAATTGATTTTTGATTTAAAAAATGTAAATCCTTCGTCACGTGTTAGTGTAAAACTCGTTTCTGAATCAGGTGTAGGTACTGTAGCAGCAGGAGTTGCAAAGGGTAGTGCAGATATGGTTTTAATCAGTGGACATGATGGTGGAACAGGTGCTTCTCCCCTTACATCCATAAAAACAGCTGGAATGCCTTGGGAGCTTGGTCTTGCTGAAACACAACAAACGTTACTTCTGAATAATCTTAGAAGTAGAATTTCAGTACAAGTTGATGGACAAATGAGAACAGGACGTGATGTAGTCATCGGTGCCCTTCTTGGTGCAGAGGAATTTGGTTTTGCAACTGCTCCCCTTGTAGTATGTGGATGTATTATGATGCGTCAGTGCCATAATAACACTTGTCCTGTAGGGGTTGCTACTCAAGATCCAGAGCTTAGAAAACATTTCCAAGGAAAACCAGAGCATGTAATCAATTTCTTCCGCTTCATTGCCACGGAAGTTCGTGAAATCATGAGCCAGCTAGGTTTTAGAACAATGGATGAAATGGTTGGAAGAGTAGATATCCTTCGTGTAAATGAAGCTAATAAACACTGGAAAACAAAGGATCTTGATTTAAATGCTATTCTATACCGTCCAGAGTTACCAATACGTTTTGGACAAAGAAAAACACAAGACCAAGCAGATCCAACAATAGAAGTACTTGATAGAAAACTTCTTGACATAACAAAACCTGCTTTAGAAAAGGGTGTAAAGGTAAAAGAATCTTTCCCTATTCAAAATATAGACCGTACAGTAGGTGCTATGCTTTCTGGACAAATAATAAAACTTTATGGTAAAGAAGGACTTCCAGAAGATACGATTGATCTTACCTTTGTAGGAACATCTGGTCAAAGCTTTGGTGCCTTTGCTGTAAATGGACTCACATTACGCCTTTATGGAGATAGCAATGATTACCTTGGTAAAGGATTATCTGGCGGTAAAATCATTGTAACACCAAATAAAGAAGCAAGCCTTATTTCTATAGAAAACATTATTGCAGGAAATACCCTCCTATACGGAGCAACTTCTGGAGAAGCCTATATTAGCGGAAATGTAGGTGAAAGATTTGCCGTTAGAAATAGTGGTGCTATTGCTATTGTTGAAGGGGTAGGAGATCATGGCTGTGAATATATGACAGGAGGACGTGTTGTCATTCTTGGAAAAACAGGTAGAAATTTTGGTGCTGGTATGAGTGGGGGCATTGCCTATGTATTAGATGAAGAAAAGAATTTTAGTACAAAATGCAACTTCGAACTCATTCAGTTAGAGCTTTTAACAACAGATGATTTTGAATTTGTTAAAAACCTTCTTGAAAAACATATTCGTTATACAGATAGTACAAAGGCAAAAGAAATCCTTGAAAACTGGGATATCTATAAGGATAAATTTGTAAGAGCTATTAGTCCTCAATACAAAGAAATCATCGAAAATACGAAAGATACAGATAGACAGGTGGTGAAGGATCATGAATAATCAACCCGGATTCAAAATATATAATCGAAAAAATGCAACAAAAATTCCCGCTGAAGAAAGAATTGAAAATTATAAAAGCTTCTATATTCCTCAATCAGAAGAAGAAATAAAAAAACAAGCATCTCGTTGTATGGATTGTGGCATAGCCTTTTGTAATAATGCTTGTCCCCTTGGAAATGTTTTACCCGATTTAAACTATTTAGTTTCTCATAATCATTGGAAAAAAGCCTTTAATATCTTACAAAACACCAATAATTTCCCTGAGTTTACAGGAAGACTCTGTCCCGCTTTATGTGAAGCTTCCTGCTGTTTAGGGATTCATCAAGAACCCATGACAAATCGAGAAATAGAACTAAGTATTATCGAAAAATCATTTAAAGAAGGCTGGGTAAAACCTTTATCTCCTGTAATACGAACTGGGCGTAAGGTTGCCATCATAGGTTCTGGTCCTTCTGGACTTGCAGTAGCCCAGCAGCTTGTAAGAGCAGGTCATCATGTAACTGTATTTGAAAGATCTGAAAATATAGGAGGAATCTTAGCTTTAGGTATTCCAGATTATAAGCTAGAAAAATGGGTCATTGATCGAAGAGTCAAACAAATGGAAGAAGAAGGAGTTCACTTCACAACAAATACAAATGTAGGAATAGATATCTCCGTTGAAGCCTTAAAAGAAAAATATGACGCTATTTGCTTAGCAGGTGGATCAACAATTCCTCGAGATTTAGACGTGAAAGGAAGAGCTTTACATGGCATCCATTTTGCCATGGATTATTTAACACAGCAAAACCGCATTAATCAAGGAAAAGAAATTCCTAAAGAAGAACGTATTGATGCTTGTGAAAAAAATGTTGTCATCATCGGTGGTGGCGATACAGGTGCAGATTGCCTTGGTGTAGCAATCCGTCAAGGAGCAAAACAAGTTTATCAATTAGAATTAATGCCTCAACCACCTGAAAAAAGAACAGAAAAAATGCCATGGCCTGCTTGGCCCATGATTCTACGCACTAACACCTCTCACGAAGAGGGTGGTGAAAGACAATGGAGCATTGCAACAAAATACTTTTCTGGAGAAAATGGCAAGGTTCAAAAAATTCATTGCATCAAATTAAAATGGAGAGAAGACCTTAAGGGCAGTCGAAAAATGGAAGAAATCCCAGGAACAGAATTTACATTAGATGCAGAGCTTGTTCTCTTTGCCATGGGATTCCTTCATCCTGAACAATCTAACCTTCTTGAAAAATTTGGTGTTGAAGTGGATCAAAGAAATAATGTCAAAACAGACGAGCATCATCAAACAAATATTTCAGGAGTATTCGCTTGTGGAGATATGAGAACTGGTCAATCCCTTGTATGTAAAGCCATTCATGACGGTAGAATAGCAGCAAAAGCTATAGATCAGTACCTAAAAAATCAATAAAAATCATAAACAGAGCTGAGAAACTATTCTTAGCTCTGTTTTATCCTTCTTCTCTTTGGTACTCTACCACTTTTCTAATCCGATTCCATCGATTAGCAATTCTAAAGGCTACCTTAGTAGCTTTAGGATTACTTAAATCACATAATTTAAAAAATTGTTTTTCTTGTTTCTTCATTAGTTCCTCTAGATTTATAATCATTGTGCAACTTGCACCCCTTCATAATCATTTTTATTAGTATGCCCCTACTACCTGTCCAATTTTCCTATTATAGCCATTATTTATTCTATTTATCTTATTCTAGTAAGAACATTGAATGTTCCTAAAAATATGAAACGATGCTCTTAACAATATAAAAATGTGCTATACTCATAAAGCCTATAAGTACAGCACATCTTCTATTCCTTTATATATTTAAGAAATCCATTATCCATAATCAATTTAATCCTTCCTGTTTCATTCAAGTATTCAACATAGGACTTTAACATTTTTTCTACTACAGCATATTTATATATGCTCTTTACACCAATATTCCAATTTTTAATGACAAATTTCATAATGTCTTCCATTGTCATGGCACCATCTATTACATCATATACACTTTCTGCTATCCCCTTATAAAAGTCTATATTATCTCCTATTAATTTTGTAATCTCATCATACATTCCCTTATGTGCTACTATATATTTACTAGATTTTAAGTCATACAGCTTTTCCTTGCTTTCTAAATCTTCTTTTAATATAAAAGCATAGGGCATCTTTGCCCCCTTCATGACTTCATAGCTTATAAGAGCATCAGCCACATAAGCAACATCATCAGGAGTAGTAACACATATATGAGCAGGGCTATGTCCTGGCGTATGAAGAATTTCAAATTCAATACCACACATATTTATGCTCTCTTGGTCTTCTAAAATCATTAGATCCGTTTCAAAAACCATATGTCCAAAATGCTGTTTCACTTCAGACAACGTCTGTTTCCCATAATAAACCTTTAAGTTAATTAGCGAACTGCAAATAAGTGCTTCATAGGCTGGCATAGCAATCTTACAATTATATTTTTTCTTAAAATATGACACATTCCCTATATGATCTATGTGAATATGACTACATATTATCCCAACTACCTTAAATTTATTTTTTTCCAAAAGTGAGTCTATTCCTTCTCTCTCTCCTTGTGCCCAACCTGAATCTAATAGAATAATTTCTTCATCATTAACTTTGTAAAATGGTATATATGTCATTCCTGTATCAATACAAAATGTGTTCCCCTTTACTTTTATGATTTTCATATACGTCCTCCAACCTTTTCTAAAATTCTCAAGTAATTAAAATTATATCACTATAGCTCCAATAAAAAAAGAAAGGCTTGGATCATCTCTCATCCAAGCCTTTCATCCTTATAATACAACCTTTGATAAAATATCCTTCTCTACTTTTTCAACTTGTTCTTCAAGCTCTTTTACCTCTTTTGTTACTTTCTCTACAAAAGCTTCATCTTTAATAGACCCTAAATTAATTTTCACATTATACAAAGCAGATAATACTGCTGTTCTTGCCATCATAGCTGCTACAGCACCATCTGTAACAGCATTTTGATTTCCCTTTACAACGATTTTTTTGATAATGTTCATGATTTCAAAGGCATCCTTTGCTACCTCAAGTGGAACTAATGCTGCTTTTTTCGTAGCTTCTTGTATTGTTGCTTTTCGTGCTTCCTTTTCTTCCTCTGTTTCTTTCGGCAATTTAAAAGCTTTCATTACCTCATTGAATGCATCTGAATCTTTATCAATATCCTCTACAAACTTCATTCTATATTTTTCTGCTTCTTCTTTAATTGTTTTCATTTCTTCTTCTACTTCTACATATTTTTTCTTACCAATGGTCAAGTTTGAAACCATTTCTGTAAGGGCAGCTGATATAGCGCCACTAAGAGCTGCAATGCTTCCCCCACCAGGAACAGGTTCATTAGACGCCGTTTTATCTAAAAACTCTTTTATATTCATATTTACTAACATGCTCTTTCCTCCTGTTTTATATTTTATTTCTCCCGATCAATTAACAATACTCCATCCTTTATAACCTTCTCAACAGTACTTACCCCTATATGGTAAGGGATAAACTCATAGGATGGAAATTCTAATATAACTAAATCGCCCTTCTTCCCAACATCAATACTACCTATTTTGTCTGCTCTTCCTACTGCTGCTGCTCCATTAATAGTAAGGGATGTTATGGCTTCTTCAATGGTCATATTCATATACAATGCAGCTAAAGCAAATACCAACGGAATAGACTCCGTAAAACAGCTTCCTGGGTTCAAATCTGTTGCTAGTGCTACTGCACAATTTTGATCAATCATGTATCTGCCCCTTGCATACTCTTCCTTTAAGCTAAAGGCTGTACAAGGCAATAAGGTTGATACAACACCACTTTCTGCCATAGCTTTAATCCCTTCATCAGATGCTTGAAGCAAATGATCTGCTGATACAGCTCCAAGCTCTGCTGCAAGTTCACTTCCTCCGAATCTTACAATTTCATCTGCATGAAGCTTTAATTTCATGCCCATTTCCTTCGCACTTGTTAAAAGTTTTCTTGACTGCTCAATAGAAAATACATTTTTCTCACAAAAAACATCACAGAACTCTGCTAGATTTCTCTCTACCACCACTGGCAAAACATTTTCAATGATATCATCAATAAATGCATCTTCATTTCCCTTATATTCTTTAGGAACTGCATGAGCCCCTAAATAGGTTTTTACAATATCCATAGGATGATTTTTTTCTAATTCTTCCATGACTTCTAGCTGTTTGATTTCTGTATCAAAATCTAATCCATATCCACTTTTTCCTTCAACAGTTGTAACTCCAAAGGAAAGCATACTGTCTAATCTTTTTTTAGAAAGGTTTATAAGCTCTTCTTTTGATGCACCTCTCGTAGCTTCTACTGTGTTGACAATTCCTCCGCCTCTTTTCATGATATCCATATAGCTGTCGCCTCTAAGTCTCCAGCCAAACTCTTCTGCACGATATCCACCAAATACAAAATGAGTATGAGAATCTACAAATCCTGGTAGAACAGCTTTTCCCTTTGCATCAATTATCATATAATTAGATTCATCTATATTCTTTAAAACTTCATCTGTTTTTCCAACAGCTTGTATCATTCCCTCTTTAATGATTACTGCTCCGTTTTCAATCACATGAAGCTCTGACATTTCTTTTCCATGTTTTGCTTTAAATCCACTACAAGTTACTACTTGAGAAGCATTTTTTATGATCATATTATTTTTCATCATCATTACTCCATTCTATTTCTTCATTTTATAGATTAGAGATTGTGATTATTTACCCACAACCTCTAATCTATTGATCTTTAATTTTTACTCCATTAAATTACTTTCGATCACTTTATCCATTGAAAAACCGTAAAGTCCTAAATAATAGCTAGCTGTATCCACTAAAGCCTCCATAGGTACAAGCCCTATGATCTCACTTCCTAAAACATTTACGCCATATCTTTTTGCTTCCATTTTTACCGTTTCAAATACTCTATACATAGAAGTTTTTGTATAATCTGTTATATTCATTGTTACCTGAGTAATTCCTCTTTCTTTGATTTCAACTCCACCAGCTTTTATGTATCTAAATCCACCACTTGAATGTCTGATAGCCTTTGAAATTTTGTTAGCAATTTCAATATTTTGTGTATCTAAATCAATATTATAGGCAACGAGTGGCATTCTTGCTCCTACTGCTGTAACTCCTGCTGTTGGATGAATTTCTGCTTTTCCAAAATCAGGATGCCACTCAGGATCTTTTAGCTTTTCTGGCATTCCTTCAAATTGTCCTTTTCGAACCTTTGCAAGATTTTCTCTTTCAGGCTTACTTGCTGCCTTTTCATATAAGAATACTGGTACATCAAATCTTTCGTTCATTTCTTTAGCCATTTCCTTTGCTAATTCTACCGTTTCTGTCATGCTCATGTTTTTAATAGGAATAAAAGGAACTACATCTGTTGCTCCCATACGAGAATGCTGTCCTTCATGATTATTTAAGTCAATGACTTCTGTGGCAACTCCTATTGCTTCTAAAACTGCTTCTTTTACAGCTTGTGGTTCTCCCATTACTGTTACAACTACTCTATTATAGTCCTTATCTGCTTCATAATTTAAAAGCTTTACATTTTCTTTTCCTCTAAGTGGTGATACGATTTTTTCGATTTTTTCTAAATCTCTACCTTCACTAAAATTTGGTACACATTCTACTATTTTCTTTATATCTGCCATTTTTGTCTCCCCCTATACTTATCGTTTTTCATGCCTGTCACTAGGGTTTATTCCTAGCAACAGGCACTTTATTTTTTATTGATTTAATTTTTTGAAGGCACCTTCCACTAAACCTTTTACTAAATCTTCTTTTGGAATATATGGTAATGTAATATGATCAGTTCCCTTTCTCATTGCATTGTATTCAACGCATGTACTCATAGCATTTTCATTTCTTGCCCAAGCACGTCTTGCAACTCCGCCCATTACATCCCAAGGCATTGCAGATCTTAATATGTCATCAACCCTCTGGCTACCATCAAGAACCATACCAAATCCACCATTGATAGATTTACCAATTCCTACTCCTCCACCATTATGAAGAGCAATAAGACTCATACCTCTTGCAGCATTTCCAGCAAAGCAGTGTGTTGCCATATCTGCCATGATGTTACTACCATCTTTAATATTAGAAGTTTCTCTAAATGGAGAATCTGTTCCACCTGTATCATGGTGGTCACGACCAAGCATAACTGGACCGATTTCTCCGTTTCTTACCATTTCATTGAATTTAAGGGCTATATTCATTCTTCCTAATGCATCTTGATAAAGAATTCTTGCTTGTGTTCCTACAACTAATTTATTTTTATCAGCATCTCTAATCCATACATAGTTGTCATAATCTTGATATCTTCTGTTTTCATCAATACATTCCATAGCAGCTTGATCTGTTTTTAATAAATCTTCATGCTCACCGCTAAGGCATACCCATCTAAATGGTCCATAGCCATAATCAAATAATTGTGGTCCTAATATATCCTCTACATAAGATGGCCAAATAAATCCATCTTTTTCATCTCTACCATTTTTAGAAATCTCTTTTACACCTGAATCATATACAGCTTTCATAAATGCATTTCCATAATCAAAGAAATATACTCCTCTACTTACAAGGGTTTTGATTAATTCAAAATGATGATGTAAAGTTTTATCTACTAATTCTCTAAATTGATCTTTATCTTTCCCTAACATTTCTGTACGCTCTCCAAAGGTAAGTCCTTGTGGACAATATCCTCCATCATATACAGCATGACAAGAAGTTTGATCTGATAATAAATCTATATGAATATTTTCTTTTACTGCATATTCTAATAAATCAACAATATTTCCATGGAAAGCTATGGCACAAGGCTCTTCTTTTTCCATATATTCTTTTGCTAGCTCAAATGCTTCCTCTGATGTCTGTGCAACTTTACTAACCCATCCTTGTTCATGTCTTGTATTTATTCTTGATTGATCCACCTCTGCAATAATTCCTACACCATTAGCAATCTCTACTGCCTTTCCTTGTGCACCACTCATTCCACCAAGACCAGAAGTAATAAATAATTTCCCTCTTAAATCACTATCTGAGGAAATCCCTAATTTTAATCTTCCTGCATTCAAGATAGTACTATAAGTTCCATGAACGATTCCCTGTGGACCTATATACATCCATCCTCCAGCTGTCATCTGTCCATAATTAGCTACCCCAAGAGCCGCTGCACGATGCCAGTTTTCTTGATCGTCAAACATTCCAATCATCAATCCGTTTGTAAGAATCACCCTTGGCGCCTCTGGTTTTGAATGGAATAATCCTACTGGATGCCCTGAATGGATCACTAATGTTTGATCTTGTGTTAATTCTTCTAAATATTTTTTGATTAATTGATACTGCATCCAGTTTTGACATACTTGACCTGTTTCTCCATAAGTAACAAGCTCATAAGGATAAAGCGCAATATCAAAATCTAAGTTATTATCAATCATTACTTGAAATGCTTTTCCTTCAATACATTTTCCTTTGTATTCATTAATAGACTTTCCTTTTATTTTTCCTTCTGGGCGGAAACGATATCCATAAATTCTTCCTTTTGTTACTAGCTCTTCTAAAAATTCTGGTGCCAATTTTTCATGTAGATCTTCTGGTATATATCGAAGAGCATTTTTAAGGGCTAATTCTGTCTCTTCCTTTGTCAATGTAAATTCTCTCTTTGGTGCACGTCTAATCCCTTCAGCAAACTCAGGGTACTCTGGTAATACTGCATCTAATTTAATTTTCATCGCTTCTCTTATATCTCCATTTGTAAACATTATTTTTCCTCCTATCATTCTCTTCAATCTATTAAAATAATCCTACAATCTGACCATTCTCATCAATATCCATCTTATTAGCAGATGGAACCTTAGGAAGTCCTGGCATAGTCATAATATCTCCTGTTAGACAAACAATGAATCCTGCTCCAGCTGACACCTTCACTTCTCTTACAGTGATTTCAAAATCCTTTGGTGCTCCTAATAAATTTTTATCATCTGATAGAGAATATTGGGTCTTTGCCATACAGATTGGTAATTTGTCTAATCTCATCTCTTCTAATTTTTTTATTTGCTTCATTGCTTTATTCGTAAAGTTAACTCCTTTTCCACCATAAATCTCTGTTACAATTTTGTTTACTTTATCCTTTATAGACTCCTCTACATCATAAATATGCTTAAAGTTTGGTGTTTCATTTTCTGTTATTTCAACAATTTTTTGTGCCATCTCAATACCGCCTTCTCCACCTTTTTCCCAGACTTCATTGAGTGCCACTTCAACGCCTATTTCTTCACATTTCTTCATGAGTAAATTGATTTCAGCATCTGTATCACTCATAAATTTATTTACAGCTACCAGTACAGGCAAACCGAACTTTTTGATATTTTCTACTTGTTTTTCTAGATTGGCAAAACCAACATCCAAGCTTTCAAGATTTTCTTCTCCTAACTCAGTCTTTTTTACTCCTCCATGCATTTTTAAAGCTCTAATAGTTGCAACTACAACTACTGCTGCTGGTGTTAATCCTCCATATCTACATTTGATATTTAAGAATTTTTCAGCTCCCAAATCAGCACCAAAACCAGCTTCAGTAACTAAATATTCACCAAGCTTTAATCCTAATTTTGTTGCCAATATACTATTACATCCATGAGCAATATTTGCAAAAGGTCCACCATGAATCAGTGCTGGTGTATTCTCTAAAGTCTGAACAATATTTGGCTTTATAGCATCTTTAAACAATAATGCCATAGCTCCGTGAACACCTAATTCTTTAGCAGTTACCGCTTCTCCATCCATATTGTAAGCAACGATCATTCTTCCAAAGCGTTCCTTCAAGTCCATCAAATCTTCTGCAAGGCACAATACTGCCATAACTTCTGAAGCTACCGTAATCATGAATCCATCTTGACGAGTAAATCCATTAGGCTTTCCACCCATACCTACTACAACATTTCGAAGAGCTCGATCATTCATATCTAATACTCTTTTCCAAACAATTTGTCTAGAATCAATTCGGAGTGCATTTCCTTGATGGATATGATTATCAATGGCTGCTGATAATAAATTGTTTGCAGTAGTGATGGCATGCATATCTCCTGTAAAATGAAGGTTGATATCTTCCATAGGCACTACTTGAGCATATCCGCCTCCAGCAGCTCCACCCTTTATTCCAAATACAGGTCCTAAAGATGGCTCTCTTAGTGCAATAACCGCTCTTTTTCCTATTTTGTTAAGAGCTTGCCCAAGACCTACTCCAGTAGTAGATTTTCCTTCTCCTGCTGACGTTGGATTGATCGCTGTCACTAAAATAAGCTTTCCATCTGGTTGATCCTTTAAACGATCAAATATATCTAAATTGATTTTCGCCTTATATTTTCCATATAATTCTAATTCATCCTCTAAAACATCCCACTCTCTTGCAATTTCTGCAATAGGCTTCATATTACTCTGTTGTGCAATTTCTATATCACTTGGAACCTTCGTTGCCATAATCCCCACCCCTTTTGTTTTTTCTTAATTTTATTTTAAAACTCATGCGTCTATAAAACGTCTCTATTTTGTGATGAATGTAAATTTTCCGATAATTATTATAAAAAAAGTTCCCTTCTGATTTGAATTATATTATTAATCCGTATCAGAAAGGAACTTCTTTTACTTTATTAATTACTTAGCTACTTGATTAAATTTTCTTACTCCATCCATAGGTCTTTTTTTATCATCTGGTCTTTCTAGTCTTTTAGGTGCATTTTCCTTTATTTTATCTGCTGTATCTTGTGAAATAACTCCTTCCTTTACTAGTTCAGAAAGCTCGTCTCTCTTTTCCCCTTTTGTATTCTTTCTCTCTTCAAAATATGCTTTTCGATCTTCTTCACTCATTGCTTTTACTTTATCCATTTCAGCTTTTCTTTCTTCTACCTTTTCTTCATGAAATGCTTTCCATTTTGTTGCTTCATCTTGTGTAATCATTCCATCTTCTACTAGTTTATTCATTTTTTCCTCAAATCTTTTTTCTTGTTCTAAAGCTCTCATCTCATGCATTTTTTCTCCAACTTGATCTGCTTTTTCTTGTGTAAATACACCTTCTTCTACAAGGGTAGCCATGCCACCTCTTCTTGGCCCTGCTTCTTTATTATCTTTTCGTTCTTCTAAGTACGCTTTTCTCTCTTCTTTCGTCATTGCTTTTACTTTATCCATTTCAGCTTTTCTTTCTTCCATTCTTTCTTCATTAAATGCTTTCCATTTTGTCGCTTCATCTTGTGTAATCGTTCCAGCCTCTACTAACTTAGTAATCGTATCTTCTAAATTCGGACCTCTTTTTTCAAATCTTTCACCAACTCTTTTTTCTATTCCAAGTCTTCCTTTTGATGCTTTTTTTTCTGTACTTATATTATCTGCAAAAGCCATCCCTGCCATTGAAAACACCATCGCACCAATTAAAATCCCATTTACCATCTTTTTCATTTTTTTTCCTATTTTCATTTTTATTCCTCCTCGTTTTTTTATTTCTTACTATGGGTTCATTATAATCAATAATTGTGATGTTTTTATGAGGGATGTTTGTGTATTTTATATACTTTTTCATGATACATTCAATAGGAGAATCAGTTTTATGAATTTATCATAATAAATTAAAATATTACATTGTATCATTTCAAAAATAAAAGAACTATAATACCTTCTAAACTAAGATGGTTCTGGTACAAAAAACATTAAATACATTGACATATTTAACTTATAGTGATATATTTTTCCAATAAGTATGTGATAATGATTATTATTATCTATCAATTACAAAGGAGGATTACAATGTTTAATGAATTTATACTTAAAGAAAATGTGAAACTAAGAAATAAAATTGTTTTAGCACCTTTGACAACATGGTCTGCAAATGATGATCTAACAATTTCAGATGAAGAAGTCAATTATTATATCGCTCGGTCAAAAGAAGCAGGAATGGTTATTACAGGATGTACTTTCTTTCAACCAAATGGGCAAGCATTTGAAAACGAGTTTTATGCAGGTGGTGATGAGTTTATACCTTCACTAAAAAAACTTGCAAATTCAATAAAATCACAAGGTGCAAAGGCTATCCTTCAAATATTCCATGGTGGTAGAATGGCTTTGCCTAACTCCGGACAACTCATTAGTGCTTCAGCGGTTAAATCCATGTATAATGTTTTTGGAATGGAAGCAGAAATGGAAACACCAAAAGAAATGACTCATGAAGAAATTCAAGAGTTTATTCATGGTTTTCACGAAACAACTAGAAGAGCAATTGAAGCAGGCTTTGATGGTATTGAAATCCATGGTTCAAACAAATTTTTGATTCAACAATTCTTTTCAGCAGAGACCAATCGCCGAACAGATGAATGGGGCGGAACAATTGAGAAAAGGCTGCGTTTCCCACTTGAAATCATAAAGGCTGCAAATAAGGCAAGAACTCAATACAGTAATACAAAATTTATAATTGGATATAGATTCTCACCAGAAGAAATGGAAGAGAAAGGAATTACATTAGAAGATACCTTATATCTAGTAGACAAATTAGCAGATCAAGAAATTGATTATATACATGTATCCTTAATGCATTACAAAGCTACATCAAAAAGAAATCCGAGTGATAAAAGAATCATAGGAAAGTTACTACAGGAAAAGATTAACGGCAGAAAGCCACTAATCGGAGTAGGAAGCATATATTCCAAAGAAGACGTAGAAGATGCTTTGAATAATGTAGGATACGATCTAATTTCTATTGGTCAAGCCATAGTCACAGAACCTAATTGGATTAGAAAAATAAAATCTAGCGAAGAGATTCAAAATTACATCGATATGGAAAATCTTGAAAAACAAATGATTCCCATAAAAATGGCCAATACAATTGCTAGTTTCCCAGGTTGGTTTAAAATAAAAAGGTCTAACTAATTAGGGTAGTAAAAAATAGTAAAAGAAAAATTATTACAAAAGAATATGAAGAAGATGTTTCAGGAAATATTAAACAAAATAAGACATTTCCCTCAAAATCACTCAATGTATAATGAAATGGTGGACTTGATTTATTCTTTTCCACCATTTCCTCATCAAACTATACGTGAATACATAAATGGTAACCATCCCACTATAATTTTGAATGAAAATAATTAGTATTCAACGGGGTAGGTATAACCCTTTCTTTTATCATTTCCTTATGAACAGTTTCTCTTAAAAATACAGATTGAAAGTAGGTCTGACCAAACATTATTTTAATATTATATAAAGTCTCTTTTAAATTTTCATCAAGATAAGCATATAAAGTATAATAACCTGGAGGTAAATCTTCTATAATAAAATTCCCTGATTCATCTGACTGGGTTTTACCTACTGGATAGTCTGAAAAATCTATATGCGTTCCAAAATATAATAAAATATTTACATTTGAAAGAATTTCTTTTTTATCCTCTGAATAAGTAATACCAGTAATTTTACTAACAAAGTCATCTGCTGTAGGATAAGGATTGACTTGAACATTTTGAAAGTTCAATTGTGAAGGGTTTGCTTCCACATGTTGTTCTTGATCAAGATCTTGTGTATTCTGTTGCGTACTTGATTGATCTTGAATTCTTTGCTCCTTGGTTTTTAAAATTTTTTCTTTTTCATTTAGATCTTTTAATTTCATAAAATCCCCCCCTACAATTTATGAAAATCCTTAGTGGGAAAGAAATTCCCACTAAAAATTCATCATACATCCTACTTATCAATAACTATTGTGCCTGCCTTAGCTTCAGCTTCGCTATCAGCATCATTTTCAGCTTTTTGACCTTGATATTGTCTTTGATAAATGTGATTATAATTAATCTGCTTATTATTTTGATATTGTTTATGCATATCCTTTTCTAGATCTATTTCTTTATCTACCTCAAATTCCTTTTCTAAGTCTATATTCTTATTTTCTGATTCTAATTTAGCTTTGTTTTTTGCAGCTGCATAAGCTTTTGCTTTAGCTTCCGCTTCAATTTCTTCCTTAATTATTTTTTTTAATTCAACTAAAGATAAATCCATCATTTTTTATTCCTCCATTTTATTTTTATATTTTATTTAAGTTTATTATCTTTTGTTAAAAATAGCAGACAAAAAATTAGAGTATCTAACACGATCCCCCTTTCTTTGTATGGGTTTTTGTTTTCTTGCACTATATATATATGGACAAATGTAAAATATGTGACAAGAAGGACAAAAATCTTAGTTATTAAGTTTCTCACATAATTTATTCTTTAAAAGGAGGAGTTTTAAAATAGCAATTCGTCATTATGTTTTACTAGCAACAGATGGTTTTATCAACCTTACAAATGAACCAGATCCTTGTATAACTAATCGAACAAAAATATATGTTTATGGATTTATAGAAGGATTATTTGAAGTAGATGGTAAAAAGATAAAAAGAAATGAATATATTGATTGGAAAGATGAAAAGAATTGGGAAATACTAATAAATCTAAAGGGTACAGCAACAATCTAAATCTATTAAATTAGATCATAAATTAATAGAAGAAGGATTTACTGTAACTATTGGTTCCTGTGAAATATTCGATTTACTTTTAACAGCCGATAACAAGTCTCCACACTAGAGAAATTATATCGTCAATGGTCAAGATGTTTTTTCATCTCTATGTAATCAAATGAAAAAAAATTAAAAAATTGACAGTAAAGACATCATAAACATTATCGATGATGACATTTAGACTATTGAAGAAATTTCTGAAAAAGCCATTAGAGATTCTCTAAAAAATATTTAATAAAAAATGCCATTATGTTAACCTAAGGACAGTGAAAAATATTCATTTTCACTGTCCTCTTCAATAAGTTTTTTTATTACCTAGATTGTAGTAAATTTGCAATTTTTAATTAACACAACAAATTAGTTACTATTTTTCTCTATTATTAAAAATCTGATTGTTCTATAATACCTTCTATATCAAATCCTTTTAATACTCTCCAACAACTCAGGAATTTCCTCATACTTTTCCACCCAAATAATTTTCATTCCCAATTGCTCAAAAAATTTCTCTTGTAGCTCATTATTTACAATATTAAAAGATTCAAGTATATCATCTCTAATTTCTTCCACACCCAAAGTATTTGAAAAGTTATTTTTCTTCATGATTGCAAAATGCTTTGATGCTTTAGTTCTTCGATTACTTATAGCTAATAATCTTCTTAAATTAGGATCATTAAGGGATAAACCAATCATTAAAGTAGTATTTTCTCTTAAAAAATTTAATTGAGTAATATTTGCCCATGAGTAAGGGTCATTGTATAAGTTATGGTATCCATCTTCTGAAAACACTAATAACCCTTCTGATAATTGTTCATACTCCTCAGGATTTCTTGGTAAAAATCCATGAACATGATAGATTCCTAATTCATCAGGTGTTGTATAATCCATTTCACTATAAAGGGAATGATAGTGAATATTATATTCTTTAAGGTTTACTTCTAATAAATCATCAAAATTATAAGTAACTACAGCTCTTATCCCCACACCATTTCTTCTAGGCAAGCATAGCTTTGAAATAGATTTTAATAATTTAGAAGTTCCTTTATTGGTATCATTAAAATTCTTATAAAGAAATCTTGAAACATCTTTTTCAAAGGATTCTCCTAATCCTGCCTTAATGAAAGTAGCTTGTAACAAGGGAGAATTTTCATTTAATTCCTTTAAGATAAAATCTGCTTCAAAATCATTGATGGATCTATTCTTTTTTGAAAATTTATTTTTGATCATCAATACCAATAAATCTGATATTAAATCCTTCCATTCGCTAATACCCGCATCCTTTGATACGCCTGCACCTAAGAATAAGACTAATTCATCTCGTTTATAGCTATTCTTTAATTCTTCTAATCTTTCTTGCCTTATTTTTTTCCAATCTCCAGAGCTTTTAGATAAACTTTTATCTACTGCATTATTTACTAAAATCTCTGTAACTTTAGATAAATCATTAATAGAAAAGCTATTAAACTGACTATCAATTTTGCATAAATCTTTTATATCCCATATTTTCACTGCATGCTTCAATAGGGATTGAAATCTTTCTTCAAGCTTTTGTTTTTCCTCATCTAAAAATTTATGACCGAATATAAATAGGATACTTTTCATATTTGGAAATAATTCTAATTTTTTGCTTAAAACTTCTGCAATTTTTTTAGAATTTCTTTGATAACTATTCTTATCACTATATAGCTTAATTTCTATGACCGTTTGCCCTTCGAGTTCATCAATCCCCTCTAAAATAACGCCATCAAATTCATGAAAAGATAAATTGTTTTCTTCATTTCCATACTCACTAGATATCAATCTTTTATTCTCTTTTTGTAAATATTCTTGTAATGCGTTTAAAACTAAGGTCTCAAAAATATATGCAGTTCGAATAATATGATTTTTGTTATTGATATATTTATTAACTAAGTCCATTTTGCTTCCTCCTTATAAAAAAACATTTGCATAATATACAATTATTTCTTATAGAACAGCATTTGTATTATATATAGTTTTTTAGTCATATTCATTTATAAAGTATTCCCTATAGATTTCTCAAGTAAAACATTCCTTTATGAAGTATTAGCCCCCATATACTGTTAAGTTTATTTAATTGGTCATCCCCTTATTTCATTATATCATAACAAAATTCCAATTATTAACATCCTAAACATTCATTCATGTTTCATTCTTCGAAGAAATCTATAGCTTCTCTAAAATAAAAAGTCTTCAGCATAATCCACTAGGATTACACTAAAGACTTTCCCTGATTTATTTACTAAAAAATCATAGCCCCAATTACACCAAAAATCACCAAAGGAATATTGTAGTGAAGAAATGTAGGAACACAAGTATCCCAAATATGATCATGTTGCCCATCTACATTTAGCCCTGATGTGGGTCCTAATGTAGAATCAGAAGCAGGAGAACCTGCATCTCCAAGAGCTGCTGCTGTCCCAATCATAACCGTAGTAGCTAATGGACTAAATCCTAACTTTAAACAAAGGGGTACATAAATCACTGCAATAATAGGAATCGTTCCAAAGGATGTTCCAATTCCCATTGTAATAATCAATCCTAAAAGAATCATTAAAATAGCTGCAATCAATTTACTTCCTGCCATCATACTAGCTACAGCACTCACTAAATCTTCTACTCCACCTGTTTCTCTGATAACATTTGCATATCCTGATGCTACTAGCATAACAAAAGCAATGAATCCCATCATGCCAATCCCACTACTCATGAGTTCATCTATGTCACCCCATTTAATGGCTCTAAAAATAATCATAATAATTAATCCTACGATAGCACCAAGAGGTAACGATCCTATAGTAATCTGAATAATTAATGCTGCTAAGGCACCGAGTAATGCTACCAAATGTTTACTCGAAAATGCTACTTCTTCTATATCTTTTTTCTCTTCTGTATGATTCACCATCTTATAAGCTCTGGGCTTTCTATAGGAAATAAAAATAGCAACCAATAGTCCTACAATCATTCCAAGCCCAGGTAGCCACATAGCCTGCCATACATCATTTTTTGCCATTTCCATACCATTTGCAGTCATTTCCTCTGCAATAATTCCATGGAAAATCAGCCCAAAGCCTATTGGTAGCGCCACATAAGGGGTCTTTAAACCAAAAGTTAATGCACAGGCTGCTCCCCTTCTATCAATATTTAATTGGTTCATCACCTTTAGTAGTGGTGGAATTAAAATAGGAATAAATGCAATATGTACAGGAATTAAATTTTGAGAAAAACAAGCAATGATTGCAATAAGAATTAATAAAATAGTTCCTTTTCCTTTAATAGTGTTAGCAATCTTTCTTGACAAGATAGTAGCAAGCCCTGTTTTATGAATAGCCGCGGCTAATGCCCCTAATAAAATATAGCTAAGGGCTGTTTCTGCATTTCCACCCATGCCACCAATAAGGGTTTCCATGGTTTTATCAATGGGCATACCTGCTAAAAACCCTCCTGCTATAGCTGCAATAATTAGTGAAATAATTACATTCAATTTTAATAAACAAAGAATACTCATAATAATTACTGAAAATAATACTGGATTTGTTAACATACTGTCCTCCCTAATTTACTCGTGATCTATTTTTTTCACACAAGGAATAGTATATCACAAAACACTTTGATTAAGCAAAGTATTAAAGCAGGAAATTTTTTTCAAGAATCTATTACTCATTTATTTAAGTCATTCGTTTTCTCATGCTTTCTTATAAAAAAAGTACCCTCAGAATTTATTTTTATCCTAAAGATACTTTTTATTTCATTGCTTATTTATTTTAATAACTAGTTCTATTCTAATTCTCCAATAGCTTCCTCTACTGCTTCTAAAATACTTTCATCATCAATTAAATCTGCAGCCTTGTTGATATCCTGATACATGATACGATCTTCATGTAGGGTTTTAATCACCTGACGAATCTTATCATATACTACTTTTGTTCCTTTTCCTAATTTTTTATTTGCCTTTTCAAAATCTATTGCTTGTGCTGCTGCAAGTAATTCGATGGCAATAACACGACTTGCATTGTAATAAATATCTCTAGCCTTTCTTGCTGCAATAGTTCCCATACTTACATGATCCTCTTGATTTGCTGAAGATGGAATAGAATCTACACTAGCAGGATGGGCTAAGACTTTATTTTCAGATACAAGGGCTGCTGCTGCATATTGAGCAATCATAAATCCTGAATGAAGTCCTCCATGCTCTGTTAAAAATGCTGGAAGTCCACTAAGCTGCGGATTCACAAGTCTTTCAATTCTTCTTTCACTAACATTTGCAAGCTCAGCTATAGCTATTCCTAAGAAGTCAAAGGCTAATGCCATTGGTTGACCATGGAAGTTTCCTCCTGAGATAGCTTTTTCCTCATCTTCAAAGATCAGTGGATTGTCTGTTGCTGCATTAATTTCAATATCTACTTTATCTAATACATATTTTACAGCATCTTTACTTGCCCCATGAATTTGTGGTAAACATCTTAAAGTGTAAGCATCCTGTACTCTTATTTCCCCTTGTCTAGTTGTTCTTTCGCTATCTTCAAGTATTCTTAAGAAATTCTTTCCAGCAATAATTTGTCCTGGATGCGGTCTTACCTGTTGTACCCTTTCTGTATATGGATCTGTAATACCATTTAACGCCTCCATTGTTAGAGATGCTGAAATATCTGCTAATTTACAAAGTTTCTTTGCATCATAGCTTGTTAATGCACCTACAGCTGTTAGTACTTGTGTACCATTAATAAGTGCTAACCCCTCTTTAGAAGTCAATACTACCGGCTCAATCCCTGCTTTTTCCATAGCTTCTTTTCCAGACATTAATTTTCCCTCATAGTAAGCTTCTCCTTCTCCAATAAGAACAAGTACCATATGGGCAAGAGGTGCTAAATCTCCACTAGCTCCTAATGAACCTTTCTCTGGAATAGCAGGATGAACTCCTTTATTAATCATTTCAATCAATGTATTTAATGTTTTAGGTTGAATCCCTGAAAATCCTTTTGCTAAAGCATTAGCTCGAAGTAACATAACAGCTCTAACAATATCCTCTGGAAAATGTTTTCCAACCCCACAAGCATGACTGATAATCAAATTTCTTTGAAGATCTTTTGCTTCGTCTTTTGATATAACTACATCACTGAATTTTCCAAAGCCTGTAGTAATCCCATATACTACTTTTTCTTCATCTACCAACTTATCTACAAAAGCTCTTGATTTTTTTACCTTTTCAAGTGCTTCCTCCGTTAATGCTACAGAAAAATTTTTTCTT
This sequence comes from Marinisporobacter sp., assembly GCA_025210525.1. GTDB lineage: Bacteria > Bacillota > Clostridia > Peptostreptococcales > Thermotaleaceae > Crassaminicella. The sequence continues at coordinate 80,112 of JAOARP010000039.1, forward strand.
GCAACATTCACTACCTCTTGCAAAGTTAATTTATTCCCGTCGATTAATACTCTATTCATCATCTTTGCCCCCTTAGATTAAATGTTTATTTTGAATGAATTTTTCACTTAGTGTTTGTATTGATAATATTCTGACTTTACTTAATTGTATATTTAACCGTATATTTTGTCAATATTATCCACTGCCGTTCAAACCTATTCACGTAATATCACTTTATCTGATTAAATCAATACACTTTCTGTAAGCTTTGCATTTTTAAACTCTTTTATCATGCTAAATTGACAAATCAATTTGACTTTTCCTGATAGGTTTTATAGTTCATTATTAGACTTTTTATTCATTTATATTTATAATTATTCATTTAATCAATATATCCTTAGGGCTTTTTTAGTTTTTATTTTAATGATCTTTTACACATGAAAAATAGCTGTGTCACAAAACAGAATTTTCATATAATTTTTTAGTAGCATCACTTAATTCTATGCCTAATTCACGCTTAAAATCATTTGATATCTTTTTATAATGCTCTTTCAATCTCGTATAGTCTTCTATCTTTGCATAAGTCTTCATCAATGTTGCGTGAATTTCCTCAATATATGGATTTTTTTCAACTATTCCTTTTAGATAAGCTATTGCTTCCTTGTACTTACCCTCTACTATGTAGAAATTTGATATTTTTTCAAGCACATTTATATAGATCTTCCCAAGCCGTTCTTGTTCATTTTTAGTCCAATGATAGTCATTTTCTTCTAAATACTCTGCTCTATATAATCGAATACTTTTCTCCAATAACTCTATATTCTTGGTATTTACTACTTTATTCCTATCAAACATCTTCTCAAATTCTTCCACATCGCAAAATATTTTACCTATATCAAATTTATACATTTCATTTGCATAGATAATTGCTTGATCGAGGTTTATAGTTTTTAATGCATTTCTTACATAGTATATATTCGTATGCAAAAGTTTGGTTGCTTGTTCCTCTTCTTTGTTATGCCAAAGCTCTTCAATAATTTTAGATTTATGTACAAATTTACCTCTATTATGTACAAGATATGCAGCAAGTTCTTTTGCTTTAGCAGTACGCCATTTAATAGCTTGTTCTCCTTTTGTTATTTCAAAATTTCCAAAACACAAAATTTTATTTTCTTCGTTCTTTTTATTTAGTTCAAGAATATCTTTATGTCTTTTCATAACTCTTTCTATAGTCTTATCAAGCCTTCTCTTCAGTATTGGCTTCATCACATAATCTATTGCATTCACTTCAAATGCATCTACAGCATAGTCATTATAAGCTGTAACAAATACTATTTGCACAGTACTATCTATTTCTAATATTTTCTCTGCCGCTTCAATTCCCTTCATCTTTGGCATTTCAATATCTAAGAAAAACAAATGTACTTCTTCTTTTTTTATTTTTTCAAAAACCTTAGTTATATCTGTATAGGCTCCTACAACTTGAATATGATCATACCCTTTAAGAAGACGTTCTAAATTATTTAACGCATGCTTTTCATCATCTACTAATACAGTTCTAATCAAAAGGCTCACCTCTCCTATGTGGAATCTTAATACAAACTGTTGTTCCCTTTTTAACTTCACTTTCAATTTCAATACCATATCCATAAATACGTTCTAATCTCTTAGTTACATTTCTAAGACCTACACTCTTACTTGTAGAATTCTCATTTAGAATAGATATTAATTTGTCTTTTGATATTCCTACCCCATCATCTTCCACTTTAATATGAATAAAATTGTCATTTTCTTTGATAGAAATTTTTATATTTCCACCTTCTTCTTTTTTCAATATACCATGCTTTACTGCATTTTCTACAATTGGCTGTAAAATGAGTGTAGGCATCATAAAATTAATAGGGTCCATATCATAATGACAATTTATTTTCTCCTCAAATCTAGCATTCTCAATAGCTAAATAAGACTGTACAAATTCTATTTCTTTTTCAATACGCACAAATTTGTCCATATTGCTAAAATCAAAGCTACTTCTTAAGTAATTACTTAATTCCGTAATTAATTCTGCTGCCTTTTCAGGATCTGTATGGCAAAAGGATATGATTGTATTGAGTGCATTATATAAAAAATGTGGTTTGATTTGTGCCTGTAAAAATGCCATTTCTGCATGAATTGCATAATGAACTGATTTTTTAAGTTCAAGAAGTGTTTTGACACGAGCTTTCAATTCACTCATTTCAAAGGGTTTTAATAAAAAGTCATTGGCTCCTGATTCGAATCCTGTCAAAATTGCTTCTGGATTATTTTGAGCTGTAAGCATAAGAACAGGTAAATCATAAATAGAATATTTTTTACGAATCTCTTTACAGACTTCATATCCTGACATTTGTGGCATCATAATATCAAGAATAACAAGATCTATTTCTTTATTTTTTAAAATTATATCTAATGCTTGGGTTCCCTTTGTGGCTGTAATAATAGAATATTTTTCAGTAGATAATATGTTTAGAAGAGAATGCAAATTCACACGCTCATCATCAACAATTAATACAGTAAACTCTCCATCCTGCTCAAGGCTTACTGCTTCTTCAGAAAATAGATTCTGTAAATGATCCTCCTCCATTATTGCGTTCTTTTCATTTCTGAAAATTTTTTCTCTATACTCACTGATTGGCATAGTAAAGGTAAATTTGGATCCTTTTTTCACTTCTGATGTTACCCATATTTTTCCTTCTTGTATTTCTACAAGTTTCTTTGTAATATTAAGACCTAATCCAATTCCTCCATAAGATTCTGTTAAAGATGTATTCTCTTGTTCAAAGGGCTTAAAAATATCATTCAATTTCTCTTTTGATATTCCAATACCCGTATCTTCTACACTTATTTCTATCATACCATTATTTTCTATAGCTGAAATACTGACTTTACCCTTCTGTGTAAATTTTACAGCATTTCCTAATAAATTATATATAATCTGTGTCATTCGATCCTCATCCCCATAAACAAGAGGAATATCCATAGACAAATTATTTATTAATATAATTTCTTTATCGGTAATCAAATGTTTTTGTACTGCCAAAGCCGTTTGTACGACTTGTTGTAAATCTACATTCTTTCTATTCAGCTTTATATCTCCATATTTTAATTTTGAATAATCCAATATTTCATTTACAAGATTAGCAAGTCTCCTTCCACTTGATACTACCAAAGACAACTTTTCTTTCTGTTTTTGGTTGATCAGTCCTTCCATACTTTGTAAAACAGATTCTGTAATACTGATCATACCATGAAGAGGTGTTCTCAATTCATGGGAAGTATTTGCAAGAAACTCATCTTTAAGCTTATTTAATGAAATCATTTTATCTGATAATTCTTCCACTTCATCAAATGTCTTTGCATATTTTGCTGCTAAAATATACGCTTGAATGAGCAACATGATAAATGTTGTAAATCCAATCAATCCACCAGGCTTACTTTTGACCATATTCAAATAATATAAACAATCATGCACATAAGTTACGAAAAAAAGTATCATTCCGAAAAATAATAAATCTGCTCCTTGTTCTTTTCTACGTATAGCTCGAATAACAGAAATGCATATATTATAGGATATAATTGCTACATACACCTCCATGAAAGTTAAATACTTTGTATAAATATATATAGGTGTAAGCATGATAAAAACTGTAAGTAGCAATGATATCTGAACAAAAAATTTTACCCCTTTCTCTGAAGATTCTTCTGGATACACCTCATGTATAAAAACAAACCATATAGTTGCTCCCCAATAAACAGTCATATACTCAATAAATATGATCAAACCAAAATCTATAGTAGGGATTAATGTAGTAATAAAATATTCTCCTGTAAAAAAAATTCTTACTGACATTCCTAAAAGGGCTATGACGAAATATAAAATAGATCTATTCCTTCTTTGCAGCCAGTATATAGCCATATGATAAATAATCATGCTCCATATAGCTCCAAAAAGAAGCATCTCTCTTCTTGCCGAATTTTCTTTCATTATTCTTATTTGTTCCATCAACCCGAAATCTATAGAATGCCAAAATCCACCTCTCGCATAGGTATAATTTGATATTTGCACAATGATTTCAAATTCATTAGAATCATTTTCAAAGTGAACGATTTGTGGTTTATATTCAGGTATAGTATTTTCTTTATTTTTCCCAACAATCCCACTTGTTGCAATGGTCTTTCTATTGATCATGAGTTTATAAGCAGTAGACTCCGTCAATATTTTTAATCCTTTTAAATCATCTATATTGTTTGTTTTTATCTTTAACCGATAAGTAGCATATCCTTTCCCTGGAAATTTTTCGTTATTTATTTTATATTTGTTCCACCCACTAGGCACATGGAAATATCCAGTAGGTTTATACACTCTTTCTCCTTTATGAAAATCATCATAAGTAAGTAATTGATTCCAGTAAAATTCCCACTCTCCATCAAGCTTAATAGGACCCTCCTTTTGAAAGCTCCACTGGGTAATATCTAATTCACCTTTTTTAGCTACAGGCATTTTCCTTTCTTCCCTTGAAAAACCAGCAAAATTTAGCAGTATGCCTATAAGTAAGATAAATATAAAAACACTATATTTTTTATTTATACAAGATTTCATGTTTACACTCGCCTTTATAATTTCCTTCTATATAGAATGTTTTTACTATATAGTTATTTTCTTGATTTATTTTATCAATTTTATATCTCAAATTACAAGCTTTATAAATAAATATTCATATATAATTAAAACAGATGGCCATTAGAAGCCATCTGCTTTAATATCTTATCACCTATTTATTCAGTTTCATATACGCTTTCAACAACTGTTTCATCTTCTGTGCTTACTAATTCTTCATCTAGCTCTTCTTCTATTTCTTCATCTATTTCTATCGTTTCTGTATCCTGATCATAGCCTACCTTTAAGCCCAATTGTTCTGCAATGAATCTTAAAGGAACAATCGTTCTATTGTTCATAATTTGAGCAGGTACATCAATAGCTATTTCTTCTCCATTAACAAAAACTTTTCCATCGTTTAATTGGAATACTATTTCTACATCCTCCTTGCTCACTATTACCTTTCTTTCTTCCCCATTCCACGTAACATTTGCTCCTAAACCTTCTGTGATAGCTCTTACTGGAATTAATGTTCTACCTTCTTTGATAACAGGTGGTGTATCAAATTTAAAATGTCCTTTCTTCTTTAAAATATTTTCTATTGGAATGATCTTTACATCAGGGTTATTATTTCTAATTTCTTCTGCTCTTTCTCTTAGTTTATTTATTTCTTCTTCTGAATAACTTTTCTTAATTAACCTTTTCATTTCAACTCTTATTTTTTTCATTTCTTCCTTCATCTCATTTACATCCTTACGAGATTTTTTAAGTTCCTTCAATAATGTCTGGAAATTCTCAAGCTTTTCGTGTTTTTTTACTTCTTCTAATCTTTTTCCTATCCCCTCTTTGTACATATTCTTTTTTATTGCCTCTATTCTTGCCTTGATCGCTTCTCCTTTTTCCTTTTTATCAAATACTCTCTTCTTAGCATTTTCTTCTCTTTCTTTTTTAGCTTGAATTTTTTCTTTAACATAATCCTTTCTTTTCATCTCTTTCGATACTTGTGATTTACTCTTCTTTGTAGTAGGTTTTTCTGCTCTTGCAATACTTCCTATAGAGCTTGTAAAAATAAACGTAAAAATAATGGACAATGAAATAATTTTTCTTAATTGATTATTCATCTGATCTCCTCCTTTGTTTTTATGAATTAACTTTCTATCATAGGATACGTATGCATTTATTTTTTTGGGTACTTTATATAAAAAATATTTCTAAATTTTAAGAGCACTGTTCTTTAAAGACAGTGCTCCTTATTTTTAATCTTCCTTATTCTTCTTCTCTAATCTCTTGTTCTCTTTGAATTTTTCTATTTTTTCTTTTTCATTCTTTCTTTTTATCAATTCCTCTTTTTTCTGTTCTCTCTTTGCTTCCTTTGATTCTCTCATTTTTTCTATTTTCTCTTTCTTATCTTCCTTTTTCTTCTTTACAGCTTTTTTCCTTATTTCCTCATATTCTTTCCTATTCTCAATTTTATTTTCTCTATTTTGCTGTATATCTTTTTTCTCTTTTTGCTGTTTTTTTATTTGATTTGATGTTTCATTCTTAGTTTTATCTATTTTTTGTTTGGGCTTCGTCTTATCATTTTTCTCTAGCCTATTATTTTTCTCTTGTGGTGAAATCTTTTCTTTTACTTTATTTTTTATCTTCTTCTCTTTTAGCCTTCCAATTTCTTTATTTACTATTTCTTGTACCTTCATATTTTTAATCTGATCTAATGTAATATTTTGTCCTTTTTCCTTTGATTGCTTATAAACTTCATATTTTCCTATAGAAATATTCTCTTCTTTAGCTTCCTTTAGATCTTTTTCATTTCCTTGTATATAAAAAAGATCTATGTCCTCTATTTTTTCATTTTCTTGAATCTTCTCTTTGATTTTCTTAACATCGATGGTTTTTTCTTTAGCATTCTCCTCTACAGCTGCTGTAGCTATTAAGACTTTATTTTTTTCTTTTGTAATATATTCTTTTTTCTTTGCATTATCAATAACAATGAGTATAGCTTCTTCAATAAACATATCTCTGAATTCTCTATCTATTAATTCTTTCCCTTCCGTATTAAGAGCTTCTACCTGTAATACCTTCTCTTCTTCATTGATCTTGAATTCAATGCTAGGATTAATATCTATACTCACTATTGCCGCATAATTCATAGTTTCTAATGTATCAAATTGATCAATCTTTATAGTAGATAAAACCATTATCATGAAAACAGCTACAATTAAACTTATATTTTTAATATTAGCTTTTTTCTCCCTATAAATGTCTTCTTTCACAAAAATAATTTCTTTTCCAACAGCTAAACCATCTTTTTTTATAATCTTCATATACTTTGCATGCTCTGTTAAAACAATTGCAAAACCTTCTTCTATTTTCAAGACACAACCCCTATAAACCACCCTCAACACCTCCTTTAGAACTTCCTACATAGTTCTTTAGCTTTTCAAAATCTCCCTCTAGTATAATAGCTGTAGCAATAATGAATTTTCTACTTCTTTTTAAAATTTTCACACTAGTCCCTAACTGATCTATAAGCTTTTTACTAGGTAATCTTTTTTTTCGAAATAGCTCTTCTTTCAGCCCTTCATCATCTGTAATATATTTTGCAATCCTTATAGCATTTGCTCTTGTATCTATATGCTTAGGAGCTTCTTCAACCAAATCAGAAAAACCAATCTGAAAATCCTTTAACTTTTCTTCAAATTCTTCTATTTCTGTTTTTAATGTGAAATTTTTTGTGAAATCATCTATAGAAAAATGTTTTTGTAATTGATCATTGTCATCTTCTTCAAATTGGCTAATAGGAATAGCTTTTTTATGTTTACTTTTCTTTCTAATATCATCTATTATTCTATTTTTTATAACAAGCTGTGCAAATCCTATAAAATTCCCTCTGTTTTTTTCATATTTATCAATAGCTTCATTAAAAGCTTCTATTCCTACACTTAATTCCTCACTATTTTCTGCTTCAATATATCTATTTAATTGATCAGATGCGGTTTTTATAATAAATGGTATGTATTCTTCAATAATTTTTTCTCTTTCTTCTATATCCCCTTTTTTAACACTCTCAAGTCTTTTAGTTAGAGCGTCTCTCTTAAAAAAATTCAATAGGCGTCCCAAAATTATTCACCTCCGTGTTCATAGGTATTCGTAAATTGATAAAAATTTAGATCCCTAAAAACATTATTTCTTTAAGTATATATGAAAAACTATCATCTAAAAAAGAGGGATAAAATTGGAAAAAGAGACGGATAAACGTCTCTTAATGAACAAGTTTAAAATATATTATTTTTCCTATATAATAGATAAGGGGTATGAACATGGCTGGTAGCATATTCCCTACTTTTATTCTTTTAAACTCTAACATATTAAAGCCCAATGCCATAATTAAAAGCCCTCCTACTGATGACATTTCTCCAATAACTGCCTCTGTAAGAAAAACCTTCATAGAAGATGCTGCTAAAGTAATAATTCCTTGATAAATAAAAACCGCTATAGAAGAAAAAATAACACCTATTCCTAATGTAGAGGCAAAGACAACAGAAGTAATCCCATCAAGAACAGATTTTGCAAAAAGAGTTTGATGATCCCCTGATAATCCACTTTGAAGGGCTCCTACAATAGCCATAGAGCCTACACAAAATAAAAGACTAGCTGTGACAAAGCCTTTTGCAATACCACCTTCCTGATCTCCCATCTTATTCCCTATATAGCCTCCTAATCGGTCTAAATTATCCTCTATTCTTAGAAATTCTCCTAGAATGCTTCCGATAACCATACTAAAAATCACAAGAAGCACATTCTGAGTCTTTATAGCACCCATAACCCCTATTAATAGAACACTTAATCCGTTAGCTTTTATAATAGTTTCATTATATTTTTCGGGTATTCCTCCTCTAAAGAATAAGCCTACCAAACTTCCTCCAATAATTGCTAATGCATTAACAATAGTCCCTAGCATTTTATACCCTCCTTAAAATTTTTGTCTAATTAGGTAATATTCTTTACTAGAGACAAAATTCCTTCATATAAATTATTTACCAATTCCTAATTCCCTTGCATAATAAAAAAGATACTGCTGAGCAAAGCCTGCTTCTTCTTTAAAATGTTCTTTTGCAAAGCTTTCTATTTTCTTTAGCGTAGTTCCTTCTGGAAAATAAAAATACTCCATGATTCTTCTTACCCATACATCTATCGGAAAAGCATCAAATTTTCCCATAGAAAAAAGTAATATACAATCTGCAACTTTAGGTCCTACTCCACTACATTTTAACAATTCTTTTTTTGCTTTCTCCGTTGATAAATCTTTTAAGTGATATAGTTCAACCTCTCTTTCTTCTATCATTCTTACTGTCTCTACTATATACTTTGCTCGATAGCCTGTATAGCTTTCTTTGATTTCCTCAATAGATTGATCTCTCAAAGCTTCTAATTGAGGAAAATCATAATATTTTTTCCCTCTATACTTTCCTAGAAACTCCCCATATCTTTCGCATAAGCTTTCAATAGATTTTTTAATCAATGGAATACTCCGATTTGATGAAATGATGAAAGAAAGTAATATTTCCCATTCATCTTGATTAAGAATCCTTATTCCTGTTCCATAATGAATAGCTTTTTCCATCACTACATCCATCTTTTCTAAATTTTCTTTTACAATTCCATAATCTCGATTTAAATCAAAATAATCTACCCATATATTCAAAAACTCTTCTTTGTTGGTATTATGAAAAATGATGCTATCTTTATCCTTTAAAACGTTGATGACTCTTCCTTTGGCTACTCCTGTAAAACTTTCATCTTCTTCTTTGTTCCATCGAAAACATTGTCCACATTCAAAAATATGAGAAGGCTCAAAATCCTTTATTCCTTCTAACCTAACTTTTCCATCTTCTTCAATGATTTTATAGGTCAATATTCTTCCTCCTAAACTTTTTGATCTTTCTATTTTATATTTCTATTTTACCCAAATTTTTGTCATTCACTTTTTTTATTCATCAAATATTGATTTTATCTTATTGACAAGGAAAATTTTGTCTTATACCATAGTAATTAGACTATTCGTAGGAAGGAGGAATTTTTTTGGAGCAACCTATAAAAAGCAATCGTCTGGGTACAGAGCCTATTGTCCCCTTATTATTTAAATTAGCTATACCTTCTATATTATCTATGTTTATTCAAGCATTTTATAACGTAGTAGATAGTATATTTGTAGCAAAATTAAGCGAAAAAGCCCTTGCAGCTCTTTCTCTTGCCTTTCCTATTCAAATGATTTTAATAGCTATTGGCGTAGGTACAGGTATAGGAACTAGCTCTTTAATCTCTCGTCTTCTTGGATCAGGAAATGAAAAAAGGGCTTCTATTGCAGCAGAACATGTACTAATCATTGCTGTATTTTATGGTCTATTCATCGGTCTTTTAGGAATACTTTTTTCAAAATACTTCATCAGTATGTTTACAAATGATCCTATTCTTATTGATTATGGATCTCGCTATATAAAAATCATTCTGATAGGCTCCCTTTTCGTTTTTATATCTATACTCTGTAACAATATTTTAAGAGGAGAAGGAAACACATTTCTTCCCATGATTACCATGTTGATCGGTTCTATTTTAAATATCATTTTAGACCCACTTATGATCTTTGGCTATGGATTCTTCCCTAAACTTGGTATAGAAGGAGCAGCTATTGCTACAGTTTTATCAAGAGCCATTAGTAGTACATTTATTCTATTAATGTTATTTAAGGGAAAACATCAGATAAAATTGAACTTAAAAAAATTTTCCTTTGATCCAACTATTCTAAAAGACATTTATCAAGTAGGCTTTCCTTCTATGACCATGCAGTTTTTAGCCTCTTTCATGATTGCAGGGTTAAATGCTATTTTAGGAAGCTATGGAAGCACCTCTATTGCTGCATTAGGTATTTATTTTAGGCTACAATCCTTTGTTTTTATGCCTGTTTTTGGATTAAACCAAGGATACATGCCTATTATGGGCTATAATTATGGTCATAAGAATCCTTACCGAATGAAAAAAACAATGAAAGTAGCTTTTTTCATTGCATTTACTTTCACAACCCTTGGATTTTTCATGCTTCAATTATTTCCTAGGGAATTAATCAAAATGTTTCATGATAGTCCAAAGCTTTTAGAGATTGGAACGGATACCCTTAAAACAATCAGTATAGCTTTTCCTATTATAGGGCCTGCTATTATTGGTTCTACTACCTTTCAAGCTATTGGTAAAGGCATCCCTAGTTTGATTTTATCTTTCTTGAGACAAATTATTTTACTTTTACCTTTAGCCTTTCTTTTAGCTAAAATAGATGGACTCAATCTTATATGGTATGCATTTCCTATCTCTGAATGCATAGCTTTTATATGGATGGTCTTTTGGCTTAAGAAAACTTTAAAAACTGTTTTTTCTGATATGGAAGAAAATATCTAATTCAAATAGAAATAGTATATTCACGAAGATGAGAAAAATCATCATAAATTGAATATATAGCTAAAAAATCTATCATCTTCCTTATTGAAAAAAAGTAAATATTGTTCTATAATAAAATCAAATTGAATTTCGTAATAGGTGCCCCCTTGGGGAGAATAGGGAATGAAGTGTAATTCTTCAGCGGTCCCACCACTGTAAAGAGGAGCTTATCACAAAATGCCACTGAAACTTTTTTCGGGAAGGCGTGTTAAGCATTGAATCTGAGCCAGGAGACCTGCCTAGTACAGCTTATTTACATGGATAATGGTAAAGTTCGTGATTTGTTTGTTATGCAAATAAATCATGAACTTTTTTATTTTATTAGTAATCAAATAAAATCTACCCTAAAGGAGAGGAAAAATATGCAATTACTCAATGAAACCCTAAAAAAAATAGATGCTCTTGATCAAGATTCTATGGAAAAAGCAAAACTGCATATAGATAGTTTATTTAAACCATTAGGAAGTTTAGGAAGATTAGAAGAATTAGCTATTCAATTAGCCGGTATTACAAAAAATCCTTTTCCATCTGTTAATAATAAAGCAATTATTGTTATGTCAGCAGATCACGGTGTTTACGAAGAAGGGGTAGCTCCTGACCCTCAAATTATTACAGCTCTTCAAACACCTAATTTTGCCAAAGGATTAACAGGTGTATGTGCCTTAGCAAAGCAAGCTCATGCTGATGTAGTTGTTGTAGATATAGGTATAGCAAAAGATATTGAAGAACCTAAAGTCATCAATAAAAAAATTAGATATGGTACAAGCAATATGGCAAAAGGTCCTGCTATGACAAGAGAAGAAGCTATAAAGAGCTTGGAAATCGGTATTGAAATGGTTAACGACCAAATTAAAAATGGGAAAAATTTAATTGGAACGGGTGAAATGGGTATCGGAAATACGACTCCTAGTACTGCAATCTTTTCAGTGATGGGTAATATTAATCCTGAGGAAATTGTAGGTGTAGGTGCAGGACTTCCCACAAGAAAATTAAAACATAAAGCAACTGTTATAAAAAAAGCCATTGAAATAAATCAGCCAAATCCTGAAGATGGTATTGATATATTATCTAAAGTAGGAGGCTTTGAAATAGGTGGAATGGCAGGAACTATGTTAGGAGCTGCCGCTAAAAGGGTCCCAGTAGTTGTTGATGGTTTTATTTCTACTGCTGCTGCCCTCATTGCTATAGCCATTGAACCAAAGGTAAAAGATTTTCTTATTGCCTCTCATCATACTGCTGAAAGAGGAGGAATGGTCGCTATGGAGCTTCTTGGTATTCCCCCCATGTTTGATATGGGGTTAAGACTAGGAGAGGGTACTGGAGCTGCTCTTGCCTTTAATTTTATTGAAGCTTCAACCTTTATGGTAAGAGAAATGGGTAAACGCTAAAGCTAAAAAGTCTCCCTTTCATTTAGGAAAGGGAGACTTTTTTAATATATTAAAACTTTATTGAATTTTTTCTAATAATTTCTTAACTAATACTGCGCCTTCAGCTCTAGTTGCAAAATCCTTTGGTGCGAATTTACCTGTATCTCGTCCTTTTATAATCCCTATTTCATAAGCGAGCTTTACGTCCTTTAATGCCCAAGTGCTTATATCATCCTTATCTGCAAAGGACAATGCTGGTGATTGATTAATTTTTTTGTTACTTCCTTTTTTCTGATAAGCCTTCATAACAATGACTGCAATCTCTTCTCTTTTAATCCTACGGTCTGGATCAAAATTTCCATTGCCCATACCCTTTATAATTCCAGCTCTATATGCTGCTTCAATATATACTGCCTTATTAGTATATTTTTTTACATCTTTAAAAATTCCTTCATAAGCTTTTGTAGGAATTCCTAATGCATTTATAACAAATTCTGTAAATTCTGCTCTAGTAATTTTGTCTTCTGGTTTATAAAGGTTATTTCCTTTAGCTGATAATATCCCTTTTTCACTCAAATCTAATATATAATCTTGTGCCCAATGACCACTTACATCTGTATAGATATATTTCTTCATCCATTCATTCTTATTCTCTTCTTCTTTTATTGTAGTAAAACTCCATGTTTTACTAATGTTTCTTGCTTTTTTATCGTCAAAAGTTACTTTTCCCTTCACAGCTACAGTATACTTCTCGTTTTTTTCTAGTGGCTTAGAAGGAATAATAAATATACTATCATGAAGTTTATCATCCTTTTGTGGTGTATTAATATAGCTATTTACTACACTGCCCTTGCTATCTTTTAATGTTACTTTTTCTATAGTAAGCTTTTCAATATTCTTTTTACTAAAGTAAGATAAAGATATAGGATATCCTACTGTACCTGTCTGATTATAAAATCTAAGAGGATTAGGAATTTCATTCCCATCCCAAGAAATCGCAACATCTGTTTGATTTTCCATAGGATATACAATCATCTGATCTTCTAAAATTGCTTTTCCACCGAAATCAAAGGTATAATATTTATCTTTCACACCATATCCTAAATCTAAAAGATATGGATTCATCCAAGCTAGTCTGTGATAAGGTGCATCTACTAACTGGTCTATTGCATCTTTATAGTCTTTTGACCCTGAGCTTACATTTTCAGCAACAAAGCTTCCTGTATATCCAAAAACACTTGCTCGATTATAAGACTGGATTCCTGTAAATCCCTTATCATTTGCAAATTCATCATGAGTAAACTTCTTATTCGCTGCCATATAATTAGAATGCGCCATTGCTGCTGCATTTAAAGAATCATTCATCTTAAATTCAGAAATTCCTAAAAGTCTTCTATATCGGTTAGAATAATTTAATACTTTCTTCTGTTCTTCCGAAGAATTTGGCAACTGCTCTACTGCATTTTCTCCAACACTAAACTTCCAACTTTCCTTTATGAATTTTTCTTCCCCTAAATTTATATTCAAGTCTACTTTATATTGACCTGGTTTCAGAGGCTTTTCAGGTTGATAGAAAACAATCTGCTGTTTTTTATCATATTTAGCAGAAACAGGATTTCCATTTAATTTCATATCTATTTCTTTTACCATGTTGTTATTTAAAACTAATTGCATACTTATACTAGGCTTTGATACAAGCACAGTAATATCTTTTGGTTGGGGTGGAAAATACCCCTCTACACTTTCTGCATAAGTAATTGTATATATTCCACTTATTAAAAGTATCAGAATCATCAAAAGAATATAATGATATTTGTTTTTCATAATCCATTCCTCCTCATATCTATTTTAATATATCTTTTGATGAATTATCCTAATTGTCTTTAAAATGTAATATTCCTTTAATATATGTAACAATGTTGTCCCATAAAAAAAAGAACCGCAAGAAATGCGATTCTTTTTTTATTTTTAGTAATTTCCTTGCGCATACATTGCTTCTGCAACTTTAACAAATCCAGCAATATTTGCACCAGCAACTAAGTTATATCCGAATCCATAAGTTTCAGCAGCTTTCATAGAATTATCATGAATATTTACCATGATTTGATGAAGTTTTGCATCTACTTCTTCTTCTGTCCAAGAATATCTCATACTGTTTTGAGCCATTTCAAGAGCAGATGTAGCAACTCCACCAGCATTTGCAGCTTTAGCAGGTCCTACGATTACTTCATTATCTAATAAATATTTAAGTGCTTCATTTGTAGTAGGCATGTTTGCACCTTCACAAACAAACTTAATACCATTTGCAACGATTTGTTTAGCATGCTCTAAGTGAATATCATTTTGAGTAGCACATGGAATTACGATATCAACCTTAACACCCCATGGCTTTTCTCCTGGGAAGAACTCAACGCCAAACTTATCAGCATAATCTTGTACTTTATCTCTACCAGAACCACGCATTTCTAGTAAGTAGTTGATTTTTTCGTCTGTTGAAACACCTTCTGGATCATATACATATCCATCTGGACCTGATAGTGTAACTACTTTACCACCTAATTCAGTAACTTTTCTAGCTGTTCCCCAAGTAACATTACCAAATCCTGATAATGCAACTGTTTTTCCTTCAAAGCTAGTTCCTTCATGTTTTAACATTTCTTGACAGAAATATGTAATACCAAAGCCTGTAGCTTCTGGTCTAATTAAGCTTCCACCATAAGATAAACCTTTTCCTGTTAGCACACCATTTTCAAATGCGCCTCTGATTCTTCTATATTGTCCATAAAGGTATCCGATTTCTCTTCCACCAACACCAATATCTCCAGCTGGAACGTCAACGTCTGGTCCAATATGTCTATATAATTCTGTCATAAAGCTTTGGCAGAATCTCATAATTTCAGCATCAGATTTTCCTCTAGGGTCAAAGTCAGAACCACCTTTACCTCCTCCTATTGGAAGACCTGTTAGTGAATTCTTTAATATTTGCTCAAATCCTAAGAATTTAATGATTCCAAGATAAACAGATGGATGAAAACGTAATCCTCCCTTATATGGTCCGATTACTCCATTAAATTGAACTCTAAATCCACGGTTTACTTGTAACTCTCCTTGATCATCAACCCATGGTACTCTAAATAGTATTTGTCTTTCAGGCTCAACAAATCTTTCTAATAGATTTGCATCTACATACTCTGGATGTTTTTCTATTACTGGTTGTAGCGTAGGTAATACTTCTTCAACTGTTTGTAAAAACTCAGGTTGATCTGCATCAGTTTTTTTCACTTTCTCAATTACTTTTTCAATGTACTCCTGTGCATTTAATTGATTTGGCATTTTGAGACCCCCTCATTTTTTAAAAATACTAGAATTATATTTTTATTCACCTTCATCATGTCAAGGTGATTATAACACAATGATTTTATATTGTAAATATTCACAATTAATTAGCATCTATTCAAAATTTAGAAAAAAAATATAATATATTGAAGAAAGAATAATCATTACAAGAAAAATTGCATTTAACTATTCATAATATATATTGTATACTGTATATTTAGAATAAATATCCATCATTATTTTAAATAACAATGATTTTTTTTATATATATATTTACTGCTAAAATATTAAGGGCTGTCATATGCTCTACTTCTTTCATTATTTTTTCTTGCGCTCTTCTTGATAGCTCGTGTACAGCATTTCCATATGTAGCAATGATTTCTACATAAATACTCACCCCATTTGAATAGTTACGAACATCCACTCCAGAAACCTTATAAATCCCATCTATTTCATACGCTGTATAATTAACCAGATCACTGATTACTTTATCCGAAATTGTGTATTTCCCCATATAACTGAAAGTAGGTCTTACTATGGATTTTTCAGATATTTGCACAGTATCATCTTTTTTCCTTCTTAAAATTTTTAGTGGATCTATAAAATATCCAGAAAAATCTTTCTTTATTTCAAAAGTAGGAACAGGAATAACATGCTTTCCATATTCTGTTCTTTGCTTTTTTGCAATTTCTCTTTCTTCCTCTGAAGAAATTTCTTCAATATATATATATTCTTCAATAGGACAAATATTCAAATGCATTGCGATTTTATCTACCATTTTTTTAGAAGTGCCTAAAATCAATATTCCTCTAGGATTTTCATCCTGAATAGCTAGTTTTACTTCTTCTCTATGATCTTCATGGGTAAAAAGAGCTGTTTTCACTGCTGCTACAGAAGTTTTTTGCCTTTTTGCAGATTTTCCTGCAATAATTTTATTTCCTTGTATAAAAAGTCCATCATCAATGATATAAGCAATTTCTTTTTCATGGGCAAGATTTAAAGCCCTATAGCTTTTTCCTGTTCCACTTTTTCCAACAAGTGCTACCACCTTCATAAACATTCTCCTTTTCTCAATAAATATAGAATGATAATCATTATATATACCTACTTTTAGACATTTTTTTTTATTTTTTTATTGTCCCCCTATGGGTATTTTGTTAAAATATAACTGTCTTAAAGATGAAGTAAACACTTAATAAAAATAAATTTTTAGAGGAGGATTTTATTATGGCTTATGTAATTAATGAAGCTTGTATCAGTTGTGGAGCTTGTGAACCAGAATGTCCAGTAAGTGCAATCAGTGCTGGAGATGACAAATATGTAATCGATGCAGGAGCATGCATTGACTGTGGTGCTTGTGCTAATGTTTGTCCTGTAGACGCACCAGTTGCAGAATAATATTGAATACATAAAATAATAATACCCTGGTTCCCATTAGGGTGTTATTATTTTTTTGCATAAATTTCTCCCTGATTCGTAGACAATGTAGTCTGATTAATTTTACTTAAAAACTTTAATATAGCCTTTTCTTCATTTAACGTTACATCGCTTAATACAAAATTCAATAAATCCTTTTGAATATCTAATGTCTTTTTACACATTTCTTTTCCTTCATCTGTTAATCTTAAGATATATACTCTCTTATCCTCTTCTGATTTTTCTTTTGTGATATATCCATTTAATATTAATTTTTTCATCACAGAAGCAATTAATCCTCTATCTATTTCTAGATCCTTTACTAATTCATATATTTTTTTATTATTTACCTGCCCGATTTTTCTTAAAACATGTATATCTAATAAAGATAATTCTTCTTTTCCATTAATCTTGAATCCCTTTCGGTCATAGACCAAGACTTTATGCATCAGCTTATCAAGCATTTTATTAATTTCATAATAATAATTAGCCATCTTTATCACCTAATCCTTATAATCTTTTGTTATTATACCATTATTGATAATTCATTTCAATTACTACAATTTTATATCAATATATAAGTTTTGAAATTAATAAATAAAAAACGGGTCGACTGTCACAAAGATCAGTCGCCCGTAAATAAAACTACTATAAAAAACTACTACTTAGCTGCTGCAACCTCTTTTAATGCTTCCATTAAATCTTCAGCTCTATCTAAAGCATCCATTAAAGCAGGAACAACATCATATAAGTCTCCTACGATTCCGAAGTCAGCAACTTCGAAGATTGGTGCATTAGCGTTTTTGTTGATTGCAACGATGATATCAGAACTTTGCATACCAGCTAAATGTTGGATTGCTCCTGAAATACCACAAGCAACATAAAGTGTTGGCTTAACAGTTGTACCTGTTTGACCTACTTGGTGAGAATGATCAATCCATCCAGCATCAACACATGCACGAGATGAACCTACTACTCCACCTAATTTATCAGCTAATTTTTTAAGAAGTTCGAAACCTTCTGGTTTTCCAATTCCACGTCCACCAGATACGATTACTTCAGCATCTGTTAAAGATACCATGTCTTTTTTAGTTTTTACGATTTCTACTACTTCTGTTCTTACATCTTCTTTAGTTAATTGAACATCAACAGTGATTATTTCACCTGTTCTTGCATCGTCTCTATGCGCTTTGTCCATAACTCCAGGTCTTACTGTAGACATTTGTGGTCTGTGGTTTGGACATACGATTGTAGCCATGATGTTTCCACCAAAAGCTGGACGAGTTTGTTTGATTTTCTTATCTTCTGGATCTATTTCAAGCTTAGTACAGTCAGCAGTAAGTCCAGTATCTACTCTAGCTGCTAATCTTGGTGCTAAGTCTCTACCAATGTGAGTAGCTCCGTATAGAACGATTTCTGGTTTGTACTCATTGATTGCGTCAGTGATTACTTTTGTGTATCCATCTGTTGTAAAGTTTTCTAGTAATTCATGATCTAGAACATATACTTTATCAGCACCATATGCAACTAATTCTTTTGCTAAACCTTCAATATTGTGTCCAGCTACAACTGCACATAGTTCTGTTCCGATTTCATTTGCTAACTTTTTACCTTCTCCTAATAATTCAACTACAACAGGCATGATTTCGCCTTGTCTTTGCTCTGCATATACCCATACATTTTTGTATGCAGATAAGTCTTTTTTAGGTGCCTCTGAAACTTGCTTTTCAATAGCTTTGAAAGGACATGCCTCTACACAAGCTCCACAAGCAGTACATTTATCATTAATTACAGCTACACCATCAACCATGTCAATAGCGTCAAAAGGACATGCTTTTAAACATAGCTTACATCCTTTACATTTATCTTTATATACAACAACAGCCATTTTTCTCCCTCCAATTCAATTAGATGATATGTTTTTGTTTTAAGTTCACAACTAACTTCTCTACCATTTCTTTAGTAGTTCCTTCAAGCATTACACCTTTTCCTTTTGGTTCTGGTGTAAATGAACGGAATACTTTTGTTGGAGAAGCATCTAATCCTACTTCATGCTTTTCAACATCTAAATCAGCTAATGACCATACTGTAGTCTCTTGCTTACATGCATCATAGATACCTTCAACAGACATATATCTTGGTTCATTTAATTCTTTGATTGCAGTTAAAAGTACTGGTGCTTTCACCTTAATTACTTCATAACCATCTTCTAATTGTCTTTGAACTTTAATTTCTTCACCTTCTACTTGGAAATCTTGTACATAAGTAATTTGAGTAAGTCCAAGTCTTTCAGCGATCTGTGGACCTACTTGAGCAGTATCTCCATCGATTGCTTGTCTTCCAGCGAAAATAATATCATATTCTCCTACTTTTCTAATTGCAGCTGCTAACGTATTAGAAGTTGCCCAAGTGTCAGCACCAGCAAAAGCTCTATCACTTACTAAGATCGAGTCATCTGCTCCCATAGCTAAACATTCTTTTAACATTTCGTCAGCTTGAGGTGGTCCCATTGTAAGTACTGTTACATGAACATCATCATATTTATCTTTTAATGCTAATGCTTCTTCTAAAGCATTTGCGTCATCTGGATTTAGGATACTTGGAACACCGTCACGAATAAGGGTTCCTTTTACAGGATCTATTCTAACTTCGTTTGTATCAGGAACTTGCTTTACACAAACTATTACCTTCATCTTTCTTCCTCCTTTTATAAAATGCTTATATAAACGTTTCCTTTTATTTTATATAAACCGTATATGTTAGATTATTTTAATAAATTTGCAGCGATTACCATTTTTTGTACTTCTGAAGTACCTTCATAAATTTCAGTAATCTTAGCGTCTCTCATCATTCTTTCTACTGGATATTCTCTTGTATATCCATATCCACCATGTAATTGAACAGCTTTAGTTGTTACATACATAGCAGTTTCTGCTGCAAATAATTTTGCCATAGCAGCTTCTTTAGAATAAGATAATCCTTGAGATTTTCTCCATGCTGCATTGTATATTAAATGTCTTGATGCTTGGATTCTAGTTTCCATATCAGCCATTTCGAATTGTAATGCTTGGAATTTAGCTAAAGCTCTACCAAATTGTTGTCTTTCTTTAGTATATTTAACTGTTTCATCTAAAGCTCCTTGAGCAATACCTAAAGCTTGAGAAGCGATACCAATTCTACCACCATCAAGAGTAGTCATTGCAACTTTGAAACCTTTTCCTAATTCTCCCAATTGGTTTTCTTTAGGAATTCTACAGTTTTCAAAGATAAGCTCAGTTGTAGCAGAACCATTGATTCCTAATTTCTTTTCTTTTTTACCAATGCTGAATCCTGGAGTTCCTTTTTCAACGATGAATGAACTGATTCCTCTAGTTCCTTTTGATGGATCAGTCATTGCCATAACAACATAGATTTCAGCAACTCCACCATTTGTGATGAAGATTTTAGAGCCATTGATTACCCACTCGTCTCCATCAAGTACTGCAGTAGTTTGTTGTCCAGCTGCATCTGTTCCAGCGTTTGGCTCAGTTAAACCAAATGCACCTAGTTTTTCACCTTTTGCTAGTGGTACTAAGTATTTTTGTTTTTGTTCTTCTGTACCATATTTCATGATTGGCCACATACATAGTGAACTGTGTGCTGAACAGATAACTCCAGTAGTAGCACAAGCTCTTGAAAGCTCTTCTACAGTAATCGCATAAGTAACTTCGTCTGCGCCTGCTCCACCGTACTCTTTTGGAACAAAAGTTCCTAGCATTTTGTATCTAGCCATTTTTTCAACTGTTTCCCATGGAAATCTTTCTGTTTCATCTACTTCTGCTGCTAAAGGTTCTACTTCATTTACAGCAAAGCTTCTAACCATCTTTCTAACCATTTCTTGTTCTTTGGTCAATTTGAATTGCACATTAATTCCCTCCTCTTTATATTAAAAAAATTGATATTTTTTTCACAGCACCTCTATTATATTAGCATAAACCATGCCAAAATGACAATATAATTTATAATTTTTTTTTTAGAATTTATTTCGTTGCAAGAAATAGTCTTTTTTATTGCGCAAACGCCTCAACATCTGATTTTAACTGCGTTTCATCTAAATTCTTATTATTTTTAAAATTTTTATTGTATAAATATAATTTTGAATTTTTTTCAATATATTGATATTAATCTCACAACAATTCTATATTTTGGTAATATAGATACAAAACAAAAGAAGCAGGTGTACGGTATTCTGTACACCTGCTTCACCTATTTTACTGGTTTTCTCCGATGAATTTGTTAATTTGATGTCAAATTGTACAACTTCTTGTACACACATTCGTATTTTGTATGTTTTTTTGTACACTTTTGTTCTACACGCTTATCCTGTTCTTATTTTTTATCGTCATAATTATGTTTTAATAAGAAAGATAATGTATATAAACTTTCACTTAAATGTACATTCTCTAGCATAATATGTTCTGGAACGTCTAAATCAGTAGGTGCAAAATTCCATATTCCCTTTATATTACTCTTCACTAGTTTATCTGCTACGTCTTGGGCATGTTCTTTGTTTGTACAAATAATCCCAATATCTATCTTATTTTCTTCTATATACTCTTCTATATCGTCTGCATCCATGATTTCAATATCTCTGATCTTTAAGCCAATTAACCTAGGATTAATATCAAACATTCCCATAGGAACAAATCCTGACTTTTCAAAATTTGTATAGTTTGCTATTGCTTGCCCTAAATTACCTGCACCTATAATAATTGTATTGTACGTATTATCCAACCCTAAAATTTTACCTATTTCCTCATAAAGACCTGCAACATTATAGCCATACCCCTGCTGTCCAAATCCTCCAAAATTATTTAAATCTTGTCTTATTTGAGATGCAGTAAAGCCAATAATCTTACTTAATTCTCTAGATGAAATCCTATTGATGCCCTTATCTAATAGTTCTTCTAGATATCTTCTGTATTTAGGCAACCTTCTAATTACAGCCATTGATATTTTCACGTTTTCTCTTTGCATTTCGATCTTCCTCTATCTTTATTAATTGTTTTTTTTTAACAAATTATATCACTGTGATATCCATATGTCAATGTTGTCAAGAGAACACTTGTACCATTTATACCCTATTTTAAAGGTTCTAAACAGCCTTTTCATTTTATCTTTCCCTTTTTTTTGGTACAATATAATATAAATATATTTAGCAAGGAGGATCATAATGATCGTTTTATCATGTAATCGTATCTATAAATCTTTTGTAGTTGATTCCATATTAGAAAATATATCTTTTAGCATAAATGCTGGAGAAAAAATAGGTTTAGTAGGTGCAAATGGTGCTGGAAAGTCTACCTTATTTAAAATTATAACAGGAGAACATAATTATGATAGTGGAGAGCTTTATATATCTAAAAGCACTACTATTGGATACTTAGAGCAAATGGGGGTTTTATCCTCTTCCAATACAGTTTTTGATGAAGTCCTTCATGTATTTGATGATTTAATCGAGCTAGAAGAAACATTACGTTCCTTAGAAGAAGAGATATCCAAGAAAAGTACTAATCCATCAAAAGACTTTGATAAATTAATGGAAACTTATTCCCATAAATCAGAAGAATTTCAAAATAAAAATGGATATGGATATAGAAGTGAACTTCGTGGTGTCTTAAAAGGCTTAGGTTTTTCAGAAGAAGAATTTGATCAACCCATTGTCCAACTTAGTGGAGGACAAAAAACAAGAGTTAATCTAGCAAAGCTCCTTCTTAAAAAGCCGGACATTTTATTATTGGACGAGCCTACAAATCACTTAGATATGGATGCTGTAGAATGGCTTGAAGGCTTTTTAAAATCCTATCATGGGACAGTCCTTCTCATCTCCCATGATCGATACTTTTTAGATCAGGTTGTTGACAAGATTTATGAAATTGAAAATAAAAAACTTATACAATACAACGGAAACTATTCTACTTATGTAGAAAAGAAAAAGGTACTATATGAACAACAGCTAAAAGAATACCTACAGCAGCAAAAGGAAATACAAAAGCAAGAAGAAATCATTCGAAGATTTAAACAACATGGTACAGAAAAGCTAGCAAAACGTGCAAAAAGTAGAGAAAAAAAATTAGACCATATCTCTATAATAGAAAAGCCTGTCCTTTTTGATAAAAAAACTAAAATTCGATTTGAAACACAAATCAAAAGCGGAGAAGATATTTTATCCATTGAAGATTTATCTAAAAGTTTTGGTGATACTAAGCTCTTTGAAAATGTTGGATTCAATATTTATAGAGGTGAACGGGTAGGTCTTATTGGTCCTAATGGTATTGGTAAATCTACTTTATTAAAAATTTTACTAAAGTCTATCCCCTTTGATACAGGAAAGATTCAATTAGGTCATAATGTTTATATAGGGTATTATGATCAAGAACAATCAGATTTGAACACTTCTAATACAATCATCGATGAAATATGGGAGGAAAAAATTCATTTTACTCAAACAGAAGTACGGACACTTCTTGGTTCTTTCTTATTTAGCGGTGAAGATGTGTTTAAGAAAATATCTACCTTAAGCGGTGGGGAAAAGAGTCGCGTGTCTTTACTTAAGTTAATGCTTTCAAAAGCAAATTTTTTACTTATAGACGAACCTACAAACCATTTAGATATTGCTTCAAAGGAAGTATTAGAAGAAGCTTTAACCAATTATGAAGGTACTTTATTAGTCATTTCTCATGATAGATATTTTTTAAATAAAGTAACAACAAAAATATTAGATCTTTCACAAAATGGCATCACTGAATATTTAGGAAACTATCAATACTATCAAGAAAAAAAGAATCAATTAGAAGAATCTAAAAAAGCCACACCTGAAGCAACAAAAACAAAAACTCAATTAAAAGATGAAAGAAAAAAAGAAAAAGAGCTTCAAAAAGAAAAACGGAGAATCAAAAAAGAACAGCAGGATTTAGAGGAAAATATATTTTGTCTAGAAGAAAATATTCGTCAACTTGAACAAGAAATGTGCAAGGAAGAAATTTATTCAGATCCTAAAAAAAGTGCAGAAATTCATGAGCAGACCACAAGCTTAAAAATAAAACTCGATCATCTTTATGAAAAATGGGAAGAATATTTGCAGTAATTTAAAAGTGTATATGATTGAAAGAAAAAAACTAAAAATAAATGTATAAGTTACTTTTTTTATGATAAACTAAAAAAAAGATAAAAAAAGTGTTGAAAAGCATATTTTTTATAGTATTTTCTATTTAGATGTGGTAAAATAATCACGTTAAAAGCCACTTTCGTGGCTAACAGAAATATTTTAACCAGGGAGGAATCCATATCATGTTTGAAAAAATAAAAGAGATTATTATTGATCAATTAGGGTTAGACGAAGATGTAGAAATCAAAGCTGAAACTTCATTAATGGGAGATTTAGAAGCTGATTCTTTAGATGCTGTTGAAATCATCATGGCAATCGAAGATGAATTTGATGTTGAAATTCCTGATGAAGATGCAGAAGGTTTCAAAAACATTGGTGATATCGTTAGTTATGTAGAAGAAAACAAGTAGTTTGGATTATCCAAACTACTTATTTTTTTATAGGCATATTTTATCTGTTTCTAACATATATATTATAAGACATACATATACCCATTTGTATTCACAGTTTTTCAACACTTTTTCACGAGTTATCCACATTTCCATTCAAAAGAACAGCTTCTCAAAGGCACTTTATAAAGTTTTCCACATTATCCACATTTTTATCCACATAATCTTCTGAATAATTTAATTTTAAATCAATTCCTTTAAAATTAAATAAAGAAGATCATCCTTTAAGATTCTCTTCTTTATCATCACTCATAATTTATGAGTCATTTATCTATTTTTAATCTTATCTTTTTTCTCCTAGCTTTAAATTTGGGACTCCATTTAAATATAAATCTGAAGTAAATCCATTGATATAATTATAATATGCTGCACAGCCAATCATAGCTGCATTATCTGTACAAAGTTTTATAGATGGATACTTCAAAGCAAACCCTTCTTTTTTCGCTTCTTTTTCAAGAGCTTCCCTAACCCCACTATTAGCAGCTACCCCTCCAGCTAGAACAATTGTATCTAAATTTTTAAGTTTTGTAGCCTTTATAGCTTTATGAACTAATACTTCTACAACAGCTGCTTGAAAAGAAGCTGCTACATCTTCTACTTTGATCTCTAATCCCTTTTGATTTTGAGAGTTAAGATAGTTTAACACCGCTGATTTTATTCCACTAAAGCTAAAGTCAAAGCTATCTGGTTCTAAGTACACTCTAGGAAATTTAATAGCATTTTCATCTCCTATCTTTGCTAACCGATCAACAATCGGTCCTCCCGGATAACCTAATTTCATAGCTCTTGCAACCTTATCAAAAGCTTCTCCTACAGCATCATCTCGTGTTCTTCCTAAAATATCATACTCTCCATAATCCTTTACATGTACAAGATGAGTATGTCCACCTGATACAATCAAACATAAAAATGGAGGTTTAAGATTTTTATCTTCTATATAATTTGCACAAATATGTCCTTCAATGTGATTAACTCCTACTAGAGGAATATTTAAAGCATACGCCATAGCTTTTGCTGTAGATAAGCCAACTAACAAAGCTCCAACAAGACCTGGTCCATAAGTCACACCTATATGGTCTATTTCTTTTAGGGTAACATCTGCCTCCTTTA
Source organism: Marinisporobacter sp. (assembly GCA_025210525.1). Classification (GTDB taxonomy): domain Bacteria; phylum Bacillota; class Clostridia; order Peptostreptococcales; family Thermotaleaceae; genus Crassaminicella. The sequence continues at coordinate 106,041 of JAOARP010000039.1, forward strand.
GCGCTTCTTCTATGACAATATCTATATTTTCAACATGCTTTCTAGACGCAACCTCTGGAACAACGCCTCCAAATTTTTTATGCACATCTATTTGGGAAGAAATAATATTCGATAAAACCTCTCTACCATTTCTTAAAATTGCAGCAGATGTTTCATCACAGCTACTCTCTATAGCAAGGGTCAAAAAAGCTTCACCATTTTTAGGGGATAATACATTACTCACAATACGCACCTTCCTTATCTTTTGTTCATCTTCTATATTATATCCAACCCCATTCAAAATAGCAAAATTTACTTATCTATTAGTACAGTTCTCCATACTCCTCTTCATCTATTTTTTTATCATCACGCTCTTGAATCTTGGCTTCATTAACAGCAATTTGTTCCTTCATCTTTTTAACCTCTTTATCCTTTGTTAAATTGAGTATTTTATAATTTCCCATAGATAAAGCAGCAATAAATATACTATTGACAAAAATTAAAAATACAAGTTCTATAATGGAGTTGTGAAAAGTAATAGGCGTTGTACTCCAAACTCTATAATGATGTACAAGCACAACGAGGGTTGATGCTAATAATGTAATGAGCTTTGGAATCTTTGGATGAATTTTTTCATTGAGAAACACTTCTTTGATCACTTGAGTAATTAAATTTACTGCTAATACCATAGCTGTAACAGAAGAGAGAAATTCCATATTAAACAATGTTAAAGCTTTTCCTACTTCCTCCATTCCCAATTAAGCACCCTCCTTTTTTAATTTAATTTATTCTTTTTCCTAATTCTTTATATGCAAAAGAGTTATCCATTGTTCAGCATACTTCTTTTTATTTGTGAAATACTAATAGATAAATCCATATAAAAAGGAGTTGAACATTCTTGGGCAAAAATAAACGTAAAACCCATAAGCAAAAAGGAGAAGACAACGACTTCAATTATTCACCTCATAACGAAAACTTTTTAGAAAGATTAAGTCAGGAGAACATTATGCCTGATGGTATGATCTCTGAAATAGATGAAACAGATTTAATCAATTTGCTCTTAGCAGAAAAGTCTGCAATCCAGCCCTTTATTTCCAAAGTAGATCCAAAAGATTTAGCACCATAAAAAATAAAAGTTCAACAGCCTATAATTTCAGGTAGTTGAACTTTTACTTCTTATTTAGGAGCTAACCATTTTTCTCCAGAAATTTTAATTCCTATAGCACCTAATGGAGCTGTAACAATAATAGCAAGAACTGCAATGGCTAATATTAGCTCTCCTGCCGGTACCCCTGCTTCAAGTGGTACAGCACCAATAGCTGCTTGTACAGTGGCTTTTGGTACATAGGCAATCATACAAAAAATTCTTTCCTTCCAGTCTAAATCTGTTCCAAGAGTCGAAATAAAAACGCCTATACTTCTTGCAACCAACCCTATAATAATCACTACGAGTCCTAAAAGCCCTGAATGAAAAGCAACATGAATATTTACTTGAGCCCCCACTAAAACAAATAGCATCAGTTCTGCAAAAACCCATATTTTATTGAACTTTTGAGATAATGCATCTGATATTTTAGTAGATTTTTCACGAATATAAAAGCCTACCATCATGACCCCTAACAAACTAGCAATCGGTACAATTCCTTTCAACTCTTCTTCAATAGTGGTAAGTATAATTGCTGCTGCTAATAATAAAAGAGCTTTTTTCGTATCTCTTATGTGATATTTTCTAAAAATCATCACCATTAAAGTTCCCACAATGAATCCCATAACAATTCCTAAAACAATAGATATGGGAATAAACCCAATTTGCATAGAAATATTTACATTTTTTCCTGTATACAATCCTAAAAAAGTAGAAAATATAGTAATTGCAAAAACATCATCAATAGAAGCCCCTGCAAGTATTAACGTTGGGATTCCTTTCTTTTCACCAAAATTCTTCTCTATAAATGAAAGCATAAGGGGCACTACAACAGCTGGAGATACTGCAGCTATAATAAACCCTAGCATACCTGCTTCTATTTTAGATATCCCAAACAAAAAACTTCCTAATAACATAATCGTGAATCCTTCAAAAATACCTGGAATAAAGCTCATCTTTACAGCTGGAACACCTACTTTCTTCAAGGTATCTCTTTTAATACCAAGACCTGCTCTAATGAGTATAATGATCAATGCAATTTTTCGTAAATCTCCTGAAATGTTTAAAATATCCGAGCTAATGATATTGGTTCCATAGGGTCCAATAATAATTCCTAACAATAACATTCCTAAAAATCCAGGAAGCTTTATAGCATCAAATATCTTTTTGAGTGCAATGCCTAAAAGAATAATAATTGCTAAACTAAATCCCATATTTTTCACCCTTTCTTTTTTTATAAAATAAAAGACCCCTACTTAGATTGATTTTCTAAGTAGGAGCCATTAATTGCGATCTGCAATGCTTAAGGTGAGCTCCATCACCTATCCACATTATACTATAATTTGTAAGGATGTCAATAAATTTGTCATAAAATACACTTTTCTATTAACCTTCATTTGTAATTCTTACTAATATTTGATCTACTAGATTGATATCACATTTTCCATTCTTCGTGAAATGTTGACAATTTTCACAGGTACGATTTTCTCCTGTGGAAGAAGTAAAAGAATTTCCATTTGTATTTCTAAATTGGCTACAATTAGATGCTACTGCTTGTAATTGTTCTCTACTTGCCATAATACCCCTCCTATTAATTCGTAATTTTTATCATAGTGTTTATAGACAAGTCTGCACATATTGTCTCTTTTGCAAAAGTCTTCGCCAATTCTTTTCTTAAACACGATCCACAGCATTTACATTCATTAAGGTATTGTGTTTATATTACTACAATCCTCTTTATTATTATTTCACATAAAAAGATTTTTATTATTATTTTTATATTATATCTTCGTAAAATTAAATATAAAAGCCAGAGGATTTCTCCTCTGGCTTTTATTCCTCTAAAGTTTTAATTTTTTTAGATTTTTGAATGGCTTCTTTGATATTTAATAAATAACTTCCTATACCAAGTAAAATAACTATAAAGGATATAATTCTACCTAAATATGGAATAAATCCTACTAATAAAAGAAGTAACATTCCTAAAATCATAGGTAAGTAAGGCTTTTCCTCACTTTTTAAAATCTTTTCTCCAATCCAAAGACCTGCAGGAATTTTAGATAGATAAAGCAACAATCCATAAATAACAAACGAAATCAACCCTATAGGAATTCCTATTACAGTAATCAACAGTAATAAAGATGCAATAGGTATAGTAATAAGTGCTACAATTCCAACACCCAATGTTGGCCAAGGTTTTTCAGTAATTGTAGTAGAAGTTTTTTTCATAAAACTACTAAAAATAAGGGTGAGTAGAAAACTCACTATTAAATAGGATAAAATTTTAATAGCTTTACCAACAATCTCAAATGTGCCAATTCCTTTTTCTTTGTTTTCATCCTCTAAATCTTTTTTCTTTAATTTATAAGTTGTTTCTCCTATAACAACACCCTTTGGAATATCCACCTTCTCTGAAGATGTATAAGTTAAATTTCCATCGATTTTTGCATTGGGTCCAAAGGTCAGCTTTTCTGTTTCAAGATTTACATCTCCTTTAATTTCCCCATTAATGATCACACGGTCTGCAAACCCTCTAAAATCTCCTCCAACAATTCCATCTATACTTACATCTTCTGATAAAGCACTGATGCTTCCATCTACTGCACCCTTACTTTCTAATCTTAATACTTTAGAAAGGGATGTTACATTCTTTCCGATTTCTCCTGTAATGATTAAATTTCCTGAACCAATTCGAATATCTCCATCTACACTGCCGTCGATTTTAGTATTTCCTGCTCCTACTATAATATCTCCTGAAACCTTCCCTTTATTTTCAAACTCCGTCACAGCTGCTGCAAAAACATCTCCTTTTACAGTTCCCATATTTTTTACAAAATCTCCTGCTGTAAAAAAGTCTCCCTTTACGACTTCATCCTCTTTCACTACAACATTTGAATCCTTATTTTGTGCTATAGCTACTATAGGCAATAATAATACAAGCATAACACAAATCACTATACTAAAAATTTTTTTCAACATAAATGCCTCCTTATTCATACTCTTTCCATCTATATGTTTTTTTACTATATTTATTAATCGTTTTTCTTTTTATTAATAATATTTTTTCAGCAATACAAATGATTCTCTACTATCCGAGTATAAAGGAGCTGTCTTTCTTACTCATATCTTAACGCTTCAATAGGGTCTAATTTCGAAGCCTTATTTGCAGGATAAATTCCAAAGAAAATTCCTACCCCCGCTGAGAAAACCCATGCAATAGCAATAGTTCCAATAGATACACTAGGAGGAATTTTAATAAAGCTTGCAATAACAAAGGAAACCCCTATCCCTATAATCGTACCGATAATCCCACCAATTCCTGATACAATAACAGATTCCACAAGGAACTGCAATAATATATCTTTTCTCTTTGCACCAATGGCTTTTCTTATACCAATTTCTCTTGTTCTCTCCGTAACAGAAACAAGCATAATATTCATAACACCAATTCCACCTACCAATAAAGAAATAGCTGCAATGGCACTGATTACTGCTGTTACAACTCCTGTAACCTTATTTAAAGATTGCATTTCTCCTTCTGCTGTATAACTTCTATACTTATTTTCTCCAGCATTTCCATGTCTTCTTTCTATAAGCTTAATCATCTGATCAATGCTTCCCTGTACATTTTCACCTTTTTTCAAAACCACTTGTATTCCCCACAAATAATCTCCCATACCCATTGTTTTTTCAAGGGTAGTAACAGGAACAAATATGTTAGGAGTTTTCTCTCCTCCTCCTAAGTTTTGAAGGGTACTCTTTGGTTTTTCATATAAACCAACGACCACAAGGGATGCTTTTGTATAGCCCATATCTACCATAATATTTTCCCCTAAAACATTGGTTCTTCCAAAAACGTCCATAGCTGTTTCCTTATCAATGATTGCGACAGACCTTTTTGCTTTTACATCACTTTCTGATAAATATCTTCCCTTTAGAATCTCTACCTTATCAATTTTGTCATAATTTTCATTAGCACCAATCAAGGTTACACCAATCATATCACTTTTTGACTTAATTTTACCATTTTCTTCTAAATTTTGAATAATAGCATCTAGCTTATCTCCAAAGGTATTCTTTAATGCATCTATATCACTATGGGTAAAGTAATCTTTCTGTGTAAGAGTTTCTCTCCAATTGGTTCTAATAAATCCTCTGCTTGCACCAAATTGTTCAAATTCTTGATCTATTGCAGCTTGACTCCCCTGACCTAATGCAACAACTGCAATAACAGAAGAAATCCCTATAATAATCCCAAGCATAGTAAGAAGGGAACGCATCTTATTTACCCAAATGGCACTAACAGCTACCTTTATACTTTCTAAAACATTCATGAGTTCACCTCTATTCCTTTACTTCCTTAGCACTTAAAATAATCTGATTTTCTACCATTTTATCCTCTATTATTTCACCATCTCTAAAGGTTACAATTCGTTTTGTATGTGCTGCAATTTCTGGTTCGTGAGTTACCATTACGATAGTTACCCCCTCATCATTTAATTGCTGGAAAATTCCCATGATTTCATCCCCTGATTTTGTATCCAGATTTCCCGTAGGCTCATCTGCTAAAAGGATTGCAGGGTTATTTACAAGAGCTCTTGCAATAGCAACTCTCTGTCTTTGCCCTCCTGAAAGTTCATTTGATTTATGATCCATTCTTTCTCCTAAACCAACTCTCTCTAAGGCATTTATGGCTCTTTTTTTTCTTTCGTGAGGCGCTACCCCTGCATAAATCATAGGAAGTTCTACATTTTTAAGGGCTGAAATACGAGGAAGCAGGTTAAAGGATTGGAATACAAATCCTATTTTTTTATTTCGAATGACAGCTAATTGTCCATCACTTACTTCCTCAACTTTTTCTCCATCTAACTCATATTTTCCATCACTTGCTTTATCTAAACAACCTAAAATATTCATCATAGTAGATTTTCCCGAACCTGATGGACCCATAATGGATACAAATTCTTCAGGCTTTACTGTAAGATCAATTCCTTTTAATGCTTCTACAGCGATATTCCCATTCTTATAGATCTTTTTTAATCTTTCTATTTTTATCATATTACATCACCTGGTTCTCATTAACCGAATCCCCTTCTTTAATATTTTCCGTAGGATTCATGATTACTTTATCTTTTGCTTTTAATTCTTTTCCCATTATTTCAACTTCTAAATCACTTTCTATACCTGTTTTAATTTTTTCCTCTTTCACTTTTCCGTCCCTCACAATAAAGATCACTTGATCTCCATTTTTCTTTGTAAAGATGGTTTCATAAGGAAGTACAAAAACATTTTCTTTACTTTCTGTTAAGATATCCATCTTGGCTGAAAATCCTGGCTTTAAGTATTCATCTATATCTTCTATATCCACCTTGATTTCAACAACATTTTCCTTCCCTCTTCCTGTTTCAACCGTTTTAGCAAAGGGTCCTACATATTTTACTTTTCCTTTGTATTCTTTTCCTTCAAAGGCATCCCCTGAAATTTTCACAGTATCCCCTAGCTTAATCTTACTTGCATCATACTCATTGATCTCTGTTACGATTTCTAAATGATCTACATCTTGAATATACATGAGTACAACATGGTTTTCTATGATCCCACTTTCTGAGATCTTCATATCTACAATAGTTCCTGTAAGAGGACTCTTAATAGAGTATTTTTCTAAATCATCCTTTGCTTTTTCTAATTGAAGCTTCGTAAGGCTAATTTGTTTTTTTTGTTTAGCAATCTTTCCTGTTGTTTCTCCATCTCCTAATTTCTTCTTTGCTGAAGTATAGCTATTATACATTTCATCCATATCATTTTTAGAAGTATCTAATTCACTTTTACTAAGGGCATTGGCTTCATAAAGCTTTTTATTTCTTTCGTATGTATTTGATGCATCTTTATATTTAATTTCTGCATTACTTAAGTCAATTTCTAAATCTGTTTTTAATTGTACTAAAGTATTCTCTTCTATTGCTAATCTTTCCTCGGCTTCTTTTATTTTATAATTAATATTTGTTTTTTCTAACTCCATAAGAACTTGACCTTTTTCTACTTTTTGACCTTTTTCAACAAGCATTTTCTCAATCTTTTCTTCCACGTCTGAAACAATCTCTCTTTTGTCCATAGACAAAATCTGACCTGTTGCTTGAATACGAGATTCAATATTTTGTTTATTTATTTCTACAGTTTGAACATTCAGCCCCATATTTTCATTTTTTTTGCTGGCTTTAACCTTCCCGATTCCAACAACAGCAATCACTAAAATAATGGTAACTATAATGAGTAGCTTCTTTTTATTGCCCTTTAACATACTAAAACTCCCTTTCCATACATATAGGGCATACAAATGTATGCCCCTTAAATATTTTATATTCCTTATTATACCAGAATCAATGGATTTGTTTTCTTACAATTTCCTTACAAATTTCCTAAATTCATCCGAAATCATCATTTTAATATTTTTCATTTCTCCACATGATCAATGCATCTTCCCCATTGTCTTGATAATACTTAGGTCGAATGCCACAAGACTTAAATCCATATTTTTCATACAAGCCTTGCGCTACTTTATTAGATGCTCGAACTTCTAAAGTCATTCCTACGATCTTTTCCTTTTCTGCAATTTTTAATAATTCTTCAATCATTAAATTACTATACCCTTTTCCTCTTATATCTGGATGCAATGCAATATTTGTAATATGGCCCTCATCTAGTATTTTCCAAAACCCTCCATAGCCTAAAACTTTACCATCTATTTCTAATACCACATACCTAGCTTTTTCATTATGAATAATTTCAGATACAAAAGCATCTTTTGTCCAAGGAACCGAAAAACTTTTTTGTTCTACTTCAAAAACATCTTCAATATCATCTAAAGTCATTGGTCTAACTTTCACACTCTCCACACCTTTTCATTTTCTCTTCATATTGTCTTTCTGCTTCTGATTTTCTTAAATAGGTCGGAACCAACTCATAATAATTTTCCACTTCCCCATTTTTTGCTCTTTCCATAGCAAGCTGTGCAACAGAAGAAGCTCTTTGCATTTTTACGCTATTTGGCGGGAATACTGCTCGATCTTTTAATTTTTCTATTAGATATTCTTTATTCGCCTTTATCCCATCTCCTAAAAATACAACTTTTTCAGGTCTTTTTAATAGCTTTTCTACTAGTTCTTCTATGCTTATAGCTATAGGTTCTTCTATATTGTTTAAAGTTTCATCATCCCATTTATATACAGCTGTATATACTTGACTTCTTCTAGCATCTAATATAGGACAAATAATTCCTTCAGAAAAAGGCATATTAAAAGCTAATGCATCTAAGGTAGATATCCCTACAACAGGAATATCTACTGCATGAGCAAGTCCTTTAGCAGTGGCAACCCCTATTCTAAGTCCTGTGAATGAACCTGGTCCCTTTGCAACAGCAATAATATCCATATCTTTTATTGCTAATTCACAACTCTTTAATAATTCCTCAATCATGGGCATCAACTTTTGAGAATGTGTCCTTTTGTGATTGATAATATATTCTCCAATTAATTGATCATCATCCATTACTGCCACTGTAGCAACAATAGAGGATGTATCTAATGCTAAGATCTTCATATTTTTTTCAACTCCTCTATGACTTCATTAAAATGTTCACTTGTTCCATTGATCTTTACTTCTCTTGTATTTTCATCTACTCTCTTTATATGTATCCATAAGTGTTCCTTTGGAATCAGTTCTTCTATCTGAGAAGCCCATTCAATTAAGCATACACCTTCTCCATAAAAATATTCCTCATATCCCAAATCTTCCATTTCTTCTATTTCTCCAATTCTATACACATCAAAGTGATACAGAGGAATTCGTCCCATATATTCATGAATGATTGTAAAGGTAGGACTTGTAACATATTCCTCCACCTCTAGGCCCTTTGCAATTGCCTTTGAAATCGTCGTTTTTCCTGCTCCTAAATCTCCTGTTAAACATACTACATCACCACGTTCTAGCAATGTACCTAATTTATATCCCAAATCATAAGTTCTTTGTTCATTATTACTAATCGTCTTCATTTTTTACACCTCTACCTTAATTATCTCCAAAATCATACAATCATTATATATTTTCTCAAAAAATGGTGCAAGGGAATTCATACAATAAAAAAAAGAATCCTCATGAAAAGAATCCTTTTTTGTATCTATATTATTTTGTTTTATACCTTTTGTGTTTTACTTGTTCTAGAAAAAGCTGGATTAATTTCTACTCTTAAAGCTTTAGCAACCGTCTTGTAGATTACAATCGTTAGTACTGAGTTTAGAGCAGTTTTAAATAAATTAAAAGGTATAATAGCTGGTATAATCATTGCTTTTACAACATCAAAAGGTACATTTAAGAAAAGTGTTGTAAAAATTAAATTCAGTGGAATCATAATGAGTGTCATACAAATAGAGCCAATAGCTAAACCTATAATAGCACCTTTTAATGTATGCATTTTTTTATAGATTGTACCTGCACCGACTACCATTGTTCCTGTTGCAATAATATGCATAAGTGCGCCAATCCATCCACTGCCAGCACTTACTGTAAAACCTTGAATCAATGAAATAATAAAAGTAATTGTAAATCCAGTAGCTGGTCCAAACAAAAACCCTCCAATTAGAGCAGGAACATCACCTGGCTCATATTCAAGAAAAGGAGCTGCCGGAATAACTGGAAAACGAATAATCATCATTAACATTAATCCCATAGCAGAAAGCATTGCAACCTTAACCATTTTATTTACATTAGAATTCATAGAAATAACCTCCTAAGATAAAAATTCCCTGAAATATAATCTCAGGGAATACAATAACCTAGAAAGTATTAAATACTCAAGATAATACCTTTCCATCATCTTCTTTCATCCAGACTTTAACTGTCGGCCTTGGAATCTCACCAAGTCAGCTTTCGCGCGCGGGCTAGCAAAATGCATTACCGCCGGTAGGGAATCACACCCTGCCCTGAAGATTATATTCAGTTTACCTACAAATCATATCATTATACAATTTGCCTGTCAAGCTTTGTGCAAAACATTGCACACAATATAGCTTATCCTGCAATTCTTTGAAGCCAAGTAAATTCATTCAGTAAGGATATATCTTTCTTATGCCCTATATACACGATAACTCCTAATATGATTTCATGAGGTAATAAATACAATATTCTTAGCCAATCATTACACCATAAATATACTAAGTTTACATTACCAAAAATCAATAAAGACCCTTCCACCATAATGACAATAATACAAGGAACAATCACAGAAAATATAGCAACACTCCATTTTACTCTCATGAAAATATATGTATAAAAGATAAAAGTAAATGCTATAACAAAGGCATGAGTTCCAAAGTCCATATATTTTCTTATAAAATATGCACTCATTCCTTGCAAGATCCCTACAATAACAACCTTTCTAACTTGCGGCTTCTTCCCCATTAAAAATAATCCCGCCCATAACATCAAAATTGCTTCCGGAATAGAACCTAATAATATTACTTTTATAGGCATTATATCCATTCACATTTCCCCTTTACCTGTCTATTTTCTTTTATAAATGATCTTCCCATCAATCATTGTATAATCAACATGTGATGCTAGCTTAAAGGGATGTCCATCCCATATGACAATATCCGCATCCCTTCCTTCTTGAATGCTTCCTACTCGGTCATGAATCCCTAAGATTTCTGCTGGATAAATTGTAATAGCCTTTAGCGCTTCCTCTTCATCCATTCCTGCTTTTACAGCTAAAGCTGCGCACATAGGAAGATATTGAAGAGGAATTACTGGATGGTCTGTCATAATAGCAATTTTTATTCCCTTTTTATTTAGTGCTCCTGCTGTCTCAAAGGTAAGATTTTTTAGTTCGAATTTTGATCGTTCTCCAAAGCTTGGTCCTACAATAGCAGATAAACCTTCTTCCTTAATGACATCTTTAATCAAATGTCCCTCTGTACAATGATCTAGCGTTATTTTCACTCCAAATTCCTTAGCGATGCGAATAGATGTAAATATATCATCTGCTCTGTGAGCATGAGCCTTTAGAGGGATCTCTCCTCTCATAACAGGAAGAAGTGCTTCCATTTTCATATCAAAGGTTGGCTTTTTTGATGGATCTTCTTTTGATTTTTCTAGCTTTTCAGCATATTCTTTTGCTTTAAATAGTGTTTCTCTAAGAATTGCTGCTGTTGCCATCCTTGTACTTGGAGCTTGTTTTTTATTATTATAAACACGCTTTGGATTTTCTCCAAAGGCACACTTCATAGCAATAGGTGATTTGATGATCATGTCATCAATTCGATCTCCATATGTTTTGATAGCTGCAAACTGTCCCCCTAATACATTGGCACTTCCAGGCCCTGTTGCAACAGAAGTAATCCCTCCCTCATAGGCTTCTTCAAAATTCCTATCCATTGGATTAATAGCATCAATGGCTCTTAGATGGGGTGTTACAGGATCAGTCATTTCGTTTCCATCTGCTCCTTCAAAACCAATTGCATCCTCCCACATGCCTAAATGACAATGGGCATCAATAATTCCGGGCATAACTACTTTACCAGTAGCATCAATAACTTTTGCATCTAAAGGAGCTACAATATTTTCTCCTACTTCCTTGATCTTTCCATCTTCCACAAGGATACTTCCCTTTTCATATTTCTTTCCTTCCATGGTCAATATGCATCCATCTTTTATTAAAATCATATTGATTCCTCCAGTATCTATTTATAAAAATAATATCTTTATTAAACCAACAAATCAATCCCTAACACAAATATATTCAACATTTTTTCTATAAATCCTCCAATTTATTAGAGGATTCTTCCTATATTTTATAGAACCTTATAAATATTAACAAATTAGGAGGATTTTCTATGAATAAATACAGTAAATTTCCTATCATTTTTCTTATTCTATCCCTTATTGTTATTTACTTTATACAGATTCCAGTACTGCTTTTAGAAGATCTGAAAAGTTCCAATATTATATTTATGCATAAAATTTCCTCTTATGACCAATTTACCATGCATTGGATGCATTCTGTGGAGCTAGCGCCTTGGGAAGAAACATTTTATGTAGATAATGATGATAAGATTATATTAGACTATACAAGATTTAAAGCTTTTGGTGCAGGCGTTCCAGATGGTGCTGGAAAAAAAACAGTCGTTAAAGACGGTTGGATTTACTTTCTAGAAATCAATCAACCTATGCCTAATCTTGCTTACGGTATATCTAATTTTGCAAAACATACCTTTTATTTTAAGGATCAAACCTTAAAGCTTTATGAAATGGTTCCAAATGATCATCCTGTTAAAATTTATACGAAAAGGATTTCTATTCTTTCTTATCTATATCAAAAACTAATTCCATAATAGTAAAATAAGCTGTTTCCCAAGGAAACAGCCTATTTTTATGCCGTAATCAAATCTCCTTTTTTCCCACTCATCTTTTGAATAAAGAAGATTGCTAAAAACAATACAAATCCAACTAAATCTGTTTTCATTCCTGGCATCATGAGTAAAATAGCAGAAGCAAACATAATGATTCGATAAATTGCATTTACTTTTGTAAACAAATGTCCTTCTACAGATACGCCTAAGGCAACAACTCCCACAATCGCTGTAATAGTTGCAATAACTATCCCTATAGGTGTTGTATCTATTAATAAAAGGGCTGGAGAATATACAAAGATATATGGAACAATAAACCCTGCTAAGGCTAACTTTACAGCTTGAAAACCTGTTTTTGCTGGATTTCCTCCTGCAATACCTGCTCCTGCAAAAGCAGCTAATGCAACAGGTGGTGTTAAGTTTGCAAGCATTCCAAAGTAAAATACAAACATATGGGATACATGATGTGGCACACCCATCTTAGCAAGAGCTGGTGCTGCCATAGTTGCTGTAATAATATATGCTGGAATAGATGGCAGCCCCATTCCTAAAACAATACATGCAATCATTGTAAGGAATAAAGTAATAAATAAATTTCCTTTTCCTAAGAAAAGAATCGCACCTGCGAGCTTTAATCCAAATCCAGTCAATGTTGCAACCCCAATAATAAGTCCTACAATAGCACAAGACATGGCAACGCCTAAAGCTGTACGCGCCCCATCTTCTAACGCATCAATAATATCCTTAAAATTCATTCTTGTTTCTTTCCTCAAGGCACTTGCACCAATAGTTGCGATAATTGAGAAAAAGGCTGCATAAATAGGTGTTTTTCCTGAAATCAATAAGTATAATAAAATAATTAATGGAATCAACAAGTGTCCTCTTTCCTTTAAAACCTCTGAAACCTTTGGTAATTGTTCCTTAGGAATTCCTGTTAAACCATTTTTTGAAGCTCTTAAGTGAATCATAACGATTACACCAAGGTAATAAAGAAGTGCTGGAATAGCAGCAGCTACTGCAATATGAATATATTTTATTCCTAAATATTCTGCCATGATAAATGCTGCAGCACCCATAACAGGTGGTAAAATCTGTCCTCCACAGGATGCAGTGGCTTCTACTGCACCAGCAAACTCTGGTTCGTATCCAATCTTTTTCATCAGTGGAATAGTAAAGGCTCCTGTTGTTACAACATTTGCAACAGCACTCCCATTGATTGAACCAAGTAATCCACTAGAAATAACAGCTACCTTTGCAGGACCTCCCTTTCCTTGACCTGCAATGGCCATTGCTAAATCATTAAAGAACTGACCCATACCTGATTTTGATAAAAATGCACCAAATAATACAAACAAGAAAATATAGGTAGAAGATACCCCTATAGCAATCCCGAAAATTCCTTCAGTTGTTAAATACATATATTCTGCAATATCTTTTATACCATAACCTCTATGAGCAATAAGATCTGGTAAATAAGGTCCTACATAAGCATAAATTAAGAATAATACCGCAAGTATTGCAATCTCATTTCCAGTAATTCTTCGTCCTGCTTCTAGTACCAATAAAATTGCCATAATACCGAATACCATATCTGTATCATTAGGCATTCCTGCACGAAGTACTAAATCTTTATAATTCATAACAATATACAATCCTAAGCCTAGTGAAAGTACTCCAAAAACCCAGTCTAAAATAGATGCTTTTTTCTTAGAGGATTTTTTAGAAAATGGATATAAAATAAATACCAAAGCCATAACAGCTGTCGTATGAACGGCCCTGTGCATCAATGTAACTAGAGGTCCTGTAGCAGCAGTATAAAGATGAAATATAGATAATCCAATACACATAATAAATACAATCATTCCTGGTATGCTATTTTTATCAAATTTTCTAAACCGAGATTCTGTATCATATTTTTCGAGTATGGCTTCATGGCCTAATGCGCCTTCTTGCTCCTTTGACATCTTATCACCCTTTCTATTTTTATATTTTACGTATTTTTTATAATATTTATATTTCCCAATCATCCATAAAAAGGATTATATAAAGAAAGGGCATTTTAAATGCCCCATCTATTATTTTCCTTGCTCTTTATAATATTTTTCTGCTCCTGGATGTAATGGAATAGGCATTCCTTGTTCTACTGTATCTAAACTAATTCTCTTAGCAGCAGAGTGTGCTTCATGTAATGAATCTAAATTATCAAAGATTGTTTTTGTGATTTCATATACTACATCATCACTTAATTCGGCTCTTGTCACAAGTAATGTTGTAACAGCTGCAGTTTCGACATCTTCTTTATTATCATAAGTTCCTGCTGGAATCATTTCTGAAGAATAGAATGGGAAATCAGCAGCTAACTTTTCTACTACATCTTTTCTGATTGGTACAATTTTTACATCATGCGTTGTACAAATATCCATGATTACTGAATTTGGAAGTCCTGAAGTTAAGAACGCTGCATCTACTGCACCATTTTTTAATTGCTCAATACTTTCAGAATATGATAAGAAATCTTCATCAATATCCTCATAAGTAATACCATGTGCGCCTAAAATTTGACGAGCATTTACTTCTGTACCACTTCCTGGTGCTCCTACCCCTACTCTTTTTCCTTTTAAATCAGAAATCTCATTGATTTCATTTCCTTCTAATGTTACAACTTGCACAAAGTTTGGATAAAGAGCCGCAACCCCTCTTAGGTTTTCAACTTTTCCTTTTTCCTTGAAGACCTCTGTTCCTGTATAAGCATAGTTAATTACATCATTCATAGCAAAAGCAAGCTCAGCCTTTTTTTCTCCAAGTAATGTAGCATTTACTGCAGATGCTCCTGTAGATTGTACTGATGCATTCACATTATCCAGCTTTTCATTTAAAAGGTTAGAGATTGCTCCACCAATTGCAAAGTATGGTCCAGAACTACCACCTGTAGCAATAGTTACAAAGGTTTTCTCAGCCTTTGCAGGTTGCTCTTCAGATGCAGGCTGATCACTTGATTTAGAACATCCTACAGCAAAAACACTTAATACTAACATAAACACCAAAAGCATAGATAGTTTTCTCTTCATTTGATTTGTCCCCCTTACCTTTCAGTTTGATAAAATTATATATTATTTTTAGAAATATTAAAATTTATTTACATTTTGTTGCACTATTTCTAAATAACCTGCATTTATTTTCAATAAAAAGCAAGAAGCAGGAGTACCTGCTTCATATGCCTAATATTTTCTTAAATTTTTTTAAATAATTTCTACTTACAGGGATTTCTGCTTCTTCCTTCCCTTTTATTTTTACTTTATACGTATAATTAAACCATGGAATAATTTCGTCAATGCAATCAATATTTACAATATAGCTTTTATGAGTTCTGATAAATCTTTTCTTTTTAAATCTTTCTTCTAGCTCCTTTAATGAAAAATTGCAACAATACTCTCCTCCCCTTGCATGAACAATCATATCTTGATGCTTTGATTCAATATATTGAATCTCTTGTATATCCATCAAAATAAATCGATTATTTTGGGATACACATAATTTATCGATTTGTACCTCTTCACTCTCTATGATTTCCTTATCATCACTATTGATTTGTTTTTTTATTCGTTCAATAGATGACTTGATTCTTTCTTCTGAAAAGGGCTTTAATATATAATCGCATACATTGATTTCAAAGCCTTGAATAGCATATTCATTATAAGCTGTGGCTAAAACAACAAAGGGAGGTTTTTTTTGATCTAATATTTTTCGCGCCAATATTAAGCCATTCATATGCTGAAGCTGAATGTCTAAAAATACAATATTCGGAGATAATTTTTTTATTAACTCCATTACTTCTTCCCCATCTCCAGTTTCACCAACAATCTCTACGTCCTCATATTTTTCTAAAAAGTATTTTAATTCATCACGAATATATTTTTCATCATCTACGATCATAACCTTAAGCAATTTCCTCACACTCCCTCATATCCTCTTTAATAGGAATTCTTAAAAGTATAGAAGTTCCCTCTCCCACTTCACTCTCTATTTGTAGTCCATATTTTTCACCAAACATTCCTATCAACCTTTGATTTACATTATTAATTCCTAAAGAATCCTTATGAACATTATCATCACTAAGGATATGAGAAAGTCTTTCTTTTTCTATCCCTACCCCATTATCTTCAATATGGATGATCACTTCTTTTTTTTGTTTGATCCCAACGATACTTACTCTTCCACCATTTTTTTTAGGAAGCAATCCATGCTTTATGGCATTTTCTACAAGAGGCTGTAATGTTAGGGGCGGAAGAATACAATTCAAATTTTCTTCTGTATCATAAATGACTTCTAATTTATCTTCAAATCTAGCTTTTTCAATAGCTACATAAGATTTCACATGATTCAGTTCAACTTCTAGATCGATAAGCTCTTTATTCATGTTTAAATTTTTTCTAAAAACATTACTAAGATGGGTAATTAAACTCCTAGCTTTCTCAGGATCAATTCTACAAAGAGAACCTATTACCGTTAAAGAGTTAAATAAAAAATGAGGATTAATCTGAGCTTGTAATGCCTTAAGCTCTGCTGTAGCTAAAAGCTTAGAATGGTGTTCAAGCTTTCCTAAAGTCAACTGAGTAGAAAAAAGCTTAGCGAGTCCATTGGCTAACTCCACATCTATAGATGTAATAGCATTAGGTACTCCTTTGTAAAGCTTAAAGGTACCAATCACTTTATGATCTTCTTTTAACGGAAAAATGACTACAGACTCAAGGGGACAGTTATTATTTTTATATTCACAAAACTTTTCAGTACAATATCCTAAAATAACAGGTTCTCCTGTATCAAGTACTTGATTTGTAATATCTGTTACAATGGGCTTTCCTACTCCATGGCGATCTGTTCCTGTTCCAGCATGGGCTACAATTTTTTCTGTGTTTGTAAAGCTTACAGCATTATATTCTGTCATATGATAAACAATTTCTGCTACCTTTTGGATTTCTTTGCTACTTAATCCCTTCTTAATAAAAGGAAGGGTTTTATCAGCAATCTTAAGGGTCAACTCAGCCTGCTCAGCTCCCATTTTTTCTTCTTCACTAAATATATTATCAATAATTACAAATAAAAGAGCAAGTCCTAAGGAATTGATCACAACCATAGGAATCCAAATAGCTTTTACTAAGCTCACTGCATCTACAAAGGGTCTTGAGAAAATCAGGACAGAGATCTTTCTCATACTTTCGGCAATAGCTCCTGTAAGGGCTGCATACATCCACTTTTTCTTCTTGTTTTGAATAAATTTCCCCATAAAGCCTGCCATAAGACCTTCAAATACAGTAGATACAGCACAAGCCATTGTAGTAAACCCTCCAGCATGAATCATTCCTCGATGACCACCTGCTATGATTCCTGCTAGAAGCCCCACTAAGGGTCCTCCTAAAAGTCCTCCTGTTGCAACTCCAATAATCCTAGTATTCACTAATGCCCCTTCAAATTCTATACTAAAATAAGTTCCTATGATTCCAAACACACCAAAAACAACAGATAAAAGTAATTTATCACCTAATTTTACTGGCTTTTTTGCAATTAAATTTCTAAAAGATTTTAATCTTGATAATATGAATGCAAAAACAAATAGATTTCCAAATTTGTTTGCAAGACCTAATATAATATTTAAAATCATCAAAATCACTCCACTATAAAAGTTTTAGAATCATAACACTTCCATTATACTGTAAATATTTGTTTTATTACAAATCTTTTGCCATATGGAAAATTTTAAAAAGATTCTTAATATTCCCTTTTCATATGAGTTATTTTATAATATTATATAGGTATACTAAATAATTTTTAAATATTAAAATTTTTGTTGAATTTTTAATCCTTCATTTTTATTTTTTATCATAGAAATATTTCTCATTTAAATGCTCATTCACTTTATAAGAGAAACATATGAATAGGATTTGTAATAAATAGAAAATATATGGATATGCATGAAATAAGCAAGTATTATAAAAAATTTAATTTGTAAAGGGAGGAATGAATCTATGCATCATAATGATTTGTTTAAGAAAGAAGTTCATTCTCTAAAAAGATATGTTCCAGGTAAACCTATTGAAGAAGTAAAAAAAGAATTAGGTTTAGATGAAATCATCAAACTTGCTTCTAATGAAAATCCTTTAGGTCCTTCAAAAAAGGCAGTAGAGGCTATTCGTAATGAAGCTGAAAATATTCATATCTATCCTGATTCTTTAGCAGCTGCCTTGAGGGAAGATTTAGCTAAAAAATACGATCTTCATCCTGATGAAATCCTTGTGAGCAATGGAGGAGAGGAAATCATCAAGCTCATTGGACATACCTTTATCAATCCTGGTGATGAAGCAATTATGGCAACACCAACCTTTGGTCTATATGCAACAAGTGTTTTACATATGGGTGGAGTCCCTATACAGATCCCACTGAAAAATTACAAACACGACTTTGAAGCTTTTATAGAAAAAATTAATGATCATACAAAATTAATATTTGTTTGCAATCCAAACAATCCAGTAGGAAATATTATGACGCAAGATGAAATCAATCATCTAGTAAAAAATGTCCCTGAAAATGTAGTTATTGTATTCGATGAAGCATACTATGAATATGCCATAAAAAATCCTCAATATCCTAATAGCCTAAAAATCTTAAAAGAAAGACCTAATACAATTATTATTCGAACCTTCTCAAAGGTAGCAGGACTTGCTGGTCTTCGAACTGGATATACTTTAACCTCTAGTAAAATCATCAATGAAATGAGTAAAGTAAAAAATGTATTTAATGTAAATAGACTTGCTCAAGTAGCCGCTCGTGCATCCTTGCAGGATGAAGAACATATCCAGAATACCGTATCCCTTAATTATGAATCATTGGGACTGATGGAAAAATATTTTGAAGAAAATCATTTAGAATATATCAAATCTAATGCAAATTTTGTATTTGTAAATATAGCTATGGACTCAAAAGTAGCATTTCAAAAGCTAATGGAAAAAGGATTTATCATCCGACCAGGATATCTATGGAATATGGATTCTTGGATTAGAATCAGCACAGGTACCCTTGAACAAACAGAAAAATTCTTGCATAAGCTTGATGAGGTACTAAAGATGAGATAAATTTTGAAGGGAGTTTTTTATGAAAAAAGGAGATCTTTTATGGGCTTTAGCCTTAAGTCTAATTATAGCTATTTTAACGATTCCAGCAACACATCATCTATTTATCACTCTAACAAAGAATCATCCCTACCTTATGGGTTTTGTAAAGGTAAGTATTCTTGCAACATTAGGAGAACTATTAGCCATAAGGATTGTTATTGGCGATTTTGTCAAGCCTGTAGGAGTTTTTTGGCGATTTTTCATATGGGGTCTTTTAGGAATGAGCTTTGCTTTGATTTTCCCTCTTTTCAATAGTGGTGTACGTACAGCTATTGAAATCGGTCTTCTTCCTAGCTTTCATGAAAATACAATAGTTACCCCTTTATTGATCAGTGCTGCCATGAATCTTATTTTCGCCCCTACTATGATGGGACTTCATCGAATTACTGACACTTATATTGAGCTATGTAATGGGGAAGTAGCCAATTTTAAAAATGTGTCTTTAGAAAATGTGGTTCGTCATATAGATTGGAAAGGACTTATTGGATTTGTCTACTTAAAGACTATTCCTTTTTTCTGGATTCCAGCTCATACCTTAACCTTTATGTTACCTTCTGAATATAGGGTTTTAGCTGCATCCTTTTTATCTATTGCACTAGGAGGTATCCTAGCCTTTGCAAAAAAGAAAAAAAAATAAGCATTTATCTTGAAAAACTTTTCCTTACTTTAATGCCCATCCCTTTATTTTAGGGATGGGCATTCATTTTTATTTTTTATTTGATTCCTCTATTATTTTTATCAATTCTTCCATACTATCTACTACATAATCAGGCTCATGCTTTAAATACATTTCCTTAGGGAGTGCACTCCAACTTACAGCTACGGATATGACTCCTGCATTTTTACCACAAAGTACATCAAAGGGACTATCCCCTACCATCATAGCTTCTTTGGGATGGCTATTTAATTCCTTTAATGCCATAAGAACCGGCGCAGGATCTGGCTTATGCTTATCCGTATTATTCGCACCAACAATGCAACTAAAATACTTCTCTAAATCAAATAATTTTAATCCTCTTCTTGCTGACTCATTCAACCTTGAAGTTACTACTCCTAATTTATATCCTTTCTTATAAAGGCCTTCTACAACTTCCTTTACCCCTGTATGAATAGTAATGAATTTCTCAAAATTCAAATTTTGAAAACCTCTATAAGTATCTAATGCTTCATCACTACACTCAGGACATTCTCGATCTAAAGTTATTTTTAATATTTCTCCAAAGGACTTTATAATCTTTTCTCGTGGAACTTCCCTTTCTAAATGAGTCTTATAAGTATGCTGAAAAGATTGAATGATCAACTCATTTGTATCTAATAAAGTTCCATCTAAATCAAATAAAATTGTTTTTATCCCCATAAAGCTCTCCTTTCTTCATTACAAGCACAACACATATCATCTTACATTTGATTTTAACGAAAATACCTCTATAAGTCAAAAAAGAAACCCACTCTAAACTATTTTAGAGTAGGCCCTCCTTGATTTACGCCATTGCTTTTTGAGCTTTTTTATTTTCTTCTACATCCTCTAATTCATTTTCAGTAGCTGCTACAACAGTTGCTGCCGCTAAATCTCCAATAACATTTACTGAAGTTCTTGCCATATCTAGTATTCTATCTACTCCAGCAATAAGTGTAATTCCCTCAAGAGGTAGTCCCACAGATGCTAAAACAACAGAAAGCATAATGAGCCCTCCCCCTGGCACTCCAGCTGTTCCTATAGCTCCTAATGTGGAGGTAAGAATGATTGTACTCATTTGAGAAATCGTTAAGTCTATTCCGTATATTTGAGCGACAAACAAAGCGCATACCCCCTGATATAAAGCTGTCCCGCCCATATTAATAGTAGCTCCTAAAGGAAGTACAAAGCTTGCAATCTTTTCAGATACGCCAATATTTTCTTTGATACATTGTATACTTACAGGTAATGTTCCTGAACTACTTGTTGTACTAAAAGCAGTAGTTGCTGCCGGCATAATCCCCTTAATAAATTTTATTGGATTACATTTAGCAAAAGCTTTTACAGTTACAGCATATACAAATAATGTTTGAATCACACATCCTATATATACAGCTGCAATCACCTTTATTAAAGGTAATAAAACATCTGTACCATTTGATGCTACTACAGGTGTAATCAAACCAAATACCCCAATAGGTGCTAAGGACATAATCAGCCCTGTAATCTTATACATAATTTCTGCTAAGCTATCAAAAAAGCTAATAAAGGGTTTGCTTTTTTCCTCTGGTAATGAAGTCGCTCCGATTCCTAAAAATAATGCAAAAGCAATAATTTGTAGCATATTTCCTTCCACTAAACCCTTCATTGGATTTTTAGGAATTACATTTAGTAAAATCTCCATAATAGGAGGTGCATCCTTTGCAGCAGTAGCGTCAATACTTACTGGCATACTTAATCCTAATCCTGGGTTAATTATTTTACTTAGTAAAATTCCTATAGTAACTGCAAAAG
Organism: Marinisporobacter sp.; assembly: GCA_025210525.1. GTDB lineage: Bacteria > Bacillota > Clostridia > Peptostreptococcales > Thermotaleaceae > Crassaminicella. The sequence continues at coordinate 128,202 of JAOARP010000039.1, forward strand.
CTGTAGTAAATAAATAATATCCTATTGTCTTACCACCAATTCTCCCTAAAGTTTTAATATCCCCTATACTTGCAGCTCCTACAATCAACGAAGATAATACTAATGGCACAATGAGCATTTTAATTAAATTAAGAAATAAAGTACCAAATGGTTTAATAAATGTCTCAGCTATATGTGGATTACTTTGTAAGAAAAGTCCTACAATAATACCGCCTATCAATCCTATAAATATTTTTGTTGTTAATTTTAATTTCAAAAACGACTCCTCCTTTTTTATTTTTACGTTTAATCTATGATAACCTTTTCCTAACAGAATCAGACATAACCTAACAGAATAAAACTTTTTTATAATTTTATCTATTTTCATAACTTACTTGAAAATAAAAAACTCAGGCATAAAGACCTAAGTTCTTTTAGGGTAAACATCTATTTTTATATAGGATTTTTTATAGATACAATAATCCCTTCAATAAATTTCTTCACACTCACCTTCCCACCATAATTTGACTTTCCTCGGATATAGTTCATTTGCTTTCTCACTTCTTTAAAATCAAATAAAACACTACCGTATTTTATAAATATGTCATTCCCATAATCTTCAATCCCCATATGGGCAATATTTTTTAAAGCTCTACTAATAGCCCTTCTGATTCTTTGTTCTATGGCAAAAACATTGCTTATAATACCATATTCCTCTTCATACCTTTTTTGTAGATCATTATAGATTTCAGTCATTTTATATTTTATTGGATTTTTCCCTGCATCCTTATCTTGTTCTAAAGCCCAAAGAATAATTTCAATAATATCATTATTTCCAGCTTCCCCTAAAATCCCTAATTGAGCTAATATTTTTTCTATCTTATCCTTATCACTAGAGACTTCAAACCCTTTATCTTGATTACTTTCCTCATATATATTCATTTCTTTAATAGCATTCTTAAAAGATTGAATCACATGAACCATGTTCATTTTCTCTTTTACCTTTTTAATAACCGAAACTACCTCTACCACATTTATTGGTTTATTGATAAAAAATTCTATTCCTTCTTTATATGCCTCTGCAATCATTTCCTTTGATGTTACTTGAGAAATCATGATAAAGGTTGTCTTGCATTTCACTTCTTTCATAGCTGACACAATACTGATTCCATCAATTTCTGGTAATAATAAATCAATCAAAACAATATTCGGCTGTAACCTTTTGATCTCATCTATAGCTTGTAATCCATCATCCGAAATTCCGATAACATCTCCTAAATTGCTCTTTAATATCACCTTTTTTAATAGGTTTTGAACAACTTTATCATCCTCTATAATATAAAAGTTTGTATCCATACGATCACTTCCTCTTCTCTATTTTCAAAGCAGGAATTTTTATCTTAAAGGTTGTATTTTCATCTTTTACATGCTGGAGAAATACTTCTCCTTCATAATGACTTTCCACTATATATTTTACATGGGATAATCCTATGCCTGTTGACATTCTACCTGTCAAATTATCAATTTTTGTAGTAAATCCCGGTTCAAATATTAAATCTATATCCTCCTCTTCAATACCAATACCATCATCAGTAACTTTAAAGGTGCAGTATTCTTCCTCCTTTTCCACCTCTATGACTATTTTCCCTACCTCTCCTATAGCATCTATAGCATTGGTAATAAGATTATTTAAAATAGATATTAGGGGATAAAAATCATTTGTATAAAAGTGATCTTTTATAATAAAGGTCAGCACAATATTTTTACCATTTTTATAAATTAACTTTTGTGTATTTTCCTTAATGATCTTAAAAATTTCATCTATTCCCATGACCATACTCTTTGTTTCTTCTGATAGAGTCTCTTCCATTCCTACTACAACTCGCAAATAATCCTTTTTTATCTCATGAATATTCCTTGAAATATATAGAGCTTGGTTTTTGGATATGGGATCTTTCAATCTTTTGTACAATTGATAACTCTTTTCCATCATATCTTCAATATCTACCATTGATTTTCTCAAAAAGAAAAGCTCTGTTTTCAATCTAGCATGAAATAATAATAATTCCCTAAATTTATTTTCTTTTTGTTCTCTCTCATAAGTATTTTTATAATACAAAATAGTTTTATAGATAAAAAAAGTAATTAAGGAACGTATAAACCCTACAGCAATAATAGCAAGGGTTGCTTTTTTAAATTGAATATCCATCCAAAAACTTCTAATGAATGCCTCAGACAAATTTCCTAAGCTATCAGAAATCCATAAAAATAATATAAAAGCCATTGGTTTTTCTAATTTCCTTCGAATATTGAATATCTGAAAAAATAGCCCAAACATGAGATAGAAAATAGCAACAGGTAGATACTGGAGTAATGTTTCTATCAACGTCATTTGATGATAAGCAATAAAATCTACAAATCCTCTAAATAAAAACATCAATACCGCTATAAAGCTAGACACCGTAAGTATGGGGATCTCCTTATAGTAAATGAATAATAAAGTTAATACTACCACTGCAAGGGAAAATCGAAACCATTGGGAAAACGGACTAAAATAAACTTGTCCCATAAATACCGTTACCATACTAATCACAAAAATATTTTCTATTTTCTTCTCTTTCATACTTCTCCACACCTCTTCACAAAAAATAGAAGAGCTATTTTAAGCCCTTCTAGTTTTTTTATAACTGCTTCATACTTAAAGAGATTTTTCCTCTCTCCATATCTAATCCAATAATTTTCACCTTTACTTCATCTCCTACAGAAACTACATCCATTGGGTTTTTTACAAATTTGTTGCTTAGCTGAGAAATATGTACAAGTCCATCCTGTTTCACACCAATATCTACAAAAGCTCCAAAATCTACAACATTTCTTACAGTTCCTGTCATAATCATATCTAGCTTTAAATCTTCCATTTTTAATACATCACTTCTAAATACAGGCTTCGGCATTTCTTCCCTCGGATCTCTACCAGGCTTTTTAATTTCTCCTATAATATCTCTTAGAGTAGGAATTCCTGTATCTAATACTTCTGCTAACTTAGGAATATCTTTTCCAACCTCTTTTATTTTTTCATCAATATTTCTTAGTTTTCCTTCTCTTATGTCCTCCATAGTATAGCCTAATTTTTCTATCAATTTCATAGTGATCTCATAAGACTCTGGATGGACAGATGTATTATCTAGAGGATGATCTCCATCAGAAATTCGCAAGAAACCTGCACATTGCTCATAGGCTTTACCTCCTAGCCTTTTCACTTTTTTTAATTCCTTTCTATTCAAAAACTTTCCATTTTCTTCTCTGTATTTTACAATATTCTTAGCAATAGATGAAGAAACACCCGATACATAATTTAGCAATGAAGGAGAAGCTGTATTTAAATCAACCCCTACACTATTTACACAGTCTTCTACTACATTTTCAAGGCTCTGTCCTAATTTAGCTTGGTTTAAATCATGCTGATATTGTCCAACCCCTATACTTTTAGGATCTATTTTTACAAGCTCTGCTAATGGATCTTGCAGTCTTCGACCAATAGAAATAGCCCCTCTAATAGATACATCTACATCTGGATATTCTTCCGTTGCAAGCTTAGATGCAGAATAAACAGATGCACCTGCCTCACTAACGATTGTATAATATACCTCTTTTTTTATCTCCTTTAGCATTTCTGCTACGATTAATTCTGTTTCTCTTGAAGCTGTACCATTTCCAATAGGAATCATATCTATATCATATTTTTCTATCAAATCCTTCATGATTTTTTGTGATTCTTTGACCTTATTATGAGGCTCATTTGGATAAATGGTTGTATAATCTAATAATTTACCTGTTCCATCTAATATAACGATTTTGCATCCTGTTCGAAAACTAGGGTCAATGGCTAATAACCTTACGTCTTTAACAGGAGGAATCAACAATAAAGGCTTTGTATTTTTTGCAAACACCTTAATGGCTTCTTCTTCAGCTCTTTCTGTTAAACTATTTCTTACTTCTCTTTCAATAGATGGAGCAATTAATCTCTTGTAAGCATCTGCTATGGCTTCTACTAAAAAATCCGTAGTAATAGCTTTCTCATTGTTTATTACTTTCTTTTTCAGGTAGCTGATGATTTCCTCATCAGGACTTAATACTTTTACTTTCAGTTTTTTTTCTTTTTCTCCTCTATTAATAGCTAAAATTCTATGATTGGCTATTTTACCTACTGATTCTGAAAAATCATAATACATTTCATAAACCGTTTTCTCTTCTTCATCTGTAGCCTTTGATTGAATACTTCCCTTTTGAAAATTCAATCCTCTAATTTTTTCTCTATAACCCGCATCATCAGAAACCATTTCAGCAAGAATATCCTTTGCTCCATTTATTGCATCTTCTACACTATTTACTTCTAATTCTTCATTGATAAAAGGCATAGCTAAGCTTTCTATGGTTTCATCTATCACTTCCTGCTTAAATATGATTTGTGCTAAAGGCTCAAGTCCCTTTTCTTTTGCAATAGTAGCTCTTGTCCTTCTTTTGGGCTTAAAGGGTCTATATAAGTCTTCTATCTTTTGGAGAACTGTAGCTTTAATAATTTTTTCCTTTAAATCCTCTGTTAATTTTCCCTGTTCGTCAATTAATCTGATAACTTCTTCTTTTCTTGCTTCTAAATTTCTTAAATAAACAAGACGATCATATAGCTCTCTTAAAACTTCATCACTTAATCCTCCTGTTGCTTCTTTTCTATACCTCGCAATAAAGGGAATGGTATTTCCCTCATCTATCAGCTTTACCGTCTCTTGTACCTGATAGGTTTTAATATTAAACTCTTTTGTTAATTGATTTATTATTTTCATTTTCTTCCTCCATGTAACATTCTTTTCTTCATTGACAAATTTTCATGCAATCTCTTTCAATTTCCCGTCGAATATTTCCTGGGAAAAATCATTTTTGCCAAAGATTTTGTAATATTTACTATTTTATTATATAGCTGTAAAAACTTATCTGCAAGGATAAAGAAAAGACGTAAATAAATTTACGCCTTTTCCTATCCATCTATACTCTTTTCAAATATTCATTCATAAATAAATCAATTTCCCCATCCATAACAGCTTGAACGTTTCCTACTTCTGCACCTGTTCTATGATCTTTTACCATATTGTAGGGGTGAAATACATAAGATCTTATTTGACTTCCCCAGGCAATCTGACTATAATCGCCCTGTAAGTCCTCGATTTTATCCTTATGTTCTCTTTCTTTTAATTCTATAAGCTTACTCATAAGCATCTTCATAGCTGTTTCACGATTGCTATGCTGAGAACGCTCATTTTGACATTGGACTACAATTCCTGTAGGAATATGGGTAATTCGAATAGCTGAATCTGTTTTATTGACATGCTGTCCACCAGCACCACTAGCACGATAAGTATCTATTCTTAAGTCATTTGTATTAATATCCACTTCTATATCCTCATCAAGCTCTGGCATTACATCAAGAGATGCAAAGGAGGTATGTCTTTTTCCTGATGGGTCAAAAGGTGATATCCTTACAATACGATGAACACCCTTTTCACTTTTTAGATATCCGTAAGCATTTTCTCCTTCTATGAGTAAAGTTACATTCTTTATTCCTGCTTCTGTATCTGGTAGAATGTCTAATGTTTTTACCCTATAGCCTTTTTTATCAGCCCATCTCGTATACATTCTAAGAAGCATTTCAGCCCAATCCTGTGCATCCAGTCCACCAGCCCCTGAATGGATCGAAATAATCGCACTATTTTTATCATATTCCCCACATAATAGTGTTTCTATTCTTAAAGCATCTATATCTTCCTTCAGGATTTCAAGTTCCTCTTTTGCTTCTTTTTCTACAGACTCATCGCCTTCTTCTATTGCCATCTCAACTAATATTCCTAATTCCTCATATTTTTCTTGAATATCCTCAAAGCGTTTAAGCTTATCCTTTAATCTTTTTGCTCTTTGAAGGATTTTTTGTGCCTCTTGAGGATCATCCCAAAAGTCAGGAGCTATTGATTTTAGCTCTAATTCTTCTACTTCTAATTTTAAAGGAGCAATGTCAAAGAGAAACCCTCAAATCCTCTAAAGTTTCTTCTAATAAGCTAATTTCATGCTTTAACTGCTCTAGCTGTATCATCTAATCCCTTCCTTCTTTATTATTTCCCGCAGCACTTTTTATATTTTTTCCCGCTTCCGCAAGGGCAAGGATCATTTCTTCCAACTTTATTTTCATTTGTAACAGGTCTTTTCTTTGTAGGAGCATCTGTTCCACTGGTTCCAGTTACCTTTACAACCTGTTTTCTTTCTGTTTCTGTTTCAACAGTTACATTAAATAAATGTCTTAAGGTATCCTCTTGAATGCTCGCTGTCATAGCTTCAAACATATCAAAGCCTTCTACTTGATAAGCTCTTACTGGATCTTCTTGTCCATAAGCACGAAGACCAATACCTTGTCTTAATTGATCCATTGCATCAATATGATCCATCCACTTTGTATCTACAATTCGAAGGAGAATTACTCTTTCTAATTCTCTCATTCTTTCTTCTTCAACTTCTTCTTCCTTTTGTGAATACAGCTCATCTGCAATTTTCATGATTCTAGTTTTTAAGTCTTCTTTTGTCATTTCCTCTAAATCATCAAACTCTAGGCTTCCAGTAGGTAAGAAAATGGTTTTAAGAGTATCTTCCATTCCTTTTAAATCCCATTCTTCTGGGAATTTTGCTTCAGCTGTATACGTCTCAATAACACCATCTACCATGCTTGAAAGCATTCCCATAATATGCTCTCTTAAGTTTTCTCCTTCAAGAACTCTTTTTCTTTCTTTATACATAACTTCTCTTTGCTTATTCATTACATCATCATATTGAAGAACATGCTTTCTTATAGAGAAGTTTCTTCCCTCTACTCTCTTTTGTGCACCTTCTATAGATTTTGAAAGAATATTAGCTTCAATCGGTTCATCATCTTCCATTCCTAGTTTTTCTACAACCCCTTGTATTCTTTCACTTCCAAATAGTCTCATTAAATCATCTTCAAGAGATATGAAGAACTGAGAAGATCCATGATCTCCCTGACGTCCAGAACGACCTCTTAGCTGATTGTCAATCCTTCTTGATTCGTGTCTTTCTGTACCTAAAATAGCAAGACCTCCTGCAGATACCACTTTTTCACGCTCTGCATCTGTTGTCTTTTTGATTTCACTATAAATGTCATTGTATACTTTTCTTGCTTCAATAATTTCTTCATCATCCGTGTGGGCAAAGCTTGTAACCATAGAAAGAGCATAATCACTATAGCCTCTCTTTTTCAGTTCCTTCTTTGCCATAAATTCTGCATTTCCACCTAAAACAATATCCGTACCACGACCTGCCATATTGGTAGCTATAGTCACAGCACCAAGTCTACCTGCTTGAGATACGATTTCTGCTTCTCTTTCATGATGCTTGGCATTTAATACCTCATGAGGAACTCCTTTTCTTTTTAATAGGGTACTTAAAAGCTCTGAATTTTCTATAGATATAGTTCCTACAAGAACAGGTTGCCCTATTTTATGTTTTTCTGCAATCTGGTTGATTACTGCTTTAAACTTTCCTTCTTCTGTTTTATAGATAGAATCTGATAAATCTTTTCTTTGAATAGGCTTATTTGTTGGAATAACAACAACATCCATATTGTAAATATGCTTAAATTCATCTTCCTCTGTTTTTGCCGTACCTGTCATACCTGATAGCTTATTATACATTCTAAAATAATTTTGAAGGGTTACAGTAGCCAAGGTCTTTGATTCTCTTTGCACCTCTAACCCTTCCTTTGCTTCTATTGCTTGATGAAGTCCATTACTATATCTTCTACCGAACATCAATCTTCCTGTAAATTCATCAACAATAACGATTTCTCCATCCTTTACAACATAATCTTTGTCTAATTTCATCATGGCGTGGGCTCTTAATGCCTGATTGATATGATGGGAAATTTCCATATTTTCTAAATCAGCTAAATTTTCAAGTCCAAAAAACTTTTCAGCCTTTTCAACTCCACCACCTGGCTCATCTGTAATAACTACTGTACCCGCTTTTTCATCCATTACATAATCTACTTCTTTTTTTAATGTCCTTACAAATCCATCTACAATTTGATAAAGCTTTGTTGATTTTTGTCCTGCTCCAGAAATAATAAGAGGCGTTCTAGCTTCATCTACTAAAATACTATCTACCTCATCCACGATAGCAAAATTCAAAGGTTTTTGTACCATTTCTTCTTTGTAAAGAACCATATTATCTCTTAAATAGTCAAATCCAAATTCATTATTCGTTCCATATGTAATATCTGCATTGTATGCTGCTCTTCTTTCTTCATTGCTAATCCCATGAACAATGCATCCTACAGATAATCCTAAAAATTTATAGATCTTACTCATCCATTCCATATCACGCTTTGCTAAATAATCATTCACAGTTACAACATGAACCCCTTTACCTTCTAAGGCATTTAAATATACAGGAGCTGTTGCTACAAGGGTTTTTCCTTCTCCTGTCTTCATCTCTGCAATTCTTCCTTGATGAAGAACAATTCCTCCTAAAAGCTGTACTGGAAAGTGTCTCATGCCTAGCGTTCTCCAAGCTGCTTCTCTTACTACTGCAAAAGCCTCAGGAAGTATTTCATCTAAGGACTTTCCATTTTTTATTTGCTCCTTAAACTGATTGGTCTTTCCTTTTAAATCTTCATCACTTAATTTTTTTATACCTTCTTCTAAAGCTTCTATTTCATTTACAGTCTTAAAAAGCCTTTTTACTTCTCTATCATTAAAACTACCAAAAATTTTCTCTAAAATTTTCATTTTTACCATCCTCTCACACGGCGTATCCATATTACTCTAATTTTCATTTTAACATATTCAAATAAACGTGCAAAATTAAATAACTATTACAAAAGGAAGAACCTTTGTCCTTCCTTATTGTTTCCCTTTATATTGAAATTCTATCATGGTTGTAGGTCTTTGCCCAAATCTACTTCTGAGCATTTCTCCTTGCATAAACAAAATCATCCCTAAACTAACAAATATATCCCCTATTGTTAATTCCTTTGATAAAGGATAATTACTTGGAATAGCTATTCGAAAGTTTAATCCAGATAAAAAGGCCGGCTGCTTCGTCGCATTCATTAAAATAATGATCAAATTAAGTATCACACCTATAAGTATTGCCCAAAATCCTTTTTTATCTACATTGATCGCCAACGCAATCCCTAATAAAACCAATGAAAAACCATAAATATATGTATCATATTTCATGAATAAAGAAATTTCCTTTGAAAAAACAAGAGCAATTTGCATCATCAGTGAAAGTATAATCAACGGCCATAATCGTACATGCAAAAACCTCAAATTTTCTAATTTTCCTCCTCTTATTTTTCCCAAAATAAGTCCTACAATGGTTCCCTCAATTAACAATTTACACCACTCCTCAGAAGGCTATTTTTAATAAAGTTTAATTTTTTCATACTCTTTTTCATTTTTTATTTACTTATATATACATATAGTAATCTAAAACAAGGATTTTTACAAATATTTATTAATAAATTCTTGAGTAAATTTGAAAATTTAAAGAGACATAGAAAAAAGCAGCTTTCGCTGCTTTTTTTAAAAGGTTGGTTCAATCAACCCATAATTTCCATCTTTTCTTTTATATACAACATTTACATCATCTGTATCACTATTCATAAATACGAAGAAATTATGTCCTAAAAGTTCCATTTGTAGTACTGCTTCTTCTGCATCCATAGGCTTTACTGGAAATCTCTTAGTTTTTACAATTTTTGATTCTTCACTAAGCCCATCTTCTACGATTGGAATATTTTCAAATCGAATGGTCTCATGACCTTTATTTCTCTTTTCTAGCTTTGTTCTATATTTTTGAATCTGTTTATTTAATTTATCAATTGCTTTGTCTACTGATGAATACATATCTTCAGTAGCTTCTTCTACCCTAAGAATAGTCCCATTAATGGGTATAGTAATTTCAATAATTTGTCTACTTTTTTCTACACTTAATGTTGCTTGAGCCTCTGTATCCTCCTTGAAGTATTTTTCAAATCTTTCTAATTTTCCATCTACCATGTCCCTTAATGCATCTGTAACCTCTAAATTTTTTCCACTTACTTTTACTATCATATACTTCAGCTCCTTCCAGCAAATATAATCAATTGAGTTAGAATCATCTACTCAAAATAATTATCAATATTTTACCTCATTTACTATATTATTCCCTATAGCCTTGTACTTTTCCTTCATTTTTTTCTAATTAATACTTTTTAGTTTGGACAACTTTCATATTTATATTTTACCCACTTAGAAATCTCTCAAACAACTATTAAAAATTTTTTATTTTGAACTTTTCAACATTATCCACCATCTTATCCACAGAATTTTCTAAAAATTTCATTCATTCTATGTATTTCCTTCAAAGAATAGCTGTTTTTGCTATACATTGTATGCAACATTATTCATTTATACAGCTTTTCCACAAGTTAAATCTTTGTTAAATATTTTCCTGTTGATAATGTGGATAACTCTGTTGATAACTCATTTTTCAATATCTCTACATGTGGAAAACCCTGTGTATTTTAAGTGGACAAGTATTTTTTTGACGGTTCATGGAATAAATTGTAATGCATTTATGCACAATTCATTGATATTTCTACATTTTTCATTTTCTTTTTTTCAACTTGAAATAACAGCTTATTTTTACAACTTATTATTATATGTAGTTTTGTATCAAAATATTCCTAAGTTTTTTGTATTTTTTTATAGGATAAAAACATATCCTTGATACTTCTATCAAGGATTTTATCGTCAATTATTCAAATTACTCTCATTCTTAGTTCTTTGCTTTTCCTAAAAAGGCTTCTTGAATAGTAAGATCTTTTATAAGATTCTTTGCATCTCCTTGTTTTATAATCTTTCCTTGTTCTAATACATAAGCCCTATCTGCAATAGATAATGCTTTATATGCATTTTGTTCCACTAAAAGTATAGTTTTATTCATCTTTTTTATATCTTCTATAATTTCAAAAATAGTTTTTACTAAAAGGGGTGCAAGACCTAAGGATGGCTCATCTAATAAAATTAAATCTGGATTACTCATAAGCCCTCTCCCCATTGCAAGCATCTGCTGCTCTCCACCACTTAAAGTTCCCGCCATTTGGGTTAATCTTTCCTTTAATCTCGGAAACAATTCATACACCTTTTCTAAATCTATTTTTATATTTTCCTTATCATTTCTTAGATAAGTCCCCATCATCAAATTCTCTTTCACCGTGAGATTTGCAAAAATAAGCCTTCCTTCTGGAACCTGACAAATTCCAAGACCCACTACCTTATTAGGACTTTTGGGAATTTCTTTTCCTTTATATTCAATAGTACCCATCTTAGGTTTTACCACCCCAGATATGGAATTGAGAAGAGTAGATTTACCTGCTCCATTTGAACCTATTATGGATACAATTTGCCCCATCTCAACTTCTATATCTACGCCCTTTAATGCATGAATCCCTCCATAATAAACATTTAGGTCCTTAACCTTTAGCAAATCACTTCCTCCTCTCCTAAATAGGCCTCTTTCACTTTAGCATTTTCTTGAATTTCTCCTGCTGTCCCTTCAGCTAATTTTCTTCCAAAATTAATCACAGAAATACGATCACATATGCCCATGATTAAATCCATATGATGTTCTATGACTAAAATAGTCAGTTTAAAGCGATCTCTGATTTCTTTAATTAACTCCATTAGTCTTATGGTTTCATCAGGATTCATCCCTGCTGCTGGTTCATCTAATAGTAGTAGCTTTGGCTTTAATGCTAAAGCCCTTGCGATTTCAAGCCTTCTTTGAAGTCCATAGGGCAAATTCTTAGCAATCACATCTTTTCGATCAGAAAGCTCTAGTATATCCATCAGTTCCTTAGCTTGCTTTTCTAGCTCTTTTTCTCCCTTTTTAAAGGATTTACTTCTGAGTATTGCTCCTAGTAAATTATAATCTGCATGGAAATGGCAGGCCGTTAAGATATTGTCATAGGTAGATAAATTTTTAAAAAGCCTTATATTTTGAAAGGTTCTTGTAATCCCCACATTTGCAACTTGATAGGGCTTCAAATTTTCTATATTTTTACCATCAAATAAAATTTTTCCTTCACTTAATTGGTAAATTCCTGTAATAAGATTAAAAACTGTTGTTTTACCAGCACCATTAGGTCCTATAAGTCCATAGATTGTATCCTTTTCAATACTAAAACTCAAATCTCCAACAGCAGTAAGTCCTCCAAATCTTTTGGTCACCTTTTGAAGTTCTAAAAGCTTCATTTACATTTCCCCCTCGTGATAAGATTTATTTTTATTCAATATGCGAGAGAAAAATTTTTTTATATTGGTTAAAGTTATTTCTTTTCCACCCATAAGTCCTTTAGGTCTAGAAATCATAATAAATATAACGGTAGCACCATAAACCACCAATCTCCATTTGGCAAAGGTTCTTAAAAGCTCTGGAAGGGCTGTGAGTACAACTGCACCGATTACACTTCCTGAAATGCTTCCTAAGCCTCCAAATATAACGATAATAGTGAGCTCTGTAGATTTAATAAGCTGGAACATCTTAGGCTGTAAAAATCCTGTATAATGGCCCAAAAGCCCTCCAGCCACCCCTGCATATGCTGCACTAATAGCAAGGGATATCATCTTATATTTAAAAACATTGATCCCTATAATCTGAGATGCCAGCTCCTCTTCCCTTACTGCCATCATATTTCTCCCATGTCTCGATTTGATCAAATGAATTAAAATAACAATAGCAATAATATTAATCACTACAACGTTTATAAGGGTTGTATCTAGTGGGATTCCTGGCCAGCCTCTCGCTCCACCAAAATACTGAACATTATCTAAAATAAGCCTTATGGCTTCCCCAAAGCCCAAGGTGGCTATACAAAAATAATCTCCTTTTAAATTCAACGTAAGCTTTCCAATAACTAAACTTACCATTGCTGCTGCCAGTCCACCAATCATCAAAGCAGGTATAAAAGGTATCCCAAATTTTACTGTCATGGTAGCTGTAAAATAAGCACCTATCGCCATAAAGCCTGCATGACCAAAGGAAAAGAGTCCTGTAAAGCCTGTCAGAAGAGAAAGCCCCAGTACTGCTAAAAGATTAATCCCTGATAAAATTAATATTCCTTTTATATAAAACCAATCCACATTAACACCCCCTTATGCCTTATCTTCAGTGATTTTACCCATAATCCCCATAGGTCTTACGACTAAAATAAAGATCAATAATCCAAATGCTATCAAATCTCTATATTGGGATGATAAATAACCAGATGTGAAGGTTTCTATAAGCCCTAATAAAATAGAACCAATCACCGCTCCAGTTAAGCTTCCAAGTCCTCCAAAAACAGCTGCAATAAATGATTTTATTGTAATAGCTCCAATTTGAGGGTAAACCGTATACTTCATCCCAAATAATATGCCAGCAATTCCTGCTAAAACTCCACCAAGGCCAAATACAATAAATATAATTTTATCTGTATTTACCCCCATTAAGGCACTAGCTTTTGCATTATAAGAGGTAGCTCTTATAGCCATCCCTGTTTTTGTTCCTTCTATGATATAAATGAGAAGTCCTAGACTGATAGCAGATATGATAAACATAGTAATATCTAATCTTCCTATAGCTATTTTTCCTATACTAATAGGTGTTTTAGAAAAAACTTCAGGATAAGTTCTAAAGGTAGGTCCTATAGTTGCTATTACTATATTTTCTAAAAATATAGAAGCTCCCATTGCAGAAATAATAAAATATAAAAAAGGTGCATTCCTTTTTCTAAGGGGGCTATAGGCTACTTTTTCTAAAGAAACAGCCAATAGTCCTGCTCCTAATGCAGCTAAGATAAATGAAGGTATAAAAGAAAACTTAAAAGCTGTCATACAAAAAAAGCCTATATATGCACCGATCATAATCACACCACCATGGGCAAAATTACTAAAATTCATAATACTATAAACAAGAGAATACCCTACTGCCATAAGTGCATAAACACTTCCTATAGATAAACCATTAATCAATTGTTGAAAAAAAGCAGACATAATTGTCCTCCTTTCTTTTTAAATAAGAGAGGGTAACCCCTCTCTTATACTTACTCTGCTGAATATTTTTGTTGGAATATGTATTTTCCATCTACTATTTTTATAATAGCTGCATCTTTTCCTTCTGGATTATGGGTATCTTTACCCATGTTGATCTTTCCTGTTATCCCTACCATTTGAGCATTTTCTAATGCTTCTCTTATTTTAACTGTATCCGTACTATTGGCTTTCTCAACTGCATGAGCTAAAAGTTTAAAAGCATCATGAACAAGATATCCATTTAATTCAACGGGTAAATCATATTTTTCCTTATACATAGCCTTAAACTCTTGTACATCAGGATCTTCGAAATCTAGATGATTAACAAAATAACATCCTTCTATTGATTTTTGTGCCATTTGAAGGAGCTGTTCCGAAGGCCATCCATCTCCTCCCATAAGAACTGCATCTATCCCTAATTCTCTTGCTTGATTAGCACTTAATGCAACTTCTTTATAAAAATATGGCATAAATATGATCTCAGGTTCAGCTTCTTTGATCTTACTAAGTTGAGGTCTAAAGTCTACATCACCAAATTTAAAGCCTTCCTTCGCAACGATTTCTCCACCCTTTTCTTTGAATTTTTCTTCGAAAAATTGTGTTAACCCTTGAGAATATTCATCTGCAACATCATATAAGATAGCTGCTTTTTTAAATCCTAATATATCAGCTGCGTATCCTGCGGCAACAGCTCCTTGATAAGGATCAATAAAGCAAACTCTGAAATTATAAGGCTTTACATTACCATTATCATCCACTGTTACTTTTGGATTCGTTGCAACAGTAGCAATATCAGAAACCTTCATTTCTTCAAGAACTGCTGATATAGATATTGCCTGCCCACTTGCATTTGGTCCAAGTACTGCAATAACCTTATCTTGTGCTGTAAGCCTTCTCACAGCATTTACAGCTTCCATAGCATCTCCACGAGTATCATAGCCAACGGCTTCTAATTTTTTCCCTAGCCAACCACCATTTTTATTTGTTTCTTCCACAAGCATTTTTACCGTATTAAATTCACAATTTCCCCAAACAGCTTGATCTCCAGTTAAAGAACCAATCCACCCAATTTTTATAACCTCTTCACCCTCTTGTGAAGCTTCTTCCTTTACCCCTTCCTCATTAGTCTCTATTTCCTTTTGTCCACAGCCTGTCAAAGCACATGATAAAATTAATAAGCCTACCAATAATATAATTCCTAATCTCTTTTTCATTTTTTCCCCTCTCTCTTTAATTTGATGGAATTTTCATATTTATCAAACAATTTTCTTTACAGCTTATTCTTCTTTTATGATTTTTATTCCCATATTCATAAAATCTTGTTCAAAATATCTTATCCCCAGTAAAATTGCAAAAAAATAAACCCTTGATATTTATCAAGGATTTTTATACATAGTTAGCTGACCTGATCTTTGACCCCACACTCGCCTGCTGGAAGGTTCGCTCTGGGGTTGCCGTCACTACTACCTCTCTCAGATTATTTCTGGCAGGTCTTACTTCTAAGCCGCACCATGATCAGTATTCTCTTTTTTAAGATTACCTTACGTGGATCCCTTTGCCTGCGACTGGCATGGACTTTCAACCACAGACCTAAGCTATGTATTTAGTATTATACATGTTTTTAGTGGTTTTATCAACAACTAAAATATTGCATTTTGCTTATTTATGATCAATAAATACACCCTGCGCACCTATATATTTTTTCACATAGTTAGATGCCATTTTTTCCTTTTGTTTTTTTTCTTTTAATTTTTTCATATCTTGCTTTACTTTATTAAAATCCACTTTTAATTGCTCTGTATTTGTTTGGTCTACCTTCTTCATTTGCTTCAACAACATCATAATATTACTAATATATAGCTTTAATTCCTTTAAAGAATAATATTTGCCTGTATCTATTTCTTCTATAGCATTAACTCCTAAAGTATTTTTTAGTCCATTATAGTTCGTTAAAAACTTTATATCTATTTGATCAATGGCTTTTATGATTTCTTCTTTTTGTTTAATAGATACTGCTAAATTTTCTAAATCTCCATTCCTAATAAAGCCTTCTTGCTTTTTTGTTAATGTTAAGAGCTTTTTTAAATACTCTTCCTTTTTTTTAGATAAATCTATTAATATATCAATGATTTGGTTTATTTCCATAAAATCGCCTCATTATTTCTTTTTAGCAAGCTCCATAGCTTCTTTCCAAGTATCTCTTAATTCTGTAAATAAAGGCAAAATTTCCTCTAAAATGACTTTATCTTTTTTGATGTCTGCTTCTGTTAATTTTTCTAATAAAAAATCATAGATAGGTCTTAGGCCCTTTGAAATTTCATACTCCATATTTAAGGTTGAGTTTAGTTCTATAATAATATCGCTAGCTCGTATAATAACCTCATGGGATTTTTGGGTGTTTTTTTGTTCTATATATAAAATCCCCTGCTTTACAAATTTAATAGCTCCCTCATATAACATTAAAGTAAGCTCTTGTGGAGATGCCATCATTACTTTATTTTGTTTATACTGATTCGACCCTCCATAAGGATTTTTATAAGGATTTCTCATTGCCATACTATACCACTCCTTCGTATTCTACATACTACCTGATTGACCTGCTAACCACGAACTTTGAGATTGCATTTTACTTAATGCTGTCTCCATAGCCGTATATTTTTTCCAATAAGCTTGTTCTAATCTTGTTAATCGGTCTTCTTCGTTCTTAATTCTCTTATCATAATCTAAAACATCCTCATCTAATAAACTGATAGAACCCTTTCGACCATTTCCTCCTGTAACAAAATCTATCAGGATATCACTTTTTACATTTCGATATAGCTCCTTATCGTCTCCAGGTCCTGCCTTATCAATAATCTTTTTCATTCCTTGAGTCATGTCATCAAACATACGATTAACCAAACCTGTATTGCTTCTAATTTTTTTATCGTAAGCTATTTTGTATTCTTTTTTTTCAGATTCTGTAAATTCCTCATAAGTTTTCCCTTTACTTGTTTCCCATTCTTCTTTCAGTGCTGTGCTAATAGATATTTTTTCTTCATTCGAAGGACTTTTAAACAAAAGTTCTAATGTACCATCTACATCATCTATAATAGCTTCTTTTAATTTTCTCTCATCAATCACAAGTTTTCCTTTTGATTTCCATGTATCTGTAGTAATGCCAATATTAGTCAATTGATTGTATTTACTTGTCACTCCTTCTACTTCTTCATATAACCCCGTTCTTGCAGTCAACAATATATCATTCATATATTCATCATTTCTAAGTAATCCACTTTTAGCCTTCTGTTCCCAAAGCTTGATATCATCTTCTTTCATAGATTCTTTTTGTTCTTTTGTCAAAGGCTGATAATCTCTATATCTTTTCTCAGATACTTTTTTATTCATTTTTTCTATAAGTTCATTATACTTAGCTACAAAGCCTTTAATCTTTTCATAAACACTATCTACATCCGTATCTACTTTTACAGTAGCATCACCAATAGCCTCCAAGCTTAGTTCAATACCATTGATATTAATATTATTTGACTCATATTTTAAATTTGTAGCTCCATTAAAATCTATGCTTGCATCTTTACCTGTGACAGCTGTATCAATTGCTAAATCATGCATACTATCATCAGCATGTTTCACTTGTACATGCAATTTATTATCACCTGTAAATAAGTTTCCCGTATCCTTACTTATTTTTATCTGTTGCTTGCTTCCTGTTTTTTTAGTAGATAGAAACAATCGTCCTGTAGTACTATCAAAATTTGCTTTAATCCCTAATGATGTTTCACTAGTATCAGGGTCTCCATCATCTGTTGTTGCATAGTTTATTTTTTTTACTAACTCCTTAATCGTATCATCTTTTGAATATGAAACCTTTACATCTTTTTCTTCTCCATCAACTAAAATTTTAAAAGTTACATAAGGACTATCTACACTGACGCCATTTTGTATTTCTGATAACTTTGTATTTGCTGTAGCAATTTCTGCTCCTTTCATCACAGCGCTTGTACTTACGGCACTAACCCCTTCTGCTAATTCCTTTACCTTTATCTTATGTATCCCTGTCATTCCTTCTGCACTTGCCTTTGTAGTAAGAATATCTTCATCAGAAGAAGATGCTTTTTTCACCCAGCTTAATTTAGATATGCTATTTCCAACCAGCATTCCATTAGATAATGATTTAGAAAGTTCTAAATCTTTCTTCGAATCCAATATAAAATTAGCAAAATCTTTATTTGCTTCATTATACTGTTCTTGCTTCCATAATGCAGTTTGCTGGCTTTGATAAAGTTTATCTACTTTTGCTCTTTCTGCTTTCATTAATCCCTTTACCAAACTCTCTGTATCCATACCAGATGCAATTCCTGTAATTCGAGTTGTATCCATACTTTCACCCCTTTGTCCTTTTGTTCATATTTATCGTGGACAAGATTATGCTTTTTTATCTAAAAATAGTCCTGTTCTTTCCATCATCGCTGCTACCATATCTAGTATTTTTTCTGATGGTATCTCTCGGACAACCTCTTCTGTATCATTATCAATAACCTTCACCATAATTTGTTTTGTTTTTTCATGAATTGAAAATTGTAAACTTTTATTATCCATTTTAAAATCTTTATTTGATTTTTCAATAGCTTCTACTAATTGTCCTTCCCCTGGAAAATTTTCTTGCTTATTCTGATTTCCATCTATAGATTCCATCCCTATGTCCGCTCTTTTCATAGATTCATTTTCTTGACTCATAGGCTGATACTGCTGATTAAAATTTGCACTACCATCAATTTTCATAAACATACACCATCCTATTCTTATTCTTATATATATTATCGGTATAAAATCTTACAAACTTTATATGAAAACAGTCATCTTTTTGATCTTATACATTATCCTCTTCCCCATTTGTTTTCATGATTAATTACATAATCATTAAGATTTGTCTTCCCATAAGTAGCCCCTGTAATGATTTCTGGCCTACTTGATCTTTTATTTTCTTTAAATTCATTCTGCTCGAGCTCTTTCCAGCCATCATATAATGGCTTCAAGATCTGAATGGCTTCTTCTAATTTCTTTACTTCTCTTTTTAATAGTCCTTGTGTCATTAAATTGTTTATATAGATATATATACTTCTTAAGTTGTTTGCAAACTCCGAATCTCCCCTTAGGGTTACAACAAGCTCTACTAATATATTTTTCCCTTTATCTAATGTCTTTTTGAAAGCCTCTTCATCTCTTTTCTCAATATATACAATGCCACTCTTTAATTTGTCTATTAACCCTTCATAAAGAATAACCACTAACCCTACATCACTAGCTGTAGCAATTCTGCTTGCTAAATATTTTTTATCCATGACCTAAAACCTCCTACTGTAATAGCTGCAGTATAGACTGTGGTCTTTGATTTGCTTGTGCAAGCATAGCAGTTCCTGATTGTTGTAAAATATTCATCTTTGTATATTCAGACATAGCAAGAGCCATATCTACATCCTGAATCCTCGATAGAGCTGCTGTTAGATTTTCTGTTGTATTATCAATATTTGTAATAGTATGCTCTAGTCGATTTTGATAAGCTCCTAACCTTGAACGCATTTGAGAAATTTTATTAATAGCCTCTTGATATCTTTCCATAGCTAAATCAGCATTATCTTGATTGGTTATATCAAGGGCTGCTTCTATTTTTACATCATTAGTTCCATCAGTTACATTTAAAACAGAAGAAAAACCGTCTTCTCCCACTCTTCCTGAAATACCTAAGTCCACACCACGCATATCACCAATAGCTAATGCAAATCCTTGGTGAGCATTAGCTCCAATTTGAAGATTTACCTTATAGTCCTGATCAAATCCATCTTCTACTAAAATTTTATTGCTTTCTTCTCCTCCAATTTTTGCTTCTACCACAAGTTTTGTATTTAATGATGGGATAGAAGTCTTTGGTTCCTCTAGATCTTTTCCTGATACATTTTTTTCTCTAAGGGTTAATATATTTGTTTCTGTTTTTAATACCTCATACTTAGATCCTAGCGTAGATTGGCTTACAGCTGCCTGTAAACTATCTCTTTGTTCCTCTATAGTAACCCCTATATTAAATTCTCCTCTTTTTGGGTCTGCTCCTGATTCAACAGCTTTAAAGATTACACCATTAATAGTAATCGCTTCATCTTTTGCAAAGGCTTTTGTAATTTCATAGTTATATACTCCCTTTTGTGCAGCAATTTCTTCTTCTCCTCCTGTAAGCTGAGGAGTTGTTGCTGGAAGAGTAGTCCCTATAACTCCTCCCCATGAAGTTCCAAGATCTGTACATGTAAAGGCGCTAAAGTCTATATTATTTACTGTCCCTAAGCTTTGAATAGCATTCTGTATATTTGCAACACTATTTTTTGATGCTGTTGTGTTAGCTAAATATATTTTCAAATTACCATCAGAAGTACTCTCCACCCTCAGTTGATCATCAGGAGACCTATATACCTCTATCTTTTCATCAATTTTTCCTGATGGATCTGTAATTTGTAATTGTTGATCATCTACAGAAATAGTAGCATTAGCTGGAACTGCAGCTACCTCTTGTACACTACTATTAACAATAGTACCTGTCACATTAGCTGTTACTGATGTGGTTGTTGGTGTTGTAAGATCCACGCCTGTTGCTTGTCCTGCTTTTTCTGTAAGAGTAATAGTATTTCCAGATACCGTTACATCAAATCGTGCGCTAAGAGTAGGTTCTACGTCAATTGCTGCTTTTAGGCTATTCAATGTATTCGTCATACTTCCTGCATCAATATCAAATTGTTTGCTTGTTGCTACCGCACCAGTAGCCATACTTGTAAAATCTACTCCACCGATATTAATTTTATCTCCAGCAGTAAAATTTCCTGTTATAGTGTAGCTATACTTACCAAGTACTTCATCTACTTTTTCTGTTCCCCCTGCCATTGTTACTTCAGATGTTGTAATCTTTTTTCCTGTAATATTGTCATTCCATACACCACCATCTTTTACTTCCCAATCTGATCCTAGTTGTGCTTGTATAGCAGCAATAGCATTATTTCCTGGTGTTACCTTTGCTAATGCAATAGATACATTCCCATCTGTTTCTGTAGCAGTTAGCGTATCCACACCTGCTTGCGTAACTGTCACTGCTCCATTTCTACCTTTTTTATCGATCAATATAAGTTTCTTTCCATCTACTTCAAACGTAACCTTTGATGGTATTGGAGCTTTATGTTCAATACTATTTCTAGCAGCTGGAGCTACGCCTGAAATACTTCCCTTTAATTGCGCTGTACCTGTAGTAACAGCTGTACCATCTACATTTGCATCCCAATCATTTACACTTGTAAATTCCCATTTTCTAAAATCAGTACCCGTTACGATTCCCTCTTTTTGTACTGCCTCTTGAATTTTAGCAGCTGTATTTTTTGCTGCTGCATCTCCTAAAGTAATGGTCAAAATTTTATTTGTCGTATCTACATTCACATGTAAATCTCCATCTGTTTTTGCTGCAATTTTAACTGTATA
Source organism: Marinisporobacter sp. (assembly GCA_025210525.1). GTDB lineage: Bacteria > Bacillota > Clostridia > Peptostreptococcales > Thermotaleaceae > Crassaminicella. Next base: position 149,864 of record JAOARP010000039.1, read on the forward strand.
ATCACTTCCTGTGGGATCTTTAACCTTCAATGATCTTGTAGCATTTGCCTCAACTACACCTTGAGATGATTCTACAGATAAGACTTTTACTTCGCCATTCTTGGCTTCAGGTGCTTTATTTCCTTCTTTTAATTTGACATCTTCAAGCTTTGCTCCCCCTTGATTGATGATAGAAGCAATCAAATTTCCTACCTTTTGATCATTATCTACTGTATCTAAAGCTTCACGAATGTCTACACCAATTTGATCTCCTTCGTATTTCCCCTTTAATGAATCATAAAATTCTATTCCTTTTCCATTAATAGACATTCCTTTTCCAACAAGATTTTCTATATTTTCATTCGTTTTTTCTCCATCTTGTCCCTTTAGAGTCGAAAAATCAAATTCTTTCATAGCAGGTACTAGATTTGTTATACCATCTATCTCTTTCCCACTCTCTGTTGTAAGAACACCTGCTCCTGAATAATTAGTCGCTGTCATATGACCATCTTCACCTTTAAATTCTCCATTAGCAATAATAGTTGTTTGATCAAATCCATCAAAGGATACAAAATAATTTCCTGATAATTTTTTATTTTTGCTAATCACTTCGGATAATGCCGAATTCAGCGCCTTTGCACTTCCTCCTACACTAGCAGGATCAGCATCAAGATTTACCGTTACCGTATTTGGTATTTTGGTTGTATCTACGTTGTATACTTCTAGTGGCTTTTTATTTTCATTATTATGCTTTGCAAAGGTTACTTTTATTTTTTCGCCATTTAAATCAAGCTCTAGTGTATCTCCAGCCTGTGCAGGTTTACCTACTTCCCACTGAAAGTGCTGCTCGGCATTGGTATAATTTGTAATTCCACCTTCAAGATTTGTATAATCAGGTATTACTTGACTTTCATGATCTTTACTATCTCCCTTTAACAATTCTTGTTTGTTAAATTCTGTAGTATTTCCAATCCGATTAATTTCTGAAGTCAGCTGATTAATCTCATCTTGAATAGCCGTACGATCCGAATCATTTAAAGTGCCATTTGCGCCTTGTATACTAAGCTCTCTCATTCGCTGTAAAATATTGTGTACCTCTGTTAATGCTCCTTCTGCTGTTTGGATCAAAGATACTCCGTCTAGAGCATTTCTTGAAGCCATTCTTAATCCCTTTATTTGGGCATCCATTTTTTCTGATATAGCCATTCCCGCTGCATCATCAGCTGCTCTATTAATTCTTTTTCCCGATGATAGTTGTTCTAATATTCTTGCGGTCTTATCGCTATTAATGTTTAATAATCTATGCGCATTTAATGCTGCCATATTGTGGTTAATTCTCATCTATTTTTTCCTCCCTACACACCATCACTTTATTATAATATTGTATCGACCATTTTTTTACATAACTTTAATATTTATTTATCCTGATCTGCTCGTTCTACAAAATCAAGGAGTTTCCCCATTATTTTGTAAAATTCTTCAGGTAGTTCATTTTCATCTACAAGAAATTCGTCCTTTTCTGTCTCTTCTATAGAATTATAATCATATAATTCTATAGAATAAGCTTTTTTTATCATCTTTTTTGTGATTTTTTTTTTAAATAATTTTCTCATAAAATTCTCCTCTTAAATAATAAAATTCAAAAGTCCCTTTCCTTTTCCTTCTTCCATTCCTTTTAATAAATTTTCTTCTTCTGAAATCACAAAAGATAATTTCTTCAACGTATATCCTTCCTCTTGAAGCATTTCTTTTAAGAATATGGCATGTTTTTCTAGCTGTTTCATTTGTTCTTTTTCCTTGACCCTTAGAGTTAAATGGATCTCTTTTTTCTCTATCTTTAATGCTATATGGGTTTGTCCTAAATTATTGGTATCAAGATTTAATAAAACATTTAAAGATTCATCTATTCCCTTTATATTTTTATTTGGCATCCATACTTGAAGATTTTTAAATTGTTCTCCTATAGCTACCGGAAACTGCTTACATAAATCCTTTCTATTTAATTTCTTTTGAATCCTTAAAGATTGTCTTAAATCCTCCATGTGCTCTTTTGATTCATCTGAAAAAGACATATCCTGTGCCATTTCTTCAATATTTTTAACGAGTTCATAATAAGAATCATCTGCTTTTATTCCTTCTTTCAATTTTTCAGATATCTCCTTAGATAATCGCTCTATTTTCAAAACATGTCTTTTTAAATCAGGTGCAACCTCTGCTCCCACCATCTGGATCAATTGTCCAATCTTTTGTCCTAATTGCTCTTGGTTTTTTAAGAATAATGATACATTTTCTACTTCTTTTAATGAAAGATCCATTTCATTTTTCATAAGAAGTGGTAAAACATCTTCTATTTCTTTCCCTATTCTAGAAATGTTTTTCACCATTTTGGTTAAGGAATAAGACGGATTATGTTTCTGATTTTTGTTATCTAATCCACTATCATTACTTCTTTCCATTGCCTTTACAGTCTTTTCAGATACATATTCATCTAATTTCTTTAGGCTCATAGCTTCTATATCTTTTCCTTCTTTTACACTATCCATCACCATAGAAGTAGATAGATTTTTTCTAATACGGCTATACTGCCCATAGCTTTCTAATACATACTGCATATTAGGTATATTTAGTTGTAAACTATTTTGAAGGAGCGCTCTTCCAGCCCCTAATAAAGTGGTATTCTGTGTTTGTATCCCTTTAAATTCCTTTTCATGAGTAACAATATAATTTTCTAGATGTTGTTTTTGAGATGGATTTATAGAAACAGGTCCTTGACCTTCTAAAAAAGATGGATTTTCTCCAATAGTGTTTAATGTAAGATCCCTTCCCTTAGATAAATGAAACGCAATGCTATTAAAATTTAAACTCTTTACCTTTTGAAATACTTCACTGACCCTTCCAACACGATTCAATCCTTTTTTAATAGCTTGATCAGAAAGACTTTTATCATCAGCATAATTTTTAAATTCTCTATTTTCTTCTTTTACTTCTCCAAATACAATCTTTTCAATTTTATTGATTTGAAAATCTGCATCCATTTTTAATAACTTAATTAAATCTTTATCCTTTATACTTTTTAGCTGATCCAATTTTTTTAAAATCTTCTCTACTTCATTTTTATTTACTTCCTCTAAAACTATACTCTCTTCTGTATTCTCAATAACATCTACAAGCTCCCTAATATCTATCTTTTGAATAGGTATATCTTTTTTTATCAGTTCTGCTACTTTTTCTATATCTAGTTTTTCAATAATCTCATCAATAGCTTTTTTCATATCAATTATTTTTTCTATATTTTCCTTTGTAAGAGAACCTTTATCTCTTATAAATTCTTTTGCTAATTCTATATTTTCCTCTGTAATAGGTAAATCCATTTTTTCTAAATTTATTCGAATGCTTTCCTCAAGTCTTTTTATATCCATTTCTGTAGTTTTAGGTACATTTAAACTATCCTCATAAACATTTGCTATCCAAGGGGAATCTTCATGTCCTTGAATCTCGCCTTCTTTCACATATAATTTTGTATTGTACAAATTTTCTATTGTAGGTAATAAGTCTTCCTTACATACCTTTACTAAAGTATAATCATCTATTTTTTCAATCTTTCCAAGCTTATAAAACACATCATGAATCTCATCTATATTTTTCTTAGTAATAGCTGCTTCTTCTTTATATAAAGCCTTGATAATATCCGTAATATCTTTTCCCATACGACTTCCATATATTTTTTTTGCTATTTTTTCAGCATCCTCTGTTTTCATTTCTTTTTTTCTTTTAATAAATTTTAATAAAGAAAAAGTTTCTTCTTCTTCCTTTTTGTCTTCTATCTTATCTGCTACCTTATCAAGGGATATTTCACTTAAATCTATATTTTCTCCCTTCAACTTTACTGCAAAATCATAAGTTAGATTTTGTTGAATCACATTTAAATAATCTTTTGTAGCCATAAGGGTCTTCACATTTTCTTTATTTAATGGAACCTCATGCTTTTGAAGTGCTTCTACTGCATTCAAAGATTCCTTATTGGTCTCGATTCCATAGGATTTTAACAAATCATCATAAGTTTTTTGTTTTTTTTCATCTACCTCTTCCGATTTCTCACAAATCTTCATAGAAATAATTTGAGATCGATCAATCGTAACATGATCTCCTACCTTTGCATCAATTTTATTTTTCAACATAGCTTCAACTGTTTTATTTCCGACATTTACTTTTACTTTATTTCTATCTTTTTCTTGTAAAATCCCATTGATATCAAAAGGCTTATTTATAACTCCCTCATAAGTCTTTTGTATCTTTAATCCATTTGCCCCCGATAGCTTCACTTCATCATCACCTTTTTTATTGTTCTTAACATATTTTTCGACCGTTTTTTTATTTTTCTTTAGAAAATATCATTAACAATTTCTACAAAAGCTGCCGATAACTATATTAGAATTACTCGAGGAAAGGATGTGCCTTCTTTGAATCGTATCAATCAAGTAAATCTTTCTGCTATGCAAAAAACACCTGCTGTTATAAAAAAAGACAAAGAAATAGCAGGTACTACCTTCGCAGAAAAATTTGAAAAAATCAAATCTGATGATGTAAAAGAACATTTACAAAAAATATATGATAAAATCGTTGACCAATCTGAAAAGCTTGGAGATCGATTGTATATAAAAGACCTTGTTGATTATAAAAAACTTGTAACTGAATTTATGGATGTAGCTGTAAAAAATTCTCACGCCTTTTCAAAAGAAAATTTTTTGGATAGAAGAGGAAGACATCGTGTACTTTCACAAGTAAAACAAGTAGACCGTCATTTGGCTTCTCTTACACAAGACTTTTTAGGACAAGAAGTAGATAGAATCTCCGTTCTTAGAAAGCTTGACGATATAAGAGGTATCCTTTTAGATATGTTCATGTAAAAAAGACCACCTTTGTGGTCTTTTATAATTTCAAATCTAAATTGCCTCCTAAATGAGGATTAACAGACAACTCCATAGTCTTTGTACTGGTATTAATCATTTCCGTTAAAGCTTTACCATTATTTTCTGATGTATCCATCGCCTTTTTCATCACAGAAAGACTCGCCTGCTGTTGTACCTTTCCTTGGTTCAACATCATTGACATTGCAGCAATATCCATTGTATCAACTCCCTCTATCTATAGAATCTTTTTTTAATTAGTTAGCCTCTATCCTCTTACTAATTTATCGGCATAATTCATTTGATCATTAAATATCTCTCTATACAAAATACCACAAAGCCATATATATCATAAAAAAATACCCTCTTATTTTTTTCAAAAGGGTAAATTTTTTATTTTTTCAAGCAACTAAATTTGTTGGGTATTAGTACCAATCATAATTTCTATACATCTCAAGTTTATGAAGCAACTTTACATCTTATTATTATTTCAATTTCTTCTTTCCACACATTAAAAGTATTTATTACTAAATTTAATGTTTTTTCTAATTCCTCGTGATTTTTACTTTTATATTTATAAAGCATCACCATTTCTGTAATATATTGATTTAAATTTTCTTTTGCCCTTTTGATCTTCTCATCTTGCAATGCTTTTATTTTCACTTCCATGGGTTTAAGTGTCTTATCTATACTAGCTATTCCATCTACAACGTCCTTCAGTAAAACAAAAGCTTCTTCATATCGTAATTCTGTTAACTGCTTTTGAATATAATTTATCCCTTCTTCTATCGTTGATAATAATTGTAATATATTAAAAGCAACTTCTACTTGTTTATTCATTACGCTACTCCATTTCTTAATTTTACAAAACATTAATAAGTTCATTTTAATAATAAGTTAAGTAGCTGTCACAAATTTATTTTTATGTTCATTTTTTCCCTTTAATAAGTATTGACATATGTGCTAAGCTGTCATAGCCATTATCTTTTAATAATCTTATAATTCCTTGGATATACTTGCTATTGTGTAACACTACTTTTGAAAAAGATTGTATTGCTTTTAATGTCAAATCATCATTTAGACCTTTATGATGTCCTGCCATACCTATAAGATGCAACATCACCATACTATAAAGTACACATAAAAATATATATGAATCCCACATAGATTTAAAAGTACCAAAAGGCATGAGTTCCTTAAAATACTCATTTACTAAATAATTTTCTAAAATATATTCTTTTTCCTTTAAATAGGGTATTAAATAATCATTATAATTTTCTTCATATTTTTTAAGTATATTTTCTAATTTTTCTCCTGTCTTATAGTTTATACCAAGTAAAGTTTCCTTAAGACACTGGAGATATCTATTGCTATTTATTCCCTGTAATACTTTTTTATCCGTTAATTCTTTTGCTATTCTCATTTGTATTTGTATGTTTACTGGTATTTTTTCTAGTTCTTCTTTAAATTCCCCTTTTTCTATCATACTTCCCATTTTTTCTAGCATAAGAGGTATTTCTTTTGCTGATTTATTTAAGCATAATTCTTCTATTTTTTTATATACAATTCCCAATATAATAAGTCTTTCTCCTAAGTTGTACTTCCTATTTTGTAACAAAGATAAGCTAAATATTCTAATATCCCAGAAATATCTCTGTGGTTTATTCATATATAAATGTCCTTCTGTATCAAATATTTTATCAATTTTGATATTATTCTCCTGATCCTCTTTTATATTTTCAAAAGCGATTCCATCGGGATTCAATAATACTAATCTTGCTATTTCTGGACAAGACATGGTAGCACTTCTCTCAAAGGTTCCATCCACTCTGTGTACAAGTCTAGGATAAAATGTACAGGTATCTGAAAGAGCTTCTTCTCCTAATCGAAGATAAATCTTACATAAATTTTTTTCATCTAAAAAAGGACATCTACCATTTGATTCCATTTTTATTTTTCCATAAAAACCATCACTCTTTTGATTATGCTTTCTATTAACCATTTTATCAAAAATAGGTTTTAATTCTTTGTCATGTGCCTTTTTATATTCTAAATAAGTCTTTTTATCTAATTCTACTCTCCAACCAATACAACAGCTATCTTCACAAGCTGCTCCTATACATTTAAAATTTTCCATATATTTAGGTTGTAATACAGTTCTTTTTTTATTATTCAAGGAATATACTCCTTTCTATTTGTATATTAAAAAAGAGTCAGAGAGAAAACTCTCTGACCCTCTGTTTCTATAAACTGCCTCAAACTCAATTTTTCATCTGAATAAATTCAAATAATCAAAGTTTTCCTCTTAAGGGAAGCTCGACTCCCTTCGGTCGCTGAGTAAGCGCTTCGGACTAAATTAAAAATTTAGACTCTCTGCTTATCTTAAGAGCTGTAATACTCCTTGAGGTTGTTGATTTGCTTGTGCTAACATTGATTGTGCAGCTTGTTGTAAAATGTTATTCTTTTGGAAATTCATCATCTCTTTTGCCATATCTACGTCTCTGATTCTGCTTTCTGATGCTTGTAAATTCTCTGAAGATGCATCTAAGTTCTTGATTGTATGTTCTAATCTGTTTTGGAATGCTCCTAGCTTAGATCTTTCTGCCGATACAGCTTCAATAGCATCATTGATTATACTAACTGCTGCTGTTGCTTTATCATGGTCTGATACATCTAGTGCATACTCTGTTGAATTGTTATCTGTACCATCTGTTACATTAGCAACTTTTACATAACTTGCTACAGCTTTACCATCTTTTGATGTTACAGTTTTTCCTGCGTCTTCTGCAGTTCCTGTTACTTTTAATGCATTTGAACGCATATCATTGAAAGCTACTGACATACTTTGAGACGTATTTGCTCCGATTTGGAACTTAACACTCGTATCTTCTCCTTCTTGCTCTTTTTCCCCTACAGTTGCTGTATTATCAGTAAGTCCTAAAACTCCTGCTGCATCCATAGAAGCATGTTTTCCAATCTCAATTTTAGATGCTTCTCCTGTGCTACCACTTGTAACAGATAATTTACCATCTTCTGCACTTACAGTAACATGTTTTGTTCCTTTACCTGAATCATCTAATGCTTTATTGATTGCACTCTCTACTGCTGCTGCTAAAACATTTGCATCTGTATAATCACCTTTTTGAATCTCAGCATTTACATTTTCTCCATCAACTGTAATATTTAGAGTAGTGTTACCATCAGCACCTTGTACAAACTGACCTTCTGATAAAGAAGATCCATCTGCTTCAACTAAGCCTAATTGTTTAGCCAATTCTCCACCAGCAATATCTGTAACGGAACTATCCACACCTGTTGTATTACTTGTTAATTTTAATTTTCCATCTTCGTTTGATGCTGTTACACCTGCTGCAGTGAAAGCATCCTTATTTACACTGATAAACTCGTCTAAATCTTGATAAGTTTGCTCTGCTATAGCAATTGTCTTATTGTCGCCATCTACTTTAAAGCTAAGCTCGTTGTTAGCAGCTAATCTCTCTTGAGAAATCCTCGTACTAGTTTCACCAAAAAGTTGCGTAGCTATTGCAGAACCTTTAATATCAATCTTGCTTCCTGCTTCTGTATTATTAGAAGTCATTACTAATTTGCTATTTTCATAAGACACTGTAGCAGTACCTGTTGCTTGAGCATCTCTACTATCCACAGCTGTATTTGTAGTAGTAATAGCTCCTTTATTACCAGTAACTCTTAAAGTACCATAAGTTCCACCAGATTTAACACCTATACTATTTCCATCGCCTGTATTCGTTGCCTTAATATAAACCTTTGCTCCATCATTATATGCTTCGTAACGTCCCTTTAGATCTGCATTATCTTCAATAGCTGCATTCAGTGCAGTTGCTATATTGTATGCATCTCCTGCTTTACTTGCAACTGAATTATCAAAGTTAAATGCATTCGCACCTGTTTTGTTATTATTAGCAGCACCTGTTAAAGTAATATCTACTGCATTACCATCTGCTTTTTCCAAACTGAAAACAAGTTGATCAGCAGCATTTGTATTAGTTGTAACTTCAATTTCTGCTGTAGAATAAGCTGCAGCATCAATTTTTGCTTGCATATCTTCTACCAATGTATCTACTGTTGCACCTTTTGCACCCGCATATTGTGCTGATTGCACTTCTCCTGTTATAGTACCAGTTGTTAAATCTCCAACTGCTAGATTAGCAGTAGCCTTCGTTGCTGTAATAGTTAATTCATTGTTATCTGTAAGAGTTACCTCATACTGACCTTTAAGCTTAGCATTATCAGCTATTGCTAATTCTAAAGATTCCTTTAAGTTTTTAATATTATCTGCTTCATTTCCTGTGTGTATAAAATCAGTTTTTGTATTTGCTGTTTTAGTATTATCTGCAGTTAGAGTAAGTGTAACATCTTCTCCGTCTAAGCCTTTTAATACAGCTTTAAAATTATCACCATTACCAATATTAGTTAATTTAACCGTACTAGTAGCTTTTGTTCTAGCTGTTCCATCATAAGTAGCATCATCTAAAACAACTGTTGTATCATCTGCACTACCATCAATATTAAATGTAAGCTCATTATTTGAACCATCAATTTTTACATTACTAGCTGCAAGACCTTTATCTGTTAAAGTCACACTACCTGTTACAGAAGCGCCTAAATCACCATGTGCTTTAACGTCTCCAATATCTTTTCCTTCAACATAAGTTGTATTCGCTGCATCAGATGCTGCACCACCATCTAAGTTAATTTCTCTAGGAACAGCTCCTGATTCTAATTTACCGATAGCATAGCCATCTCCTGCATTGGCTGCTGTAACACTAACCTTAGCATCCTCACCACTGATTAAATAACGTCCTTTAAGATTTTCATTTGCTTCTATTGCTTTTTCAAGTGCTTTTCTAATACCATCTGCTGTTCCATTTGCATCAGCACCTCTATCAAAGGTCGTTGCAGTATTTCCATCCCCTTGTGCTGCTGCTGTCAAGGTAATGGTTTCAACATTTCCATCTTTTCCTTCTAACTGAATAGATACCTGATCCTCTTGACTTGCATCTATATCTGCTCGTTCTTTTATTGTTGCAGTATTTTCAGATTTTTCAGCTAAGAAGCTGCTAGCAAATCCGCCACCTAAAATTTCCACTGATCCTTCATTTCCAGTTGTAGTAGAACTAATGCTCAGCTTCATATTTTCATCATAGCTTGCTACTGCATTTATACCCTTTGCTGCAAATTGGTCATTTAAGGCTTGTGCTATAGCAGTTGTACCTTTTAGATCATCAGCAGAAGTCATAGTACCACCACTAACTAATGCTAAAGCACTATCATTAGAAGCAGCTTCAATTTTAAAGTCAGCATCACTTTGAATTTTAAATGCACCTGAATCTGTGAGGCTTACCGTAAATCTATTGTCTCCGATTCCAGCATGTTGATTTAATTTAGCTTCCATATTTGCTCTTGCATCTTCTAATGTTTTACCTGCTGAACCATCATAATTTTGTGCGTCAAAAACTTCAAAGTCGTCTGTTGTAACACCATTGATTGTTACTTTAAGATTGTTTGCAGAACTAGCATCACCAAGCACTATACCAGCTGCTCCAGCTGTAGTATGATTAACACTTCCTGTTGCAGACTCAGCAGCAAGTGTTAAAGTATGCTCTTGATTATTCACCTTAATACTCAATTCATTATTTTTACCTGTAGTAATTTCACTTAATTCATTCATAACTACATTTCCAGTAAATGTAGCTGCTGAAGCATTTTTTGATACATTTCCTGTAGCTCCATAATCTCCTGCTTTTACAGAACCTGCTATAGGACTATCTGTAAGATTTATATTCTTCCCTACAACTACATTCCCTTTAGCAGCTCCTGCAGTTGCTGCTTTAGCTTCTGTACGATCAAGTGTTCCATCTAATAATGTCATTGTATTGAACTCTGTTGTATTACCAATACGGTTAATTTCTGAAGATAACTGGTTAATTTCATTTTGGATAGCATCACGATCAACATCTACATTTGTATCTGAAGCTGATTGAACTCCTAGTTCTCTCATTCTTTGTAGAATGTTTTGTGTTTCTTGAAGTGCACCTTCAGCTGTTTGAATCATAGAAATACCATCTTGCGCATTTCTAGATGCTTGATTAAGACCTCTAATTTGCGATCTCATTTTTTCACTGATTGCAAGACCTGCTGCATCATCTCCAGCTCTGTTGATTCTTAGACCTGATGATAATTTTTCGATTGATTTTGCACTATTTCCTTGATTGATTCCCATTTGACGTTTCGTGTTCATCGCCATTAAATTGTGATTAATTCTCATAGTTATTCCTCCTTGATTTTTTGTTTTGTGAGCATCCTTTCTCACATCTTTATATAAAACTTCATAATGCCTAGGATATCATGAAGCTTATAAGCTGTAAAAATATTTAGTTTTTCATCTTACAATCAATATGTAAGAATTATTTATGCTTGTATTATTATTATCGGCATGTATTGTCTCTACTTTAATATTTTTTGTACTTTTTTTTACTTTTTTGTGAAAAAAACAATAGAGTTTTCCTCTACTGTTCATTCCTCTTTATTGATCTTGTTTTTTCTCTGTTGATTTTTTAAAACTATACGAATCAATTTCTATACAGTCTAATAGATTATCCCTATCATTTAATCTATTTCTTCAATAAACTTCTTAATCCATCAAGATTTATATTTCCTATTATTGCTTTTTTATTTTCTTCTTGGATTTCTAGATATATTTCTTTTCGATGAATCTCTATATGCTTTGGGGCAGATATGCCTAATTTCACCTTACCTTCTTCAATGCTAATAACCTTTATTTCTATCTTTTCATCAATCATAATACTTTCATCTTTTTTTCTACTGAGTATAAGCATACTATCCCCTCCTAGCCTATATTCTCTTCTATTTTTTCCTCAAATATGAAATATTTTAAAGGATATTGATCTGTATCTAATACAATTTGTTTTCCTTTTTTATTTCTTATATTAATCACCAAAGGACCTCGTAGGTTGATAGTTGTTTTTTTCATGTCTTTTGGTATAACAGCTATACTAAACACCATTACATCTTCTTCTTTTTCTATCTCTAGTTGTTTGATCACATTTTCAGGAATTTCAAAATTATAATCATTTTTAAAGGCAAATGGATTTGTAATCACAAAGGCTAGATTAGTATCATCCACTCCTTGTAACCAAGAAAAAGGTATATCCTTTTCTTGATTCAAAACAACACTATATTTTTTTATATTTTCAAATCCAAGCAAACCGTCTTTAAAGATGATAATCTTCTCTTGATCAATTTCTATTTCTCCAAAATGCTTTGTATTAAGAATCATAAAAAAAACCTCCTCTTTAGTTTGAAAGTTCAACCTAAACGGTTGAACTTTTCTCCTACCCACTCAATATTTAAACTGTTTTTTTGTTTTAGATAAATTTCTAGCTGTCCTTTTGTATAATTGATATTTGGTTTACTAACCTTTGCATTAATATTTACTTTTCCCCATTCAGCTGTTGTTTCTGCTTTACCACCTGCAAAATTTATTTTAGGTCTACTCTTTGGAATAACACCTACATCAGCTTCTTTATTAAATAAATCATGAGCGTTTTCTTTTGCTTGGCTGGGAATTACATCTCTTTTATTTTCTATAGCAGCCATTTGATTTCCTTGCCTGACAATACGTGAAATTCCTTGTTGTGCCTTTTGCTTAGCAAAGACTGCCTGATCCTTTATAAGATCCTCAACATTTTTTTGCCCTTCTTCTTTAAAGCATGGATATTGATCAATTTGAACCTTAGATTGTTCCGATTTAATTTGTATTTTAGGAGGCTGTGTCTTCATATTAATTTCTGGCTTTGATTGATTGATTTCAAGCTTTCCAGGTGTTCGATTAATGCCTATTTGCGCCACCTTACTAGTTATACGAAGCTGCATATTGTCACCTCCACAAATTCATTATTTCAGAAAATCCATAAGAGTTGGTTGAATAATCTTTGCACCTGCTGATAAAGAAGTTCGATAAACATTTTCTGCTGTTTTAAATTTCATAATCGTTTCCATCATATCTGCATCTTGAGTTTTTGATAATAGTCCCTTGAAATTTAAAATATTATCATCCAAACGATTTTTATCAAGTTCTAAGCGATTAGTTTTTGCACCGATTTCAGAAAGCTTTGCTAAAACATTATTTAGATTTTCATCCATATCTTCTAGCATACTGCTTATATCTATTTCTTCTGTTTTTACTACAGCTTTTTCTGAAAGCTGATCATTAGTAAAGCCTATTTTTGTTAAAAACTTATTGTCTTCTACATTGCTAATTTTTATACTATCAAAAGCTTTGTCGGATGCATCCTGATAGTTTCCAGTGAATTTTAATCTCTTATCTTCTGTAAAAGAGACTTCCACCATTCCCTTAAGAGCTACATTTCCATCAATTTGATCTTGAATATCTTTTAATAATTCATCTTTTCCAAACTGAGTATTTAATTCATATTTTTTATTTTGAGGAAGTGTAATAGTTTCTTCTATACCATCTATACTCAATTTAAACTGATAATTTTCATCATCTGTTTCTATAGTTCCTTTCATTCTCTCCCCTATAAGATTAGGGGCAAGCTGCTGATTGGCTATACCACTTGTAGCCATTATTTCTGTATTTCCTAACTTACCTTCTACTCTAATATTTTCATTATCTGCTGAAAATTTGATAGTTTTATTAGTATTATCTATTTTTACGGTCACATTTTTATTCTTTAACTCTGGAATACTGTCAATAGCATTTTGTATATCTATTTGCGTTAACGGATTATTTGTAGGTAAAGATAAATCATAGGTGTTTTCATTCATTTTTATTCTAAGTTTTCCACTATTACTACTATTATCTAAGTCATTAGCTTCATAATTAATATCATTTGTTTCTATAATAGAAATTCCTAAAGAGGGCTTTACTATAATTTCATCCTCTGCTGTAAAGCTAATGGTTTTATTTTCTTCATCTAAGTGTACTTTTACGCCATTTTTCTTTAGATGTTCTACAGAATCTATAGACTTTTGAATATTCTTTTCTGTTAATTCTTCATAAGGAAGCTTTAAATCAAAGCTATCATTCCCTATTTTTATGTTAAGTTCTTTATCTCCATTACTATTATTTAATTCTGTATAGCTTATCTTTCCTGTAGCATATTGCATGTCTACAAAACCTTGCTTATAATTACTTTCTCCACCTAAAACTTTTTCTAGTTTTGTCAGTGTTTCAAAGGTTCCATAAAAACCTTTTTGCAGAATTTCACTTCCATTAAAATTCGCATTTATTATATCTCCCGTGCCAATCTCTATGTTCATCTTATCTGCCATTTGATCATAAGTAGGAGCTTTATTATTTACATTAGCTAAAAATTCTTGAAAGTCTGTATCTTCTACATCATCACCCACAGCCCCTCCCGGACTTAGGATTCTTCCGTTGTATTTAAGCTTACTTCCTACTTCCGTTTCCTCTATTTCAAAGGGTTTTTCCATCGTATTATATCCAGCAAAAATATATTTTCCAGTAAAATTGGTATTTCCAATGGATACAACCTGATCCTTTAATTGTGTAATATCCTTTTGTATAGCTACTTTATCTTCCTCTGTAAGTGTTCCTGTAGCGCCTCTCGCCGTCAACTCTCTTACCTTTTGCATAACATCCTTTAGCTGCATAACAGAGGTTTCTGTTGCTTGAAGCCACGAAAGTGCCTCATCTACATTTTTTTTGTATTGCTCATGATGTGAAATATCCGATGAAAGCTTCAAAACCTGAGCTATACCAATAGGGTCATCTGAAGGCATATTGATTTTTTTCCCTGTTGCCATTTGTTCATCAAGCTTCGCCATACTATTTAGGTTATTATATATATTTCTCATCATGGTATTGGTCATCATGGTATTTGTAATACGCATTTTTTTCACTCCATTTCAAAATCTTAATGCTTTACCTTTATACCCCCATACGATTGATAATAGTATCAATCATTTCATCTATTACAGTAATCATTCTTGCATTAGCTTGATAGGCATGCTGAAATTTAACTAAATTTGCCATCTCTTCATCTAATGATACACCCGATATAGATTGTCTCTTATTTTCTGTTTGATCTAATAATACCTTTTGATTACTTGATACGTTCTTTGCATGTTGACTATCTACTCCTAAGTTTGAAATCAAAGATTTCATAAAATCTTCTGGCTTTCCCCATCCATACATATCTGCTTTGTTTTTAAGCTGATTCATCTTCAGTGCATTATCTCCACTTCCCGGAAGTCCTGCATGAGTACTGCTTGCAGCAATAGCATTTAAATCCTTCTCTACTGCATCAGATATCCCCATAGATTTGGCAGTAATTTTAGAGGTAATATAATATTTTTCAGTACCATCTTCAACAATTTTTACTACAGACATTTCATTGTAAGAAGGAATAGCATCTGCTGTAAATTCAAAAGGAGGTGTCCCTAAATCTGAAGATTTAGCTCCTTCAATCATTCTTATAGCTTCTTGCTCTCCATGTTGATCTATAAGTGCCTTAAACTTTGCATTATTGGTAATATCTTTTATTTCTCCATCCATCTGAAAGAAATCTACTCCATGTTGTCCATTTAACCCATAACCTTCTCTATGAATTAGATTGGTTTGTACAACAAAAGTCTTTGCAAAATCATTTAATTTGTCTACATAATAAGGAATTCCTTTTTCGTCTCCGCTAATATTATCTCTTGCATCTATGTATCCTTTTATTTTTCCACCTCTAGGAGTAAAACTTGCACCATCTTCCCAAATCACATCACAAAGTTGTTCTACGTCTGAATTATTCTTTTTCTGTCCTGGTTCCCTTTGTTGTATTTTCAAATGGGAAGCACCCGTTTTGGATACTAATTGATTTCCATCTACCATTACTCTGATTTTTCCACTTTTTTCTTCAAAAGTATCTATTTTTACTAATTCAGATAATTTATCTAAAACTAAATTCCTTTGATCTCTTAAATCATTTGCACGACTGCCATCTAATTCAAAACGGCTAATCTGCTCATTTAATTTTGCTACTTGATCTGCATAGCCATTAATTTGATCCACTGTGGTTTTCACATTAAAATCCAAGTCTTCTTGTACTTTTTCTAATTGATATCCTAATTGATTCACCATTTGAGCAAGCTTAATCCCAGATTCTCTCACAGTAGCTCTTGTAGTTAAGTTCTCTGCACCTGTACTTAATTTTTCTAATGATACGAAATAATCATTCATAACTTTTCGAATGCCAGATTCTGATGGTTCTCCGAAGATAGCTTCTAAATTTTTCAAAGCATCAGCCCTTGTAGTCCACTCACCATATGCCTCATTTTCATCTCTATATTTTATGTCTAAAAAGTCATCTCGAATATTTTTTATATGAAGTGTATCTACTCCCGTTCCCATCATTCCTTCTCCGCCAGGCAAAGCCATTGGATTTGATGGAGCTATTTCAACTCTTTGTCTAGAATACCCTGGTGTGTTTACATTTGCTATATTGTGTCCTGTAACATTCAACGCCCTTTGACTTGCAAAAAGTCCTGATCTTGCTATATTAAGACCAAAAAAACTTCCACTCATTTTTATCCTCCTTAAACTTTTGCATCAAAAATACTTGATTTTTTTTTCATATCCTTTTCAGTAGCTTGATCTCCATAAGTACTACCTTCTGTATTTAAACTTGTTACCATATTCATATTAAATTCTATATAATCTAATGATTGATGAATTAATTTACTATTTAATTCACTTATATGCTGTATTTCTCTTAATAAATTTCCCAACCGATTCTTTAAAGTTACAACCTTCTCCCTATATGAACTATCTAGGTAATTAGCTAACTCCATAATATTTTCAACATATTCTATATTTAATTCATGTAATAAGTTGCCCACAATAGCCGTCCGTATTTGGTCAATTTTACCTATATTTCTAATACTATCTTGTTCTTGCTGTGTAATCTTCTCAAGTTCCTTTACATTACCTTCAATAATAACTGCTTTTTTCTTCTTAGCTAAATTTAAATAATCCTGATAAATTTCATACTCTTTACTTAAGGCAAGAATCAGTTGTTCAGTAGATTTGGACATTTATTTTCCTCCTTAAACAGAGATTTAAAAAATTGAAGGTAATTTTACCTTCAAAATTTTTAAATTTTCCTATCAAACATCCCCTCTACAACTTCCTCTGCAGACGGGTTATAGTTCTCTAAACTCATTTGTTGTTTGATTTTTTCTAGTTTTTCTTTTCTTACCTCTGGAAGCTTTTTATATTCACCTAAAGCTATTTGATATTCCCTTGCATTTTCAGATATTTGGATTTGATCTTCCTTTTGCTTTAATCTGTTTGTTTTCTCTACATTTTTTGTGCTCTTTCTATAAGTCTTTAATATTTTTTGTATATTTTGATTATTACTAATTTTCATAAAAACACCCCACTTCTACCGAATGATCTTATCTTAGTATCGGCAAAAATGAGGCTAATGTTTATCATTTTTATAAAATTTATCTTCTTTTTTTCCTTTCTGCTGTGAACATTTTTTCTCTTTGTTTTTCAGGTCTTTCTTTCTTTTTCATAGTTTTTTCAAAGCCATCCTTTAATCCTTTTTGTAATTCTTGGGCACATTCATCACAAAACCTTCCTGTTCGAATTCCCTTCCCACAACGTTCACATTCAAGAATCAATGCAGAATTTTCTCCTACTATTTCAAGTCTTCCTTCCCTTAGAAAACGAAGAATTTTATCTTCATCTACACCCGTTTCTTCTGCTACTTCTGTAATAGTAGCTCCTGGATTTTCATAGATATATTCTCTAACAATATTGAAATCATTTTCTCCTTTTTTCTGACATCTAGCACAAATTTTACTGATTCCTGTGTATTGAAATACCCTTCCACATTCTTTGCAATTTCTAAGTTCAGCCATATATTCTCCCCCTCAAATTCATTAAATTTTATATATTTTTCCCTGTAGCAAAGGAAATGACCCATATATTTTTAGGATCTGATTTTTTTATTTCTTTGCTACAAGCATCCGTTGTATTTCCTGTTGTATATACATCATCTACTAAAAGAATATTTTGATCTTTGAATTGTTCTTTAGATTGAATCATAAATACATTTTTTAAATTATCCTTTCTTTCATCCTTTGTCAATTGATTTTGTGGATTAGTATCTTTTATTTTAATAAGATTTTTCTTCTCTACCTTCCAATTCATAGCTTTCCCTATATATTTAGAGATTAAATAAGATTGATTAAATCCTCGATTTTTTTCTTTTTCCTTATACATAGGTACAGGAACAATATAATCTATAAAATCTATTTTTTGTCTTTTTAACTTGTCAATCATCATTTCTGCCATATGATAAGCAACATATCTTTGATTTTTATATTTCAACTTATGTACAAGTTCTTTCATAGGATCATTATATTCAACACAAGAAAATCCTTTTGTAAAATAATGCTTTGTCTTTATGCAATCAGGGCACTCCTTTAGAATATAAAAATCATCTAAAGGCTTACCACATTTTTCACAGGTTTTATCCTTAATAAATTCTATTTTTTCTCTACAAGAGCTACATAGAGAATATTTTTCTGTTTTTTGAATGCTTTTATTACATAAGAGACAATAAATATTCCTAGGATAGATCAAATCAAGAAAAGTATCTATATAAGCATCTAACTTCATCAAATTTACTCCTTGTCATGAACAAGGCTATATAAAGAAACCTTGCAAAATAGATTTATTATCTATTTTACAAAGTTTTCATGAAAATTATTCTATTTTTATTCAAGTTCCATTTATTTTATACATTTTATTATATCAAAATAAAGTAACATGTAATAGTACTAATCTCACTAAAATTCAATCAACTTTTCTGTCAAAAACCTTTTAAGTCTTATTCCTAGCCCTGAATTTCTTCGAATCACACGATAATTATCTACCATATTTTTAAGACTTCCTTCTAGTCCTACCATTACAACTAAGTCCTTAGCTCTTGTAACAGCTGTATATAAAAGGTTTCTTGTAAGGAGCATGGGAGGACCCCAAAAGATAGGCATCACTACAATAGGAAATTCACTTCCTTGGCTTTTATGTATCGTGATACAATAGGCTAATTCTAATTCATCTAGTTGGGAAAAATCATAAGTCACTAATTTTTCCTCATCAAATAACACGATCATTTCCTTTTCCTCTTGATCAATATTTTGTATATATCCAAAATCTCCGTTAAATATCCCTTCCCCTTCTTCTCCATCAAAGGTATTCCATTTTAGATTGTAGTTATTTTTCATCTGCATGATCTTGTCTCCTACACGAAAAACCTTATCTTTCATCTTTCTTTCTTCCTTTTTAGAACTTGGAGGATTTAGTATTTCCTGTAGTGCATTATTTAACTGAAACATACCTACTTGTCCTTTTTTCATAGGAGTGAGTACCTGAATATTTTTAATAGGATCACAGCTGCTGAATTTTGGAAGTCTCTCTTTGCATAGTTCTTCAATAGTCTTTGCAACCTGTTCTGGATTCCTTTTCTTAATAAAATAAAAATCCTTTTCTTTTTTATTGATATATGGATATTCTCCTTTATTAATTCTATGTGCATTAACAATAATCATACTCTCTTGAGCCTGCCTAAAAATTTTGTCAAGCTTTACAATCTTTATAATACCACTATCAATAATATCTCGTAATACATTTCCTGGTCCTACTGATGGAAGCTGATCTACATCCCCTACCAAAATAAGCCTTGTTCCAGGGAGTAATGATCTTAAAAGTCCTTTCATCAAAGTGATATCAACCATAGACATCTCATCTATTATGACCACATCACTAGATAATGGTTCCTCTTCATTTTTTCCAAAATTCATGCCAACTTCTTCATCTATATAAGCATATTCTAGTAATCTATGAATGGTCTTTGCTTCTCCTCCTGTTGCTTCACTCATTCTTTTTGCTGCTCTTCCTGTAGGAGCTGCTAGAGCGATACTGAGATTATGACGCTCAAACATTTTTATAATACTATTAATCGTTGTCGTTTTTCCTGTTCCAGGTCCTCCAGTAATGACAACTACTCCGTTTTTAGAAGCTTCTTTTACAGCTTCTTTTTGATTTGTTGCCAATATAATCTCTTCATTTTCTTCTATTTCTTTTATTTCTTGATCTACGTCATCAGAAATAGGTTCAAGGGTTACCTGTGCCATTCCAACTAACTTTTTACAAACATAACTTTCTGCATAAAAATAAGGCATAGAAAAAACAACTATTTTTTCTTCCAAATTTTCTAAATGGATTTCATTATTTAAAGCTAACTGAGTCAGTGCATCTTCTACAAGCTCTTTTTTTACATCTAATGTTTTTGCTCCTTCTTCAATCAATTCTTCTCTCGGTGTATAGGTATGCCCTTCTAAATTATATTGGGTAAGGACATACTTAATCCCACACATAATTCTATAGGGAGAAGTTGGGTCAAGTCCCATTCTTTTTGCAATAGCATCTGCAATTTTAAATCCAATACCAAAGATATCATCTGCTAGTCGATAAGGATTTTCTTGTATATATTGAATAGTATTTTCTTTATATTTCTTATGAATTTTTATAGCATATTTCGGCGTAACTCCATATTCTTGAAGAAATAGGATGATCTCACTAATTTCTCTTTGTTCTTTAAAGGACTCGGCTATTTTTTCTGCTTTTGCTTGTCCTATGCCACTTACCTTTGTCAATAAATGAGGTGTATACTCAAGCATTTCTAGGGTATCTTTTCCAAATTGCTCTACTATCTTTTTTGCAGTTTTTTCTCCAATCCCTTTAATAACCCCTGAAGCTAAGTATTTTTCAATGCCCTCTAATGTATTGGGCATGATTCTTTTATAAGATATGATCTCTAGTTGCTCCCCAAATTTAGGGTGTTTGATCCATTTTCCAGAAAAAGAAAAAGTTTCTCCTGTATTTACAATGGGCATATATCCTACTACTGTTATTTCTTCCTCTTCCGTTTCAACAATAGCAACCGTATACCCATTTGAATCATTTTTGAAAATAATTTCAGATAAAACACCTTGTATTTCTACGTTCATAATGTCCTCCTAAAGGCTTTGATATGTGTATATTATAACATAAAAATATATACGCTAATCTTCAAGTAGACAATAAAACACTCTCTAGAAGTGCTTTATTGTCTGCTAGGGCTATTTCAAGCTAGCAATAACTTTTGTTAACTCATTGATGCTCACACTAAGATTCTCTAGCTTTCCTTCAATCCTAACCAATAAATATACAGAAACAGCAATAGGAAACCCTAGATTGGCAACATAAGTAGTAAGCTCTTCCATCCCTCCACCTCCTTTATTTAGATATAGCCCTTCACCTATAGATGATCTTTTAATAAAAATTTTAGTATAAAGAAAAATATTTTTTCATTTTCTTTAATGCCCTTTCCTTCGTCTTAACAACTGTCTGATAATGTACCCCTAATGCTTTTGAAATTTGTTTCATGGTAAATCCTTTTCCATAATATAAAATAATAATCTGTTTTTGTTTTAATGTTAAAACATTTAGAACTTTCACTAAAGTCTTGCCATTTTGTGATTTCAATAGATTTTCTTCTATATTTGCCGTTTCATCTACTACTAAATCAATAAAAGATAATAAATCATCTCCTGTATCTATTTGATTGTTAAGAGAAAGCTCTTTCCTTACTTTTTTCCTTCTATCCATATAGAAGAATTTAAGCTGAAGTTTGATATAACCTAAAAAAGGCACTCCTCTTTTTTCATCAAAAGCATTGATTGCTTTCAATATTTTTAAAGCTCCTTCTTGAAACAAATCTTTAAATTCTTCCTCCCCAAAATAATATTTTTTAATAGATGTAAAAATCAAAGGCTTAAGTCTTTCAATGATCTCTTCTTTTGCTTTCAGCTCTCCACCTTTACATCTGTCAACAAGGTCTTTCATTCTATATTCCATAGCTTCCTCCAAATAGGAGGATCGATCCTCAAAGTCCCATGGTCTATAGCAAGTGTAGTCTATATTTTTCAAAAAAGAAAAAATCAACTAATGGCTAGTCGACCCCTATTTCAGACCTCATTTGGTTCACTATTCTTTACTGCTCTAAAAATTCTTATAAAAATACGAAGACTAAACGTTAGTTGTTTTTAACTATTGAATACTTCCTTACTTTCAAAAATGCAAAAAAAGATGAGGCATTTTAAATACCTCATCTTCTTTATTATTCACCTAATGCTTCTTTTCTTAAAATTTCAGCTTTATCTGTTTTTTCCCATGGAAGATCAATATCTGTTCTACCAAAATGTCCATATGCAGCAGTTTGTCTAAAGATTGGTCTTCTTAAGTCTAAGTCTCTAATAATTGCTGCTGGTCTTAAGTCAAAGTGCTTTCTTACAAGCTCTTCTAATTTTTCTTCAGCTACTTTACCTGTTCCAAATGTTTCTACAAGGATGGATACAGGTTGTGCTACCCCAATTGCATAAGCAAGCTCTATTTCACATTTATCAGCAAGTCCTGCTGCTACAATATTTTTAGCAACATATCTTGATGCATAAGCTGCTGAACGGTCAACCTTTGTTGGATCTTTACCTGAGAATGCACCACCACCATGTCTTGCATAACCACCATAAGTATCTACAATGATCTTTCTACCAGTAAGTCCTGCATCTCCTTGTGGTCCGCCGATAACAAATCTACCAGTAGGATTGATTAAGTATCTTGTATTCTCATCTAACAACTCAGCTGGAACAATATTTTTTACTACATGCTCAATTAAGTCTTTTTCAATTTGTTCTCTTGTTACATCCGGACAATGTTGCGTAGAAATAACAATTGTATCTATTCTTACAGGTTTGTCTCCTTCATATTCTACTGTAACCTGTGTTTTTCCATCTGGACGTAAATAATCTAGTGTACCATTTTTTCTAACTTCTGTTAATCTTCTTGCTAGCTTATGAGCAAGAGCAATAGGCATAGGCATCAATTCTGGTGTTTCATTACACGCAAACCCGAACATAATTCCCTGGTCTCCTGCACCAATTGCTTCTATATCATCCTGCATTGCTCCTTCTTTGCTTTCTAGTGCTTCATCTACACCCATAGCAATATCAGAAGATTGCTCGTCTATAGAAGTAAGTACTGCACAAGTTTCACAATCAAATCCATATTTAGCTCTATCATATCCAATTTCTTTGATTGTTTTTCTTACTACCTTTGGAATGTCTACATAACAATTTGTAGTGATTTCTCCTGCTACAAGTACAAGACCTGTTGTTACTGATGTTTCTGCTGCAACACGAGCATGAGGATCTTTTGCAAAAATTGCATCTAATATTGCATCTGAAACTTGGTCACATATCTTATCTGGATGTCCTTCTGTAACTGATTCTGAAGTAAATAATCTTCTTGCCATTTGTCTACCTCCTTAATATTGGTTATATTATATTGTTTCCTAAAAAATGCTTTAAAAAAACCTCTTCATTACAAAGAAGAGGTTGGATTTTTCATTGTCCTCATCTTCCAGAAACTATACATTCTGTAGGATTTAGCACCGTGCAAAACTACCGGTTGCCGGGAATCATAGGGCCTAGTCCCTCCTCCACTCTTGATAAGGCATCAAGATTTATATTTAATTTTATCAAAGCCATTTTATCATATTTAAAAAATATGTCAACTTTTTTATTTTGGTAAATTGTTCATTTTACAAACTTACAGCCACATGACTAAGGGTCATAATAATCATTGCTGCAATAGTATTTCCTAAAAATATAGCAACAAATGCATTTTTAAAGGGAATATTAAATAATGATGCTGCAATAGATCCAGTCCACACACCTGTTGTAGGAAGAGGTACAGCTACAAATAATAACAGTCCTAAGCTCTTATATTTATGCACTTTCCCTGTTTTTCTTAAAGTTCTTTTCGTAATCCAATCAACAAGCTTTCTCCAATAGGGATGTTTTTTCATTTTTGTGAAAACAGGCTTTAGTAAAAGCAACAAAAAAGGCACAGGAATCATGCTTCCAATCCATCCTAATATAGTAGCATGTAGTGGACTTATTCCTTGAGACACTGCTATTGGAATGGCTCCTTTTAATTCTATTAAGGGCATTGCTGCTACTAGTAAAATCATTATTTCATTTGATATATATTCAAGTATTTGCATCGTCAAATCTTCCTTATCTAATTATTTTATATATTCTACATTTATTATATAGTAAGCTCTACCTTTTATGAAGACCTATTTTCTTTGTAACAATAATTTAATGTTTATTTTCTATGAGTTTTTATATAATTTTATTTATATGAGTAAAAGAAAGGATTTATGAATATGAAAAAAATACTAGGATGTGTAAAAAAAGCTGTAGCACAGTTTCATATGATTGAGGATGGAGATGTAGTAGGTGTTGGTGTTTCAGGGGGCAAAGACAGTACTGCTCTTTTATATGCTTTAAAATTATTTCAAAATTTTTCTCCTGTAAAATATGAGTTAAAAGCTTTTACTTTAACTTTAGGATTTGATGGTTTTGATCTTACTCCTTTAAAAAAGCTATGTCATGATTTAAATATTCCCTACATTATTCAACCTACTCAAATTGGAAAGGTTGTTTTTGAAGAACGAAAAGACAAAAATCCTTGTGCCATGTGTGCTAGAATGAGAAGAGGGAGACTTCATACTCTTTGTAAGGAGCACGGTGTAACAAAGCTTGCACTAGGACATCATGGAGATGATGCCGTGGAAACATTATTTTTAAGCATGTTTTATGAAAGTAGAATCAGTACCTTTGACCCTGTAACCTTTTTAGATAGAAAGGATCTAACAATGATTCGCCCCCTTATTTATGCATCAGAAAAAGATATCATTTCTGCTGTTAAAAAGCATAACCTTCCTATTGTAAAAAGTCCATGTCCTGCTAACGGAAAAACCCAAAGACAATTTATGAAAAATCTCTTAGAAACAATCTATAAAGATATTCCTAATGGAAGAGATCGAATTCTTACAGCACTAGAAAATAAAGAACAGCTAAATATTTGGATAAAATAATTTTTGTATCATATTTTTCACCCTCTCATATATATATTCATATAAGGGGGTGTTTTCTCTTTGAAGGACGATTATCATAAATACCTATATAAAAGACAAGTACATTATACAAACGAAAATGCTTCAGATATATTATCGGAAGCAATCAAGGAAAAAATTTCAAACCAAGCAGTTATCCTATGTATCGGAACAGATCGCTGTATTGGTGATGCTTTAGGTCCTTTAGTTGGTACAATGCTTCAAAATAAAAATTTTAGATTTCCTGTCTATGGTACCTTAGATGAACCTATTCACGCAGTCAATCTTAAAGAGTCTATGAAAAAAATAAAGGCTAAACACCCTAATGGATTCTTTATTGCAGTAGATGCTTGCTTAGGAAACGAGAAACTTATTGGTAATATTCATATAAAAAGAGGTCCCATTTATCCTGGGAAAGGTGTGGGAAAAAGACTTCCTAGTGTAGGACAGCTATCTATTGTCGGAATTGTTGATAAGCTTAATAAGGAAGACTGTTTTTCTATCCATAATATCAGGCTAAGCCTTATAATGAAAATGGCAGAAGTGATTGTAGATTCCTTTATGTTAGCAACTTATTTATCCTAAGGGGTTGTAGGAATAGATCCTACAACCTTCATATTTATATCAGTTATTGATATCTTTGTAAAAATTCCCATAAAGCTTGATTGATGATATCCTGCTGCTTAAATTCTCTATGTTTTTCTACAAACTCATTAAAGGATTCTAGTACCTCTTCATACACTTTTATGCTCTTTACACATAATTGTCCTTTAAATTTTTTTATTTTTAATATCTTGACCTGTCCTTCAGATTCTCTTTTCCAAATACGAACCATAGATTTTAAATCATCAACCATATCAATAAGTTCTTCTAATTGAATCGTTTTTTCTTTTGTAAGAATTATATTACTTTTTATTACTTTTTCTTCTACCTTTTCTTGTTCATTTTCTATTTTATTTCCTTTTATTAATTCTATTGCTTCATCTTTCATATATTGATTTTTATCTCTACTAAATATGTATCCTTCTTTTTCAAAACGATTTCTTATGGTGGTTTTTCCAATTTTGAGTTCCTCACATACCTTTCTAATGCTACGCTCTTTCACCATTCTATTAAAATTCTTCACTTGTATTTCAATAGGAAGTTCATTAAATGTTTCCTTTTTCATTAAGAATCCCTCCATCAGTAATATAAAGTAACATAAAGTAATATTCTTGGTATTGTAATTATTTTCCTTCTTTTACTTTTAATTCTTATTTTTATCATTGACATAACCAAACTTCTATGATAGTCTGATATAGATAAAAAAAGACCTTTAACTTAGCCCTGTGAGGTTAAAAAGGCAAGCATAAACTATATTTGCTATATTCTATAGTAAATCATCTAGTTCATCGTGCCTTTTACCTTTATGGTTGAAAGGCTTTTTTAGTACCTTTAATCTGGTTCCGAGAGACCAAAAAGGAGGAAAAAAAATGGATAAATTAAGACATCTTATTGACCCTGAGGATTTTACAACAAAAGAATTAGACGAACTAATAGAACTTGGAAAGAAAATGTATCAACATCCTGAAAAATATCAAGAAATCTGCAAGGGAAAAATTTTAGCTACACTTTTTTACGAGCCTAGTACGAGAACAAGACTAAGCTTCGAATCAGCTATGCTACGACTTGGAGGACAGATCTTAGGCTTTAGCGATGCTGCTACAAGCTCTGTATCAAAGGGAGAAAGCATTGCAGACACAATAAGAGTAATCTCTAGCTACGCTGACATTTCTGTTATGAGACATCCTAAAGAGGGAGCTCCAAAGCTTGCTTCAAAGTATTCTGATATTCCTATCATTAATGGAGGAGATGGCGGTCATCAGCATCCAACGCAAACACTTACTGATTTACTAACCATTCATATGCACAAAGGATCTTTTGAAAATCAAACTATTGCATTTTGTGGAGATTTGAAATTTGGAAGAACGGTTCACTCTTTAATTAGAACACTAGCAAGATACAACATCAATAAATTTATCTTAATCTCACCAGAAGAGCTTTCACTACCTGATTCATTAAAAAGAAGTCTTTTAAGAAATGGCGTTACATTAAAAGAAGTAAGTACCTTAGAGGAAGTCATTGATGAAATAGATATTCTATATATGACAAGAATACAAAAGGAACGTTTCTTCAATGAAGCTGACTACAACAGACTAAAAGGTTCTTATATCTTAGATTTAGCAAAAATTAAAAATGCAAAGAAAGACATGATTATTATGCATCCACTTCCTAGAGTTAACGAAATAGCTTACGAAGTAGATCTAGACCCACGTGCTGTATATTTTGAACAGGCAAAGCTTGGCGTTTATATTCGAATGGCACTCATTACTAAATTATTGGGGGTGGATTTAACATGTTAGAAGTTACAAGTATCAAAAAAGGAATTGTAATAGATCATATTACTGTTGGAAATGGTTTGAAAATATTTAATAAGCTCATGTTAGATCAAGTAGACTATCCAGTTGTATTATTGATGAACGTACCTAGTAAAGCCATGGGAAGAAAAGATATTATCAAAATCGAAAATAATATTGATATTGATTTAGACTTTTTAGGTCTCATTGATCATAATATTACAGTAAATATTATCGAAGAAGGAAAATTAGCACAAAAAAAGAAAGTAGAAATCCCAAAGAAAGTAAAAGGCTTATTCTCTTGCCATAATCCAAGATGTATTACAAATTTTGATGATTATGCAAAACCAGAATTTGAGCTAGTCTCTTCAGATACATTAGCTTATCAATGTGAATATTGCGAAGAAATCACGGAATACAAAATTTAATAGTAAAGCTTCAGCCTTTGGTATCCATCCAATAGCTGAAGCTTTTTATATTTTCTATAGTCTGATCTATAGAGATATCTACTGAGCGACCTTTTCTCTTTTTTCACTAATATTGTTACTCCAACGACCACATTTATCTCCCCATCTTGCAATTAGTTTATTATCTCTATAAAATTCTACAACTTCACACATATTCGGACAATGTTCACATTCAAAACTCTTTACATTATAGTTACTATCTGCAACTTCAAATCCCTTAAACTTAGTTTGTCCAGATTTAGAAGTTTCTTCCTTAGCCAAAAGCGCTGCCCCAATTGCACCCATTACATTTGCATGAGTAGGCACTGTAACTTTACATCCTAATATTTTCTCAAAAGCTCTTTTAATTCCTATATTAGCAGCAACGCCTCCTTGAAATATTACAGGGGGTTTTATTTCTTTTCCCTTTCCTAAGTTATTAAGGTAATTTCTTACAAGTGCTTCACACAAGCCATTGATTATGTCCTCTTGATTGTGTCCTAGCTGCTGTTTGTGAATCATGTCTGTTTCTGCAAAAACAGCGCATCTTCCTGCAATTCTTACAGTTGCCTTCGATTTTAATGCATATTCTCCAAATTTTTCTATTGGAATACCTAATCTTTCTGCTTGTCTGTCTATAAATGATCCTGTTCCTGCAGCACAAACCGTATTCATTGCAAAATCATATAAAACCCCATCTCGAAGAAGAATGATTTTAGAATCTTGTCCTCCTATTTCTAAGATCGTATTTACATCTGGTATTTCATGAAGTGCAGCAACTCCATGAGCTGTTATTTCATTCTTTATTACATCTGCTCCTATCATAATCCCACCAAGCTGTCTACCACTACCCGTTGTACCGACTCCAAGGATTTTAACATTTTCATCTAATCGTTTTTTTATTTGCGAAAGACCACTTTTAATAGTATCTATCGGTTTTCCCTGAGTCCTTATATACAATGTATCTAATACCTTTTCGTCTTCATCCATGACAATAACATTTGTACTTACTGATCCAATATCAACGCCAAGATAACATTTTTTCATTTTTATATTTTCCCCTCCTATTTCTTAACAGATCAATATACGCTTCAAGCCTTGTAAGATATCCTGCCTCTCCTGTCATTTCGTCAATAATCAATGTTAAAATAGGTATATTTTCATCCTTTTGTATTTGTGGCAATAAACTCATAGCAACAATCTCAGGCATGCATGTAAAAGGCATTATTTGTACGACACCATCATACCCATCCTTTGCATAAAGAATTGTATTTCCAATAGTCTCTCTTCCATGTCCTCCTACCATTGTTTTCATATATGGATTTGCAGCTTTATATACGTTCTTTTCTTTCGTAATCCCTATATTGTTATAGAAAAGATGTTCAGAAATCCACCCAAAAGCAGTATGAGATTTGTGAACCTCTACTCCAAGTTCATTTAATTTTTTCCCAATATCAATATTTGCAAAATTTTCTATTACTGTATAAATTTCACCAACAATCCCAACTTTTAGAACATCTCTGTTTTGATCTAGTGGAACCTCAACAATTTCTTTTTGTGCCAAATTGATATGTTTCATCATCTCATATGTTCCAGTACTTTTTTCTAAACTTTTTATAAGGCTATTGTATAGTTTGTCAATCTCACCTCTATATTTTTCATAGGGACGAAGTCTCAATACATACTCTTCAAACTTATTTAATTTCTTTAGTACTCGTATACCATTCTTTAAGCTATTCGTTATCTTAAACATATTTTTTGTATTAGCAACCTTACTTACACGCTTTAAAAATTCTTTCATATTTCCATCGGGTGCTTCTAGTACAACAAATTCAACATCATATCCTAAATCCTTTAAAATCTCTTTTTCTACCTCTACAAAATATCCATATCTACAAGGTCCACAACTTCCTGTCACAATAATAGTGTCTGCACCTTTTTCAATACTTTCTATGTAATTACCTAGATTTATTTTCATAGGTAGACATATAAGCTCTGGCGAATATTTTGTTCCTATTTCTAAAGTTTTTTTGCTATTCTTAGGAGGTACTATAAACTCAACCCCCAAATCATCAAACATAGCTTTAATGGGCAGATAAGTATTTCCCATGTGTGGAAAAGTTATTTTCATTTTTTCCCCTCCATTTAATCATATCTACAAAAGCTTCAATCCTTGTGTTAATTCCAGCTTCTCCTGTATGTTCATCAATCGTTAAAAGAATAAATGGTTTATCTGAATTTCGTCTTATTCTACGCTCAATAATATCTGCTATAACAGAATCTATCCCACATCCAAAACTTGATAGATAAATAATCCCTTGAATATTTTTTTGTTCCATACCATAAAAGGCTGACCCTAATAATTTTCTTCCAAAGCTCCAAAACATTTTCTTATCCATAATAGCTGCTTTTTTATTTATTACCTTTGCATCAAAACTATCTTGAGTGATTACATCTAAATCATATTTTCTTAATTTCTCAATGATATTCATGCTAAGATAAGCATCATAAATATTGTAAGGATGACCTATTAAAAGTATTTGAGCCTTTTCTTTATACGAATTTATATTTTTTAAAATTTTATGTTCCTCTACATCAATAGGTAACATACCACTTTTTATTTTAGCTTTATAATTTTCATGTTCTTTTAAGGCTTTTTCAAATGCAAAATCAATTTTGTTTCTATCCTTTGTGATATAACTCCCCATTTCATTCACAGTTCTTGACAAGTTCTTCTTTGATTTATGAAAATCTATTGTTATATCAATCATATTAGGCAAATCCTTTATACTACTTTTCACCATCTCTGGTAAACCGCAAAATTTAGGACAGATGTATTCATCTTTATGAACACTCATCATTTTAGGTACAAAAACAAGATCAACCTTATCTTTTAGATCTATTACATGCCCGTGATATACTTTTATAGGCAAACATGCATCATCAACTGTATTTTTTACACCATTATCTACAATTTGTTTATTAGTTTTTTCAGATAATATTACTTCTGCTCCTAAAACTTCAAAAAATGTTGTCCAAAGTGGATAATAATAGTAATACAACAAGCCTCTAGGTATACCTATTTTCATATATATCTTTCCTTTCTATCTTTCATCTCCTATATAATTGTTAGCAATTTGCATGTATTTTAAACAAAATAAAGAAAATGCTACGATTTTTTTATAATCATAGCATTTTTTATCAAATTTATTTCTTGCTTTTATGTTCAAGGTCATAATAATCCATAACACAAGGCGCAAATATTCTCTGAATCAAAGATGCAACACAACCAATTGCCGTCGCATACATTGCCAACCAGAAATCTTTGCCACCACCCGCTACAGCTTCTAATTGATCATCACTTATTTCTCCTTCATTTAATTGTTTCATCATATCATTTGAAACATTTTTCATTTCTTTGAGAATTTCAAATATCTAGTCCTAAAACCTTTTAAAGAATCAAAATTTAGCGATTTCTTTGTATTCCTTTAATAAATAATGACCTCCATCTTCTTCTATCTTTTTCAATTTAATAAGGAGCATAGAATCAATTTCATCTTCTCCGGTTTCAAAATTGGGGTAGTTTAATGTCATTTGAACATAATATATATTTTCAGGACACTCTATGATTTTTTCAATTTTTCCATATGGAGCCATGCCATCTGCAAGTGGTAGCTTATAATTTTCATTATCATAAATGATATTGTTTTCCCTAATGGATTTATGATTTTTTATTTCCTGTCCAAAGAAATTATCTACTGCCATTTGTACAGATTCTTTAGGTATAATTATATACATCATATCTTCTGTAGTTTTAAAGCTTTCATAATTATTTAAATATTGATACCTAAGTCCAAACCCTATAAGCTCTTCATCTGATATGTTTCCTTCTTCAAAGGGCTTAACTCCTGCATTTATATAATTAGAAATATAAATTTCCATATATTCTTTTTCGTCTTCTTTTAAATCTAAAACCTGTGTATTTTTTTCTTTCTTAAATACAAGTTCTCCTTGCTGTATTCCCCACATAGCTATCTCACTAGGTTTTGTCATTTCTATTTGTGCTACTATTTCTTCATCCTTTAATATGAATTTTGCATTTCCTTCATTTTCCCATGTATCTATAAAATCAGTTTCAAAAACTTTATCTTCAATAGATGCTTCAAAACTTATATCTGCTGTCCTATTTGATGGACTTCCTTGGATTGTATATAAAGCACCTTTTATCTTACCATCTTTGATCTCTTCAATTTCAAGAGTCGTTCCTCCAAAGATCCCAACTAAAGAACTAACAAGTTTTGTATCTTCATCCTCTACCATCCACGAACCTAAATATTTACTGTAATCTATTTGAGCATTTTCATTTATTTCTTTTTTTGTTGTTTCAACATTCACTTCATTTGTATTTTTGCCACATCCAGAAATACCTCCGAAAGTTATTATAAAAATACATAGTACAATAATGATCTTTTTAAATATTTTATTAAAACTAAGCATTAATCTTCCTCCTCTTGAAAAAACTATAAACTTGTCCATTTTAGAAGTCTCATGAAGTGCCTTTTTTATTTTCCTAAAGGCTTATCGTTTTAATATTATGCCTATGGAATTTTTCGAAGCAGTATAGCTTTTGCCAATATCACTTTCCAAAATCGTGTTGCAGTTTCCACCATTCCAAGATGCTCTAACTTCCGTCTCAATTGGAAAAACAAAATCACAACTAGATTCTCTACCTACATCCTCAATAACTTTCCAGGCTACCCCCTCTTTTAGAGCATCAAAGGTAGGTACCTCATTTTTAGTGAATACAAAAATCTTCGGAAGGTCTTTATTCATCGATTTATTAATGTAAGTAAGTTGTACGTTTGAACCTCCACCTGATACATTTTCAAGTTCATCATTCAATAATTCTTCATTTTCGTTTAATTTTTCAAAAAACATTTTTATTTTTTCTGCTGCCATTTCTAACCCCTCCTTATTTTTGAATAGTCTCTCGGAATTATCCGAGTGAGATGTTTCAAGGTTTTCCTTAAAACACGTTTATTCTAATCCTCCTACTTTTGATAGAAGGTATTTCGCTTTTTTTATAATAAAATTGGAAATTCTACACTAAAAAAATGTTACTAAATTCATAAAAAACACTTGCCTTTTCAAAACATTCCTAATAATCACAGTGAACGGACTAATTCCTTTACTATCTGTGATTGAGGTGATGTAAGTGAAACCTGTAATTATTTCGCATGAATCCTACCAAGACTTTGTATTATCTATACTTAAAGAGCATTACTCTGGAGGTATTCTTACCCTTGTAAATAAAGATTGGACAGTAATCCATAAATTATGGATTACTGATCTTTCTTACGTTACGACTTGGCTCTTTGGCTCTTACTCTAATAAAGGTCCTGCACCACGTGACCCAGCTTCTATGTTACGCTCTTATTTATTATGTTTATTAACTAACCCCACCCTTAGTATTACCGATTGGGTAGATATGCTTTATCGTGTTCCCTTATACGCGATCCTTAGTGGATTTAACCCTAATGATGTTCCAGGAGTAGGAACATTCTATTACTTCTTCAAACGACTTTGGGGCAATCAAAGTCCTAATATCAAACCTAGCATTAAGCACAAACATAAGAAGAAGAAAAAGAAAAAACCTAAGAAAGGTGAGAAAGAACCTATCAAAAAATCTGGTCTTGTAAAAAAACTAGTTCAAAGGCTAAGTATGGTCGTACTTTTCATACCGTTAATAAAGATAATCCACGATTATTTACTAAAACACCTAGATCATCTAAAGCATGGAATCTTATTTACAAAAGACGAACTTCTGTAGAGCGCTCAAACAAGCGTAAAAAACATGTTGCGATCTTTTATCGCAACATGTTTTTTATTTTAATAATTCATCAATTTTGTCTTTATCAAATCCTTGAATAGTTTCTTCCCCTACCATGATCACAGGTACACCCATGAATCCTTTTTGGATTAATTCCTTCCTAGCTACCATATCTGTAGAAACATTTTTTTCTGTATATTCAACCCCTAATGATTGAAGATAATCCTTTGCATCCTTACAATACACACATGTACTGCTTGAGTAAACAACTACATTTTTATTCATATAAAATTCCTCCCTCATCATTTAACATCTAATCATTCTATACCCACTATACTACTCCTTCATTCAAAAAATCAAGCTCATCATTTAACTTTTTTTGGTGCTTTTTTATCTTGGGATTCTTTAATAAGAGCTGTTCCATGCCCCATAGGACACACTTGACACCAGCTTCTTGGTTTAAAAATCACTCCCATTACAATCCCTAATACAAAGGATACCATCATTAATCTGAAAACAGCAAAGGCTACAGCCTTTATAACATTAGGTTGATGAAATGCATGATACAAAGATATGGTAAACATAATCATCATTATGCTCAATAATATATTTTTCGCTTTTCTTCCTCTGAAAGCTTTTGGCAATTGATTATTTAAGCTTATATTTTGTAAGAATTTACCTAATATAGATCCCCTCGGACAATATTTTGAACAATGGATTTTTCCTTCTCCTCGTAATGCATGGTAAATCGGAGCACCCATACAAACAAATCCTAATAATCCAAAACGTATATCAATAATGGATAGGGTAATAAATAAAACCATTAAAATCCATGACCATGATTGGTGTGATTTTTTTACAGCCATTTGATTCTCCTTTCTAGCAACCAGAACCGCCTATACCAGCAGTAATTTTAAATCCTTTAGAAAACCAGCCATCAGAATAATCTACTTTGAAATTTTTAAATTGATCTAATAAATCTTTCTCTACAATCATCTTTAGTTCATTTGTTTCTTCAAAATAATCTTTTTCATCATCTTTTAACCCTTCCAGGGCTATTCCAAATGTTGGACCACCTCATCCAAAGCCTTTAATATATATTCTTAAAAACGAATTCTCGGATTCTTGATCCTTTAATTGCTTTTTAATCATTTCTTGCGCTTTATCTGTAACTTTTATATTCATATATATACCTCCTTTTATTTCAACCCCCTCCCTAGGGGGTATGATTATATTTTAGTGTATTTTTCCTATACTGTCAATATAAATTTGAAAAAAACTTACAAACAACTAATTTATAAATAGTGTTCCCTAAATCCATCAAGAAAAAAGTTCCTGCATAGCAGAAACTTTTACCTTCTCATAATTTCTATAATAGCCTTTGCTTTATTTAAAGTTTTTCTCATATCAGATCCTTTTTTTATCTCTAGTATTTCCAATATGTTTGTAATATTATCAAAAGCTTCTATCATATCATTTCCAGAATTCCCCTTAAGCCGACTCACACAATCATTTACTGCAAGAGCCTGATCTATTTTTTCTCTACCATTACCATGTACATGGGGTCTGATTACTTCTAACAATTCCATAGGTTGACCTTGCCTATAAGTAATATTATCTTGATGTTCCTCCTTCGTATATTCATCTAATGCATACAAAACATCTAAAACATTTTCTGCCTTCTCTACAATATTATTCAATTGATCTCCCCAATAAGCTTTTGTCGTTTTTTTCTCTTGATTGTTAATTAATGCATACAACAATATGGGTAATATCTTGTCATTGCTTAAAAGACTTGTGATGATTTCTGATAAACCTTTATTAGATGTTTTTTCTACATGCTCTAACTCTTTTGCATCTAACACTTCCATTTCTGAATCCTTTATGGTTAATTCTTCTCTATTAACCTCCTCCACTTTATCCCCTCCATTCAAAAGGCTAGTACATATGCTTTTATGATTTCATTACATATTATGCAAGTAAGCTCATTATTGTGTATGATTATAATATATTTTTTATAGTAGAAAGAATTTAGCCTATAGCATATACTAGTATTAAGAATTAGAGAAAGGTTGCGTTCCTATGGGTTTTATAAAAAAGCTTCTCAATTTTAAAAAGAAATCTACTCCTTCTATCGGTTTAGCCCTAGGAGGGGGGGCCGTATGGGGGATCTCTCATATAGGTATTCTCAAAGCTTTAGAAGAAAATAATATTCCTATTAACTATATAAGTGGTACAAGTATAGGTTCTTTAGTCGGTGGATTGTATGCTCTAGGTACATCTACTAATAAGCTTTCCAGTCTTGCAACAAGTACTCATTGGAATCATTTATGTCGTATTTCCTTACCTTTAGGCGGATTGTTAACGAATGAACCTATGGAAAAATTCTTATATAACCTTATTGGAAACAAAACATTTTCAGATGTAAAAATCCCTTTTTCAGCCATTACTACTGACTTAATTACAGGGGACGAAATCGTTATCGAATCTGGAAAAATATCTACTGCTATTCGTGCCTCCACTGCTATTCCAGGCATATTCCATCCGGTTTTATTCAATAATCGCACATTAGTAGATGGGGGAGTTGTCAATAATGTTCCTGTTAGTGTTTTAAGAAAAATGGGTGCAACTATAATTATCGCCATTAACTTATCTCCTGATTTTAATCACTGGCATCCAAAAAACAGCTTTGAAGTCATCTTAAAATCATTTTTAATCATGCAAAATAAAGTTGCTCGCAGTGAGCTTAAAAAAGCAGATATTGTTATTGATATGAATATGAAGGATTTTAGTCCAATGGATTTTAAAAAAGCAAATGATTTACTAGATAAAGGTTATAAAGAAGGGATTTCAAAAATAGAAGAGATTCAACATGTTCTTAAAGGAAAAAGGTAGTCAAATGACTACCTTTATGCAGAACAGCTTTTATCTATTTCATTACTTAAAAGTTCAGTAAGTCTCTCTTTTTCGGATAGGACTCTTCCTAAATTTTTAGAATATGCCATACATTTACCACCTATTATTCTAGTCTCTAAAATTCCTTTAGCACTTTTATTAGCTCTTAAATGAGGAGCATCTATAATACCTCTCTTGATTATATCTGTAAGGACTTTTGGATCACTAAAAGGATCTTTACTTTCAGGATATAATGATTTTATTGTATTGAATAATACTTTCACTTCCTCTATCAATTCATTTTTTCTATTCATTACAGCTTGATCCTTTGTCATATCTACTATTCCATGAAGAGTAGATCTTATTACACCTCTTACGATTTTACAGCTTTCAATCACATCCTCAGGTTTTGCTGCATGGTCTGCTTCACTAAATCCTACTACATGAACAATATGAGGTTTTATACTCATAG
Organism: Marinisporobacter sp.; assembly: GCA_025210525.1. Taxonomy (GTDB): domain Bacteria; phylum Bacillota; class Clostridia; order Peptostreptococcales; family Thermotaleaceae; genus Crassaminicella. Next base: position 186,900 of record JAOARP010000039.1, read on the forward strand.
CAAGATAAGTAGAAGCTGCTAGCTGTCCCTTTGCCACATCTAAATCTGCACTTAAACTCGCAAGACCCGCCCTTACTTGTCTATAAGCTTTAAAATTTTCATCTTCTAAAGATTCAATCAGTTCTATTTTAGCCAGCATCTTAGCAATATCCATATTGTGGTGCATGCAGGCAGGTACATTAAACATATATTGGGCAATATAATTTTTCACACCCATTTTTTTTGCATTATACGCTGCTAAATATGCCATGGCTACACCAATAGTATCATGGGCATCTCTTAAACTCCAGTGATGGGCTTCATTTACTTCTATAGGTATATTTCTATCAGCATGCCACTTCATCAATTGTTGACTTTCTATAATAGAATCTAGAACTTCCCTTTGCCCCCTCCCATCTAATACATTGTACCAACATAAAGGTACAGCACACCAAGCGTTATTAATGGTATCTTTCAGCATTTGTGCAAACTGAAATACCTCTGCTGTTCCACTATAACACCTTAATAAGGGATGGTTTCCTCTTCTAGAAGATTGATATAATTCTTCAAAATCTTCTACTCTTCTTAAAGGTACTCCTCCAGCACCATCTAAATCATGATTCATTTTTTCTTGTGTAAAAAAGTTTTCCTGAGCATTTTGATCAGGTCCTACAGATATTACGTCTAACACCTTTGCATCTGAAATTTTTTTAATTCCTTCATAAGTATCTTCTAAGGAAGGTAATCCAAAATGATGTCTAATTACTGGATAGGGGTACTTAGATTCTATTCTTCCAATGATATTTTGAGGAGTATTTCCTACAGCTTCTTTTAAATTCCTTCCTCTTAAATAATTGATTACTTCATCTAAATCTTCTGTTCCATCAAATATTTTAGAAAAGAATTTATATTCCTTTGCAATTTGTGCTACAGGCTTTGTCCCACCAAAAATCCATTCTATATTTTTTATATTTCCTTCAACAATATATTTTTCAAGTTTATTGAGCAAAGGTCTTACGGCATCAGGAGTTAATCGAAACCCGATACTTACTACATCTGGTCTTATTTTTATAATATGATCTATTAATTTTTCTATTTTAACAGCTGCTCCTAAAAATTCTGTACTATTTCCTTCTTCCTCTGCAAGCCTTAGAAAATTTACAACCCCACCTACATGTACACAATTTCCAATAGCTGCCCCTGAAAATTTTTTCATTATGCTACCACTCCTCTTGTATCTGATACTTGCCCATTTGTTACAAAGGTTTTTATTTCTTTTATAGATAATCCTTCAAGTCCCATATCTATTACCTTTCTCCCACTTTTATAATAATCTGTATCATGAAGAATAGATGCCAAATGAATCATCCCTTCAATGGTTGGAGTTTGTATATTTAAATGATTCGCCATATCCCAAATAGGTACTAAGCTTTGAGGTACATCCTCATGAATATATCTCGTATTTAAGTTCATAGGTGCCTGAATTCCTAAGTATCCTTTTGCATTCTTTAAAGCTTCACATAACGTATTCCCATAAGCATTATAGGTATATGCTAACCACTCTTTTAATGACATAACCCTAACGCCTAAAGTTTTTGCCACCTGCATTCTTTCATAATCTACCTGCTCAATAATTTTAGCAACAGCAGGAGTAATCCCATCTATATAATATCTAAAATCCCCTTTTGTATTTTCTATTCTTCCACAATTTAAAATAGTTGGAATAGGATGAAGAAGAGCGCCTACATTATTGAAACTAGTTTCTAATACATTAGAAGAGAGTGTAAATTCTGGAAACACTTCATGGATAGCATGAATAAACTGATTATTTCTTATAGCCGGAAGAGTAGCTACCTTGACTTCTTCTTTTTTACTAAATATTTTAACCCTTCCTACTTCTTGTGCTCTACATGCAAAAAGGAGGGTTTGTGCTTCCACAATGCACACTTCCTTCAATGGGTTATACCTTCCTATAATATTTTTAAACTCTAATGCTCCTCCTGTTCTTCCAGGATTTAATACAATATACTGTTCTTGAGTCACAAAGGGAGCGATCTGCTTTGCAATAAATTTATGTGCACTAGCAGGTAATACAACCATAATTACATCTACATTCTTTATCACCTTTTCAATATTATTCGTAACTAAATTTAATCTTCCACGACCAACAATATCCCCTATAAGGTCAATATACCCCCCCTTTTTAATTTCTTTTATTTTTTCAATACTACGATTATATAAGTTCACTTGATACCCCTTATAAGCTAAGTATCCAGCAATTCCTTGTCCTCCATGCCCTGCACCAATAACAGCAAATTTAAGTTTTTTCAGTAGTTTTTCTTTCACGCAACCGCCTCCTATTCATTTTATAATTCCTAAAAAATTTTATTATGTTGTTAATATTTTCGTATTTTATCCAACAAAACCAACCCTGGAAAACTTAGACAAGGGTTACTGTCTGATCTCAACACTAATTTGTAACAAAATGTTTTAATTGTAAATATTTTACACATAGAAAGAGTGAAAAAATTAACACTTCCAAACACGCATTTAAATACATATGCTCCTCATGCATGCTAAAAAATGATTTCAGCACTAGCTATTTATTTAGTTTTATGGTATTTCCCATAAGGTAATTTTTAAAATATAAGCAAATCATCGAGTACATTCTAAGAAAGAATAATCATACAGAAAAGGAATGTCTTGATTAGACAAAAACTTGAAGGAAAGTTTTCTTAAACTTGTGTTCCTTCTGTTGCTTGAAGCATACAAACCTAACGATTTGATTGTTTAGCACAACTGTAGCAAGACTATTATATCATTTTCTGAATATTTTGTAAAGTTTAAAATATAAGATTCCGCTCCTAAAATACAACAGGATTATCTATATACTAAAATAACCAGCAAAATGCTGGTTATTCTTATACAATAGGCATATATTTCTCTATAATACGTTCTGCTGCTTTAATCCCATCTACTGCAGCAGAAATGATTCCTCCTGCATATCCTGCACCTTCACCAGCAGGATATAATCCTTCTACATTGACACTTTCCATAGTTTCTGGATTTCTTTCTATTCGAATAGGTGCAGAACTCCTTGTCTCTACCCCTGTCATAACTGCATCCTCTATGGCAAAGCCTTTTAATTTTTTATCCATCTCAACAATTGCTTCCTTCATCGCCTCTATTACAAAATCAGGAAGACATTTTTTAAGATCTGTCATTTTTACTCCTGGTAAATACGAAGGCTTTACTTTCCCTAATTCTTTCGATGATATATCATTTAAAAAATCTCCTACTAATTGAGCTGGGGCAAAGTAATTACTTCCTCCTTCTAGAAAAGCCGATTTCTCCCATTTTCGCTGAAAAGCTACACCTGCTAGTGGATGATCACTTTCAAAATCCTCTGTATTCACCTGTACCAACAATGCACTATTAGCATTTTCTTGATCTCTTTTATATTCGCTCATGCCATTCGTTACAACTATATTTTCTTCTGATGCTGCTGCAACAACCATTCCTCCAGGACACATGCAAAATGTATAAACAGCTCTATCTTTTTTGCTTTGATAAGTTAATCTATAATCAGCAGCCCCTAGTCTTTTATGCTCAGCAAATTGTTTGTATTGAGCCTTATTGATAATTCCTTGTGGATGTTCTATTCTTACACCAATAGAAAAAGGCTTTTGTCTAATTTGTATCCCTCTTTCATGTAAAACCTCATACGTATCTCTTGCACTATGACCAATTCCTAGGATTACTTCCTTTGTTTCTATTGTAGTATTTTCATTAATCTCTAACCCCTTAATTTTCCCATTTTCTATGAAAAAATCTGTTACTTTACTATTAAATCTAACTTCTCCTCCTAAATCTTCAATGGCTTTTCTTACATTTTTCACCACATTTTTCAAAACATCTGTTCCAATATGAGGCTTTTGTGCATAAAGAATTTCTTCTGGTGCTCCTAATCTTACAAATTCATCTAATATTTTTCTACATCTTATATCCTTTATTCTTGTAGTTAATTTTCCATCAGAAAAGGTTCCTGCTCCCCCTTCTCCAAACTGAACATTTGACCCTATCTCTAGTTTTCCACTCTTCCAAAACTCTTCTACATCCTTGCTTCTTGTATCTACATCTTGTCCTCTTTCTAAGATTATGGGGCTATATCCTCTTTGCGTAAGGATTAATCCTGCAAACATACCAGCAGGACCCATCCCAACTATAATAGGTCGATTCTCAAGTTTTTTATTTCCTGAAGGTACATCCTCATAGACAAGTTTAGGACTCTTTTTCACATTTTTATTTTTCTTTAATACCTTGTCTTCATTTTTTACTTTTACATCAATACTATACACAAAGGAAATAGTATTTCTTCTAGCATCTATTGATTCTCTATATATTTTGTAATCAATAATTTCCTCAGGCTTTATTCTTAATTTTTTTGATATTTTTTCTTTTAAAAGGTTTTGATCTTCATCTAATGTTAATTTTATCTCGTTTACACGAATCATCTCTTTTCTTCCTTTCCTTTAAACTATGAGATATTATACCACATTTGTAAGTATTTCATTTGTAAACTTATTTTTATATCCTTTTTTCATTGAACTATGTATATAAGCTTCTTACCATTGGAAAACTATAACAAGACATGAACATAGATAAACTAATATTCAATTGAATAAGGAGAGATGATTTATGAACTTTCAAAGAGCACAAGAAATATTTAATTCTGCAAAAAGTATCACTGTATTTCATAATGGAGAATCTATCTGGATCGAAAAATTAGATCCCCATACGCAAACCGCATATGTACGAACTATAGCTGGTGAAAAAAATGTGCTTGTAAACGAACTTAAGGAAATCCATTAATAAAACCCTCCATCATTTCATTGGAGGGCTTTACTCATAAACATTATTCTATTTAATACAAAGGTTCTGGTCTTTGAATACAATGAAGGATATTTATATGTGCTCCATTGTTAGCATACTTTTTTTCCTCCTACCGATCAATATATTTTTCTTTTCCTATAAATTCCATAATTTGAGAGTGAGTTGGGAAACCTTCCATATCTCCTCTTACCAATGTTGCCATAGCCCCTACGCCATTTGCAAGTTCTGCGCATTCTTTCAAACTCAGTTTTTTTAATATTCCTGATAAAAAGCCTGCTGCATATCCATCTCCTGCACCAACTGTATCTTCAAATTTTTCGACAACATATCCTTTTACAAAACGTCTTTCATTTTCATTACAAACATAACAGCCTTCTTTACCAAGCTTCACAGCTACTATTTTACAACCCATCTCTAAAAATTGTTTTGCAATTTTTTCATGGTCATCAGTTCCTAATAACATTTTTCCTTCATCAATACCTGGAAAAATAATATCTGCTTTTTTTGCAATATCTAAAAGTATAGAACGTGCTTCTTCTATAGACCATAATTTCAGTCTTATATTTGGATCAAATGATATTAATACATTCGCCTCTTTTGCTATTTCTACAGCTTTGCAAATGGTTTCTCGTGCACTTTTTGATAGGGCTAGGGTAATTCCTGTAATATGCAATATTTTAGTTTTTTTTATATACTCAGCATCCAAATCATCTATTGTAAGATTTGTAGTTGCAGAATTTTTTCTATAATAATAAATATTAGGGTCTGCATGAGCAAATCGTTCTTTAAAGAGTAATCCTGTACTCTTTTCATGATCTTCAACTATTCTTGAAACATCTACTCCTTCGCCTCTTATAACAGATTTAATATATCTACCAAATTCATCATTACCAACTCTTGAAAACCATCCTACATTATGACCTAATCTAGCTAGAGCTATAGCTACATTTGACTCAGCACCTCCTATGGATTTACCGAAACTGTGCACATATCTTAATGGACCCTTTGTATCTGGATTAAAAAGAACCATACTTTCTCCAAAAGTTATTACTTCCATACCCATATTTCACCATCCAATCCTTTTTATTGAAAAATAAATTACATTATTTTTTTAGTTGTCCGATGTCTTACACGTTAATTATACATGATTTTTCACAAATATCAATATTAAAATTTCAGAATTTAAACACAAAACATTTAATTCTTTAATAAAAAACTATAATAAACAAACAGCATCTACCGAAAGGCAAATGCTGTTTGTTTATATTAAGTTGTGAGGCATATGACCAAAATTATCTTTGTACTCTTCCTGATGCATCTCCTTGAATCAATGTTTCTACTTCATCAACAGATACAAGGTTAAAGTCTCCACAAATTGTATGTTTTAGTGCTGATGCACCAACTGCAAATTCAAGAGCTTGTTTGAAGTCTTTTTCAGGAGATAATAATCCATAGATTAAACCTCCAGCAAAAGAGTCTCCACCACCTACTCTATCAACAATTCTTACATTGTATTTTTTAGAATGATAGAATTCATTACCATCATAAATTAATGCTGACCAACCATTATCAGATGCTGAATAGCTTTCTCTTAGTGTTGTTACAACATATTTGAATCCAAATTGATCTTTCATTTGTTTAAAGATATCTTTGTATCCTTCAAGCTCAAGTTCTCCAGTTGTTACATCTGTCTCTCCTGGCTTAAATCCTAATACCTTTTCTGCATCTTCTTCATTTCCAATGCATACATCAACATATTGCATAAGATTACTCATTACTTCTTTTGCTCTTTCTGGTGTCCATAATTTTTTTCTATAGTTTAAGTCAACACTTACAGTAACATTGTTTCTTTTTGCAGCCTTTAATGCTTCTTCAGTAAGAACAGCTGCTTCCTCACTAAGTGCTGGCGTAATTCCTGAGAAATGGAACCACTCTGCATCTTTAAAGATTGCATCAAAATCAAAGTCTTTTGCAGTCGCTTCTGCAATAGCTGAATTTGCTCTATCATATACAACCTTAGAAGGTCTCATAGATGCACCTGTCTCTAAGTAGTAGATTCCTACTCTTTCTCCACCTTTTGCTATATAATCAGTGTTTACACCGAATCTTCTTAAATGGTTTACTGCACTTTGTCCAATTGGGTTTTCTGGTAATTTACTTACAAAATATGCATCATGTCCATAGTTTGCAAGAGATACAGCAACATTTGCTTCTCCTCCACCATAAACTACATCAAAAGATTTTGCTTGTATAAATCTTTCATACCCTGGAGTAGAAAGTCTAAGCATAATTTCTCCCATAGTTACAACTTTAGCCATTTTTATTCCTCCTTAAGCTCTAGCATTTTTTACTGCTTCTACAAATTTTTTAGCCGTTTCCGTTACTAAATCATAATCTCCTGTTTTAGCGCCCTTTGTTAAATCTCCACCAGTTCCTATTGCAACCGCTCCTGCTTTAATCCACTCTGCTGCATTTTGTAAATTCACACCACCTGTTGGCATGAAGTTTCCTTGTGGAACAGGACCTTTGAATGCTTTAATGATAGATGGTCCATAAGCACTTCCAGGGAATACTTTGATGATTTCAGCTCCAGCTTCCATTCCAGAAAGAGCTTCTGTAATGGTCATTACTCCTGGCATAGCAGGAATTCTATATCTATTACATAATTTTATCGTTTCAACATTTAAGCTTGGACTTACAATATACTTTGCTCCAGCTAAAATACACGCTCTAGCTGTTTCAGGATCAAGTACTGTTCCAGCTCCAATAATTACATCTTCATCTTTATAAACTTCTGATAGTTCTTTGATAATTTCTACAGCACCAGGTACAGTCATAGTAATCTCTAATGCTTTAATACCACCTTTTTTTACTGCTTCAATAATTTTCATACCTTCTTCTTTTGATTCTGCTCTTATTACAGCAACTACACCACTTTCTGAAATTTTTCGAATAGTTTCCATTCTTTTCATATTTTTCTCCCCCTAAAACGGTTTCGAATTGTCCGTTGTCTGATGTCTTATATCTACATTATATATCCCTTCTCAAAAAAGTCAATAGATAATTTAAAAGTATTTATAAATTTTGTATAACGTTTTCCTAGGGGATCTTCTTCATCCTTTTATTTTCCTATCCTTCAGTTATTTTAGCGTCATCTATTTTTACTAAAAAATTTCAAAAAAAAAAACTGCCTTCTCTGACAGTTTATTTTTTTCTTATTTCTTGCATACCATTTTCAACATGTTCTTTCATATGTTGTCTAGCAGCTTTTTCATCTTTATTTTTTATAGCCTCTAATACCTTTTCATGATAACTAATAACCTTCTCTCCACTTTCAGGAATATCTTTCGTTTCTAAATACCCTTCCTTTATACTATCATTAATGATAGGAACAATTCTTTTGATAATTGGATTTTGACTGCTTTTTGCAATAATATTGTGAAAATCCATATCTGTTTCTGTATGATCTTTTCCTTCTAAAATATCCTTTTTCATTTTTGCAAATGCCTCTTCTAAAGCTTTTACATTTTTTTCTGTAGCTCTTTTCGCCGCTAACGCTGCAATCTCTGGTTCAATAATCAGTCGAGTTTCAAATAGATATAATAATAAATCCTTTTTATTCATAAAGGTAACTCCTAAAGGATCTGTGGCAATTCCTGGTTTTTCACAGACAAAGGTACCCTTCCCTCTTTTGATTTCTAATATATTTCTAGATACCAATATCTTAATGGCTTCTCTCACTGTGGATCTACTTACATTTAATATTTTTGACAATTGAATTTCATTTGGCAGTTTATCTCCAGGTTGAAGTTCATTATCTATAATTAAATTTTTAACATTATTTGCTACTTTTTCTGAAAGCAATACTTTATCAAACATGCCCTTACTACACCCCTAACTCTCATTTTTTCTATATAGTAGTATAACATATATTTTGGTCAAATCCTAAAAGAAGTGTGTTTGCTATAAGTAGGAATACTCCTCTATTGAACTTTAAGGAACCATGTTCTACCAGTATCTTGATACTCTCAAATCATAGCTTCATCTTGAAACAAAATACAATCAATCTCATCATTCATTAACCTATTTTTTTACTTTTTTAAATGTTTTTTTGAATTCTTCTTGCTTTTCTGAATCAGCTTCTTTTAGTATATATGTAGGTCGTATACAACTGAATCCAAAATTTTATAAGTGGACAAGTCCAATTCTACTCATTACTATTTTGTATAAAACTTAAATTGGGTATAAGCTTTATATATTTCACCAGCATCATATATTCTAGTTGGAAAATTATGTTGATTTATTGCATCTGGATAATCTTGTGTCTCAAGACATACTCCCATATAATCTTTTGATTTTATTTTTCCATTTAACATCAACTCTTGCCCAATATAATTTCCTGTATATAAAACGACTACTGGCTGATCCGTTCTCACTTCCATGACTCTTCCACTTTTTTCATCTTCCAACTTTACTGCAAATTTTCTAGCATGATTTAATACAAATGGATGATCAAAGCCTTTGCATTTTATTAATTGATCATCTTTTCTATATAAATCCTTTCCAATCTTTTTACCTTTTCTGAAATCAAAAACACTATTTTCAATATTTCTAAGTTCTCCTGTAGGAATTATTTCCCTATCTACAAAAGCTACTTGATCTCCATTGATGGTCAATGTATGATTGAGTATATCTTCTTTTAGATTTCCGCAAAGATTGAAATAGGTGTGGTTTGTCATATTTACAATTGTTTTTTTATCACTGATAGCACGTTGTTGAATCTCTAACTCATTATTACTATTCAGAAGATAAGAAATTTCAATATTTAAATTTCCTGGGTATCCTTCTTCTCCATCTCTACTTAGATAAGACATACTAAGACCAATACATTCCTCTTCAAAGATTTCTTCAACCTGCCATATCACCTTATCTAAACCTATATTACCGCCATGTAAATGATGCTTTCCATTGTTTTTTGTAAGGTTATATTCATTTTCAGCTATTCTAAATTTAGCGTTTGAAATCCTACCTGCCACTCTCCCAACAATACTTCCAAAGTAAGGTGATTTTTCTTCATAATCTCTCAAATTATCAAAACCTAGTACAATATTTTCAAAATTCCCCTCTTCATCTGGCGTAAAAATTTCTGTTATAATTCCACCATAATTTAATATATTGACTGTAAAGTTGTTCCTATTTATTAAACTGTATTTAATTACTTCCTCACCACTTTTTAGCCTACCAAAAGACTTTTTTAAAATCCTCATATAGATTCCCCCATTTTAACAATTAACAAAATCATTTTTTGTAGTTTATACCCTTCCCCCTCTTATTCTCAAGAACGATATTTTCCTTATTAATATATAAAGAGAAGGGATTAAAACATCCACTTCTCTTACATATCTTGCATATAAATAATTTTAATGTTTCAGCCTTTATTCCTTATATAATCATAATATTTTCTAATCCATCATTGATTACATTTCTTTTCATCTACATAATTCCATATTTATCAAAAGCTTCTTTAGCACCCATTCCATTTGCAATGGCTTCAGCTACTGTCTTTTCTCCTGTTGCTTTTTCTAAGGCTTTTAGCACTACCTCTTCTTCTATTTCCTTTGGAATAACACAAACCCCATCAAGATCACCAAATAGAATATCTCCATCTTGGATCTTTACTCCATCTATTTCTATAGGTACTCTAAAATCAATTACTTTTCCTCTTGGTCCTTGATCTTGTGCATATCTTCCATATGAAAAGGTTGGAAAATCTAATTCAAGAATTCCTTTTGTATCTCTTGAATATCCATCTACAACAGCACCTACTGCTCCTAATAGCTTTGCTCTTGTACTCATTAATTCTCCCCACAATGCATATCTTGGTGAAGAACCTGTGCATATATATATTTCATTTTTCTTTAAATCATCCAAAGCTTCTAACATCAATCCAAAAGGCTTTCCCATCAATGGATTTTTTGAATTGATAGAAAGTTCCTCAAATGTATCTGCTTCTAAAACTGTCATAGCTCTTCCTACAACGACCATATCATCTCTTAGGGGTTGAATTTGAGGAGGCAGGAACTGATGAAAGTATCCCATTTTATCCATAATATCTCCTATTACTGCTGAAAACAATTCTTTTCTCATGAGTGCAAATAACTCATCATCATTATTCCATAATTTCATAAGATCACTCCTATTAAAATATTTTTATCCTTTAAATGAACATACTGGTAACCCGTTGACGTACTTTAGCTTTATTCTATAAATTCCACCTGCATATATATTTTCTTCTAATCCAACACTAGCGGTAGTAATAAACAACTCATTATAATTTTCTCCTCCAAAGGCACAAGATGTAACAAGAGGAGTAGGTATTTCATATTGTTCTATACATTTTCCATCCTTTGGATTCCATCTAGAAACCTTAGCCCCTCCCCAATGGGCAATCCAAATCATCCCTTGTGCATCTACACAAATCCCATCTGGTACGCCATCTTCTTCAGAAATACATATAGTTGTTTTCGGATTTGAAATTTCTCCATTTTTCAAATCATATTCATAAGTAACCAATTGATGGGTTATCGTATCCACATAATACATTTCTTTATTATTCGGACTCCATCCAATTCCATTAGAAATGGTAACATCTTTTATCATTCTCTTTATTTGTAAATTTTTATCCATTCTATAAAGATTTCCTGCTCCATAGGCCTTTTCATCTTGTTGATTTTTTGCCATGGTACCTACCCAAAGTCTTCCTGCACTATCACATTTTCCATCATTGAATCGGTTTGCTAATATATGTTTCTCAGGATCATCTATAAAATTTACTTCTTTTGTTTGATAATCAAAAAAATAAAGTCCATCTTCTAAGGCAATTACTGCACCACCTTTTTCCCTAGGTACAATACATCCTATCCTTTTATGAATATCTATTTTTTCATTTTCTTTTTTTCGTGGATCTAAAAGATTGATACTACATCCTTCAATATCTACCCATACAAGTTTTTTTAAAGCTTCATCCCAATAGGGTCCTTCCCCTAATAAACTCTTTGCAGGGTAGATCAATTCAGCTTTCGGTTTCATACCTCCACCTCTTAAATTTTTTATTTTACAATAGCACCTCTTGCAGCTGAGCTACTTAATTTCCTGTAGGTATTGAGATAACCATTTTTAACTTCTTTCTTTAATGGCTTAAAGCCTTCTTTTCTTTTTTCTAGTATTTCTTCTCCTACATGAAGTGTGATCCTTCTACTTGGAATGTCAATTTCTATTTCATCTCCATCTTCTACAAGGGCAATCATACCGCCTTCATAAGCTTCTGGAGAAATGTGTCCTACAAAAAGACCTCTATTAGACCCTGAAAATCTACCATCTGTAATTAAAGCACATGAATCTGCAAGTCCCATTCCTTCAAGGCACTTCATAGGTTTATACATTTCAGGCATTCCCGGTCCTCCCTTTGGACCTTCATACCTAAGTACTAAAACACTTCCTTTACCTATTTCATTATCTAAAATTCTATCAATAGCTTCCTGCTCACTATTAAAAACTACTGCTTTTCCTTTAAACGAATATAAGTCTGTAGGAACAGCAGCCGGTTTAATCACACAACCTTCTTTCGCAATATTTCCTTGAAGAACAGCCACACCACTTTCTTTATTGAAAGGTTCTTTGATAGATTTTATGATTTCTTTTCTAGTTGTTTCCTTTAAGTTTTTAAACTCCTTAGAAAGAAGTTCTCCTGTTGCAGTCATTACTTCTGTATTTAAAAGCTCTCTTAATTCATATAAAATTCCACTAATTCCTCCTGCTTCATGAAAATCAATCATATCGTATTCAGATGCAGGATAAATAGAAGCAATATGAGGAATTTTTTTACTATACTCATCAAAAACAGAAAGGGGTAAATATCCTAATCCCGCTTCATCATGAATGGCCTGCAAGTGCATAATACCATTGGTAGAACCTCCCATTGCCAATAAAACCATAATGGCATTTTCAATAGATTCTCTATTAATAATTTGTCTAGCAGTAATCTTCTCCCTTACCAATTCTAAAATCTTTCGTCCTGTTTCAGTAGCTACAATCCTTCTTTCTTTTGCTATAGCAGGAATGGTTGAACTTCCAGGTAAAGATAATCCTATAGCTTCTGCTAATCCACACATGGTATTAGCTGTCCCTAGCATTGTACATGAACCAGGCCCTGGTTCTGCTAAGTTCTCTATTTTAATAAATTCCTCTTCATCAATTTCTCCTCTTTGCTTCCATCCTATGGCTTCTGTTACAATGTTACCATCATAGTGTTTTCCCTTATAGCAAGCAGGATACATAGGTCCTCCATTTAAGAATATTGCCGGTATGTCTAATCTTGCTGCTGCCATGAGCATTCCAGGAACAATCTTGTCACAAGAACCTAATAATACCATGCCATCAAATTTATGTGCACGCATCATTACTTCAATAGATGAAGCAATTAAATCTCTTGCTGGAAGGATGTATCTCATCCCCTCATGTCCTTCAGCAATCCCATCACAAGGTGCAATAGTTCCAAACTCCATAGGAGTACCCCCAGCTTCTACAATTCCTGCCTTTACATATTCGGCTAATTCTTTTAAATTAAAATGTCCTGGTGTTGCATTTGTATATGAATTAACCACTGCAATGATGGGTTTTTTTAAGCCTTCATCATCAAAACCCATAGATTTATACAAGGCTCTTTTTAATGCACCATTATCACCTTTTAATATATCATTATAAAATATTCTCTCAGCCAAACTAATCTCCTCACTTATATGTTTTTATTTGACAAATTCATTACATGCCACAACAGGTAGAGTAGCCCCTCCATCTATTGTTAAGCAAGTTCCTGTTATATATCCCGCTGCATCGGATGCTAAATAGACTACCGCATCTGCTATTTCCTTTCTATCTGCAAATCGTTTTAAAGGCAATTTATCTATAGCATCATAAATGTGGCTGTCTTTATTCCAAAAAATTTCTGTGTATCCTGGTGCAATGGCTACCACGCGTATTCCATATTTCGCTAATTCCATAGCACTATTCTTCGTAAATTTTACTACAGCCCCTTTACATCCAGCATATACAGTAGCATTGGGCCAACATCCTTCTGCTTGATTTGAGGCAATATTAATAATAACCCCTTTATTTTTCTTTTCAACCATATTTTTTGCTGCTAGTTGGGCACAAAAGAAAGTTCCCTTCCAATCTAAATTGCAAGTCTTATCAAAAAATTCTTCTGTTATATCTAAGAAAGACGCTTCACTACTAATTCCTGCGTTGTTTACCATTAAATCAATCCCACCAAAATCTTCATAAAACTGATCAAACATCCTTTTGATTTCATCTACCTTACTAATATCTGCTTGATAGATTCGTACACATGCTCCTTTTTGGGTTAATTCATTGCAAAGCTTTACTGCCCTTTCTTTATTGCTATGATAATGAATGCCTAAATCATAACCCGCCTCAACTAGAGTTTTAGCAATAATCTCCCCAATTCCTTTTGCAGCTCCAGTAACAAGTGCTATTTTTCTATTCAAAAGATCACATCCCTTTACTCATCATTATTTAATATAATTCCACTTTTATTTAAAAGAGGAATTCATGAAGTCTCATGAATTCCATCTTAAATATGCTAAAATTTATTGTAATGCATCTTTCATGATTTCTTTATAATTTTCCTTTGTTACCATCTTAGCACTTACAACTTGTCTTTCTGGAATTTCTTTTCCATCTTTTACATGCTCTATCATTTCTTTTGCTGATGTTCTTCCTACATCAAAAGAATTGATATAAGCAGATGCTTTAAATGCTGAATATTCTCTTTCAAATTCACCTTTAGATAAGTGTCCTCCTAAACCAATAGCTACTGATTCTTTGTCTAACCCTGCTTGCTCTAAAGCTCTTGTAGCCCCTACCGAACCTTCATCATTTGGAGCCATTACAAGCCATGTTTTAATATTTGGATTAGCAGTAATTACAGCTGCTGCTGCATCAAAGCCTTTTGCTGTTTCTCCATTGTAATCTGATGTGAAAATATTTTCTTTTGGAAAATCAGGCATCTTTTCATTCCATGCATCAAGTTGTCCTTTTGTTCTTGGTACACAGCTAGAAACAGTATCCATTGTTAATAGTAATACACCTGTTTTATTTACATCTTCCATGGTTTCATTTTCTTTTACATAATCCACCATAAAGTTTCCTATTGTTTTTCCAATATCATAAGAATCAATTCCAACCCAAGGTGCTAAAAGCTTTCCATCTTGATCTTGTAATGCATCATCCACTGCAATAATAGGAATTCCTGCATTTTTAGCTCTATCAACAGTTGCCTTACTTAATTGTTGATCTGGTACACATACTAAAATACCATCTACGCCTTGAGAAATAACATTGTCAAGTGCTGCTAAATAAGTATCTGGATTCATTTTTGCATCAATTAGTAGCATATCATCTGCACCAAGTTTTAATGCTTCTTCTTTTGCTGCTGTACTTTCATCAATAAACCATACTTGATCTAAAGCCTTATAGATTCCTGCAATTACGATTTTTCCATCCTTTTCTTCTTTCTGAGTTTGGGAATCCTCAGCCTTCTCACTACCACATCCTGTAACAACTCCCATTGTCAATAAAGTAATCAATAAAATAGCTAATAGCTTTTTCATTTTATACGCCTCCTCTTTTTTATTTTCTAACCTGCTAGTAATAACCATCCATCTTTTCATGTGGGTTCTACTAAAATAGCAGGTTGTACACATAATAAATAATTAACGAGTTGACCCTTTTGTTCTCTTCTTATTACGAAGATAATCAAAGGATAATGCTAAAAATAAAAGTAATCCTCTTGCAACATACTGCCAAAATGAAGGAACATTTAATAAAAGTAATCCATTATTGAATCCTTGGAGAATTATAACACCTAGAACAGTACCAAACATAGTACCTACCCCACCTGTAAATGCAATACCCCCTAGTACAGCAGCAGTAATAGCATCAAACTCAAGTCCTAAACTTGCAGATGGTTGACCAGAAGTCATTCTAGAAGCTAAAAGCATACCACCAATTCCAGCAAGAGCTGCATTCATCATATATAGCTTTATTGTAACCTTCTTTGCATCAATTCCCGCAAGCCTTGCAGCCTTTGCATTTCCTCCAATAATATATACATTTCTTCCAAATCTTGTATGTTTTAGAATAACTCCGAATATTATAAATGCAGTAGCTAATATAATTACAGGTATAGGTACATTCATAATCCTACCAACACCAATTTTTAAAAATGTTTCATGACTAATAAATACAGGTCTTCCATTACAGAGAATATATGCAAATCCTCTTATAATTGACATACTCGCTAAAGTAGCAATAAATGGCTCAATATTTATCTTATTAATAGCTAATCCATTCACCCATCCAATGAGCACACATACTACGATTACAATAAGAAAAGTTGCAAACATCCCCATCCCACTTGCTAATATAATCGACGCTAAAACACCTGCAAATGCAGCTACAGAGCCTGGCGATAAATCTACATGACCTGCAATCAATAGATATGATTCTCCAACAGCAACTAATCCTGTTAATGATGCTGCTATCAAAATATTGATAAAATTGTTCATAGTTAAGAAATGAGGAGATAAAATAGAAAAAGTTCCCATCATCACAATCAGTGCAATGATTAATCCTATCTTATCTGAAGATAATATGGATTTAAAAAAAGATTCTCCTTTTTCCTTTTGATTATTTTTTATTACATTTACTTTGTCTGTCATAAAATTACCTCCAAATCATATTGCTTTTTTCCCAAGCATGGCATAGCTTAAAATTAATTCTTCTGTGGCTTCATCTCTTATAACTTCTCCTGAAATTTCTCCATTTTTCATAACAAGTATTCTATCACAAAGACCGATTACTTCTGGAAGTTCAGAAGATATGACCACTACACCAATACCTTTTTTTGCACATTCATAAATAAGTTTATAAAATTCAGCTTTTGCCCCTACATCAATTCCTTTTGTAGGCTCATCTAATATTAAGACTTTAGGGTTTGCTGCAAGCCATCTTGCCAGTATTGCCTTTTGTTGATTTCCTCCACTTAATTCTACAATTTTTTTATGCATAGACGCTGTCTTGATCTTAAGATTTTCTATACTTTGTCTAGCTAATTTTTTTTCTTCTTCAAAATCTATAAACCCTTTGTTCATCATATTATCCAAAACAACCATACTAATATTGTCTTTTACACTGAGTATAGGAACAATCCCCTGTGTTTTTCTATCTTCTGGGCAAAGTCCAATACCTTTTTTAATAGCATGTGCTGGTTCTTTAATGCTCACTTTCTCTCCATCTAGAAAAATTTCACCTGATATAATGGGGTCTGCTCCAAATATAGCACGTACTAATTCCGTTCTTCCTGCACCTACCAAACCTGCTAATCCTAGCACCTCTCCTTTTCTTAACTCAAAGGAAACGTTTTTCACATACTCATTTGTTAGGTTATTTACTTTTAATATTTCTTCCGTTATTGGTTTATTCTTATCTAATTGATTAAATATATCTCCTAATTCTCTTCCAACCATATGTCTTACCAACTCATCTTCATTGGTTTCATTAGTTGTTACCTTCGTAATAAATTTTCCGTCTTTAAATACTACAACTTCATCTGATATTTGAAAAATCTCTTTCATGCGATGTGATACATACATAATGATCACATTTCTTTTTTTAAGCTTTTCAATAATATGAAATAATGTTTCTATTTCACTATCTGAAAGGCTAGCAGTAGGCTCATCAAATGCAATTACTTTTAAATTACGATTATATGCTTTCATGATTTCTACCATCTGTTGATGAGCAATACTTAAATCTTTTACTTGATCTGTTGCTTTAATAGGCAATTTAAATTCATCGATAATAGCTTGTGCTTCCTCATTCATCCTCTTATAATCAATCAGTCCACTTCTCTTCAATGGATATTTGCCCATAAAAACGTTTTCTGCAACCGTCAAATACTCTACAATTTGTCTTTCTTGGTAAATGATACTAATCCCATTTTGTATTGCATCATTTGGACATGTAAAGTTTTTTTCCTCTCCTTCCAAGAATAATTGTCCACTAGTAGCCTGATAATCTCCATTTAGAATTTTTAACAAGGTTGATTTTCCTGCTCCATTTTCTCCAAGAAAAGCCAACACTTCTCCACTTTTTGCTTGAAAGCTCATTTGATCCAATGCTTTCACCCCAGGAAATTTCATGGTAATATCTTTAAATTCTAGTATATATTTCATTAAACCATCACTCCAGTGCATAATTGTAATGCATCAATTTTATGAAATGATTATATATCATCGGTTCATTAGATGAAATATTTCATATTAACTTTTTTTATCCGAATATTAACCATTTTTTTGTTTATTCTATATACCATGAATTGTTTTTGTATTTCCTAGCATTTAGCTATATATTTCTTTAAGTTTTAAACAAATTTCACACTAGTTATTAACTTTTCTTTCTGAATATTAACTTTCTTTTATTTGACTTTCAATATGAGATATATTACTATCTTATTAACACAAATCTAAACCATTAAGAAGGTGATTCTTTTTGAAATATTCTTTTCTAAATTTTAAGGGAATTCGATTAAAGCTTACTCTATATCTAGCTTTAACAGTTATATTAATTACCCTTTGTATATCTATTGTAATTGTCACTGTATTTTCAGATGAAATCTCTAAACAAAGAAATATCATTGTCACTCATAAAATGTCTATCCTAACGAGAGAGTTAGATGAAGAAATTTTACTCCTTCGATCTTTTATATCTTCCTTATCTAAAGATGTAAGTATTCAAAATCAGTTTAAAAGTAAGTCTCATAATCCTTATGATAATATCTTATTAGGACAAAAGCTTTATTCATATTCTAGTAAAAATAATTCTATTATTTCTATCATTCCAATTAGCCTAGACCAGCACATATTAGATCCTGTTTATTCACTTGAAAGTTTTCAAGAACTTCTAAAAAAAAATATCGATTTTGAAAAATTTATTGAGAAAGGATATTTCGGAAGATTCTCTCTCCCTCATAACTTTCCTGTTCATGTAGAAAAGCAAAAAAATAAATCAAGCATTACTTATTTTCATAATTTGCTTGATGATAACTATACAAGTATTGGTTATTTATTAGTCAACTTGAAAATTCCATCCTTTTTTTATGATATAAACATAAAAAAAGATAATTTTTTCGATGCTATTTTTGTTATTGATTCCAACAAAAATATTATTTATAGAAGTGAAGGCATTGAGTTTACTGACTCTATTTCTTTATCTGATTTGAATACCAAAAGCTCTTATAATACGCTTTTATCACAGAATAATAAAGAATATCATGTTTATTCAAAAAAACTAGATTCCTATAAAGATTGGATGATAGTTGGCATCATATCTGATGTAAACGCCAAAAATAGTCTTAAAATTATTTTTCAGAGTTTATTTTTTCTAGGCATATTTTTCCTTTTTGTGATTATATTTTTCAGTTTATCTATTACTAAGTCTATTTCAAGACCAATAAATGAGATTTCAAAATCTATAGAAGTATTTGAAAAAGGTGAATGGCCAAAAGAAATTAACATAGATACAGAAGAAGAATTCAAATACCTTATTTATGATTTTAACAGGCTATTTATTAATGTTAAAAAATTAATTCATAAAATAAAAAAAGATGAACGATTTCAAAAAGAAATGGAAGTAAAATATTTACAATCACAGCTTCAACTACTTCAGTCACAGATTAATCCTCATTTTATCCACAACACGCTTAATACAGTAACCTATTTATCAATAAAACATCAAGCAGATGATATTAGAAATCTTATTCAGTCATTTAATAAGCTCTTAAGAATGAGTATCTCTAATGACAAAGTTTTTATTACACTCAAAGAAGAGCTTGATATTGTATTAAACTATATCAATATTCAGCATTATCGTTATGATAGTAAAATTAATTTTTCATACAATTTACCTGAAGAACTCTTTGATTATAAAATTCCTAAATTAATCCTTCAACCTCTAGTAGAAAACTCCATATATCATGGTATATTACCTAAACAAAGCGATGGAAGAATTCATATAAATTTTGAACCAAAAGCTGAAGAAATTATTATTTCTGTAATAGATGATGGAGTAGGCCTAGTAAAAGAAAATAACCATCTTCTTGAAGAAATGATGGAAGTTTCTACAAAAACAGGTTTTAATTCTATCGGATTAAAAAATATCAATGAAAGACTTTACCTTTATTTTGGAGAAGAATATTCTTTATCTATTGAAAATTTATCTGAAGGTGGATGTAAAGTTACTTTCTCTATTCCATATTTTATCTAAATAGGAGGAATGCTATGTATTCTATATTAATTGTTGATGACGAAAGACCAGCTTTAGAAATTTTGTCCTACTATATTGATACTTTTGCAAATGAATATAAAATCATAGGAAAAGCTACTAATGGAAAAGATGCATATGACGCATATAAAAAGCTACATCCAGATATTATTATTACGGATATACAAATGCCTGTTATGGATGGTATTAGTTTAATAGAGAAAATTCGCGTACATGATCCTAAACAAAAGTTTGTAATCCTTACTTGTCATGAAAATTTTTATTATGCTCAAAAATCTATAAAAATGGATGTATCAGATTATTTAATCAAAGATCTTCTTACAGAAGAATCTATATTAAAAACCCTAGAAAAAGTAAAAAAAGATATTCTTTCCACACAAGTTTCTCATTCTGAAAATACAAATACTTCACGTACTCCCTTAGAAACATTAAAATCTATCATTTTTGCAGAAGATGATTCTGAAAATATAGAGGATCAACACATATCCTTTCATTTTTCTACAAATTATTTTATTTTACTCTGTCTTCACATTGATGATTATGAAAATATTAAAGCCGCCCTAGGCTATAATCATACAAAAGAAAATATTCAAAAAATCACAAAATGTATTCACCATACGCTCGCCTCTCATCTAGGAGGAGAAGTTCTTTATAATGAAAAGGGAGAATTTATCATCATAGCCTGTATTCATCATAAAAAAAGTCAATTAGAAAATATGACTGAATCTCAAAAGATTGTAAATATGATTCGAAGTAAATGCCTTGCTTTCTATGACTTTTCTACTACTATTTATGTTAGTAGGCCTTTTGATCATATCCATATGGCTAACAAAGTTTATAAGGAAACCTATGATATGGTTTCTTATAAAATATTTTTTGATGATAATAAAAATATATATTATCATTCTTTACCTATTCATACAGTCAGTTCTAAACCTGATATCTTTCGTAAAAAAATAGATCTCATAAAAACCGCTGTATCCGCTAAAGATATCCTATCATTAACAAAAGTAATCCACGAACTTTACTATGATGATTTAACAAAGTTCATGCAGTACGGATTTCTTCAATATGTCAACTCAACCTTATTAGATATCATCCATGAGACTGCTAGGTCTAACAATATTTCATACAAAGACTTATTTGGCTATGACTATATTCCTTATCCAGTCTTAAGGGAGCTAAAAACAGTTCATTCCATGGCTAATTGGTTTATTATAATCTTTGAGAAACTCATTCATCTCCTTAAAGAAAAAGAAGATTTTAAATACAATACACTCATCCAGCAAGCCATTGAAATCATACACACAGAATTTTCTTCTAAAGACCTAGGTTTATCTGAAATTGCTAATAGGATTGGTGTTCATAAGGTTTATTTGAGTAGACTTTTTAAAGAAGAAACAGGCTTTAATCTTTCAAGCTATATTTTAAATATCCGAGTAGAACATGCTAAAAAGCTACTACTTTTAACAGATATGAAAATATATGAAATTTGTGATAGTTGTGGCTTTTCCTCCCCTTCAAAATTAAATGTAGCCTTTAAAAAAAATGCTGGTATTACACCTAAACAATATAAAAAAAAAGCGAGAGGATGAAATATTTTTTAGAGTGTTTCGATTAAACTATAAATTCTTGATGATTAACCATTTCCATAATTAGATTTCTTCATGTACTCAAAAAAATAACAGTACCTGCATATAGCAGATCCTGTTATTTTTTTATCCTATTAAACCCTATCACCGCTGCACCTAATGCACCAACGATCTGTGTATCATCAGCAATATAAATAGGCTTTTTTATTTTTTCTTCTATTGCTTTTTTTAGTACTTGGCTTTTTGCAACGCCTCCTGTAAAAGCAACTTCATTAGAGATGTTAATCTTACTCAGAAGGGATATTGCTCGATTAGCAATAGATTCTATAATTCCCGCTGCAACAGATTCTTTACTGGCTCCATTTGCAAGGAGGCTAATCACTTCTGATTCAGCAAAAACTGTACACATACTTGTAATAGACTCAGGGTTAGCATTTTGCGCTAATGTATCAATTTTTTCTATTTCCTCACCTAATAAATTGGTCATCACCTGCAAAAACCTTCCTGTTCCTGCAGCACATTTATCATTCATTAAAAAGTCGCATACATTACCGTCCTCATCTAAACTAATGACTTTACTGTCTTGTCCTCCTATATCAAGGATGGTTCTTATTTTGTTATTAAGAAAATGTGCACCTTTGCCATGACAAGTAATTTCCGTCACTGCTTTGTCTACAAAATCCATAGATATTCTGCCGTACCCTGTTCCTATAATTTTTTTTACTTCTTCCCTTTTTACGCCAGTATCCTTTAATAAAGTCTTTAAAACATCCTCTGATGCACTCTTTGGACTCCATCCTGTTGGAATCGTTACCGTATAAACCATTTCTCCATTGAAAAGTACTCCCTTCGTAGCTACAGACCCTGCATCAATTCCTACTGAATACAAAGCTATTTCCTCCTTATACAAACCATTTTCTTTTTTTTCTTTCAACAGTGTGAATTCCTTCTATCTTAATATCAGGATTTTTTTGGATTAAACCCTCTATTTTTTCTTTTTGATCTGGATCAATCTTAATGGATATACCACAACATTTACTTAAATCCCTAGGCGTTGGAACAATTGTATATTTTATTTCCTTTAATTTTAATACTTTTTCTAATGCCAACCCATCCGTATGAGATGGAAATAATATATAAGTTTGAAGGTTCATTTTTTTCACCTTACTTTGTAACAGCTGCTTCCTTAGATATTTCAAGCATTTCAAAGAAAGCTTCGAGTCTTGTCTTGATTTGTCCTGCATCCTGTAGACTATAATCACTCTCAATCATCATCACAGGAATTCCTTCTTTGTCTAATGCTTCTTTTACTTTTTTATATTCTAATGCATATGTATGACAAAATGGTAAGCTATAATAAATAACTCCCTCTGCTTTATATTCTTTATATAATCTTATAATATCATCAATTCTTCCTTCATTTGGTGTAAAGCACGCACAATTAATGCCTAAATATCTATCTGCTAAAGCTCTAATTTGCTCTTCTAAACTATCTTTATTCTCATCTACTAGATTTTCAAAATATCTTGTTCCTGTACAGGTTTCTTCACAGACAACAGCTCCACCACTGGTTTCAATCAAATGATGCATTTTCCAGTTTGGTATAGCCATTGGAGTTCCTGTTACTAAAATTCTTTTCGTTCCTTCTTTGAATACACTTTCTTTTCTTTCTATACGAGCTTCTAATTCTTCACAAAGTTCTGTTGTCTTTTCAATAAATCTATTTGGATCATCATAAAAGGCAATTTGTGTAATAAGCAGTGCATCTTTTCCACTAATTGGCAAGTTTTCTACTTTTCTTGTATTATATAATCTTTGCAGAACTTTTCTTTTTTGATTGATCAGTTTGATACCTTTTTCTAATTTTTCTTTTGTAATAGTGTTACCTGTTAATCCTTCTACTTGCTCTTTAAATATTTTTATCTCATCCATCCAATGAAGTTTGTCCTTTTCTCTTTTCATTTGTGGTAAATCCATTACATGCATAGGGGTATATTCCTCGAGAATTTCCCATGCTTTTTTCTTCCCATCACAAGTTGTTTCTCCCACTAACATATCTACTGATTGGAAATATGGACAGGTTCCACCAACCTTTGCTCCTACAGAAGCTTTAATGAGTGGACACATATTTCTTGGAAGTACTTTTTCTCCATCAGGAACCCAGAAATCAGATCCTCCACATAAACCTACAACAACAGCATCCCCTGCTAACGCTACTTCATCTGGTACAAATACACAAAAGCTTCCAAACACCTTTCCACCTTTTTCTCTATATTCAGCTAGCTCTTTTATTCTATATCCATGTATTTCTGAAACAACGAAATTATAATAGTTCATACCTTCAGGACGATTCTCTTGAGATAAATAAATATCTCCAAAAAACTCTGGTAATACTGCACATAATTGATCATGTTTTTCTAAATCAATATTTAAGCTTTTCCATAAATCTCTATAATCAGCCATCTTTCGTCCTCCCTATTTTGTTTTCTCAATTTTTCAACACTTATAGTTCAATTATAATATATTATCTTCCAAGGTTTCATATATATAGAAAAATATTATAAACATGTATTCTATCATTCATAACTCTTATATATTTATTTCTACTAATCAAATTTTTCATAAAACCAATCACTGCTCTGGATTATTGGTCGTATACTAAAGCAGGGGTGATATTTTGATAGATCCTAAAATAGGCATATTAGTTGCTGTAATTTATGGAATCGTTGAGACTTTAGAAAAATTTGGACTTGCTAAAAAATATGCTCATTTATTAGCACTTCCTTTAGGGGTAGTAGGTAGCTTCTTTTTCTTACAATTTTCTTCAATAGCAGAATATATTGTATATGGTCTTTTTGCAGGTATTGCGTCCGTTGGGACATGCGATACATTTTGTAATGTATTTGACACTATAAATATAAAAGATCCACTTCATAAGGAATAATACAAATCACCCCATCACACATAAGAAAAGAGGCGAATTTCTTCGCCTCTTCTCTCATATTATTTTTCTGATATAGCTCCATACAAATCTACAATTTCCCCAAAGTAAAATGTATGAGGAACATTTTCAGGATTTACATTTATATCATATTTTTGGTCAATAATAGCTTTTTCAAGAAAATCTAAATTCATTTCATCCTTATAGACAGTTTTACATTCCATATTGATCATAGCTTCTTTGATCGCTGCCGTATCTATACTTTTTCCTTTTACTGGAGTCAAATTAGTTTCTTTCCACTTATCATGATCTCTTCCTGATTTCGTCCCACAAAACTTCATGGCTTCACTATAACTTTCATCAAAGAAGTTTACTGTAAAGGTATCACACTCTTCCATAAGTTTATATGTATATCTTGAACTTCTCACCATAGCTACAAAGATGGGTTTATTCCAAGAAAACATAATACTTCCCCAAGCAATGGTCATAGGGTTAGGTTTCCCATCCTTTCCTTGACCCACTAATAATACACGACCCTTTTTTAAGATTTCTAGCATTTCTGTAGTATACTTTGGAAATTCTATTTTTTGTTTTTCCATATTCCTTTCACCCTTTCCTGATCATTTACTTCATATAATAATAGAAGTGAATAATCTTTACAAGGTATTTTATATCAATGCATTCAAACAAAGTTTTGTCATTCTCTTTACTTGTTCTTCTTTAACCCTCTCTTCTTTGTCAAGGATTGAACCAATAAAATAAATAGGCAATGTAGGAAAAACGCTCTCGATCTCTTTTTCTGTCAAATAAGGATTCACTTCTCCTGTTTGAAGTCCTTTTTCCTGAATATCTTTGACTAATAGATCATTTAAAACTTTGGCTTTAGGATGCTTCATGAAATATTTTTCTATCAAATTTCTCATTTCCTGAGGATTTTGATTGGCTTTTTCAAATAAAAGCTTATTGATTCCATAAACCAACCCTATTACAGATTTATTTTCTTTTATAACTGTATCCATCTGCTTTTGTATATCTATTAATATTCCTTCTTCATTGATAAATTTCTTATGCACATATTTAGTAGGAACATTATTTATTTTTCTGTTCTTCGTTTTATATAATTCAATGATTTGTCCCATAATCTACCTCCAAAGAGTTATCTACAACTTTTTAAATATATGTGCATCCATTTTTATTACAACATCACTTTATATTCTACATGCTTAGGATTTGGAAATTTATCTACAATATCTACCTCTATGTCATTTCCTGCAAAATAATGCTTTGTTCGTTTGATGATTTGTAGAATTTTTTCCGTCCCTATATCAAAATACAACCCTATATTAGGAAAAGGAATAACCGTTATACTCTTTTTTCTTAATTTGTCAGCAGTAACAATCGTATGCATAATATGTTCCTTCACATAAGCAATATATTGGTCTTCCATATTTTTATCAAAATAATCGTTTAGTCTTTCTTCTTTATTTTTTTGAATCTGTTGTTGCAATTTGATTGATTTTTCTATTTCCGTTCTCATTCCCATAATAATCCCTCCCGTATATTCTATATTTATTCTTATGCTTCAACTTTTCTTTTATTTTTTATTTTTTCCATAAAGCCTTCCACTAAGCTATATACAACAGGTATAACAACCATAGTTAAGAAGGTAGATGCCATAAGACCAAACATAAGTGATATAGCCATAGGTCCAAACAATCCACTTCCTGATACTGCTAAAGGAGCAAGACCGATTACTGTAGTTGTGGCACTAAGGATAATTGCATTGAATCTCTTTCCTACTGCATCTATACAAGCATCATCAATAGAATCTCCACCTTTTCGAGCATCATTGATATATTCTATTAATAAGATACCATTTTTAACAACTAATCCAATTAATGCAATAATTCCTAAGAATGCAGTAAGAGACATGGGTTTATTGAAAATAAATAATCCTGCTACTGATCCTATTAAAGATAATGGGATAGTAATCATAATCACCATTGGCTGTATAAATGAATTAAATTGAACTACCAATATTACATAGATAATGAATATAGCAAATACAGCTAAAAGCCCTACGATTCCAAAGTTTTCACTGATATCTTCTCTCTCTCCTGCAAAGTCAATCTTTACTCCTGATGTATCTAACTTTGGTAAAAGTTCAAATTCTATGGTATCTTCTATAGTTGCAGGACTATATCCTGGAAGTTCATTGGCTAATAATTCAACAGTCTGTTCTCTATTGAAGGTTTTAATGGTATCATCTTTTTTACTATAGGTAACTTTTGCAAATTGTTTTAGTGGTATTTTGTTGTTAGTCATAGAAGATTTTATCTCTAAATTTTCAAGTTCTTCTACACTATTAATATCACTGCTTACTTTAATATTGTATTCATTTCCATCTCTTCTAAATACAGAAGAAGCACTTCCGTATAATGCCACATTGATTTGTTTTTGTATATCGTATTTAGATATGCCTAAATTACTTGCAACCTCTTCATCTACATCCACATTTAATTCATAAGTTTTATCCTTCATATCATGACGAACGTTTGTTGTTCCTGGTATCTTTGCAATTTCCTCTTTTAATAAATTGGAAACCTCTCTTAGTCGATCTAAATTGTCACTAGAAAGTCTTAAGATGACCTTTGCCTCTGCTGGTTTTGCATTTGCAAGAAGCTTAGCACTGCACTTTCCTCCAGAAATATTAGCATCTAGCTTATTTTGAATATAATTTAAAAATACAACTTTATCTTCAAATCTTCTATTCTTTTTATCTCCTAAATCAAATTTACAAAGCATTTGCCCATAATCCTGTGAAGGTGTAGCTACAGGTACAGTGATATAATATTTTGGTAGACCATTCCCAACAGAAACTGTATAGCTCTTAATTTCAGGTTCCTCTGATAACAATGCTACTACTTCATCTGTAAGCTTTTCTGTTGCATCAATACTTCCTGTCATTTCTGTATTCATCTCTATATAGAAAATATCCTTATCCGCATATGGAAAAAATTCGGATGGCAGTTGTGGCATTAATATCTTCATAACAAAAATTAATACTAAGAATGTCACGATGATTGTACTTTTTTTCCATTTCAGTCCAAACTTTAATGTATTTTTGAAAAATAATCTTAACCCGCCCTCTTTATCACTTTTCTTTTTACTTGGTCTAAAGGATATAGCCGCCATAGCTGGTGTAATAAACATAGATACAATATAAGCTGCAATAATAGATATAATCAGCACCATAGGAATAGATCCTAAAAATTTACCAGCAGCTCCAGGCATACCAAGTAATGGAGAAAATGCTGCAATAGTCGTAAGGGTTGCTGTAAAAATAGGAATAGAAGATACTGTCGTACCATTATAAGCTGCATCTAACCGACTTTCCCCTTCATCTATTTTTACTTGTATAGTATCACTAATAACAATGGCATTATCTACTAATATCCCTAAAGCTACAATCAATGCTGTTAGTGACATTTGATGAATATAAATTTTCATCAAATACATTACTCCAAAGGTCATAAGTATAGACATAGGAATGGCTGTAGATACAACCAATGCATTTCTAAGTCCCATTCCTAAAAATACGATGACTACAACAAGCACGATTCCTTCTAATAGATTGATCATAAAATCATTAACAGATTTTGCTACATCATCAGGTTGGTAGATGATTTCTTCAACAATTAAATCTTCTGGTAATTGTCCTTTCACTTCATCTAGTGCTACTCGTACATCTTTCCCTATGATCACTACATTTTTTCCTTTTTCAAAATATCCTGTAAGGAGTACTGTATTTAGTCCCTTTTGTTTATATTTTTCTACTCCATCTTCAAGATCCATATATACATTTGCAATATCCGATAATCTTGTTACTACTCCTGTATTTCTTGATACGGATATGATGGTATTTTTTATATCATCAATATTTCCATATATTCCAGGAGTTTTCACCGTAATCTCGCCAGATTTGTATTCTATTTTTCCAGATGGAATCTCTATATTTTGTGATTGAATGATTTGATCCACATCTGCTATAGATAAGCCTAATTGATTGAGCTTAGCCGCATCTATATCTACCTTTACTTCCTTATCAACTTCTCCTTCTATTTCAAATTTTGTAATTCCTTCAAGCCCTGTTAATTTGTCTTTAAACAATTCTCCAAAGGATGCTAGCTGTTCATAGGAATAATTTTCCCCTGAAAGACTGATAATAATCCCCGCAGTAGATACAATATCTGTATTGATTTCATTGACAAAAGCACCTTTTGGTAGCTCTGACTCTGCATCTGCTACTGCATTTCTTACATCTTGCATAGCCTTATCGTAATCTGTATTTGCTGTAAACATAGGTACAGTAATAGATAATCCCTGATTAGATATACCTTGAATCTCATCTATTCCATCTAGCTCTGCTAATTCATCTTCTATTTTACTAGTTACTAAATCCTTTACATCTTTAGGGGATGCCCCTGGATAAGGTGTAATAATCATAGCTGCAGGAAAGGATACATCTGGACTTTCTTGTCTTGGCAATACATAATAAGCATATACCCCTAAAAATGCAATAATCACTGCTAAGAATAGGGTTACTTTTCTTTCTTTTATAAGCTGCTTGATTAATTTATTCAATGCTAAAACCCCCTATTCTACAATATTTACCTTTGAACCATCATTTAAATTTTTCATCCCACTTATAGCTAATAATTCTTCCGGGCTTACCCCTTCTACCATTACTTGATCTTCATGATTTTTAAGAAGGGTAATAGTTCTTTTAAAAGCTCTATCTTCCTTTACTATGTATACATAATCTTCTCCATTTGAAAAGATAGACTGCATAGGAATCCATACACCCTGCTCTTCTCCTATATCAAAGGATACCTTAGCAATGGATCCTAATCTATAGTTTTTATCCTCTACACGTACTTCTGCATTATATGTTCTCGTTGAAAGATCTGGTGCTTCATCAATATTTGTAATGACGCCCTTTGCTATTTCGCCATCTATATCAATAGTCGCTTTTGTTCCTTCCTTAATCTTATTTAAATCCTTTTGAGCAATTCCAGTATTAATAATTTGCTCCATACTTCTTACTTGAACAATGATTACATAAGACATAGCAGGAGGTGCAATTCTCTCACCTTCTTCATGAGGAATATCTACCACAATTCCATCCTCTTTTGCATAAATTACTGATTCATCAAGAGCGATACGAGTATTTTCATAATTCACCTGTGTTGCCTCATGCTGTGATTTTGCTTGATTATAGGTAGCTATAGAAGTATCTTTTTGTAATTTTACTTGATCATATTGTGATTTAGATATACTTCCTGCTTCATATAATTTTTCCATTTTATTAAATTGGTCTTTATTATAATTCATAGCATCTTCAGCTTTTTTTATATTTTCTTCTGTTGATATTAAATTTGCTTTTGCAGCCGATAATTGTAGATTAAGGTCCTCCTGATCTAATGATGCTAATAAATCTCCTTTTTTTACTTTATCTCCTTTTTTCACATAAACCTGTTTAAGCTTTCCACCTGTTTTAAAGCTATAATCCATTATACTTTTAGAATCTACTGTTCCAATATAGTTAAGGGATACAGCATTTTTTGTTTCTTCAACCTTTTGTATTTTTACAGCTCTTACTTTTTCTTCTGGTTTGGTTTCTTCTGCTTGTGCGCACCCCACTAATAGCAGCATAATGCTCATCATAAAAATTGCTACAATCTTTTTCATGGTCTTTTCATCCTTTCTTTATGAATATATTGTTGATAAATGTAATTTTTTACCTATAATGAATGAACATTTATTCATTAATGAGGTAAAAAAATTTATTTTAATGCATTTACACACATATTCGTTATTCTTTTTGCTAATTCTTCTGTTAATAATTCTTCATAATTAGCTTTTTTTATCATTTCTGCTAAATACATAAAGGGAATAGTAAAAATCACTACCGCTATATCCTCTTCTGTAGTTTTAGGATTTATTTCTTTTCTATTTAATCCAACTTTCCTAATTTTTTGTACAATTTCAAGTTGTTCACATTTTTTCTTTTCAGATTTTTCATCAAAGTCCACTTCAAATATGAGGGCAATAATAAATTTAGCAATCAATAAATCTTCCTTTGCTAATTGAAATAACTTATCTACCAGATCTTCAATCATTTCATAAAAGCTTTTGTTCTGGCTAAAGTTTTCTATAAAACCTTCTTTTAGTTCCTTTAATCGAGTATCTACTAAATCTTCTATTAAGTCTTCCTTACTACTATAATGTCTATATAAATACCCTGTCGAAACGCCTGCTCTTTTAGCAATACTTGCAATAGAAGCGCCTCGATATCCATATTCAATAATCATTTCTATTGCAGCCTTTTTAACTTTTTCTATTTTATTTGGATCTATTTTTCTTGCCATTTATCTCATCCTTTAATGAATAATTGTTCATTTATAATAATAAACTCTTTTCTTATAAATTTCAACTGTTTTTTTGTAAAATCTCAAAAAAACAGAAGGCTCTTATGCCTTCTATTTTTATACTTCCTCTATATAATCATCTTACCAAATAAATTATGCCTCTATTTGCTTTTTAAATTCTTCCAAGCCAACTCGATCTATATACGCACCTATTCTTTCATGTTTTTTAGCATTTTCCGCATAAACTTTTATGATCTTATCCACAACAGAAAACACCTCTTCTTCAGATACATTCTCCATTAATAAATCTCCAATTCTTGGCTTGATTCCACCTTTTCCTCCAACTTGAATCTTAAATCCATTTGGCATACCCATTATACCAATATCTCTAAAGTGGTTATCTGCACAAGAGTTAGGACATCCACTTACCCCTATTTTTAATTTATTTGGTAACTGCATACCATGATATAATTCATCAAGTTTTAACCCAACTTTTAGTGAATCTTGTCTTCCTCTCTTACAAAATGTAGTTCCAGGGCATATTTTTACACTT
Organism: Marinisporobacter sp.; assembly: GCA_025210525.1. Classification (GTDB taxonomy): domain Bacteria; phylum Bacillota; class Clostridia; order Peptostreptococcales; family Thermotaleaceae; genus Crassaminicella. The sequence continues at coordinate 218,712 of JAOARP010000039.1, forward strand.
CTCACACAGAGACCAATAGCTGCTCCTGGTTTCATATCTAAATCATTCCAAGCATGATCAATATCTTCTTCCTTAATACCAACAATCGCTATACGTTGTGCTCCTGTTACCTTTATAGCCTGAGCACCGTATTTGTCTGCCACATCTGCTAATTTTCTCAATGTATCTGAAGATACAACACCTCCTGGTAAATGGGGTGCGATTGCATATGTTTCTTTATCTCTTTGAACAACGGCTCCTTTTTCTAATAAATCTTTTCCTGCCATAGTATCTCCTCCTTTTCAAAACACCCTCATTATATCATAAAAAGAGGTGTCAAAAAAGCGCTAGAAATGTACATGGACAAGCCAAAATTTTATTCCTTTGTCATTCCATCCCAAATCCCAGGGTACTCGATATCTATCTGTATTATGAGAATTTACAAGAGGATACCCCTTTGAATCAGCTCCTGTTATAACAGATATATGGGTAACCTTTCCCTTCTTTTCATATGCTACAAAATCTCCAGGCTGAAGTTTATAAGCAGCTTTATATACTTTTTCATAACTTCCATAAGCAACCTTTGAAGCTCTTCCACTATAAATCATATAATCCTTAAAACCATGAGCATTAATCCATGCCTTTGTAGCACCTTTTCCATAATTCCACGAATAATTTTTTCTAAACTTTCCTCCTTCATGTAAAATTTGAGAAGCAAAGTTTGCACAATCGCCCCCTAAGGGATTGTAATTTCTATACTTTTTATTGTATGAATAATTTTCTTCTCCTGCTGCTCCACAATATTGATCTGCGTAAGCTAAAGCATTTTTTCTTCTTTCTAGCATATTGGAAAAATCCCTAAAATCTTGTGCTAGAATATATTCTCTTATTTTTTCCGTTTTCATCCCATCAAGATGCATAGAATCTGCAAAGGGGTCTGTATACCATTCTCTTATAATTATCCATCCCTCATCGGTAGATTTAAGATCTAAAGAGTGATACGTTCCTATTCTAAAAAGATTGCTTTTTTCTGGATCATTTTCATAAACATATTTATATTCAGAACAAACCGTCAAATTTATTGTCGTTCGATCCTCTTTATCCTTTACCCACTTGATCATTACGATTGGATGGATATCTGTAAATTTTATTCCTTGTTTATCAGACCACTTATGTAAATATTTCATTTTTTTTAATTCATGCTCATATGCCCATACTCCATATTTTCTTGAACAATCATATAGTTTTTTTAATGTTTCTGTATCCTCATTTAAAATAGCTGCTGTTCTTTCATTAAAGATTTTTTGTATTTCTTGTGTGATTTCATTTTCTTCAAAAACAGTAGCTACCTTAGGAATATAACAAAATGAAAACATAAACAAAATAAAAAAAGCCAAAATGCCTAATAATATAAGTAACTTTTTTTTCTTGATGGTAACAAATATAAGCACCCTACCCCCTCCTCAAAACCTATTCATAAGAGTATATGTAAAAAAATAAAAAAGTAGGATAGAAAATCCATACTTTTTTATCATATCTCAATACCATTTATTTCTTAAATTTTGTACAATACTTCTTTTAGCTTTTGATAATTCATTTGTATCCCATCATCTAAATCAATCTTCACACCATCATTCTCTATTTTCTTTAAAGCTTGATCATATCTAATTAACTCTTCTAGCTTTTTTTCAAGTCCTATTACATCTCTCTCTAAACTTTTATTTTTCTCTTTTTCAAATAATATTCTTAGAGCAACTCTTTTTTGTGTGTATTTTTCCAAAAGCTTTCCTATATAATTTTTTCTTATATAAGAAATAGTATCTTGGTTAAATCTATGTATATATAATAGCCCTTGAAAAGCTTTATACTTTCCAGATGTAAACAATAAATAAATAGGTCGCCTTTGATACATTTTTATATGATCTTTGTAAAACTGGTTTTGAAAATATTTTTTCATATATCCTACTGAGCTTTCATCTTTTCTACCTAATGTATTTGTGATAAAATCTAGGTTTTTACTACTCGTTTCTTCTCCAAAAGTAACTTTCAAAAATGCTATAAACTTTGATGTAATATCCATCGCTCCATTCATTAACAATATATTGTCCTTTATAGGATGGAACAGTTTATATTTTTCATCAACAAATGCTCCTCCTGCAAAAATGATCCCTTCTTGATCTAAACTATATCTGCCAAGCATGCATCCCACCCCATAGGAGATAAAAGTTTTTACTGCCCTTTTTATATCTATCATTTTCATAGTAATATCTTTCTCTTCTACGTATGGGGCAATGTACTCTTTAAGACCGTACAGTTCAATAAATATTTCATTTAATTTTTCTTCATTTTCCTTCATTTTTTTGATCTGCTTTTTTTTGAAAGCTTTCCAATTTTCAAAAGCTTTCTCAATGGTACAATCTCCTTTTTTTTGCTGTAAAAATGGATGCTCCCTAAAATGCCATGATGTTTCATCCTCATCCCAATCCATTTTAGAAATTTTTATGCATTCTTTTGTCAAAGTATCTATTTTTTCTTTTACTCCTTCATTTTGAGGAAAAGTCACTGGAATATTGCCTATATTTCCAGGCTGAAAATTTAATGTTGGATTCAACATCATTAAATTCATGTAAGTGATTTTTGAGCACAAAAGAGCTATTAAAAATAAGATATACTCCTCTTTAGGAAAAATACATGATCCTGCCGTATCAAATATAAATCCTTCCTCTGCCATCCTTACTCCAAACTTCGCACTGCTTACAAAGGACCAAGTAATTCCTTTTTTAAAATAATAATATGTATTTGCAATCCCTATATTTGAACTTCTTGAAGCATTGAGTTTTCTATTATATGCTCGAACTTCCTCACCATCATTTTCCCAATTTACAACATAAAAATGATTACCATACCATTTTCTAAAATCGCCTCCCTTGTTATAAGGAAACCATTTCAACCTACTATTTTTTGCACTTTCTCTATCTTTAAAATCAAAGCCAATATGATTGATATCTACTTCATACCAACGTCTTACAAATCTTTTATTATCACTTGTCTGAAGACCTACCCTAGCAGCAGCAATTTTTTTTAAGGGAATACTATTTTTAAACACTTCCATCATAGCATCATTTGCCCAATAAGCAATGGGAGTCCCTGGAATCTTTTTGAAATTTTTAATAGCGCATTTGTACCTATAAGATACACATTTATCTTTTATAGCTTCTAAAACCTTGATAGGTTGATTTTTTGCTCCTCTAAAAGAAGAAAGCTTGATAAAATCTCCTATATCATTTTTTTGATTATTTCTCAAAACAAATGTACATATAGGTACCGTAGCTTCTTCAAAGCTAGAATATTCAAGCTGTAAAAGATTCACAATATCCTTATGAAAAACAATATATTCCCGTAGTTTTTCATATCTTTTAATAAACATCCACACAAAAGGGGTCATAAAAGCTAAATAACCATCTTTCTTTGCATAATCCATACTTTTTCTCATAAATACAGCAAATAAATCACCTTTATAGTCCTTAAAATGCTTGTCTACATATCGCTTCAATTTCATATTCATCATTTTATTAGATAAGTAGGGAGGATTTGCGATAACCATTTCATATCTTTGACTCATGATTTTAGCTTGCTTTACTAATTTTTCTATAATTCTTTTAAAATCTTGATCCTTTAAGCTTTTCATTTTTTCTTTCCAAAATTCTTCATCAAAATCCTTTATTTGAATAATAGATCCATATTCTTTGGCATCATAGAAAACATCTAAAAGATTATCAATCTGATTTTTAGCATATTCAATATTTCCTTTAGCTATTTTTTTCAATAACTCATCTCTTTGATTGATTATACTATTGCTTTCTTCAATACAACATATATTGAGAATAATCTTTTCATCCTTCATTTTATGAAAAAAATGCTTATCTTTCTCACATGCCTTCATCATTAATACAAAGCTAGCTAACTGACAAGCTTTTTCATCTATCTCTAATCCATATAAGTTATGTCTTAAAATCAGCTTTGGAATATCTTGTTCTAGATATCCCTCATGCTGATATATATCATAAAGGATTTCAAAGGCATACACCAAAATATGCCCAGCACCGCAAGCAGGGTCTAAAGCTTTTATACTTTTAGGATCAATCCTTTTGTGAGGTACCCCTTCACCCTTAATATAAAATTCCAATTTACTTTCTAACTTTTTATCCTGCATATACTCTATCCAATATCTACCTAATGTATTTTCTACCATATATTTTACAATCCATTTTGGAGTAAATAACTGCGTTGCTGGAATAATTTCATCTTTTGAAATTCTACTATTATTCAACCTTACAATTTTCTTATGCTTTTCCCACATAAAATATTGATGCAACCACCCTATCGTTTCAATTTCTTCCCAATCCTCTTTTGATATGCTTTCAAAATTTAAAACCTCCTTTAATAGCTTATCTTCTAATAAATATGGAAATAAATTTTTCATATTATCTGAGACATCCCTAAAAATAGATGGAAACATTTTATTTAATTGACTGCATGTACCTATCATCTTGTTTCTTAAGTCATCATTATTTCTATATTGATTTATGTTAGTAAATACTTGTAAATTTTGTGGCAAATATTCTCTTATTTCCATATATCTTAAAATCATCAACCAATAAAAATAATCATAGCTCACCTCTTCTATCTGTTCTTCACAGCCCCCTAACTGCAAAGCTTTCTCCCCGACTTTTTCTACCAGCACTTTTTTTGCTCGAATAGCAAAATTTTTGATGCTTTTTTTATTCATCCTCATCCCCCCCTGTAAATTTTTAACTATTTTTACTATTTCTACAATATCCCTGTACTTCCTTTTCAACTATTCAATTATTTTATATAAAAATAAAAAGTTCCTACTATTTTCAGCAGAAACTCTCACTCAAACAATTGAATGCCCAAGGCTTTATAAAATTCTATATCTACATTATGGGTAAGCTTTAATCCATAGTCCTTTCGAAATTTAATCACATATTTTTTCATACCTTCTCCATAAATACCATCTACCCATAATGGGTAATATCCTCTTTTTTTCATATATCTTTGTACTTCATAAACATCTGCTCCTCTAAACCCTGGCTCTATTATACGAAAGCCATTCCCAAAAGGACCAAATGTTCCCTCTTGTATAGTTACAGGAGTTCCTACCTTTATAAACTTATATAATTCCTCTACATCTTTGTTATTCATTCTAATGCAACCATGAGAAGATGCCCAACCTATAGAATTTGGTTTGTTGGTACCGTGTATTCCGTATTTACCCCATGCTACTTATTAAGAAGAACACATTGTCTATAGATTTTTTATCTTATAATAGATTTTGATATCTTCCCCTTGAAATATTTCAATTTTATCTATTAATTCAGTTAAGATAATTCTATTTAAACTTTTAAGATTTAAGACTGAGTTCATTAACTTTTCTACACGTTCATTTTTATCAGTTGGTTCTTTTGGCTTAAGCATATTTAATAATTCATCTTGTCTTCTTAAAAGATTTTTCTTCTCTTTATTAAAGTCATTATACAGTTCTATCAATTGACTTTCATCAATCATTCCTTTTACTTTATCCTCATATAGTGACTTTAATAAAAGCTTCATTTCCTCAAGCCTTTTTTGTACCATGTGTAGTTCATTTTCATAGGATTTTGTAGGATCTTTTTCACTGTCTATTATTTTTCCTGCCTTTTTTTTGAGTTTTTCTTTATCAGCAAATCTGTCTACAAGCTTTCGAAAATCACTTAAAATCATCTCTTCAAGCTTTTCTTGTAGTATGGCGTGTCTTGAACAATGTTTTTTTCCAAATCTTTTATATCCAGAGCAAATCAAATAATTATTCTTTGATCTTGTTTTTATATAAGTCATATATTCTCCACAATCTCCACAGAATACAAAGCCACTAAAAAGCTTCACATTTCTCTTTGCACCTGAAAAGTTGTCACGCTTTTGATTCATCAAACGCTGCGCCTGATCAAACTCTTGTTGAGATATAATTTCCTCATGGGTTCCTTTTACAACAATCCATTCATCTTTATCAAGGGTTTCTAGTTTCTTTGACTTATAGTTAATTTTTCTATACTTATTTTGTGCTACACTCCCTGTATATACTGGATTTTTCAGGATTGCCTTAACAGAACCATGACACCATTTCGCCACTCTCATCTTCCCCATATTATATGTATCGTACTTCCTTTTTTTATAATATGCGGGTGTTGGAATCCCTTCTTCATTGAGTACCCGTGCAATAGCAGTAAATCCAACTTCTTCTAAATACATTTGAAATATCCTTTTTACAATGGGAGCTGCTTCTTCATCTAATATTAAGTGACTCTTATCCATTGGATTTTTCTTATATCCAAAAGGTGCAAAGGCTCCAATGAATTTGCCTTCTTCTCTTTTCATATTTAAGACACTCCGTACTTTTTTGCTGATATCCTTACAATACATGTCATTGATAATGGCTTTAAAAGGTGTTACATCATTATTTCCTCGATCCTTTACCGTGTCAACATTGTCATTCACTGCAATATATCGGATGCGATTCTCTGGGAAAAATTTTTCGATATAATACCCAACCTGAATATAGTCTCTTCCTAGACGGCTCATATCCTTTGTAATCACCGAGGAAATCTTTTTTTCTTTTATATCTTCTAAGAGTCTTTTGAATCCAGGTCGATCAAAATTCGTTCCTGAATAACCATCATCAATATAAATATCTACGATATTCCACCCCTTTTCCATGACATATTTAGTAAGCATTCTTTTCTGATTTCCAATTGAATTAGATTCTCCTACTTCTCCATCATCGCTACTCAGTCTACAATATATACCTACATTATAGTTTTTTCTTTGGTAATTACTGGAGTTACCATTTTTCATTACATGCCTCCCTTAATAACTACCTGCATGATTTAGTTTTTGCTTTTGAGTAGTGAGAATATGCATAATCATTTGCATAAAAAATCCTCCTTATACAATGTATGAAAGAGGATTGAAAATAATTTTAAAAAATTTTATTTATTATGCCAATGTATAAACTTTCCATTCTTATCAATATAAAATGTATTTCCTGTTGAAATATCTTCTCCTACAATTACTAAACCATTTTGAAATCCTAGAAATGATGCGTAAATATATTTTGGTTGAATGACGATCTGTCCCTTTTTATTTATAAATCCAAACTTTCCATCGTCTGAACGAAATAATGCTAACCCCTCTGAAAAATCTAAACTTTCTTTATCTTGATACATTTTCCCTCTAATATAATCAATTTCACTAGGCAATGCCCAAACATCTAATGTAGGTTCTATAACAACCTCTCCTTTTTTATTTATATATCCTCTGCAAGTATCATATTCATTCCTAATTTGAGCAAGTCCGTCTTTAAATTGTGAAACTGCTTCAAATGTCGGTTTAATTACTACTTCTCCATTCGTATTTATAAAACCATATTTTCCATTATCTGCTGAACGAAATGATGCTAATCCTTCTGAAAAATCACCAGCCATTATTAAGTTAGGTTCAATAACCACTTTCCCACTTTTATCTATAAATCCACAATTATCAGCCATATCAGAATAAAATGATGAACCTTCTTTTTCTACCTTTATCTGTGCTAATCCATCTGAAAAGTCAAATATATATTTATACTCTATTTCTGGCATCAACATTTTTCCAGATTTATCAATTAAGTATGTAAATATATCATAAAGTGTAATATCCTCATGTTTATACGTTGTATGAACAGCAATTGTTGCATATCCATCTTTGAAACATCCACAAAAATATATATTAGGATTTTCTCCTTTTAGCTTAGGAGCTTGTGGGACAATACTTAGATCTTTGATAACATAATTCCCTGTATAATCAATATAACTCCATTTGTCATTTTTCTTTACAGCTGCTAATCCTTCTGAAAAAAAAGTAGCTAATTCAAACTGAGGTTTTATTGCATAATTTCCTGTTTTATCAATATATCCATATAATTTTGTATTTTTATCATAAACTACTGCCAAACCTTCTGAGAATTCATAAGCCATACCTATATTAGATGGTAATTTAATTACTTCTTTTCCATTTTTATCTATGTATCCACATTTTAAATTAATAGCATATGGAAATAAAGAATTACTTGTCACTGGTTTAATATTACTCTCATATACATCTCCTATATCACTTCCTACGGTAGTTTTTGCTGCAAAACTAACAGTTCCTAACGATACTATCAGTATGAGTATTACTACTAAATATAATGTCTTTTTCATTTCAAAACCTCCTTCTAAAAATTTAAAATTATGTTATATAATAACACAGCTCATACTAAGAAATTTGAAGAATAATGTAGAATAATAAAAATTTACAATTATTTTAATACTACATTATTTCATGTGGAAAATTTTTCTTACAAAACATCGCAAGTATATAGCTAAAGATCTTACTAGATGTGACCTAGCTAACCAACTAAACGTCTCAGTTGGACATATAAGCAATATTAAAAATAGAAAAAAAGATTAAATAGGCTATATATGGAATTGTAAAAAAAGTGGGCTAGATGAAGTTTTAGTTCGTCCCTTAGACAAGGGAAAGGTGAAAAGATAGTTCCTATTTCTTCTAAGGAAGAAACACCTAAATTTGATGGATATGTTTGTACAGATACAAAAAACAAATAGAATCCTTTTAAAATTAGGATTCTATTTGGTAAAATATCATATCTATATGCTTTTAAACTTTGTCTATAGCCTAAAAGAATAGAACGCATGCTTTTAATATGTCTTAATTTCTGATATACATGTATCTGAATATTTAGTTCCTTTGTATACATCTAAAATAGTGATTTTGATAAAATTAGTCTTTGTGCTTTTACCTAACGATATAACATTACTACGACTATTATTATAATCAGGAATTTCTTTAATCATTGAACTACCATCAGAAAACTCTATCTTAATTTTTTTAAGTCTATTATTAGCAAGATAGAGTCTGTCAGTTTCTTGATATCCATTAGCAATACATATTTCAAATACTTCTTTAAGTTCATTACTTTCTAGTTTTATCCATTCCCCAATACCATCTCCCTTTTTACCTTCAACCCATGATGTACTATAATTATCATCCGTTACATATGTAGGGAGATATCTTTTCTTACTAGGTTCAAGCGTAGAAGATGCAGTTACTTTATCCCACTGTTGTTGTTCGAAGAACATAGAAGTCACTTTTAATATTTTCCCATTCTTATCTAATACACAACAATCCTTATCTTCCTCTATAGAATCATAACCAATGTAAATAAGACCATCTTTTAGTGTAATTTCACTTGGATGACATAAATCTACATCACATGAGTCATGCTGCCATTTTATTTTTCCATCTTGTGTAATTGCAGTAATATCGGGTCCATAGAATCCACTACAATAAATCGTTCCATCTTGGTCTACAACAGGCGCATCTGTAGCACCTACCCCTACATCTTTCCATTTAATAGCACCCGTATATAAATCTGCTGCATATAAGTTCCCTTCTACTTCAATATACACTGTATTATTCCATATAGTATATGAAGATGCTACTGGAAGTTCTGTCTGCATAATATTTTTCCAGGATTTTTCCCAGATTTTCTTCCCATTTGTATCTACAGCATACAAATAAAAATTTACCGAACACATATCTTCTAAAGGTTCTTCTTTTGTTTTCAAAAGTACCTGCTTCTTAGGAGTAGTATTAACCATTTTTGTACACATTGAGTTATTCTTTTGCACAACCTTTGAAGTAGCATTGGATATGATATATCCATTTGAAAAAACTAAAAATACCATTAATAATAAACAACTAATTCTTCTAAACATCTAAATATCCCCCTTTGTCCAACTAATAAAAAATTGTAAGTTGTAAAATACGCATAAATACATTATAGCATCTATAAGAATACCAATCCATAATTTAACAAATTATATTGCCAGTACTTATCTTAATAATTATTTACAATGTTGTATTATTTTAGTAGAATTTTTAAAGAAACAATATTTCAGACCCCAGTATAATCAATTTCAATTAGAAAAGGACTTACAAGAGGTAAAGAACACCGGAGGGAAAAAATTATGAAAATGAAAAATTATATCATTATTTTATTAGTGATTATGATGTTGGCTATGCCAATAACAAGTTTTGCACAAGAGAATACACTAGGAAGTGCAATCGGTAAGGTTGTAGATACAGGAGTAGACACTCTAAAGGATGTGGCATCAAAGACAATGGACAAGATCATTGACCTTTTTAAAGACATTAAAAATCATTGGGCTAAAAACTTTATTACCCAGCTTGTGAAAGATAAGATTATTAGCGGTTATCCAGATGGTACCTTTAGACCAGACAATCAAATTAAGGTATGTGAGTTTACGGTACTTGTATTAAAAGCTAATGATATGGAAGTTCCAAAAATGGATGGACCTTGGTACACAGGAGCCATTACAGTTGCTAAAAATAATGGCATTATCAAAGAAGGAGAATTTAGTGATTTTGAAAGACCTATTAGACGTGCTGAAATGACGGCTATGGTAATTCGTGCATTAGGAGAAGAAAAGATGAATGGAAAAACTTTTTTTAATGATGATTATAAAATTCCTTCAGATAAAAAAGGCTTTGTACAAAAGGCAATAGATCTTGGAATTATAGGGGGATATCCTGGGAATGTCTTCAAAGCTGATGGAACTGCTACAAGAGCGGAAGCTACTGTAGTACTTACAAAAATGAAAAAGGTTAAAAATGGCGAAGCCATTGAAAAGCCACAACCACCAGTCATTGAAGAACCTGCTAAGGAACCACCTGTAATCACTTCTATGCCACAAAGACTTTATACTCAACCTGTAGAACCACATATGCTTTGGAAAGGGTATACAGATATTAAGAAGTTTAGTGCAAGATTAAAAGAAGTAGATTCAGATGCACTTGTAATGATTCAACAGTCAAAAGATTTTATTCCTATCTATCATAGTTTTAATTATAAAAATTATGATAGATATAAGGAAAAATGTAAGTATTATATAGTAGGAACACAAGGATATAAAGATAAAAATGGATTGACTACGGATCAATCTCTAAATTTGGAAATCGGAGATAAAGTTAAGGATCAAATGATTAAAGAATCAAGATTTTATACAAAAGATGATTTGATTTATTTAAATAAAAATGGATATTATACTGTTCGTGGTGTTATGCAGTTTAGATACCTAAGTGGTAAAAATTTACCTAGTGGTGTACAAATAAGCAAATGGTACGAACAAGATTATGAAATCTTTTGGTGTAAGCCAATTTTATCAAAAGGGCAGTGTCCTTGGAACCATTCTGATATTATTTATGCAGGAGAAAAAACTATAGGAAGTCCTAAAGAAATAAAGTAGGTGAATAGTTATGAAACAAATGAAAAAATCAGTTTATAATACTTCCACCTTGAATCCATATAAAATTATATTCAACATATCCAAATAATGTTAAAATGAAAAGAGTGGTCTATACTTGAAACTAATGGTTAATCTATATATGTTATTTTTTATAATAAAATAACATATATTTTTGAACATACTCCCCCAAAAATGAAAATTGCAAAAGGATGGTAGTGTATGAAAAAAATAATTATTTGTGCTTTAATAATGCTTCAAATCAACATTGTTTATGCTATACAAAATAATGTTGAAACATCCAGTTTAAGTTTTTATTGCAATACAGAAATAAAAGAATATTTAGGAGAAGAAGAATTATATGCAGATTACACTTTTGCACATGGAAAAAAAATCAATAATATTACTAAAAAAAATGCACAACCTATTTTAATGATTAATGGCTTGTATAAACCAGATATAAAAGTGATCACCAAAAATAATCAATTGCTCGTTCCAATAAACATACTAGATGAATTTTTAGACTTAAATGTGACCTATAAAGTAAAAAATGACGAAATAACTATTAAAAAGAATGATTTGATAATTTATTTAAAAATAAATGAATCCTTTGCATTTGTTGATAATAATCAATATACTTTAGCAAAATATCCCTTATTGATTAATGGTAAAATACATATTCCTTTAAGGTTTATTTGTGAAAATCTAGGGTGGCAAGTTAATTATTATTCTGCTTCTGAAATTGATTTATTTTACTGGAATCCTTTAGTGACTATTGATTGTAAATCAAAGAATATACCTATTTCTAAGGAATGTGCTTATGAATGCTTAAAAAATAATCTCCAATATGCTTATCATAATTTTATAAAAAACTATCAACCGTTAAATACTGATAAAGATTATATAACTGAATCATTTAATATGATAAAAGAAGATATCTCTAATCTGAAATTCTCAAAAATTATTTCAAGATATTATGTATTTGAAGGTCTTCTTTATAACATATATGTAGATCAATATACAGGTGCTACTTATTTTAATATTAAAGGGATAGGTTTTTCTGAAGTGAAAAAAGTAAATTTTGATGATCCTAAATTATTCGAATATGGATATATAGTTGACTAACGATTTCTTACATAGTAAAAAATAGGTAAAAGTTATATAGCTTTGTTTTCTTATTTTACAATATAAGAATGATGCGAAATAATATAGCCACAAAATAATTGTTTATCAACTTTACTAATCTTTTATATGGTATCTAAAGTAAAAAGGTGCTATGGCTGCTACTATAAAAACCCATGTAAGATAAGCAAGTATCATAGATGGATAAGTTTTAAATATACCGAAAAGGTACGGTGAAAAAAATACTGGAAGAGCAATACTTGTAGCGAATATACAACGGCTAATAAAATTAGGTTGGTATTTCGTTTTACAGTTGTCACATTCAATAGGCTCATATCCACCCCAAATTGATTCAATAACAGTCTTCCACTGGAATTCTTTTGAACAATTCTTACATTTCTGAATAAACAAGGCAAATTCCCCCCTTAAAATCATTTAGCACCACAATATTCTACTACTCCAACTTACTGCTTGTAAAAATTATAGCATTAGATATAATCTTTACAAACTGATGAAAAAACAATATATATCTAAATATCATAATATGGACAATTCAAAATATGGTTCTTTCTGTTTTGTTACTTCGGACCAGTTCATACATATAAACTTGAATCCCAACTTTTCTAATACTTTTTTTGAGACAAGATTTCTTGGATGTATAGAAGCAATGATCTTATTAATTTTTAAGTTTTCACGGGCATAGTTAATGCACGCATTTGCAGCTTCAGTTGCAAACCCTTTTCCCCAATATTTTATTGCAAAATGGTATATTAATTCAATTTTATGATCATCTTTTGTTGGATTAAAACCACAAGCACCTATAACTTCACTATTCTCTTTTAAAATTACTGCGTAGGTAGAGAATCCTTTTTCTTTTTGAAGTTTTATATAAAACTCTATTGCTTTTTGCTCTCTTTCTCTACTACCATTGTTACCACAATATTTCATAACTTCTTCATTGCCCCAAAAGTTCATTACAAAGTCTAAATCTTCATGCTTCAATGTTCTTAATAATAACCTATCTGTTTCAAATACTACCAGTGTCATCCTCTCCTTGAAAATTACTTATTCAGAAGTGCATGTTATAGGGCATTCTCTTTCTTTTTTATTTAAGGGTATTCTCTACCTCTTTCAGATTATTCCACCCATAACCAACTTCCTTCAATTCTTTTCCTCCTATTTCAATATTTCTTCTCATTACTATTTTTCCACCTGTTTTTTCATAAAACCTGCATGATTCATTTTCTTCTAATGCCCATATAAGCATATTATTGATCCCTATGCTTATTAGATTTCTGATTACCTGTTTAAAAATTTCTTTCCCTAATCCTTTTTTCTGATACCCTTCTAAAAGATAGATTGCATATATTTCTCCTTTATACGCTAAATCACCCTCTCTTTCCCTTCCATACGTTGCAAATCCTGCTATTTTATTGTCTTTCTCGTATACCAATGCTTTTATATTATCTTCCTCAAATTTTTCCCGTATCCATTCTACTGTTTCTTCTATTTTTTCTTTCCTTTCTTGAAGAAATTTATCTGGCACAATCCCTTTGTATGTAGTTAACCACGTTTCAACATTTACATATGCCATCTGTGGTGCATCATCTATAGTAGCCTCTCTTATATTCATATCTATACCTCCGTTTTTTAATGCTGTATAATGTTTTTGTGCAGCACAATGTTCTACAGGTTTATTTTCATAGTGATTGACCCCTTTCTAGTAGCCAAACTCAATCCATATAATAAAGGCAGCAAAAACTACTGCTAAGACATAGTAAAAATATCCTGCATTGTTTTTATTAGCAATCACTTCTTTTGTTCCCATTAACACAGTCCACATAAAAGCAGATAACCACCACATTACTCTAAAAATTATTTCATGTTTTGTATCATCAAAAGCTTGTGTAAGTATTATTGAAAAAATTACGATCAATTGGTTTATAATCATTCCTTTTTTATAAATAGAAGAATTTTTATTTTCGAGATTAAACATAAGATCACCCCGTTTAGCAATCGATAAAATACACGCTATAATTCATTCAAGTCAATTATAATCTTATTACAGTTTTTACATCTATAGCATATAACTTTTTCATTATGACTCACTATTTCTCCTCCAAATCCAATTGTTCTTTCGAGCAGACCTGCATTTTCATCATGCCATTTGAATGAACATCCTCCACTATAGAAAAAACCTTTTATTAGTTCATTTTTACAATAAGGATACTCTAACTTCATATTGCTCTCCCCCTGCCATCGTTTTTTCTTAAGATTATTTAAAATTTATATTAACATTATTTGCATTGCCATTATTCTATACACTTCTTTGACTGGATTATACACTTGTTTATCACATAGTTGCTTGAGAAAGAAGGTAAAAGACAAATATTTTGCTATACTGAGGTCTGTTACTTTACTACATAATATAAGAAAAATATTCAATATCCTTATATAAACATTTTAACAAATTCTATAGGATGTTGAATCATTTGTGATGTTTGCTCTATGGAATAACCTTCATTAAGATAACGCTTTGCTATAACCCCCATAGATTCTCCTATCTCAATAATGTGATGATCTGGGTCATAAATACGAACAACACGTTGTTGCCACTCATGTTTTTTTTGTTCATGAACATATTCAATATTCTTATAGC
>JAOARP010000040.1 GCA_025210525.1 Marinisporobacter sp.
ATGGGAGTAGGGCAGTCATTAATTGTTTTGTTGAATTCTTAAAAAGAAGAAAATGAATATCACTTTTCACTCTACCGTAATTATCACTCAGCAGTTTGATACAATGAAGTCATTTTATAAAGAGTTGCTTAAACAAGAAATTGTTCATGACTTTGGTACATGTATAAGTTTCGCGAGTGGCCTATCTATATGGAAATTATCAGAAGAGGATCCATTGTCTAAAAAGTTAGGCAGAACTTTTGATGCTTCTGGGAATAAAAACATTGAACTTTGCTTTGAAACAGAAGACATTATTGAAGTCGAGAAATTTCTCTATAATTATAGTCTCGAATATCTTCATCGTTTGGTTGAAGAAAGATGGGGACAACGTAGCATTCGTTTTAATGACCCAGATGGGAATTTAATAGAAGTGGGTGAAAGTATCCCATGTTTTATCCGAAGAATGTATGGTAGGTATAAGAGTTTGGAGGAAGTATCTAAAAGGTCTTCTGTACCCTTGGATATGGTGAGAGAGATTTGTTGTAAAAGGTCCGTCTTCTTATAATTTTTATTGATGTTAGACCTTGATTGGCTAATTTAGGAATGCGGATATTTGTGAATTTATTTTCGTGTTTTTTTGATAATGTGTTGTATATCATCTTTTTTGTCGATCAAAATACGTGGTTTGTTTGTTATCTTGTAAAAGAGATTTAAGGAGAGTTTAATATATACAAGTGATTAGCTTACACTCTCCATAGTGGTAACTCAACAATAGATGTTATGAATAAAGATATAAAAGTTCCTTATAGCTATTTAAAAGTGTTTTTGACTTTCGTAGCAAGTCTTTTGGTACTTCTTCTCGGGGTAGAGATTCTATTGGATGACCATGGAATGACTTCTGTCATATTTAGAAGTGAAATCGTAAATAAAACATTTGCCATATTTATTATTCTATTTTTTGGTACGCTTATTATTAAGATTCCACAAAAGTTTTTTAACAGAAGAAACGGATTAGTTGTTACAGAAGAAGGGATTATTGATTATTCAACATTGTGTAGTATAGGGCTTATAGAATGGAGAGATATTAAAAGAATAAGGAAACAAAAAGGAAATTCGAATATCTTACTTGTAGATACTGAAGACCCCTTAAAATATATAAATAAAGCTGATTGTGGAATAAAAAGATGGCTGATGAAAAGTAATTATAAGAAATTCCACACGCCAATTAAGATAAAATCATCGTCTCTTAAGATTAGTTCTAAAGAGTTAGAAAAGATTGTTTATGATGCGTATCATAATTTTAAGGGAGTTTAATCGCTTCTATCTCAGTCTATATTAACTATTGTTTTTTAAAGAGCGTTGTTTTGTGACGCTCTTTTTTAATATCTTTACTATTGGTATGTGATAATGACCTTAGATGAACATTTTGCATTCTATATAATAGGTGTTTTTTGCCGACAAAAGTGTTTTTTGTGATTTTTTATTGAAAAAGTAATATGGGCTGATATTTTCGTTTTTGTTATTATTGTTTTTAGCCCACATCGTGTTTGATTTTTATCTCTTCTTGTTCTTCTAATTCACTTCTTTGTGTATTACTAAAATAATATCTCACTCGTATATTGGGAACCAGTTACATCGTATTTGAGTTTGCTCAATCAAAGATCTCTCTTTAGATGTGAATAGATTTTATGTTCGTATTTATCGATATTCGATCAGTTTTTATAGATGAAGTGTTTGATTTAATCGACATGTAATATATGTATTTGTTTTCATCTTGTGTTTTCATTTAGTCTTTCTTTTCCTCTTATTATATATTTAATTTCACGATTTCTTGTATCGTATTAGTGAAACTAAAGTTATAATAATATCCTTAAAATGTCGTATGTTAATTAGGTGTTTTGTTTGAAATAACGATGTTGTATTTGATTTGTTGGTTGATGTACTAATCTATTAATTGAGTATGTAATTGAGACTTTTTTAATGGTTGTTGATGCTTAAATGTCTGTTGTTTAGTTTATTGTGTGTTATTTGTGATGTCGTTGTTTTCTTTTTTGTGGTGTGGTAAATAAGGATATTGAGAAAATAAAAAAGTTTTTATGAGTTTAAAATAGTTTATATATTTGCCGTCCGCATCAAGTCATAGTGTTGTAAAAACTTAATTGTGTTTTTGATGTCATGTGTTGTTTTGTGTATTTTTAAAAGAAGACTATTTTATGAAATTAACGAGTAAGTATATTGTAATTTTGTTGATAGGGGTATTGTTTGGCTGTAGTAAGGAAAAAGGGGCTCCTGAACCAGTGAAAATGACACCGTTTGAATTTAAAGTTTCAACTATCGAAGAAGGGGTTGGCTATAATTATGCTGAGATTAGTTGGAATGCTTCAGAGATTGAAGATGAATCTACTATTCTTTATGATGTTTATCTTGGAGAAGAATTAAAAGGTAAATCTATAAAGGAACTAAAATATCGATTCGAGGATCTTAAGCCAAATACCAAATATGATGTTAAGGTTGTGGCAAAGAGTATCTATAAAACTGAGTTTCCTGTAAACTATTCGTTTTTTACTTCGGAGGCACCAGCACCTAAAGCTGTTGTGATTAAAGAAGGAAATAAATCC
>JAOARP010000041.1 GCA_025210525.1 Marinisporobacter sp.
GCTATGGAATTTAATCAAGGATGAAATTGAAGAACATGCTAATCCACCCAAAGGAGATAAGACTGCAGAAAATGCATTTAAGTATATTCATCAACTTAATAGTATTGATGGAGGTGCAGATTTATTTCGCTATCCATTTAGTAAAAATTTGAATGTATATTTTAAGAAGAAACGTAAGTTTGATGTTGATAATGTGAATGATTTTTTCGAAGAATTACTTTCTTTTTTAAGTGGAATTAATGGAATGATGTCAGCACACAATGAGATAATGGCTGAGATTAAAGCAGAATGGGAAGCAGAGATGAGAGCAGAAATGAGTAGTAACTATGATGATTATTAGAACATCATAAAGAAATACTTAGAAAATTAAGATAGAGAATATGAATTATTAAATTCAAAATGAATAGTAGTAAAATTCAAAAAAATAGCTGATAAAATTAATTATTCTTAGTGTAAGTGTAATAAGAACGGATTAATAATGAATATGAGGAATTGAAGGTCATTACATAAGTGTTTAAGTTACGAAAAATTTAGTTTTATTGAGAATTAATGTATTCTATCAGCTAATAGAGGAAAATAAGAACGTTTGTATGGAGGTATATGTGAAGAGATTTGCTTATATTAAAAAAGGTGATAAGTATACTAAAACTAATGTATGGAAGATGCGTAAATTAAAGCAAGAAGATGAGAAAGTATTTAAGGAGATTATATTTTATAGCACGCATTATAAGATTGAGAATAGAAGAAGAATGTCTTTTGTAAACCGAAAACCAAATGCTTATTTCAAATATTTATCAAATAAAGATAATATAGTATCTACAGATGAGTCATTGACTCATGAAATATGTAAAGAATTAATTTCAGATATGAAAATACTTAAATTTAAGACACCGAAAAAGGTTTTTACAATTTATGCTCATGAAAGTGAAATTGAGTATGAAATAAAATGTAAAAACTCTAAATTCTATATAGATATATTTGTTAACTTCCAAAAGTCTGACCCTGCAAGCCTTGTAACTAAATGGAATGGTGCTTTAGCTATTGAAGTATTTGTTTCACACAAAACAGAAGAAAAGAAAATAGACAAGCTATATGAAAATGGCTATGCAGTAGTAGAAGTTGATATACCAAATTGGTTAAAAATAGATGAAAGTAAAGAAGTGTCGGAAGAATATTACGAACTAATGAAATCAAAGATTCTAAAATATTTTAGTGAAGGGATTAGAAGTAATATTATTTCTAATCCATCTAGTAGAGAGTATAAGCTACTCTATAAAATTCATGAACAAAATGAAGTGATTAAAAGAATAAAAGAAGATAATTTAAATAAAACAAATAATCTTAGTGATACAAATGAGAAAAATAAATATTTAGAGAAAGAGTTGACTTTACATATAAAAAAAATCCAGACTCTTGAGCAAGATGTTCTGAGGCTACAAAATGAGTTAATAGATGCGAGAAAATCAATTTTGAGAAAATTTATTGATAAATTTATCAGTTAATTTAATTGTAAGCGTTATACATAGTATGTGAAGTATATTTGTAAAACATCACGTAAAACAGTATTAAAAAATATTTAGTTAGGAGACTGTCCTTTTATTACTTGGATTTTACTTTAAGCGTGGTGGATAGGGGGTAAAGTTATGTCATGTTATAATCCGTTTCATGCTGATACCACTAATATGTCAGATACTGAATTTGAAAAATATATTGCTAGTATTGCGAAATTAATAAGTAATAAAGAAAGGATAGAATGCGAAGTTAAGCATAATCATATTGCTAAGGTTGACGATGGAAATTACCAAATAGATGTGATAGTAAAGCACACTTTTCTTGGTAGTGACAATATAACGCTTATTGAATGTAAGAAATATAAGAATCCAGTTCCAAGAGAGAAAGTAGAGATATTGTATAGTAGGATAAATTCTATTGGTGCACATAAAGGAATGTTATTTTCAACATCACGATTTCAAGAAGGAGCTATAACCTTTGCAAAAAAGCATGGTATAGCCCTAGTGCAAGTTATAGATGGAAAATTACAATATGAAGTTAGATCAATAGAAGAGAAGCACATAGAAATACCTTCGTGGGTTGATTTACCTAAATATAGCGGGGTTGCGATAGCTAAAATAGAAAATGGAATTACTTGTTCATATATTACACCTGACTGTAGCGATTATTTATTAAATTTTATATTAGATATAGATTAGATTGCTTATACATAAAGAACTTAAAATGAAGAATTAAGACACTCTATGACCGAGTGTCTTTTAATAATAGCACTATTTATACGCTTAAGGGGAACTTTTCCACCTGTTTTCTTAGGTGGCTAATATTAGTATGAGTATATATTTTAGTGCTGTTTAAATCTTCGTGTCCAAGAAGTTCTTTTATAGAAACAATATCTACACCACTTTGACAAAGAAGGCTAGCATAGGAATGTCTACATTTATGGATTGTGTAATTCTTTTTATCTAAGCCACATTTTTTTAAATATCGCTTAAAGAGGGTCTGCATATTTGAAACACTCATACGATTACCTTTATCAGATATAATTATTGCTCGGTTTGATAGGGGCATTCTTGTTTGTAGATAGTTCCACAGGTGAGAGGTAAGAGGTTCTACAAGTGGCACTAAACGTTGTTTTTTATTCTTTGTTTTCCTGATTTTTATAGTTTTCTTACCAAAATCTACATCATCCCAATCCATATTTAGAACTTCACTTCGTCTTGCACCTGTGAAAATTAAAAGTTCAAGAAGAACTTTATCACGTAATTTATGTTCTTCAAAACGAGCATGCTTTTCAGGAGCATTAATGAGCATTTTAAGTTCTTTTTCTTTAATATATATAGGAATGTTTTTTTCTTCTTGAGGAGCATGGATTGAGAGCATCGGATTTTTTTCAATATACTCCATTTCTAATAAGAATTTAAAGAATGAACTTAGAGAATGTATTTTTCTTCTAATAGTATTAGTCTTATAATTCTTGTGTAATTTAAGATAGCTGATATAACGCCTTAATGTAGCTGTTGTCATTGTATTTAACCTAGGTTCAATACCTCCGATGGCTAAAAAAGTAGTGAAAATTTTAAAGTCTGTTTTATAACTTGTTAAAGTAGAATTAGAGGCATTTTTTTCTGATTGAAGATAGTCAATAAATTCTTGGAAACAATAATCAAGTGTCATATATAACTCCTCCTTGTAGATTACCATTTTCAATCTGTTTTATTGAGTATATACTTTTTAAGTTCTAAAAAGGTTCTGGACATACTCAAAATACTTATAGGACCGTTTTTCTGAGGCTAAAACATAGAACTTAAAAACTAGCTAAAACCAGACGTTGAAAATGGCTATTTTCCAATGTTTACATAGGAAGAAGAGATATAGAACTTAAAACAATACAGAACTCGGCTTATAGATTTGCTCGATTATATAAAAACAAAAACACTTCATTTAATGAAGTGTTTTTGTTTTTATATAATTATTCTGTACATTCACTAATAGGCTGTTCTGCTGCTTGAGATGTTTCACTACATCTACAAGGGTGTCTTCTATCGATTTGATCTGGGAATAATTGTGGGAATGTTGAGCATATTGGAGCAGTTTCAGCTGAAAGATTAGGGAATCCAGTAGATAATACACAAAGTTGAACGGGAACAACAATTTTTTTCTCACAAGTTACACATAATGCAATGATTAGATTTGCAGATACATGACCTGTTATCGGACAGATGACGATATCTCTCATAATACTATTTGTTGCCAATCTTGTTTCACAACTTAAATTACAGAATTCAGCAAAGCGTGGAAGAAATGCTGTATTGAAAACAGATGGCATACATAATTCGAAGAAATTAGTTAGAACTATAGGTGAACATTCTCTTGCGATTGGTACATTAGCATATAGTGTTACTTGACATTGCTTGTCACAATCATCAGTGAATAATGCATCAATTTCTACAACTACGTCACCTGTAATTTTAACATTTTGGGTACCAAAGATAGGTGTACCTTTAAATTCTTCATCGCAATCTCGTGTATTTGTATATAATAGTTTTTCAGAAGCAGTTCCATCAGGACCTATTACTGTAACAGGTTTTCCACATTCATCTTCTACAAATTCAGCTCCAGAAATAGTTGTTTCAGGTCTTACAATTAGGTTTCTTTCATCATTAATATTAGATGGGTTAAAGAATTTTCTGCATCTAATATCTAAAATTCTAGTAATCCTTGCGCCTCTTCCTAAAGCAGGTCTGAATTCTTGACCTGATACAGTTCTTAATCCTTGTAAATTGAATAATGCAGCATCGTAAACCTTTTGAACATATAAGGATTCAGCTCGAACCTTTCTAAGTGTTCCATCAAATTCACATCCCGTATTTGCAGTACAGCATTTATCATTAAGGGCCATGGTAAGTGGTCCAGAATTTTGATTGCATGCCATAATAGTAACCCCCTTCTATTTTTTCTTTTACAAACCTCTCTTACACTGCTAGTATATTCAATTTGAAAATTATCTGTTACACTTTTGATATAAATTTGTCATATATTCTTTTATGTTTAAATATAATAGTACGAAAGAGGTTTTAATTTTAATTAATTTGTCTTCAGGATGGTGAGAATATGTCCTTTGCAAATCAAAGAAACGTTTTAATTCATGATCGCCTAGGGAATTTATACAATTTTCAATGGCATAAGGAGAAGATTATATATACGCATTTTGATAAGTACTTGAAAGAATATACATCAGATGTATTTGTGGATGATTGTACACTAGAATATGACGCAGCTATAGATGAAGAAAATAATGTATACTTTGCATATCAAAGAAAAGATGGAAATTTGGTTTTGATGTCTTTGGAAAATGGGTTTTGGCATGAAAATATTCTAGGAGGAGACCATACGCTCAATATACTCAATTTAAATTTATTCATATACAAACAGAAAGTACATATGATTTATTGTATACCTGCAAATGAAAGTGATATGTGTTATAGAATATATCATCACTATTATAATGATCAAGAATGGAAAACTTTTGTGGTGCAAGATATCAAAAGAAAAAATCTATTAAATTCATTCCAAATTATTCAAAGGGAAGAAACTTTTGTGCTGGGATTTTATGATTTTCTAAAGGAGCATGAGCAAATTTATATAAAGGAATTTGATTTAGAAAATGAACAATGGAAAAATGCTATAGAAGTCACTTCAAGCCCTAATGACAAATTATATCTAGACATGTTTATGGGGAAAAATAGAATTTTACATGTAACTTATTCAGAATATTTTCAAGGAAATCTTGTTGTTAAATATGAAAAATACAAATTTGAAAATGGTAAAGCTAAAAGATTAATAGAAAAAATATTATCGAATCCTTCAAATTGTTCTTATGCTACTTTTGTTAAACAGGATGAAAAACTTTGGGTAATATGGACAGAGTATGAACAAGTAGTTAGTTGTTTCACAAAGGATAATGGTAAAACATGGAGTGAACTTTATCTATGGAAAGAATCAAAAACAATAGATTTTTTTAGATATAAGTTTAATACAAATGCACAGGAAATAAAAGCTGGATATGAGCTGAATTATACGTTTGGTAGGGGGTACCCTGAATTTTCATTTATAGGGTTTGGTCCCCTTGAAAATGTAGATCGAATACCTCTGAAAATGGAGTCTAATAAAAAGTTAGAGGATATGACAAGGAAGAAAAAAGTAAATGATAAGGAGATAAAGACCAAAGAAATAAAAAGTAAAGAGAAAGAAAACAAAAGAGGGAATATTCTTGAAAAAGAATGGCGTGTATTGGAAAAGCGCATAAAAGTATTGGAGGAAAAATTGAATCATGCGGAAAAAATAGACGAAAAATTTAAGATAATAGAAGCCTTAGGGAATCAAATTGAAACTATGGAAGAAAAACTCAAAAGATTTGAAGAAGTAGAAGAAACAGTAAAACATATGGATGAATACCTTAAAAGAAAAAGAAGAGGATTATTTCGATAGAGTAATCAAAAAAAGAGAAGGGACGCTTAGATTAGTAGCGTCCTTTTGTTATTTTATGCCTTTTTCATTTTTGTAGTTTCTTTTGGAAGTTCTTTTAAAATCCTTTTACTCGATTTTAATATTTTGCATTTCCTACAGAAATAGCTTACAGACCCTCAAGAGCTAATAATTTCTAAAGGTTCTTTGCAGTCAGGACAATAGTAGGTTTGATTCATAAAAATGCCTCCTCTGTATATAATAAAAAAACTCAAGGCTGATTACCTTGAGTTTAGCTTGGTGCCGAAGGCGGGGGTCGAACCCGCACGGTATTGCTACCACTGGATTTTGAGTCCAGCGCGTCTGCCAATTCCACCACTTCGGCTTGTCTTGTGACAAGAACTATAATACCATAAACATAAAATAATTGCAACTATATTTTAAAAAAATGTAAAAAAGGTTAAGTTTGGTAGTCTCATGTAAAAATGTTAAAAAGGAATGAAAATTTTGTATATTTCTTGAAGATTTGAATAGATTATGGTAAACTAGTTTTATGGTTAAAAATTAGAATAGAGGTGAAAGAAATGGATCCAGTTACCCATGGAGTGATTGGCCTTGCTATATCTGCATACAGTGGAGATCCTGTAGCATTTACAAATCCTGTTTCTTTAGGTTGTGCAATCGGAGCTATGTCGCCAGACATTGATATTATTGCAAAACTAAAGGGGGATTATGTCTACTTAAAGCATCATAGGGGTATATCCCATTCCATACCATCTCTTTTTGTTCTTGCAGGAGTAATTACAGGGGGACTATCTTTGTTTTTTACGGATTTAGAAATTCTGAGAGTGTTTATATGGACATTAATTGGTTGTTTTTCTCATACATTATTTGATATTTTAAATTCTTATGGAGCAAAGCTATTCATGCCTTTTACTAAGAAAAAATTGATGGTAGGTATTCTTATGCTTTATGATCCTGTTGTTACAGTCCTTAGTTTTCTATTGATTTTTGTAAGAGAAAAGACATTGTTTTTTTATATAAGCATAGGCATAAGCTTTTTTGTATATTTAGTATCAAGATGGATGATGAAAAAACGTGCAGAAAAGATTGTGAAAAATTATTATTGTCATGGATATAAAATTTGCAGTGTAAATATTTTACCAGCGCTTATGGCTTATCATAAATGGGATTTTATTGTGAGTACGAATAGTCATAATCTTGTAGGACAAGTAAACTTATTAAACGGAAAAATATTTGAAAGAAAGAAATTTAAAAAACCAGAAGATGAAGATGTTGAAATGTTTAAGGAAACAAATGTTGGAAAGTATTTTAGAGAGTTTACACCTATTTACCATGTGATAAAATCAAAAGAGTTGGATAATATCGTTCTTAAATCTATTGATTTACGGTATTATCTCAAAAATAATTTTATGCATCATGCTACTGTGATTTATGATGGTGAGAAAAATATTGTTCAATCTTTCTTTCATCCTTATCATGTTGACAAAAATATTCCTGTAGCAGAAATAAAATAAAAGTGACGTAGTTTGCGTCACTTTTTACTATGTTTTGATAAAAATATAAATCATAAAAAATGGAACTTTATTGAATGTTGTATCGTCTAAAAGGAAAGGATTCTCATAAAAAGAAGGGAGGGGATGGATTGTGAGTGAAATGATCAAGGAACTAATTTATAAAAGTCAACAGGGAGACATAGAAAGCTTTGAGACTTTGATAAAAGAACATGAAAAATTAGCCTTTAATATTGCATATAGAATGTTAGGGAATATAGAAGATGCAAAGGATGCAACCCAAGATGCTTTTATAAAAGCTTATAAGGCATTACATAAATTTAAAGGAGAAAGCATTTTTTCCACTTGGTTGTACAAAATTGTAACGAATACTTGTCTAGATCTATTAAGAAAAAGAAAATCACAAAAGACCTGTTCTTATGATCGTCAGATCGATACAGAAGATGGAAATATTATAAGAGAATTACCTGATGAGGATAATATACCAGAAGATATTGTTGCTAAAAAAGAGCGTCAGAGAAATATTCAAAAGGCGATTAATTCTTTATCGGAGAATCATAAAATAGTCATTGTATTAAGAGATATTAAGGGTTTTTCCTATGAGGAAATGAGTAAAATACTAAATTGTTCTGAAGGGACAATAAAATCAAGAATTAGTAGGGCAAGACAAGCGTTAAGAAAAGTTATAGAAAAGAATAAGGAACTTTATGATGGATTCTTCGTCGAATTATAGAAAGGAGGGATTTTATGAAATGTACACAAATGGAAGAGATGATATCTCTTTATATAGATGATTTGCTAGATGAACATACAAAAAATATGATAGATAAACATTTAGAAGAGTGTGAAGAATGTAAAAGTGAATATGAAGCGTTGATAAAGCAAATTCGCTTATGTAATGAACTTCCTATGATTGATTTGCCAGAGGAATTTGAAACGGATTTGCATGAAGCATTATTAAAAGTCAATGAAGAAAAACAAATTTTAAATGATACAATAAAAGAGGCTATTCCTATAAAAAAGGGAAAAAGATTTAATTGGAAGATTTTTTCTTCTATTGCAGCTATATTTATTATACTAATTGTATCCGCATCAACTTTAAACCATATGAAAATAGAAACAAAAGAAGAAATGAATATAGATCAAGTAGCAGAAGAACCTATGCTTGAGATGCAAAGTGATGATACTTCTTTTGAAATGGCTGAGAGTAGAGGGCTTTTAGCTGGAAATGATGAATATGGGGGGAATGCTACTAAAGATATGGCTATGATGAAAAGTGCTCCTAAAATCACTGCTGCATCCCAAAATCAAGAAAAAGAAATAAGAAAATCAGATGAAAGAAAGGTTATAAAAAATGCTTATATGCATTTGGATATAGAAGATTATGATAAAAAACTTAATGAAATCATGAACATGATAAAATCTATAGGCGGATATGTTGAACATTCCAATACGGAGTATAGCTATTATGTTCCTGAAAAACCAGAAAATTCTCTAAAAAGAGGAAATGTAACTATACGGGTTCCAGAAAATCAATTTATAAATATAGTAGATCAAGTAAAAGAATTAGGAAGAGTTACAAACTTTTCTATGAATGGAGAAGATATTACACAAAGATATAGAGATACTGCTAATGAGATAGAAAATCTTAAGATTCAAGAAAAAAGACTTCGACAAATTATGGATAAGGCGAAGGATGTAAAAGATGTTCTAGAGGTTGAGAGAGAACTAACAAGGATTCGTGGTCAGTTAAACGGATTAACTGGAAATATTAAAAAATGGGATCAATTAGTTAATTTATCGACTATTCAAGTATCACTTAATGAAATTGTTTCTAAGGATAAAAAGATTCATCCAGTGGATGATGATTTGTTAGATAAAGCAAAAAAAGGATGGATCAATACCATTAACCATATGATGGACTTTTTGGAGAAAAGTTTTGTAGGATTGGTGAGTATGCTACCTATTCTTTTATTAATAGGGGTTATAGGGATACCTATAGGAATAGTGATTGTAAAAAAAATCCAAAGAAAATAACGTAAAAAAACAAGTCTTATGGAAGAGACTTGTTTTTTTTAGCAGGAATTTATAAAATAATTAAGAATATAGTAATGTCTGCTATATTTTTTCATTTTGGGTAGCATAAGATTAAGTTGATTTTTAGAAGAAATTATAAGGAGAGGATCACTTTGGAAGATAAACGGATGATTATTATAGATGGGAATAGTCTCATAAATAGAACCTTTTATGCGTTACCAGAGCTTACTACAAAGGATGGAACCCATACAAATGCTGTTTATGGATTTGTAAATGTACTTTACAGAATATTTGAAGATTATAAGCCAGATTATATGACCGTAGCCTTTGACAAGAAGGCACCCACCTTTAGACATAAGGAATATGATGCGTATAAGGCTGGAAGAAAAAAAATGCCCTCAGAGCTTGCTGAGCAAATGCCAATATTAAAAGAAGTTTTAGATGCATTTAAAATTCATAGAGTAGAGCTTGAAGGCTTTGAAGCAGATGATTTGATTGGAACAATTGCAAAATTTTGTGAAAATGAAAATGTATATCCCTATATTATTACAGGAGATCGGGATGCATTGCAATTAGTTTCGGATAAAACAAAAGTATTGATTACGAAAAAAGGAATTAGTGAATTAGAAGTTTATACTGAAAAGGAAGTTTTAGAAAAGTACAGCGTGACTCCTAAAGAATTTATTGACTTAAAAGGACTTATGGGAGATAAATCTGATAATATTCCCGGGGTTCCAGGTGTGGGGGAAAAGACAGCTACAAAACTAATTAATGAATTTAAAAGTATTGAAAACCTTTTGAAAAATATGGATAAGATATCAAGAACGAAGTTAAGAGAAAAATTAGAAGAATATGCAAGTCAAGCTGTTTTAAGTAAAAAGTTAGCAACTATTATTACGGATGTACCTGTTGAAATGTCATTAGAAGAGTTTAAAATGGAAGAACCAGATACAGAAAAGCTAGTTAATTTATTTAAACGATTAGAATTTCGAAAATTGATAGACCGAGTTAAGCCTAGAGGTGAGGAAATAGAGAATACAGAGGAGCAGATAGGAACGAAGATTATTGAAGGTATAGAAGAACTAAAAGAATTAAAAGAACAGATAAGAGAGTGTGGAGAACTTTGCTTTAAACTATTTAGTGATTCTGTAGATTTAAGAAATGATAAAATAATAGGTATACATATCCTAGTAGGAGAAGAAAGCTTTTTCATAAATATAAAAGAGAAGGTAGAATTATTACAAGAATTAAAAGATGTTTTTGAAGGTCATGACATAAAAAAATATGGACATGAAATAAAGAAAGATCAGCTTGTTTTAAAGGAAAATGATATTTCTTTAAATAATATATATTTTGATGCAGGGCTTGCTTTATATTTGATTGAGCCAACAAGAAAATCCTATGAAATTAGCCAGATAGCTTATGAATATCTAGATAAAAATATTTTAAGTGAAGAAGATTTATTAGGAAAAGGGAAGAAAAGGATAGGCTTTGATGAATTACCTATAGAAAAATTGATTACATATGGATTTGGATTTTGTGATACAGTACGAAGGGTAAAGAAAATTTTTATAGAAAAGCTAGAAGAATATGATCTTGAAAAATTATATTATGAGATAGAATTGCCGTTAATTGAAGTACTAGCCGATATGGAATTTGAAGGTTTTATGGTAGATCAGAAAAAGCTTAAAGAATTAGGCGTTGAGTTAGATGAAAAAATAGAAAAGCTTACAAGAGAAATATTTTTTGAAGCAGGAGAAGAATTTAATATTAATTCTACAAAGCAATTAGGAAAAATTTTATTTGAAAAATTAGAACTCCCTCCTATAAAGAAGACGAAAACAGGTTATTCTACTAATGTTGAGGTTTTAGAAAAGTTATATAATAAGCATAATATTATTCCTAAGATTATAGAATATAGACAGATGGTAAAAATAAAATCTACTTATGTAGAGGGGTTGATGAGTGTAATTAATCAAACCACCAAAAAAATTCATTCTAGCTTTAATCAAACAGTTACTGCTACTGGAAGGATAAGTAGCACAGAACCAAACCTTCAAAATATTCCTATAAAACTTGATATAGGGAGACAAATAAGAAAAGTATTTGTTCCTACAAATGAAGACTATTTACTACTAGATGCAGATTACTCACAGATAGAATTAAGAGTATTAGCCCATATATCGAATGATGACCACCTAATAGAAGCTTTTTCTAAAGAACAGGATATCCATACATCTACTGCTTCTAAAGTATTTGATGTACCTATAGAAGATGTTTCGTCTCTTCAAAGAAGTCGGGCAAAGGCTGTAAACTTTGGAATTGTATATGGAATTAGTGATTATGGATTATCAGAAAATCTTCATATAACGAAAAAAGAAGCTCAAAAATATATTGATGAGTATTTTAGTCAATATACAGGTGTAAAAGAATATATGGATAATATTGTAATAGAAGGCAAAGAAAAGGGGTATGTGACAACCCTTTTAAATCGAAGAAGATATATACCAGAGCTAAAGGCTAAAAACTATAATGTACGTTCTTTCGGAGAAAGAACAGCTATGAATACACCTATTCAAGGAACAGCTGCAGATATTATAAAAATAGCTATGATTCGTGTATATGATGAATTAAAAAATAAAAAATTAAGATCTAAATTGATTTTGCAGGTACATGACGAACTGATTATAGAGGTTCATAAAGATGAACTTGAAGAAGTAAAAAAAATCTTAAAAGAACAAATGGAAAATGCTATTGATTTAAATGTATTGTTAAAAATTGATATGCATGAAGGAAAAAGTTGGTATGAAACGAAATAAAGAAAGGAAGTAACCAAGTGAAGGTAATTGGACTTACAGGTGGAATTGCTTCAGGGAAAAGCACTGCCACAAAAATATTAAAAGAATTTGAGATTCCTATTATTGATGCGGACCTGATTGCTAGAGAAATTGTACTACCAGGAAAAGCTGCTTTACATGAGATTGAAGTTATATTTGGAAAAACAATTATCAACGAAGATGGTAGTCTAAATAGAAAAAAATTAGGGGAAATAGTTTTTTCAGATAAAGAAAAATTAAAAAAGCTGAATAGCATTACCCATAAAAGAATTATAGAAGAAATGATGAAAAGAGTAAATATATATAGAAATGCAAACACGTATCCTGTTATAATAATAGATGCACCTCTTTTACTGGAATTACATATGCAAAATTTAGTAGATGAAGTTTGGTTGGTTACAGCTAATGAGGCAGTACAACTAAATCGGTTAATGAGCAGAGATAAAATAAGTGAAGACGATGCACTAAAAAGAATAGAGGTCCAAATGAGAACAGAGGAAAAAAGGAAATATGCAGATGTGATTTTAGATAATAATCGAGATTTAAACCATTTGAGATATCAAATACAAGAGCAATTGAAAAGGGTAACTAGCTAGGCTGGTGGAGGGATATCTTTGATTTATATTGATTTTAAAAAATATAGAAAGTTACTTGTTGTAATGGTTGTTGTAATAACAGTAGGAGTAACTTTAACGAATACAAATTGGCTACTTAAAATATTATATCCTATGCACTATGGAGAGATTATAGAAAGATATGCGGCAGAGTATGGATTAGATCCATATCTTGTTGCTGCAATCATTCGAACAGAAAGTAAATTTGATGAAAAAGCAAAATCTAATAAAAATGCACGAGGATTGATGCAGATATCTGAAGTAACAGGTAAGTGGGCTTCAGAAGAATTAAAAATTGATGATTATCATGAAGAAATTTTATATACTCCTGATACGAATATTAAAATAGGATGTTGGTATCTATATAAACTAAGGGAAGAATTTAATGGCAATTTACAATTAATCCTAGCTGCATACAATGGTGGAAGTGGTAATGTGAATAAATGGCTTAAAGACCCTAAATACAGTGAAACAGGTGAATCTTTAAAAGATATTCCCTTTCCTGAGACAAAGGCATATGTAAAAAAGGTTACGAAAAGTTATAAGGTTTATAGGATCATATATAGATAACAGGATAGAACTTGTTATCTATATATTTATATAGGTATATAAGGAATTTGTTGAATAAACGCTATAAGTAATTTATAATGATTATGGCAAAGAAATTCTACATACAAATATAAAATATAGGGGAGAAGCTATGAGTCAAGAATATTTAGGAAGTGTGACCCTATTAGTTTTACTGATATTAGCTATGATAGGGAAAAATAACTCTTTAGCTTTGGCTGTAAGCAGTCTAATAGTTTTCTATTTATTAGGGCATATGGGAGGAGAAATGAAAAAAGTTTCTCATTCTCTATTAGTATTTTTAAATAATTATGGATTGAAAATAGGTGTTATTATATTGATGATGGGCGTATTAGCACCTTTTGCCTTAGGGGAATTAGATATTATTTCAATGCTTTATAGCTTTAAGACTTATAAGGGGTTTATAGGAATTACTGCAGGCATATTAGTAGCTATATTTGGAGCAAAAGGAGGCTATTTGCTTGATGTAGAACCTACTATTGTTACATCTGTTGTCATTGGAACTATATTAGGAATTGTAGTTTTTAAAGGCTATCCTGTTGGACCACTTATTGGTTCAGGGATTGCATATTTTATGATCTATATCGCAGAAATTTTCATGAAAAAATAGAAAGGAATGAGATTAAATGAAACATATGACAAGCCTTGAGGATATTAAAGACGTAAAAATTGAGGAAGAAAGATTAATACACTCAAGTGATCATGAAGAAATTTTATCAGGACTTACAACAGACGTTTATTTCCTTAGAACATTGGATATTTTAAAATATATGAATCTTGATGAGGAGATTGTAACAGCTGAAATTTTTGCTAGAAGACCTGGTGTGTTTGTTGGAATAGAAGAAGTTAAAAATATGCTAAAAGATAAAAACATTGATGTGTGGGCTGTAGAAGAAGGAGAAACTTTTGAAGCAAAAGAGACTTTAGTTAGAATAAAAGGACCTTACAAAGAGTTTGGGGTTTTAGAAACAGCTATGCTTGGAAGCTTAGCAAGTGCTAGTGGATGGGCTACAGCATCAAAACGAGTGAAAGAGGCATGTGAAGAGAAAACTTTTCTTTGTTTTGGAGCAAGACATGTACATCCAGCAGTTGCACCAGTAATGGAAAGAGCTGCTTTAATTGGTGGGGCAAATGGTGTAAGCTGTGTATTAGCTGCAAAACTAATGAATATAGAAGCATCTGGTACCATTCCACATGCAGCTATGTTAATAGCAGGAGATACTCTTGATGTTGCAAAAGTTTATAATGAAGTTACACCAGAGGCTCATAAGAGAATTGTCCTAGTAGACACATTTAAAGATGAAGTTGAGGAAAGCCTACGTATTGCAGAAGAATTAGGAGACAAGTTATTCGGTATTCGATTAGATACACCAAGCGAAAGAGGAGGAGTTACCCCTCATCTTGTTAGGGAATTGAGAAGTAAATTAGATATTAATGGATATAATCATGTGAAAATAGTTGTATCTGGAGGGCTTACACCAGAAAAAATTAGAATATTATCTGAAGCAGGTGCAGATTCTTTTGGAGTAGGAAGTTACATATCAGGAGCTCCAGCAATTGACATGACCATGGATATAAAAGAAGTAGGAGGCAAACCTGTCGCAAAAAGAGGAAGAATTCCAGGGCTTGTTGAAAATAGTAAATTGAAGAAAATCCTTTAAACGAAACGTGGAGGAATTTTGGTGAATAGAATAAAAAATGTACTATGTTTTTTCTTTCTTATACTGATTTTATCGGGATGCATGGAAAAAGATATAAAAATAGAACAAAATGAAGACGAGCCTGTGCGAATGGGAAAACCAATAGCTGATGGTGAATTATCTATTCCTATTATTCAGTTTGATACGTTAAATCCTATTTTAAATGATAACAAAAGTATTTATTACTTAGATCAATTGATCTATGAAGGATTGATAAAATTAGATGAAAAATTAAGTGCCCAGCCAGCTTTGGCTGAGAGTTGGAATGTTTCAGAAGATGGAAAGGAATGGACATTCAGGTTAAGAGATGATGTGGTTTGGCATGATGGGAAAAATTTTACATCAGAAGATGTGAAATTTACGATTGATGCTATTAAAATGAACACTCCTGGAAAAGAATCTATATACAAAGAACTTACGAAGCACATAAAAAGTACAAAGATTATAAGTCAAGATACAATAATTATTGAATTTGATGCAGGAAATAATAGTGCAATAGAGTTGTTTGCTTTTCCAATCATTCCAAAGCATCAATTTAAAACTAGTAAAAGGGTATATGATGCAGTAGATATAAAACCCATTGGAACAGGACCTTATAAGGTTGACTTATATAATAAGTTTAAAGATGTAAAGTTAGTTAAAAATGAGCGCTATTGGGGGAATAAGCCTTACATTGCTTCAGTTATTGCAAAACGTGTTCCTGATAAAGAAGCAGCTTTAACCTCTGTTGAAGTAGGAGCTGTAGATATGGCACCTGCAACAAATTTCGATTGGGAAAAGTATAGCGAAAATAAATCACTAAGGATTTATGAATATGTAACGCAAAATTATGAGTTTTTAGGATTTAATTTTCAAAATAAAATACTTCAAGATAAAAACGTTAGAAAAGCAGTAGGTTATGGTATTGATCGACATGCTATTATTAAAGAAGTATATTTAGGACATGCTACTGTGGTAGATGTACCTATTTCTCCAGATAGTTATTTATATGAAGAAGAAGAAAAAAAGTTTGGAAAAGATGGGTTAATAGCAAGAAAATTATTGTCAGAATCAGGATGGGAAAATAGAGATGAAGATGAATATCTTGAAAATGAGGATATGCAGGAGTTAAGATTCCATATACTTGTAAACAAAGAAAATCTTCAAAGGGTAAAAACTATACAAATTATTTCAAAAGAGCTTAAAGAAATAGGAATAGATATAATTATTGATCAAGTGGATTGGAAAGAATATGAAAGAAGAATAGGAAAGGGTCAATTTGATATTGTTTTAGGCGGCTGGCAGTTGTCAGACAAATCAGACCTTCGATTTGCTTTTCATTCAAGCTTTATAGGAAGTACTAATTTTATCAGATACAGTAATCCTAATATGGATCAACTATTAAGTGAAGCTGTTATGATAAAAGACCCTCAGCTAAAAAAAGAAAAATATAAAGAAGTACAACAGCTGTTGGTAGAAGATGTACCTTATTTTAGTTTGTACCTAAAAAATAGTTCAATGATTATGAAAAAATATATTAAAGGAAATGTATTGCCTAAATCCTATAATATATATAATCATATAGAGGATTGGTATGTGGAGGAGAAGGAATAATTTTTCATAAGATAGTAATTGATTAGTCAAAGTAAATGCATTGAGAGGATTTTGATTTTTAAATTTTCAGTATGTATTTGCTTTGACTAATGGCTATTGACAATTAATATATGGGATGCTATAATAACATAGCAATATGCGAGAGTGCTGGAACTGGCAGACAGGCACGTTTGAGGGGCGTGTGTCTAATGGCGTACGGGTTCAAGTCCCGTCTCTCGCACCAAACGTTATAAACTACTCAAGAGGGAGTAGTTTTTTATTTATCAAAAAAGATTAAAATTTAAGAAGGAATTTATACTTTTTTGTAGAAATGTATTAGATGTGCGTATAACGGAAATAATGACTTTACAGATGAAAACATACTCATGAATATAAAAATACTATAGGGGGATTACAAATGAGTAAATTTATGAAGTATTTTTGTTTGGTGCTGCTGTGTAATTTATTGATGATTTCTTTTTCTTATGGAGAAGAGAAGATAGAGGGCGTAGTAGTGGGTAATAATGTAAATGTTAGGCAAGAACCTAAAATGGAATCAGCAGTGTTAAACACCTTGAAATTAGGAGAATATGTTCATGTTGTAAAAAACAGTGGAGAATGGTACGGGATAACGCTAAATGATGGTAATATTGGATGGGTACATAATAAATTAGTTATTACTGTTGATAAAGAAAAAGATTTAATTAAAAAAGGCGTTGTGACAGCAGATATTTTAAATATAAGAGACAAGCCTGATGTTACGGCAAATAATATAGGGAAAATAGGAAAAGGAATAGAAGTAACGATAATAGATAAAAAATCAGCTTGGTATAGTATTTATATTGATAATAAAGAAGGATGGGTACACTCAGATTATATAAGCATAAAAAATAATTATAAGACAGGGAAAATTACTGGTAGCAAAGTGAATGTAAGAAAAGATCCTTTACAAACCGGCGAAATCATAGATAGCTTAAATTTAGATAGTTATGTTCAAGTGAAAGGTTTTAAAGAGGATTGGTATAATATTGTTGCAAAAGAGGATCAAGAAGGTTGGGTATACAAGGATTATGTAACTATTATAGTAGAAGATACAGAAATGACTTCAAGAGGGACAAGTAGATCTAGTTTAGGAGTAAAAGCAATCGCTATTGCAAAGTCTCAATTAGGCAAAAGGTATGTATATGGAGCAGCTGGACCAAACGCTTTTGATTGCTCAGGATTTACGTCTTATGTATATAAGAAAATAGGGATAAAGCTTCCAAGAACATCTAGAGGACAAGCAACTGTTGGACAAAAAGTATCAAGAAGTAATTTGAAGATAGGGGATTTAGTATTCTTTGATACGAATGGAGGCAATAACGGAAGGATTAGTCATGTGGGTATCTATATGGGGGATGGTAATTTTATACATGCTTCCACAGGAAAAAGAAAAATAAGGATAACAAGTTTAAATAGTTCCTATTATAAAGGTAGATATGTTACAGCTAGAAGATTTTTTTAAAAAAACTCTATTGTTTTTATGAAGCAAGTTTTCTATTTGATTTTTATAAACAAAGAAAAAATTCCTGATAATTTTGAAATTATCAGGAATTTTTTTTATTTGAATCCTTTTTGCTTAAAATGGTTATATATTTTTTACAAAATTAATTTTTCAAGGAAAATAAACTATATGGAATTTAGTTATATATGTTATTGTTTTCTTTTTTTTGCATAAATATATGGACAATTATTACAAAATATGATTAAATTAGTATTATTGTAATTTGTTGTAAAAAACGAATAAAAAAAGTATGAATTTGTAAAATCAAGTTTTGAATAGCAGCCGAGTTTTGCAATATACTAGAGAAACAAAAAAATAGGGGGGAGAATAGTGAATAGGTGTATTGAGAATCAGGAAGAAAAGGGAAATGTTAAGATATATCCTTTATCTTCTTACCAGAAAGATATATGGTTTGATCAATGTCTTTATCCAGAATTACCCATTTACAATATTGGAGGATATTTAGAAGTAGAAGGGAATATGGAATATGAAATTTTTCAAGAAGCTGTTAGAAGGTTAATTAAGGATAATGAAAGCTTGAGAATGAGTACTGTTGTAATTGAAGACAAACCTCATCAAAAAATAAATAATGAGTTAATGTATAAAGTACCTTTTTATGATTTTTCCTATGAAGAACAGCCAAAAGAGTATTGTCTCAAATGGATGAAAAGAGAATTTATACGGATATTTGAAGATAAAGAAAGAATGTTTGAATTTGTATTGATTAAGTGTAATGAAGAACATTTTTTTGTTTTGCTTAAGACACATCATATGATAGTAGATGGATGGGGATATTCTGTTTTAATCAAGCAAATGGTTGAAAATTATAATAGATTATTAAAAAAAGTTCCAATAAAAAATGATAACCAATGTTCATATTTGGATTTTATAGCTCAAGATCAAGAGTACTTAAAATCAAATAAATATGTGAAAGACATAAGATTTTGGAAAGAAAAGTATGAAACTATTCCTGAACCATTGTTTAATTGGAGATCAAGCAGTAATGAATTTTCGATTTCTTCAATTAAAAGTAGGACACGTACTTTGATCGTAAAAAGATGTTTATATGATGAAATAGTTGAGTTTAGTAAAGAAAAAGGATGTTCTATATTTCATTTTATTTTGGGTGTTCTCTACATATATTTTAGCAAACTTTGTAGAAAAGATGAATTAGTTATTGGTGTACCTATACTGAATAGAAAAGCAAAATACAAGCAAACAATAGGTCATTTTGCTAATGTAATACCATTAAGAATTAATGCTAGTAAAGATATGAGTTTTATAGAACTTATGGAAAAGATAAAAAAGGAGCTTAGGGCATGTTATAGGCACCAAAATTTGCCAGCTGGAGAAATATATAGGGCGGTCTATAAACAATCAAAGAGTAGAAGAAATATTTTCGAGATAGCTTTATCATACGAGAAAAGTGACTATACAGCGAATTTTGCAGGAAATAACACACGATTAACAGCATTGACTCACCAACATGAAAGAAATAAATTAGGTGTATTTGTAAGGGAATTTTATAAAGAAGATGATGTGAAAATAGATTTTGACTATCAGTTGGAGATATTTGAAAAAATTTTACCTATAGAAAACGTAGTAAACTGTTTTGAAAACTTACTCAGCAGAGTAATGGAAAATAGTGAAAAAAGTATGTCTGAAATAGAGATAGTTCTTAAAGAAGAGAAGAAAAAAATATTATATGATTTTAACAACACAAAGGTAGAATATACTGAAGATAAGACAATCAAGGATTTAGTTGAAGAACAGGTTGAAAAAACGCCAGATAAAATTGCGGTAATATTTGAACATACTCAACTGTCATATAGGGAATTAAATAGCAAAGCTAATGAACTAGCATACAAATTAATTAAAAGAGGTATTAAAAGAAATGATCGAATAGCTGTATTAATGGATCATTCTATTGAACTTACTATTTCTATATTGGCTATTATGAAGGCAGGAGCTACTTTTGTACCTATAGATGTAAATTGGCCAGATTTAAGGATAAAAGAAAGTATTCTTGACATAGATTGTAAAATAGTTTTAGTAAATAGTAAGACTGCTTATGAAAATGAAGATTTAAATAAGTTTTCGGTAATGGTTGAGGCAAACAAACTAAAAGGGAAAAAAGAAAATTTAGATATTAAATTAGATTCTAAAGAACTAATATATATTATATATACATCGGGATCAACTGGTAAGCCTAAGGGGGTAATGATTTCTCACAAGGGTATTTTTAACCGATTTATGTGGATGAATGATTATTTCGGTAAAGACTCTGCTAATGTTGTCTTACAGACAACTCGGTATGTATATGATAGCTCAGTTTGGCAAATGTTTTGGCCGTTGGTTAACGGAGGTAAAACAATAACTTTACCACCAAACTTCCTTATGACATCGGAAAATATATGTGAGTTAATAAAAAAGCATCAGGTGACGATTACAGATTTTGTTCCTTCTGTATTTAATGTAATTGTAGAACAGATATTTGGTGGTAAAAAAGAGAAAGAAATGTTAAGTTCATTAAAAAATGTTGTATTGGGAGGAGAAGAAATTACACCCTTTACTACTCATAAATTCCTAGAAAAATTTCCTGAAATAAAGATTACTAATCTATATGGTCCAA
The DNA here is from genome assembly GCA_025210525.1 of Marinisporobacter sp. Lineage (GTDB taxonomy): Bacteria > Bacillota > Clostridia > Peptostreptococcales > Thermotaleaceae > Crassaminicella. The sequence goes on from JAOARP010000041.1 coordinate 21,035, forward strand.
CGGAAGCTAGTATAGGTTGTATTTATTATCAGGTAAAAGGGAATGAAGGGGATAAGATTCCAATTGGAAAACCAATTTCAAATATGGAAATCTACATTATGAATAAGTATAGAAATTTAGTTCCTCTTGGAATAGAGGGTGAAATCTATATTGGTGGGAAAGGCATTGGGCTTGGATATATCAATAATGAATCAAAAAGTGAAGAAGTCTTTGTTGATAATCCTTTTCGATCTGATGAAAAAATGTATCGAACAGGTGACTTAGCAAGATGGCTGCCTGATGGAAATATAGAGTTTTTAGGTAGAATAGACCACCAAGTGAAAATAAGAGGTTTTAGAATAGAGCCAGGAGAAATAGAATCAAACATTTTAAAGCATAGGTTAGTAAAAGAAGCTGTTGTAATAGATAGAAAAGATAAAGGCAATGATAAATACTTATGTGCATATATTGTAGCTGAAAAGGAGTTAGACGTATCAGATTTAAGAATGCATTTATCAAAGAAATTACCTGAATATATGATACCATCATATTTTGTACAGCTTGAAAAGATACCTTTGACTCCTAATGGTAAGATAGACCGAAAGGCACTGCCACAGCCAGAAGGAAATATATCTACTGGTGTGAAATATGAAGCTCCAAGTAATAATATAGAAGAAAAATTGGTGGAAATTTGGAAGGAAATATTAGGAATAGAGAAAATAGGAATAAATGATAGTTTCTTTAACGTTGGAGGACATTCTTTAAAGGCTGCAACTATGGTATCAAAGATGCACAAGGAAATGAATGTAGAAGTACCCCTAAGGGAAGTATTTAAGCTTGCAACAGTGAAAAAGCTTGCAAGATACATAAAAGAAGCAAAGGAGAGCATTTATTTAGGAATACAGCCTGTAGAAAAGAAAGAATATTATCCTGTATCTTCAGCACAAAAGAGGTTGTATGTATTAAATCAGATTGAGGGTAAAGGTATAGGATACAATATGCCCACAGCTATGATTGCAAAAGGGCATATTGATAAGGATCGAATAGAGGAGACATTTAATAAGCTTATACAAAGACATGAATCTTTAAGGACATCCTTTAAAATTATAGATGGAGAACCAGTTCAGCTAGTACATGAAACTGTAGAATTTAAAGTAGCGGATACAACAGTAGGAGAAAAAAAAGTAGATGATATAGTAAGGAAATTTATAAAACCATTTGAATTAGATAAAGCTCCCCTATTTAGAGTGGGAATCATAAAGATATCAGAAAATAAGCATATATTAATGCTGGATATGCATCATATAATATCCGATGGTGTATCGGCAAATATATTAACAAAAGAATTTACAAGTATATATGAAGGAAATAATTTATCAGAGTTAACTATTCAATATAAGGATTTTACTAAGTGGCAAAATGATTTATTAAAAAGTGAAGCTATAAAAAAACAGGAACAATATTGGTTAAATGTATTTAAGGAAGAAATCCCTGTTTTAAATATGCCAACGGATTATCCAAGACCAAATCTTCAGAGCTTTAAAGGAGATAGGATAGGTTTTACAATAGATAAAGAACTAGTTAGTGGTTTAAGAGACA
>JAOARP010000042.1 GCA_025210525.1 Marinisporobacter sp.
GTAGAGTTCAAATTTGAACCGAAAGCATATTTTGTGGGTGAGAAAATATCTCTTGCAAGTATGATTCTTTTCTTTGTAGTTGCATTAGGAGCAATTGTTTTTGGAATCAAAAACTATAAAAAGGAAAATGTCTAGCGGATATTCTAAAACACAACAGTTTATAAACTTTATGCAGAAAATTGTTTTTCTGCATATTGTAATTTTTATCATGCGGTGGTTCTATTTCTTATTAGAGAAATTTGTGCCTAAGAACAAGAGAATTGCGCTTTTCTTTCTTACTGAAAAAAACTATTTCGATAATTCGAAATACCTGTTCGAATACATGAGGGTAAAGAACGATTTCAACAGCATTTTGTTTACACGACACAAAGCCCTATACAAGCAATTACAAAAGAAATTTCCGGGCGAAGTAGTTTATGCCTGGTCGTTTAAAGGTTTTCTATTATTTTTAAGAAGCAAGCATGTAATTATTTCCTATGGGATTAGTGCTGCTGCTTTTGCTCCATATTATCTTCATAAAAAGTGTAAAAACATCATCTATCTGGGACATGGAATTCCAATGAAAAAGATGGGTTTACAAACAGCTGTGTGGAGAAAATATGGCAAGCAGAAACAACTGCAAAGCTATTCGTACATGGTAGGAAGTTCGCCTTTGGAACAAATTATGCATGCTGCCGGTTTTAATATGGACATGAATAACGTTTGGGTAACTGGTTTACCGCGTAATGATTACTTAACCAATCCAGAACAATTAAATACTGATTTGCTTCTTAAAAACCCATTTCTGGATCGAAAAATTATTCTTTATGCACCAACATGGCGCGAAGAAGGACACAAAACACAATTCTTTCCTTTCGAAGATTTTGATGCTGATAGACTTTCAAAATTTCTGGAAGAAGAAGATGCCTACATTTTAGTTCGTGGCCATAAAGAGGATATCAAAAGAAAAACCGTTCAAAAAACACATGATTTCTTCTCAATCGAAAGAGTCATCAAAGCCGACCAAGACAGGTTTACTGATGTTTATGAGCTACTTCCTTACGTAGATATTCTGGTAACTGATTATTCATCACTTTGGATAGATTACCTCTTGCTTGATCGACCAGTTGTTTTTCTTCCTTACGATCTTGAGGAATACAGTCAATACAAAGGATTTTTTATCAACTTTGATGAGAATAGTCCTGGTGCAAAATCGGGAAGCCAAAAAGAGTTTATCACTCACTTGAAACGCTATTTCGATCAGCCATTGACTCATGCCAAGTGGCGTAAAAAAATTCGCGATATGTATCACACCTATCAAGATAATGGCAGTTGCGAAAGGGTTTACAACGAAATTCGAAAATTGAATAAATGAATCTAAATAAATATTCCAAACCTGTTATATTTTTCACCACTCTTCTGGGGTGGATTTTTCTTGTTCCTTTAAGTTATCTGATTCCCAAACAGAAAAACCTGATGGTTTTAATGGGCGCCAAAGATGGGTTCTTTAACGACAATATTAAATATTTCTTCTTATACCTTTCCGAAAAAGAAACAGATCAGAATTTCTATTTACTTACAGCGAATAAAGACATATACAAAAAACTAAGCTTAGAGTATCCAAATATTCTGTACTATCCATCAATAAAGGCCTATTGGATCATACTCCGAAGCAAAGTATTGGTGGTAGACAACTTTTCCTGGATGGACAATTGTAGATTTCAGTTGTTTTGGCGAGCTAAAGTCATTCAAATTTGGCACGGAATCGGATTTAAAAAGATACAACGAAGCAATAAGTTTTTCCTTAAAGAATTTAACTCTTTGTACCGAAAATTCATTATGAATTTTGTTGGGAAATTACCAAAATATCAAGCAGTGATATCAACCGGAGAATTTTTCACGAAAGAGTTTTTTAAACCTGCATTTTTATCAGATCATTTTATTAATACTGGCTATCCAAGAAACGATGTGATTGTAAATCCTGTAAAGTATCAAAAAGCCTTAATCAATTCAGATATTAAAACAATTAACAAAGTGGCTGAAATGCGTAAAAATGGTATTAAATCAATTCTTTATGCTCCAACCTTTCGCGATACGGGTGGTGATGGAATTTCCGATGGCATTTTAAACTTAGAAAAATTAAATAAATTTGGCTTAGACAATAATTTTGTTTTTGTATTTAAGCTTCATCCTTTGCCTCAATACAAATCAATTAGCGATGATTTTGAACGAATTATTTGGTATGATAATGTAAAAGATGTTTATCCTTTTCTGGCTGAAGTTGATGGAATGATTAGTGATTATTCCTCTATATACATGGATTATATCCTTTTAAATAGACCAATCTTTTTTCTTTTATACGATCGAAAGAAATATGAAACGAAAGATCGTGAATTACACACTTTCTTTAATGATTTTCTTGCAGGAATGGTTTCTACAAACCAAGAGAAATTGGAACAAGATCTTCTTTTTTCTTTTACTCAAAAAGATGAGTTTAAAGATGATAGATCTAAAATTATTGCAAAGTCTTATTTGAATACAGACGATAATAGTTCTCAAAGAATTTTCACATTCATTAAGGAGCATTATCTTGACAAGCGTTAGGTGTATTAAAACTTAGAAGAGTTATTAGCAATATGATACTTACAGGAAGAAATTTTCTTTAGTATCCAGAAAAACTCTATGAAATACAAGGTTAATATTTCATAGAGTATGAATTGTAAAATACTACATTTTAATATTTTAGTTCATCTTAAACCGTTCAAGTATATTAGAAAGCAATATTGAATCTTCACTTGTTAATTTCCAAGAAGGTTGATCTGGAAATTTTATTTGTTTAACAAACTCAGCTATCTCATACCTAAGACCATCGCCATAAAACTTATAGAAAAACTTCTTGTTTTTAGAAAAATCTTCAAATCTAACTTCAAATTCTTCAGTTTTCCACCAAGGAGCTGGCACATATATATAACCCTCAGTTCCAGCAATTACCATATTGCCTTCTGATTTAACACCAAGTCCAGTTTGAGCTGTTGCTATGGCTTGTTTATACGATAAAATCACCTTGGTATATGCATCAATACCATTATTCATGTAAGAAAAGAAATTGACATCATCAGGTTTACCCAAAAGCTTTAAAATCCCAATTAAAGGGTACGTTCCTAGTTCATATAAACTGCCTCCATCGCTATCTGGATTAAGCTCTCTTTTATCTCCTTTTTCAATTTTGGTGAAAGTTGCACTCACATCTTTTATACTACCTATAATCCCAGATTTGGCTATTTCGATAAGACGAATAAATCCAGGAGCGAATGCCGTTTTAATCGCTTCTATTAATATCAATTTGTTTTTTGCAGCTATTTCGAACAGTTCAATAGTTTCACTGCTTTTTAGAGTCATTGGCTTCTCACACAACACATGCTTTCCAGCTAATAAAGCTTGTTTGGCTAAAGCATAATGCGAACCATGTGGCGTAGCAATATAAACAGCATCAACTCTTTCAATTAGTTCATTATAATCTTCAGTATAAAAACCTATTTCGTGTTTGTCGGCAAATTCTTTTGCTCCTTCTGTACTGCAAACACCTGAAATGTGCACCCCACTTACAAATTTAGACTCAGGAACAAATCGATTTGCAATTCTGCCCGCACCAATCATTCCTATTCTAATAATTTTATTTTCCGATCTAATTATTGAACTTGAAATCCCTTTAGTTCTTTCCAAATACTTTACCTGACAATAGTCATTTAAGTAATCGAATTTACCCAACCAATCTGATCCTATTACAAAAACGTCTATATTATACTTTTGAATGTCTGATATCTTCTGTCCTTCATAATTTTCAACAATAATTTGATCTGCCAAACCTGTTTTACGAACGTTTTCAATACGCTCTTCAAGTGACTCTTCAACATTTAGCTTGCCCCTATCTATATCATAATGTTCACCTGTAACACCAACTACCAGATAATCTCCATATGCTTTGGCTCTTTCTAATATTTTTTGATGACCTATATGGAATAAATCAAATGTGCCGTATGTTATTACTTTTTTCATATGTTATGACTTCTTTCTTTTAATCAGGATCAAATATAGGTTTATACTATAGTAAATCCTAAAGTAATAAAACAAGATCTCATCAATAGTCAGAAGACAATAATCGTTTAAGGAATTGCATCATCTAGATGTTCATGTAAAACATAGAGCAAATCTCATGATAAGAGAGAAGAAGTTTACTAGAGCTTAATTTTTTGATGTTAATATATGAAAAAAAAACAGCTATTTCTTTGAATAAAAAAATAGCTGTTTTTCTATATGTTTCATTGTTTAATTAATATCCAGAACAACTCTGATGCCATCATCATTATTGCTTCCGTCTGGATAATGGAAAGAGCGGAAAGCTGATCTGCAATATATAAAGTCACTATTCCATCCTCCTCCTCTACGTATTCGTTTATATCCAGATGTAGGTCCCTTTGGATTATTCTGTTTTTCACTTATGTAATCTCCTAACCAATCAAAACACCACTCATATACATTACCACTCATATCATAAATACCAAGTTCATTAGCTTGTTTTTGGCCCACTGGATGTATTTGTCCATTATCATTTAGAATATTCCAAGCAACATCATCATAATTATCACTTCCACTAAAAGTAAACCCATTACCTTTATTTCCACCTCTTGCAGCAAACTCCCACTCAGCTTCATAAGGCAATCGACCACCTACCCATTTACAATAAGCATTGGCACCAAACCATGTAATCTCATTTGCAGAACAATCAGCTGAAGGTACCATACTACTTCCTTTAAAATAAAAATGATTTGCTCCATAACCAACTGCACAATCTTCATCTGCCATATCTATATATTGAATAAATCCATATTCATTATCATTATAATAACCATTTGAATTGCATTTTATTTCATTCAAAAAATGAATAAATTGAGCTTGTGTTATCTCATATTTACTTATTAAAAATGAATTTACTGTTACTGTGTGAATCGGTTTTTCATTCTCTTCCCCATTTTCACTACCCATCAAAAATTCACCACCTTCTACTTCAATATATTCAATTGCTGGTAGCGTAACATTATTCTTTAGAAGTATTTCTAATGGGTTACCTATATGCTTTTTAATTGAATCTGAAGAATAGGTATATAGAAAATCATCATATCCTTCCTTTGTTATGCGTATTTTATATTTGGAATAACCATTATTAATTCGAACTATATTCGTTTCTGCTTTTAGTTCACCAGAATAAAGCTGCTTTTCCTCTGAAGTTATTTCAATATTAGCACTTGTTAATTCAATATTCAGATTTACCTCATTATAAACAAACGTGCTTACTGCCAAATCAAAAAACTCCCTCACTATAAAATCAAAAGTAGTATATCCAAAATCTGCGGCATCAAAACTTTCTGTAGATAAAACCTCAGGAGATAAATTCAAAACCTCGTCAGTTTTTATTTCAAATTCTATATCCAATGGTTTTTCAACA
>JAOARP010000043.1 GCA_025210525.1 Marinisporobacter sp.
AGTTGTATATTTGATTTCTGTGTTTCCAAAGTTCTTCGTTTCCCGCTATAAGAAAAAATAGTGATTCTCTTTCTTTGTCTCTTGGATCAGTTTCATCTCTCAAAAGCAATTCATCAACTCGCTCTGTGATTCCTTCAAAAATCATTTTGTTAGCTCCTTTCATCATATTATTCCGTTAGATTTAAGATCATTGGTTATGGTCATTTTATTTTCAAAAGCTGTATTGTAAATCATTGTTTGTATATATGATTTTAGATTTATAACCTTGGTTGTAAGATTTTTGAATTTCATAAGAATCATTTCAATATGACAATAGTCTAATCTATAAAGAGCGCTTCTTACTATTGCTTGTGACTTCTTCTCTCCTTGGATGATAGTATAACTATTAAAATACATTTCCAAAATATTTAATTCAATTTCGTTGATTAGTTCAGAATCATATTTATAAGAATAACGTAAGTCTTTAAGGGATAATTGTTTTTCAAATATTGTTTTTATTTCATCAATATCTGTCTGTCTGTCTGTCTTTTCTTGTTTTTCTTGACTGACTGACTGACTGATATCAGTATCATTAAAGTCAGTATCATTAAAGTCAGTATCATTAGGTGAAAGATTTTTACACTCTTGACTGAAAGATTCTTTCACTCTGGACTGAAAGATTCTTTCACTCTGGACTGAAAGATTCTTACACTCTGGACTGAAAGATTCTTTCAGTCCAGAGTTTTCAACGGTTATAGCCGTTAAATAAATTCTATTTGCTTTATTTAAACCCATTCGATCTTCTTCCATAAGACCAAAATCTTCTAATTGTTTTATAGCTTTACGTAGGGTCGGCTGAGAAACCCCCAACATATCGGACATTTTTTCCCTTGTGTAAATCAAATAAACTTCATTTTTTTCGTTTATCCAGTTATTGGTCAAACTAAGATCATGTCGATCTCTTAGTAAAGAGTATAAAACTTTGGCATCGTTACTAAGACCATTTTTAAATTCACCTTCGAATAAGAACTTTGGCATTTGGTAAAAACGATTATTTGCTACATCATCAACAGTATACCTAACTCTCTTTTTCAACTTTTCCAACCTCACCTTCTTTTATATCATTCTTTATTTTTCTAACAATTCTATGAACTGTACTAGGCGATATTTTATATACATAAGCTATTTCCACTATTGTTTTTTTTTCTTTATGCATTTGATAAACTCCCTGTTCTTCGAGCGGAGTTAATATTCTTGGTCTAGCCACTTCTTAAAACCTCCTTTAAACATAATAACTGTCATAATAAATTTTAACACTTTTGGGTTTTGACAGTCAATATATTTCGAATAAAAACTTTCGAAAAGTTTCCACTTTGGTTTTTAAAATATTTTGAGTCCAACTTCATGCCCATTGGGCACGAAGTTGGACTCACTTGTCTATCTGAAAAACTTAAAAATATAAATAAAAAACCTTAGGTTATATTATAGCCTAAGGTTTTTTATTTATATTTTTAAGTTTTTGTTTCTTGTTCTTTTTTCATTCTATCAATTAGCCCTTCAATATCAACACCAAATCTATACTTACTTCTCCCATTAGCTTCATAATCATACAAATATGCCTGAGCACTTGAAACAATATGTTTTTCGTTACGGTTAATTATATCTAGCACAGCTTTTGTGTGTTTACTATCTTCAAACCTATATTTGACCATATATTTTTTTTGAATAGGAAACATTTTCAAATAATGTAACCCATGTATTTCGCCCTTCAGAGTAGTGCGATTAGGAGGTAACTTAAAGTATTGATCTTTATCTACGTACGATTTAATATGAGAACGAAAAGGTAGTGCAAAAGTATATTTTTCACCCTTAAATTTCAACCTTAAAATAATAGCATATGGTCGTTTCTGATCTTTATTATGTATTAGCTCATCACCATCAAATGAATACTTATCAAAAAAATCTTGTGATATGGTTGAATATTTCATAAATTAACTCCCACAAAAAAGTTCCTCAATCTTGAGGAACTTTTTATTTTTTCATACTAGTGTGTGATTCTACGTTAAATGTCTTTGTCACACTCAAAAGACTAACAAACACGTGAATGATTTTCTACGTTTTTACATCCCTGTCATCCACAGAGGATTAACATACAAGTGAGCAATATTCTATACCGTTACTCTCGGTAACATAAACATAATATTTCTATGCTTTTATTATACCCTGTATTTATCTTCCTATTCAAAATGTTATCTTTTTAGTTAGTTGGCAAAGAATACGTTGAATGAAACAACATTTTTTATTATAATGGTATTACGTAGTTAACTACGTAATACCATTATAATAAAAAATGTTGTTTAGTTAGTTGGCAAATTTTTAGCAAAAAAGGAGCATTTTATGAATTCACAGAAAAAAATCCAAAATCGTCAATTTGCAAATATTTTAAAAAATATCTATACTGATTGGAAACGATCAATGCTAGAAACTAGCGGTTACTTTGTAATATTCAAACCATTTCAAAATAGTGAAAAATTAAAACACATCAGTGGAAATGCTTTGAAATTATATGTGTATTTAGGTTTGAATTCTAATAATTACACTGGAGAAGTATGGCATAGTAATAAAAAAATCGCCACTTATTTCGGAAAATCAGAAAGAACTGTTCGTGGTTGGATGCAAGAACTAGAGAGTTTGAATTTAATAAAACGTTTCCAGTTAGAATATAACAAAGAAAGTCATACTTATTTACAACCTTATTCTTCTTTGGATTATTTCGAACCCGAAAAATACATCTATACCTATCGAATAAAAAATGTGGAAGTAAGAAATAGTTTTAATTTAAGCTTTTACTATGACGAAATCAACCAATTAATCTTAAAGTTAATTCCTAAAATATATGTCAATGTAAAAAAAGACTATATTAGGATTACTTGCTATAGCCCGCTAAAAACTAATACATTAACCAAATTAAACAAAGAATTAAAACAATTCTTTAAGAATGATGTAAGCACATCAATAGATGATTCAACTTTTGTTTTTGAAAGATTTTTTGTAAAAAAGAAAGATCCAAAACAACTTTAATCAAATAAAAAACTCTGTCATTAAGATTCACATGAGTAGAATGACAGAGTTTTTTATTTGATTAAGATTTGGTAGTTTCAACAACATGTCCATCTGAAAAAACTTCAAAATAGTTGGTCTTTTCACCTTCTTTAAATGCGACTACTTCACTTTTTTTGTCTTCAGCTTTCAGTCGATCAACAACCTTTTTTATAAAATCTTCTTTTTTCATTAATTCACCTCTATTTTTTTTAGGCTTTGAGATTGAAATCATCAGTTTCCAAATTTTATTTAGCATTTTTTTCAACTCGGTCATATCAGGAGTATCTGTGATTTTCCCTTGATGAGCCAGTTTTGTGAGTTGATTTAAGTTGTTTCCCATCTTGGATAATTGATGTGATAAATCTTTCATCCCATCAATTACTGTAATTTCTTTTTCCAGTGCAGAACGAGCCAAAAATCTACTCATGTTTGTATGTGCCAATTTCGCCTTTTGTTCTATTTCGTTATATTCATTTTCAGTTAACCTGCTAGCAACTACTCGATCCTTAAGATATTGACCGGCAATAACTTCTTTTACAAATTTAACTTCTTTTCGCCTTTCTTCAAACACTATAACCCGAAGGTACTCACTCTCATTCATTCCTCTACTTCTTGCCATTTCTTTTATATATTTTTTTTCTTCAGGAGTTACCCTGAAGCTACAATATTTTGTTTTTTCGATCGTCAATCCCTCCAATCTTTAAACAATTATATCACGCAGCGTAATTAATATTACTATATCGAAAACCTTCCGATATATAACCGTTCTCATTTAGAATCTATAAAAAAGACCATGACTGTTTTTGTCCTGGTCTTTTTGGTAAACCTCGGTAAACGTTGTAAACTTGGTAAACCTAGTCTACTGGTAGTGGTGCTATGTGCCAACCGTCATTATACACATTCCCTCTGATTATTACTTTGTCAGTTGCTGATGCTTCAAGCATTCCAGCTGGTGTCCACGCATCAAATCCATGTGCATATATTTCAA
>JAOARP010000044.1 GCA_025210525.1 Marinisporobacter sp.
GAGTTCTTCTCATATTTATGAAATTCTCTAACCCAACGTCTAACAATATTAGCATCTAGATCATTCTCTTCCGCTACAGATTTAGCGTCTCTACCACTGTCTACTAAATTGACGATCATCAATTTAATTTTTCTGTCGTAACTCTTTCTTTTGTGTATACCCATAATACAAATTTACTGATTTTTTTTAAGACGGGCTTAACCTTAAATCCGCACAAATGTACCACATCCACAAGCCCTGTATCTAAATATAATATTGTGTCATAAATCTTTCTTGCATTTAAATCATAAATGCAACGCTATATTATAATAAAGAGGTTGTCTAATGAGGTAAAATAATGGGCACAAAAAAGGAGGATTGCTCCTCCTAAATATTAAGTTTGTCCCATTAATATTTACACATTAACCGACCAAGATATAGTGTGCATTTATGATTTGAATGCAAGATAGATAATAGTCCAACAATTGAAAAGGTAATATTTATGTATAGTGTTGACCTGAAAAAAATCATATATTATTGGCCTAATGGCAAAGGATACACTAACTGTTAATAATGTTGACAAGAAATATTTGAAGTATTATAGTGAAAGTGATGTTTGAAATAGTAAGCGGCTTGGAACTTCAGCAGAGAAATTTTATAAGATTTTCCATAAAGATTTTTTGACTTGGAGTAACTCCGAAAAATTAGATTTCTTTACTAGAGTCAGTAAAAAAAGAAAAATAACATAAAGCCCAGTAAGTCGGACTTTTTACATTTATAGAGTAGCAATATTTTTAAGTTTTACGGATTTGATGATAAAACGATATGTGTATTTCTACAATAATGAGAGATTAGATTGAAGGTAAGGTAGAGTTCCACCAAAAGAGATGTGGAACAAAACAAACGGTTTCGTTACTTCTAAAGTAATGAATTCTGCTTAAATGAAAACTAAAATAACTCAAAGATAATAGGGGTTAGAACAAATTCATCCCTAATAAGGGTGAGTTTATGTTTTAAGAGTTTTATATATTAAATAGAAAATACTATAATGGATAATTTGATTGTAAGATTTTTTAAAAGAAAAGTATCAGATGAAAGTATTTATTGTTATTTCTTTTTTTTAATATTAGGAAGTATCCCCTTTTACTGCTTTTTCTTTTTTAATAGTAAATCCGATAATCAGGGCTTGTTCATAAGAATTATGCAGCAAAGAACTTGTTTATCATCTTAGGATTATAGACAAGTTCTTCTCTTAAGATATTTAGATTTCCTGCACTATTAATCTTGGATAAGCCACTACAAATAAACAACATAAGAGAAGACATCGTTTTTTGTAATCCATGATTTAAAGATCTAAACTTATCCTCGCCAAAATTGACATCTCTAACACGATTCATTATCTCTATTTTCCAATGTCCTCTTATTGCATCCGCTATTTCAGCATTTTTGCCATTATAATTTGTGATATAATACCGTGTTTCTTTACGTTCTGTTCCATCTTTTAGATGGTAACTTTTTCTTGTTACTTTAATCATATTGCATATACCACTTTCAGACCATCGAGGTTCTAAAATATCCACATTGATTGGATAAATTTCATAGCTACGAGTATCAATACGACCGTGAGACTTTTCTGTGTCAATAATAATTTCTTCTGTCTTTATGTTGTCTGATATATGAACCAAATCATTCATAAGATGCTTTTGATTTGCTTTTATTTGGGTCAAGTAAAAACGATTGTTTTGTTCTATGTCAGTCAGTAATCCTACTGAGTTATGCAATGCGTCAAGTGTGACTTTCGATCCTTCTGGAAGATCACAAATACGCTCTCTAACGACATTCTTCTCACTCTCTTTTGTTTCATCATAGAACCCCAATAAACGTTGAAAATTACTATTCGTATTTATTGCATAAACTATACTCAATCCTCTGTTTTTGTGTTTTTTAGAATCAATACTACCTCTTAGCTCTTTACCATCAACAGCATGCCAGTCACAACTATTATTTTCTTTGTGTTGTATAGACAAAAACGATTCATAATCAAAGTCTGATAATATACGAGATAACTGAGTTTGACTAATACAACGATCAATATCCTTGTGTAAGGAAATGCACAAATGAGCATAGTAACGTTTCATATTACGATGTATTTTGCTTAGACTTAAATGGTCATAACTGAGTAGTATCGAAACAATCAACAACGTTATCACAAATGCTAGTTCATGCTTACGCCCAATATTACTTCTATTATCTACTAGGTTCTCTTGTAACTCTTGATAAAATCTTCTAATTTCGTTGCTTGAAAGGTCGTTGTTCATTTATATTTTGTTTTTAGTAATCCAAATATAAATGAACTATCGACCTTTTTTTATTTTCTCCTTTTTATGAACAAACCCTGATCCGATAATAGAGTATGTTTAAGTCAAAATGGAGCTTATACTATTGGAGTAGCCGAAGAAAGGGGGCAAATAGTTAGTTCTTGTAATAGTACTAATGGAGGTATAACTACTTCTACCTATATAGATTTTTATTATAGTATTGAAGGAATAGTTTATCGTAAAAAAGATGATTTTTGCTTTCATGATTCTTCTAAAGCATCAGACATGCTTGAAAATGAAAAACTTATAAGAAAAGGCGATAAATTCTTGGTCTTGTATGATAAAAAAGATCCACATAATGCCATTATTCGATTAGACTATCGTATTTAAGAAAGAGGATGATTTTAATCGTTATGTGAAAATGTTTGAGCGAAGGATAAAAGGATTTGTTAATTAGAATGCTCTTTATATATGTCTATTTGAACCATCTTTTTATCCATAATATCGTTATTTATTCTCATTCATATTCAATTCTTTAATTAATGATCTGACTTTTACAATGAAGAAGAAGGGTCGGAATCATAAAAAAGGATGTAAAAAACAACTTCGATATATTAAGCGTAATATTCATAATATAAATAAGTTAAAAAGGAGGCTACACTAACAATTTAAGGAACTATCTCCTAAATTAGAAGAACGTCTGGATGTTATGCATACGATTTACAAACAACAACTAGAACTATCTGAGGGTAAAATAATAAAGAAACGTATCGTTAGTTTTTATCAACCATTTGTACGTCCTATAGTAAGAGGTAAATTAGGAAGAAAGACTGAATTTGGAGCCAAAATAGATGTAAGTATTTTGTAACGGATTTGCTCGGATAAATCATCTGAAATGGGATGCTTATAACGAAGGCGATTATTTAAAAGATCAGGTTCAAGCTTACAATGATCTGTACAAACATTATCCAGAGAAAGTGCTTGCAGACAAGATCTATCTCACAAGATCCAATCGTAGATACCTCAAAGATTTAAACATTAAGATTGTAGGAAAACCTTTAGGCCGAGAGCCACGGAAAGAACTGAGTAGAAAAAAACGTAGGGAACTACAAAAAGAGATGTGACAAAGAAATGAAGTTGAAGCCTTCTTAGAAACATGTAAAAGTAGCTACCGATTAAACAATATTAGAGCAAGACGCAAAGACACTAGCGAAAGCTGGATAGGAATGATATGCCTAATTTTTAATTTAAGAAAACTTTTAAGAAGGTTTTCTTGTGGCTATACTCAAGTGATGATCATTCCCTTTGATTTAAGAAAAATTATGAGCATAAGGAAGGTGTTATACCTGTTTCCAATAATATCGCCTTAAATCAAAGAATGATCGCATAGGTGTTTTTCAGTAAGCCCTAAAAAGGATTCCTTAGTTATGCAAAGAAGGTTAAATGATTTTTGTAACAACAAAGATAAAAGCTTCAGTTGTTTCGAGATTCTTTGTAAAACACTATCTTTAAATTATTGAGAAGGTAAGTGGTGTAAGGAATTGGTAAATAAACGAGTGAATATGGACAGAGAGGATC
>JAOARP010000045.1 GCA_025210525.1 Marinisporobacter sp.
CTCCATATGCAGGTGTTCCTGAGCTGTAAGCAGCTTTAACTAATCCGCCACCACCAGTAGCTAGTACTAGATCAGCTTGTGCCAGTAATTCTCCACTTACATCCATTGATACATGCTCTGGCTCAACAGGGATTACTAACTCTTCTGGTGCTCCATATTTTTTAAGAGTTTCACGAACAAGATTTACAATATAAGTGTTTGTATTTTTTGTTCTTGGATGTGGTGCTAGTATAATAGCATTTCTTCCTTTAATTGCGAACATTGCTTTTAGTACTGGTGTTGCTTCTGGATTTGTACAAGGTATTAATGCAGCAATTACTCCAACTGGCTTTGCAACCTTGATGATTTGTTTTTCATCATCTCTTTCGATTACGCCTACTGATTTTTCACCTTTCATATCGCGAAGACCACCACGGATTTTTGTCATTAGTTTTCCATATTTACCATCATAATTTCCAAGAGTAGACTCTTCTACTGCCATCGTTGCGATTTTTTCTGCTACTTCTGGCTTTACGATATTCCAAGCAATAGCTGTGCAAAGCTCATCTACCTTCTCTTGTGTAAATGTATCTGCGATAGCTTGTGCTTTTCTTGCTCTTTCCATAAGACCTTTTACATATTCTTTTGCGTTACTCATTAATATTTCCTCCTTTTGTAAAATTATCTAGGTTTATATATTATTTTATCATTTTAATCGTATTTTTTCTATTTTTTTATTTAAATTTATGTATTTTTTCTTTATTTTTGTTTTCTTATAAAATATAGGATGCCCTAAAAGTTCTTTCATTAAACCTTTAAGCATCCTATTTTCTAGAAAATTCATTCTTTTTTACCTATGAAAGTATCTATTCTTATTACACGTCCATCATCTTAATATCTTCCGTAATAATTAACTCTGCTTCCGTATTGTTCACTACTTCTTCTACTGTTTTACCTGGTGCAATTTCTTTAAGAAGAAGTCCTTTTTCTGTTACTTCCATTACAGCGAAATCTGTCACAATGAGATTTGCTTCCTTTTTTGCAGTAAGAGGCAATCTACATTTTTTAAGAATCTTGGATTTTCCTTTTTTATCTAAATGATCTGTAGCAATGATTACCTTCTTTACTCCTGTACATAAATCCATGGCACCACCCATTCCAGGCACCATTTTACCAGGAATAATATAATTTGCAATATTTCCCTCTTGATCCACCTCTAAAGTTCCAAGAACTGTAGCATCTACATGTCCCCCTCGAATGATTCCAAAAGAAACTGCACTATCAAAAAAACATGCTCCTGATACCACTGTTACAAACTGATTTCCTGCATTGATCAAATCCTTATCCTCTTCTCCTTCCTTAGGAGCAGGTCCTATACCAATAAAACCATTTTCAGATTGTAAAAGGATTTGTACTCCTTCTGGAATATAGTTAGCAACCTTTGTAGGCATTCCAATTCCTAAATTAACAACATCCCCATTTTTAAACTCTTTTGCAATTCTTCTGGCTATCAATTCTCTTCCTTTTATTTTCTC
This sequence comes from Marinisporobacter sp., assembly GCA_025210525.1. Classification (GTDB taxonomy): domain Bacteria; phylum Bacillota; class Clostridia; order Peptostreptococcales; family Thermotaleaceae; genus Crassaminicella. The sequence continues at coordinate 1,515 of JAOARP010000045.1, forward strand.
TGTCATCTATTTCACTCCTAACCTTGGATAATAGCATCTACAAATATTCCTGGAAGCATAACATGATCTGGATCGATTTCTCCAATTTCATCAATATGTTCCGCCTCTACTACAACAAAATCACAAGCCATAGCAATAATAGGATTAAAATTTCTAGCTGATTTACGAAATACTACATTCCCTGCTTTGTCACATCTATAAGCTTTAACTAATGCCACATCTCCCTTTAATGGTAATTCCACTAAATATTCTTTTCCCTCTATAGTAATTTTTTGCTTTCCTTCTTCCACCTCTGTTCCAACGCCAGTAGGTGTTAATACACCGCCTAATCCAAATCCACCTGATCGAATTCTTTCTACTAACGTTCCTTGTGGAGCCAATTCAACCTCTACTTCTTCATCACTCATCTGCTTTCCTAATTCAGGATTTAGTCCAATATGAGATGTAATATATTTCTTGATCACCTTAGCTCTTACTAATTTTCCTGCTCCTGTTCCTGGTGTAGCTGCATCATTACAAATAACTGTTAGATCCTTTACACCCTTTTCTACTACTGCATCTACAAGCTTTTCTGCTGTACCCACGCCCATAAAGCCACCGATCATGACAGTCATGCCTTCTATAAATTTTTCCTTTACTTCATCTATAGTCGTTACTTTATTCATACTTCCCCTCCTATATAGCAGTCGTATTGTTCCTCTCTAGCAAATATTTTTATCAAATCTAAATTTAAGCCTCAATAAAAACGTTTTCCTATTTTAACCAAATTACCTATTCATCAATTGCTATTACGCTATACTTTTTATATGATCATTTATAGGATTTCCCATCTATTCTAAAAATACAAACACTCCCTAAATTTATATTCAATATCCCTATTATAAATTTAGCTATGACAAGACAATTTTCCTCTATTAAAAGAGAGGATTCGTCCATGCCATAGCTGAAATCTTTAAGAGTATTTCTACATAATCTTTATAAAAATATAGGGGTTTCAATTAATATCCTAAAAGCTTTAATTTCTCAAATGCTGCTTTTTCTACAGCTTCCATAGGTGCTTTTGATAATTCTAATCTATCGAAAGCATTTGGCTTTTCTTCCATTTCTTTTCTTAGGGTATGTCCAAATGCCATACGAAGAGCTGTTCCAATATTTACTTTACCAATTCTATAGGTAATTAGCTTTTTCATATCTTCATCTAGTATTCCAGTAGAACCATGAACAACGATTGGTACAGGTACAACCTCTTGAATCTCTTTTAATAAATCATACTGAATTTTTGCACCTTGTTCTTCCATTCTATGAACATTACCAATAGATACAGCTAAAATATCTACACCTGTTTCTTTTGCAAATATTTCTGCTTCCTCTGGCTTTGTATAAACACCTTTAATGGCAATCTCTGGATTACTATATCCTACAGATCCTATTTCTGCTTCAACGCTCACATCTAACGCCTTAGCTAGCTTTACAACTTCCTTTGTATTCTTTATATTTTCTTCTAGCGGAAGCTGTGATCCATCATACATAACAGAAGTATATCCAGCTTTAATGGCTCTTGCAATTAAATCATAGCTTTTTGCATGATCTAGATGTACACATACAGGCACCTTTGCATTTTTAGCTAATCTACAGAATAAGTCTGCATAAATCTCTAGGGGCATATAATCTACTGCATCTTTATTACTCATTAAAATAACTGGTGCATTTAATTTTTCAGCAGCTCTAATAACAGCTGATGCATCTTCATATCCAAATACATTAAATCCTACAACAGCACAATTTTTATCCGCTGCTTGTTTTGTAATCTCTTTTAGATTTACTAACATATAATGAAGCCCCCTTTATTCTTTTTCTGCTGTAGCAATAAAGTCTTTAATTTGGCTTACTGTAGGCATAGATTCAGAACAACTATTTGTCGTAATAACGATAGAAGCTGATCCTGCTCCAAACTCCATAGCCTTAGCTATATCAAAATCATTGATTAATCCATAAATAAATGCTCCTGCATAAGAATCTCCTGCTCCGAAAGTTTTAAGTGGGATTACAGGGAATACAACTCCTCTGATTTTTTCTCCTTCACTTGTATATGCATAAGAACCTTCTTTTCCGTGCTTAATAACAACAATCTTTGCATTAAAATCAAACCATTGCTTTGCTGTTACTGCATCATCTTTATTTTCTGGGTTTGTTAAATGCTCAATTGTATCAAATTCTTCGCGAGTTCCAATGATAACATCACTTTTTTCTGCTGCTAATGTATAGTAGATTGCAGTTTCTGCTTCTGACTTCCATGTATATGGACGGTAATCAATATCAAAGAATACAATAGTGCCATGTTTTCTAGCATATTCTAAAGCTAGGAATACTGCTTCTCTTGATGGACTTGCAGCAAGAGCTGTTCCTGAAATTACGATAGCCTTTGATCTTTTAATATATTCTTCACTAATATCCTTTGGTTCAATTTTTAAATCTACTGCATTATATCTATACATAATTAAACTACACTCAGATGGAGATTTTACTTCTGTAAAAGCAAGTCCAGTTTTTGCTCCACTATCATCTACTACAATTCCATCTGTGTTGATATTGTTTTCTTTTAAATAGCTTGTGATATATCTTCCGAACTGGTCATCTGCAACTCTTCCGATAAATCCTGTTTTAAGATCTAATCTAGATGTAGCAACAGCGATATTTGCAGGAGAACCCCCTACGTATCTTGTAAAAGTCATACTTTCTTCTAATGGACGGTTGATTTCATTTGGATTTAAATCGATTCCAAGTCTTCCAACAGCAATAACGTCAAGCTCTCTATCTGATTGAAATTTTATATGGTTCATTTTTTTGTGCCTCCCTTTAAATCTTATCTTTAATGGAAAAATTCTCGAAAAATCCGTAGAAGAGTTATATAACTCTTCTACCATCTCTATCCTTCGCGTCATAGAGGTGTTCGGATTTTTGAGAACCTTACCTTTATATTTTTCTTATTTCTTTATGCACTTTTTCTTAGATTCCAGTTTTTTCTGTGATGAATTTTCTTGCTTTGATAGCATACTCTAGTGGATCTGCTTTTGCTGGATCTTGCTCAGCTTCAATAACAATCCATCCTTCGTAGTTGTTTTCATCTAATATTTTGAATACGCCATCCCAATCTACCATATCTCCGTCTCCAGGTACTGTGAAGATACCATTCTTTACAGCTTGTAAGAAGCTTAGTTCTTCTTTCTTTACTCTTTCTAATACTTCACTTCTAACGTCCTTGAAGTGTACGTGTCTTACTCTCTTAATATATTTTTTAAGTAATGCTACAGCATCTTCTCCTGCAAAAGTTGCATGACCTGTATCAAATAGAAGTGGTACTAAGTTTGGATCTGTCATTTCCATTAATCTATCTAATTCTGCTAAAGATTGGATTCCTGTTCCCATATGATAATGGTAAGCAATTTCCATATCTTTTTCTTTTGCAAGTTTTCCTAATTCTTCAAGACCTTTTGCGATCTTTTCGAATTGCTCATCTGTTAAGATTGGAGCAGCTTTAAACATAGGTGCACTTTCATCTCCTTGAATACTTACACCAATTTCAGCTAAACCTATTACTTTTGCACCTAGTGCATGTAAGAAATCTCTATGCTTTTTGAAGTTTTCGATTGTTTCTTCCATTGGCTTTGTAGTGAATTCACAGCTAAACCAAGCATTACAAATTCTCATTCCTCTAATTTCTAGAGCTTTTTTTAATGTATCTAAATCCTTTGGATATTTGTTTCCAATTTCACTTCCAGTAAATCCAGCTAAAGCCATTTCACTTAAACATTGTTGATAAGTTAATTCTCCACCTAGCTCTGGTAGGTCATCATTTGTCCAGTTGATTGGTGCACATCCAAAATGTAATTTTTCTTTGTTAAACATAATTTTTTCCTCCTCTTATTCTTAGTATGGCATACACTTAGTAACCATTTGCTTCATATTTTCTGCTGCTTCTTCTACTTTTTTATTCTCAGCAACTTGTGCTGTTCCAACTCTCCAGAATGACTCATATCCACCAGTCATTGTTCCTGCTAATACTTTAATTTCGATTAATGTAGATACTGTATCTTTCTTAGATGCTTCAATAGCCTCTTTTAATTCTTCTAAAGTTGTTACTGTATATGCTTTTGCTCCATATCCTCTAGCGATAGTTGCAAAGCTTACAGGAACATCTCTTCCAGTTAAACCATTTGTTTCTTCTTCTCTATATTTAAATACTGTTCCAAATGTATCGATTCCTTGTGATCTTTGTAAGTTATGGATACATTGGTGTCCATTATTGTCAAATAATAAGATGTTGATTTTCTTACCTTCTTGAAGACTTGTATGAAGATCTGAATGACCCATCATAAATCCACCGTCTCCTACGAATGTATATACTTCTCTTTCTGGTTCTGCAATTTTTGCACCTAATGCTCCTGAGATTTCATATCCCATACAAGAGAAACCATATTCTAAGTGATAAGTATCAGCAACAGTTGGTCTCCATACTCTTTCTAAGTCTGAAGGTAAACTTCCTGATGCAGAAACAACGATTGCATCTTCATCTAATAATTTATTAAGCTCTGTTAATACTCTTGTTTGTGAAAGACCTTCTTCAAGTTCGATGTTTTCAAATCTTTCCCACTCTTTATTCCACTCAGCTTTTGCTTTTTCGATTTCATCTGTATAAGCTGCTTTGTATCCTTTTTCTTCTAATGCTTTACCGATTTCAACTAAAGCATCCTTTGCATCTGCTACAACGCTCATAGATTCCATTTTTGTTGCATCCATTGAATTTACGTTGATAGAAAGAATTTGAACATCTTTATTTTGATATGCAAATTTTGAAGAACTAACAAAGTCATTTAATCTTGTTCCAACTGCGATAATTAAATCAGCTTCTTTTGCGATTAAGTTTGCAGCAAGTGTTCCACAAACACCACCACCACCTAGGTTCATTTCATAATCCCAAGCAACAGTTCCTTTTCCTGCTTGTGTTTCTGAGAATGGAATATTGAATTTCTTTGCAAAAGCTTTTAATTCTTCTCCTGCTCCACTATATCTTACTCCACCACCGCAGATAAGCATTGGCTTTTTCTTTCTAGCGATTAATTCTACTGCTCTATTTAATGCATTTTCAGTAACTCTTCTACGCTCTATATAATGTACTCTCTTTTTGAAAAATTCTACTGGATAATCATAGCTTTCACCTTGTACATCTTGTGGTAATGATAATGTAACAGCTCCTGTTTCTGCTGGATCTGTAAGAACTCTCATAGCATTGATAGCTGCTGTCATTAATTGCTCCGGTCTTGCAACTCTATCCCAATACTTACTAACAGGCTTGAATGCATCACTAGCTGTTACGTTATGATCTGTAGAATCTTCTACTTGTTGAAGAACTGGGTCTGGTTGTCTACATGCATATGCATCTGAAGGTAATAATAATAGTGGGATACGGTTTACAGTTGCTGTTCCTGCAGCTGTTACCATATTTAATGATCCAGGTCCAATTGATGCAGTACATGCAAAAATTTCTTTTCTATTTTTTTGCTTTGCATAAGCCATAGCTACATGAGCAATTTCTTGTTCATTTTTTCCTTGATAAAAAATCATTTCATCCTTATATTGTTCAAGGGCTTGTCCTAATCCTACAACATTACCATGTCCAAAGATTCCCATTACCCCTTTAACAAATTTTGTTTCTTTTCCATCTACAGATATATATTGATTGTTTAAAAATTTCACTAAGGCTTGTGCCATTGTTAATTTAACAGTTTGCATATTCAGTTCTCCTCCTTGTAAAAAATACTTACCATTTCCTACATGTTCCTTCTAACTTTCTAACCTACCTATTTATAATTAGATAAGGTTTTCCTCTCTTTCCTTCTCTCCTCCTTCTTTTATTATTTTTTCATTTTGTGCATCGCTTCATGTATGAAATGAAAAATTTATTAATTTTTATTGTTTGGTTTATGTTTCGTTTTTTTATTTTTGTTTTGCTTTTCTTATTTTTAATTTTACATGTTTTTGTTTTATTTTGCAATATATTTTTTGTTATTTTTGCATTTATTTTTTATTTTTTTGTACAATCTTACTATTTCTTGTTTCTGGGTGTAAAAAAACTACAGGATTTGAATATTTTTCCTGTAGTTTTTATATTCTTTCCGTCTATTTTTCTGGCCAGATTTTTGCCTTTGGATCTAATACCCATTCATGCTCTGGAATGTTTGTTGGCTTAATATAAGGATTATCCTCAAGATGTGGAATTGTCCATATACAATACATAGCATATCCTGGAGCTGTAACATGTGGATGTGTTGTTCCACCAGCTAATTTTACTGCATCATCATGTTTTACTTTTACTACATCGTCTCCAACCTCTAAGAAGCCATATCCATTTTCAGGGAAGAACTTATAATAGTAAATCTCTGGTTGTGGATGAGTATGCGGTGCAAATCCACCCCATTTTCCTGGGTAACAAATGATTTCTCCTAATACAATACTAGAATCTTCATTAATAGACTTATCGATAAGTGTTTTTACAACTCTTGTATTTGTTTCATTCATTGTGCCTGTTCCTCTAGTTTCTACTCTTACCTCTTCAGGTCTGTAGAAAATAGCAGGGAATTTCTTTGGATTGTATTTTCTTTGTACTGATAGTTCCGCTTCTCCATTTGCTGTGATTTTTACATCTACTCCAGCTGGTACGTGTAAACACCATGGATCTTCATCAAAGCAAGATTCACGCTTAGCTTCTACTTTATTACCTTCCCATTCAAAAGTAACTTCACCAAAGATAAGTAAATATGCTTTTTCTTTATTTTCCTTATCTTCATGTACATCACCATTTTTCATCTTTAAGATACCAAAGTCCATTAGCATATCGCTGTTTTTTCCATCTTGTTCTGTATAACTATTATAGCCATACTCTAATTTTCCTGGTCTCATTCTTAATTCTTCTTTTCTTCCCATTTTACTTCCTCCTTGTGTTTACTGTAGATAAGTACTACATAACATTACATGCATTCCTATTGTCTACATTGTATTAATATTCCAGAAAGTAATCAAACCCTATAATGAAACTTTATTATCACTTTTAGTAAAGCTACAACGAAATTTCTTTCATTTCCTTTTATTATCTTTTAATTCCTTTTATTTTTTTTCGTTTCATTATTTTTGTATGCTTTTTTATTTTTTTCCATTATTTTTTCTTTCATCTAATATTACAGCTCCAACAATGATCATACCTTTTACAATTTGTTGCCAGTATGCAGATACATTTAAAAGGTCTAGTCCATTATTTAAAACCCCTATGATTAAGGCTCCAATAATCGTTCCTGATATTTTACCGATTCCACCATTTAAACTTGTTCCACCGATAACGGCTGATGCAATGGCATCTAACTCATAGGATAAACCAAGTCCTGGCTGACCCGAACTAATTCTTGATGATAAAACGATTCCTGATAAACCAGAAAGCATTCCTGCGTAAGTGTAAATCATGATTTTATATTTATCTACATTGATTCCAGATACAACAGCTGCATTTTCATTTCCACCGATTGCATATACATATTTACCAAACTTCGTATTTGTTAATAATACATGGGTTAAAATTGCTACAATTGCTAAAATGATAATTGGAAGTGGAATTCCTAAAACCTTTCCTTGTCCGATAAAATTGTATGAATCCTTCAAACTACTGATTGGTCTACCATTACTGTAAATAAGTGCGGCACCTCTTGCTACAATCATCATTCCTAATGTTGAAATAAATGGCGGGATTTTTGTCTTTGCAATAATCGCCCCACAAATGAGTCCACATACAGCCCCTACTAATAATCCTAATAATATAGGTACAATAACAGGTACATCTATACTTGGATACATTCTTGCTGCCCAGTCAGATTTTTGTGCAAAACTTGCTGCTACAACAGCGGCCAATGCTAATACTGATCCTGAAGATAAGTCAATTCCTGTAGTAATGATGATCATAGTTACACCACATGCAATAAGACCTATAACAGAGATCTGTCTGATTACGTTTAGTAAGTTTCCAACCTTTAAAAATGCTGGAGAAAGTATAGACATTAATACTACCATTCCAATAAATATAAAGAATATTCCATATTTCTTAAATAGCTGTTCTGTTTTTGCCTTCATTTTTTTTGCTCCTTTCTATTCCTTCCAATATTTTGTCTAATTTTTCCCTGTTGCTAAATACATAATATTTTCTTGAGTGGCATCGCCTCTCATTAATTCTCCTGTCTTTCTACCTTCATGCATAACCATGATTCGATCACTCATTCCTAATACCTCTGGAAGCTCTGATGAAATCATAATTACTGCTTTTCCTTCTCCTGCAAGCTTGGACATTAATTTATGAATCTCAGCTTTTGCTCCTACGTCGATTCCTCTTGTAGGCTCATCTAGTATTAGAATATCTGGTTCTGTAAGCAGCCATCTTGCAATCAATACCTTTTGCTGATTTCCTCCACTTAAATTTCCAATCAATTGTTCTTTGCTTGGTGTCTTAACAGAAAGTTTTTCGATTCCTTCTTCACAAGCTGCATTGATTTTCTTAAAATCTAAGAACATTCCATTCATATATGCATCTATATTGGCAACAATCATATTATCTTGAACTGAAAGCATTAAATATAGCCCA
>JAOARP010000046.1 GCA_025210525.1 Marinisporobacter sp.
ATCAAGCACTATATACAGACAAATTAGTAAGCTATGATACCTTAAAGGAAATCTTTGATGGTGGCTCAGGTGATGGCTATGGAGATATAATGGGGTATGGTTGGTTTCACTATTATAGTCGTGGAAGAAAGGTAATGGGGTATTATGGAGGCTCTTGTGGATTTGGAAGTGGTGTCATACGTATTCCATCTGAAAAGTTGACGGCTGTAGTTCTTAGTAATTATAATACGCCAGATGATTATATAGATATGTATTCAAAATATATGAAACAGATTGCAGATATTTATACGAACCTGTAAATTAAAGAAAAGCTATCAATGAGAAATTAATCTCTATTGATAGCTTTTTTAAAAGGAGTACACAATGTATGGTAATTAAGGAGGAGTTATAGCTAGCTCTTTCGGAAAGCTATATAAATATGATACCCTATAATAAAAAGATTAAACAAAAGGAGAAGAACTATGAGAATTTTACATACTTCCGATTGGCATTTAGGGAAGAATCTTGAAAATAGTAGTCGAATAGAAGAACAAGAAAAATTTATTGATGATTTTGTAGATATAGTTGAGGAAAATAAAATAGATCTAGTGATTATTGCTGGAGATATTTATGATCATAGCAATCCACCAGCGAAAGCAGAAAAATTGTTTTATAGAGCTCTTAAGAAAATATCAAAGGATGGAGAAAGGATCGTTTTAATTATTGCTGGAAATCATGATAGTCCAGAAAGATTAGTAGCAGCTAGCCCATTAGCTTATGAGCAGGGAATTATTTTACTGGATACCCCTAAATGTAAGGCAGAAGTAGGACCTTGCGGAAAGCATAAAATAGTAGATAGTGAGGAAGGCTTTTTAGAGGTAGAAATAGGTGGAGAGCGAGCTGTCATTGTGGCTATGCCTTATCCAAGTGAGAAAAGATTAAATGAAGTGATCTATCATAGTATTGAGGAAGAGGAACGTCAAAAGAGCTATAGTGAAAGACTTGGGGAGCTTTTTAAAGATTTATCTAAAAAATATCGAGAGGATACTATCAATATAGCTGTATCTCATTTATTTGTTATAGGAGGAGAAGAATCAGCTTCTGAGAGAAATATTCAGCTAGGAGGAAGCTTAGCTGTAAGAGCATCAGATCTACCGTTGAAGGCTCAGTATATAGCCCTTGGACATTTACATCGTCCTCAGGAGATTAAAAATAAGGGGACGAGGATTGTTTATGCAGGTTCTCCTCTTCAATATAGTAAAAGTGAGAGGGGTTATAGTAAATGCTGTTATAGGGTAGAGGTATCTGCTGGAAGTGAAGCCAAGGTTGATAAAATATTACTAAAAAATTATAAACCTATAGAAGTGTGGAAGTGTGAAAATGTAGAAGATGCTATAAAAATGTGTGAAGAAAATAGGGATAGAGATGTATGGGTATATCTTGAAATCAAAACAGATGAGTATATTACCCAAGAAGATATTAAGAAAATGAAATCATTTAAAAAAGATATATTAGAAATAAAACCCATCATAGAGGGGAAGGAAGAAGAGGAATTTTCTTATGAATTAAAGGAAAAGAAGATAGATGAGTTATTTAAAAGCTTTTATTATCGTCAAAGAAGTGTAGATCCTACAGATGAGGTGATGGATTTATTCTTAAAGGTAGTAAATGGGGAAGGGGATGAAGAATAAATGAAGCCCATACTTTTAAAAATAACAGGACTCAATAGCTTTATGAGTGAGCAGGTCATTGATTTTAAAACTCTTACAGATAAAGGGTTATTTGGAATATTTGGACCTACAGGTAGTGGGAAATCTACTATATTAGATGCTATAACGATTGTATTATTTGGAGAGATCGTAAGAAAAAATAAAGATTTTATGAATACCAATTGTGATAGTTTATCTATTGGCTATGAATTTGAAATTGGACTAGGAAGTAGTAGAAAATATTATATTGCAGAGCGTAATTTTAGGAGAGATAAAAATAACAACATCAAAACAAAATATGCTAGGCTGATGGAAAAAACAGAAGAAGAAATCTGTATGATAGCAGAAAAGCCTACAGAGGTAAAAAAGCAGATTGAAAAAATAATAGGTCTTACATTAGATGATTTTACTCGTTCAGTTGTTCTTCCACAAGGGAAATTTAGTGAATTTCTAAAGCTTAAAGGGAAAGAAAAAAGAGATATGCTAGAGAGAATTTTTGGACTTGAAAAATACGGGAAGCAATTGGGTGAAAAAATTAAAAAAGCTAGAAATAAAGAACTTAAAAAACAAAGCCAATTAGAGGGTGCATTAAAGCGTTTTGAAAACATTTCAGAAGAAGGCTACCAAGAGAAAGAGGAAGAACTTAAAAGATTAAAAGAAGAAGAAATCAAAATCAATGAAAAAAAGGAAAAAGCACAAGAGGATTATGAAAAATATAAGAATATCTGGGAGCTTCAAAAGGAAATAAAAGATTATGAAGAAAAATGGATAGTTTTGAATGGCCAAAAAGAGGATATGGAAAAATTAAAGGAGAAGGCTTTAAGGGGAGATAAAGCTCTTTTAGTAAAGCCGTATATAGATGAAAAATTAAAAACAGAGGAAGAAATCAAAAAAAATGATGAAGCACTCATTGATGCTAAAAACAAGCTAGAAAATATCAAAAAACAAATGGAAGACACAGAGAAAAAATACAAAGAAGCGGTAGAGCAAAAGGATTTATTTCTTCCTAAATATATTCAAAAAGAAATTGATTTAAAAAGAGCTATTGAAATGAAAGAAGATACAGATCATTTAGAAAAAGAAAGAGGAGCTTTATTAAAACAATATAAGGAAAAAAATGAAAAGAAAAAGAATCTTACTGAAAAATTAATGATCAATGAAGAAAAAGGGAAAAACATAAAGGAAATCTTGAAAAATCAAGAGAAAAGAGTTAGTGAAATAAAGATAGACCTATCCTATAGAGAACAAATAGAAAAAGCTTTAGAGGTAGAAAAGGATTATAATGAGCAAAGCAAAAGAATCAATGAGTTAAAGGAAAAGATTAAAGAGAAAAAAATCAGCTATGAAAGCAATAAAGAAGAGCACCAAAAGATATTGAAGCTCCAAAAAGAGAAGGAAGATCATCTTAATAAACGGATTCAAAAGCAAAAGGAGCTAGAAAAAAATTGCCCTGGAAATGATGATACCCTATTAAAGAGTCAGTCCCAATTAAACCACTTAAGAATAGAATTAGATAAAGGGATAGAAAATATAAAGAAAAGAGATGTTTTAAAGCTTGATTGTGAAAAAATAGAAAAAGATAGACGGATTCTTGAAAATATATTGGAGCAAAAAAATAAAGAAATAGAGGCAATGGAAAAGGATCAAAGAGCATTAGAATTAGAAATTACACAAATAGAAAGAGAAAATGCATCAGCTATTCTTGCAAAGAACCTTAAAGAAAGTGATCCTTGCCCTGTGTGTGGCTCTACCCACCACGTTGATTTAGCAGTAGGGGTAGAGGAGAATGTTTTAAAAGAGAAAAAAGAAGAAAAAGAAATTTTAGAGAGAAAAATAAAAGACTTAGATCAAAATTTAAGAAAAGTATCTAGTAACTTTGAGTATGCAAAAAAGGAAATGAGTCGATTTATAGAAGAAATAAAGCCCCTTGATGAAATTTTAAAAGAATTCAATTTAGAAAGATCAAAAAAAGATTATAAAGAAAGTCAAAAAGCTTTTGAAAGTCTAAAAAATAGCATAGATGCTTGGAAAAAAGAAAAAAATGAATTAGAAGAAAAACTGAATAAGGGTAAAGATGAAAAAAATGAAATAGATAGGTTTGCAGCTGAATTGAAGATAAAGGTCAAAACGGATCAGAAAGATCTTGAAGGATTAGAAAAAGAATTTACTGAGAAAGATAAAGATTTTAAAGATTTAGGAACTACTTACGATCAATATAGAGAAAAGCTTAATATAGAAAGCTTTAAAAATGAGATGGATCGTATAAAGGGTATAGAAAAAGAAATAGAAAAGATACAAAAAAGTCAAAAGGACTTAACCCTTCAAATAGAAGTATTAGAACCAGAAACAAAAAAACTAAATGAAACGATCAATGAACTAAATGTAAATCTACAAAGTATTAAAGATGTAGGACAAGAAAAAAGAAAATATATAGATGAGAAAAAGAAGGAAATGGAAAAGCTCATAGAGGGAAAAGATCCTTCTAAATATATCCTTGAGATACAAGAAAAAATAAAAACACTCCATGATACGGTGAAAAAATTAAATCAACAATTAGAAGAAGAAAAAAAGGAAAAAGAAGATAAAACCAAGGAAGTGACAAGTAAGGAGCAAACAAAGAAAAATCTTATAAAAAATATAGAAAATCAAATCCTTCGATTAGAAAAAATCCTCAAGGAACATGAGTTTGAAAAGGAAGAAGATGTACTTATAGCACTGATCACAAAAGAAGAAATAGAAAAAGATCATCAAAAGATAAAAGATTATGAGGATTTAGTAAAAAACACAAAGGACAATATGGATCGTATTCAAAAGCAATTAAAAAATGAAAGAATGGATGAAGCTACTTGGAATAAGATTGTAGAAGATAAGAAACAATATGAAGTCCTTCTAAAAGAAAAGCATACCCAAATTGGTGCATTAGATAGTATTTTAAAGCAGATGAAAAAGGATTTAGAAGAATTGAAAGCATTCAACAAAGATTATAAAAAAGTAGAGCATCAGTTGAGTCTTTTATATGATATAGAAAAACTCATTCAAGGAAACAAATTTGTAGAATTTGTAGCCATGAACCAGCTGAAATATATTGCAAGGGTAGCATCTAAAAGATTATTATCTATTACTGGAAATCGATATGCACTAGAGATTGATGATGAAGGAAACTTCACTGTAAGGGATGATAAAAATGGAGGGGTTGTAAGGGAGACATCATCCTTATCAGGAGGAGAAACCTTCTTAACCTCCCTAGCGCTAGCATTGTCCTTATCCATCCAAATCCAATTAAAGGGAAGTGCTCCACTAGAATTTTTCTTCCTAGACGAAGGGTTTGGTACCCTTGATGCTTACCTTTTAGAGGTGGTTATGACATCCCTTGAAAAGCTTCATACAGATCAATTATCTGTAGGGATTATCAGCCACGTGGAGGAACTGAAAAATCGAGTTCCTGTTAAGCTACTGGTTACACCGGGAGATGCTGGGAACACGGGAAGTCGGGTAAGACTTGAGTATAGTTAGAGGAGTAAAAAATATATAGTATAATGGGCTATAATAATTAAATAAATCAACGAACAACGGCGTTCACTAAAAGAAAATGTAAAAGTTATCTTTTGGTGAATGCTGTTTTGTATTTAAAAAAGAATCATTTAATAGGTTGTAATAGGGTGTTTGAGGGAGCAGAGGTGATGAAAAGGATAGGAAAAATGAAGAAAATTATGATAATTATCGAAATATAACTATAAAATGGTTGAAATGGGTGGTTGCGTATGGTATCATGTTTATCAAATAAAATATTCAAACAATTCAAAGAAAAGATGCATGAAAGTGTTCGTCGTGCAAAGACAGTTGCGATTATTTATTGAAGCTTTGCAGAAAAATAGGCATGCATATTGGTTGAGTAATTTAATAGGTTACAACAAATGGATGAATATAGCTTCAATAAAGAAATGAATAGGCTTATGTATTTAAGCGAGATAGAAGGACTTTATGTATATAAAGAAAAAGGAAATATATTTTAGAAACTATATATTTCAGAATATTGATAAAAAAACAAGGTATGGATATAAAGATTTCATAATATAAAAGCAATAAAACAAAAAATTATATTTAATAATAAGGGGGAAATGCAATGAAGAAGAAGTTTTTAGCAGTTTTTTTATGTTTTATTTTGATGGCAGCAGCTTTAGTTGGATGTGGTAACAAGGCATCTGAAGAAACGGCTAGTCAACAAGATCAAACAAGTGGTGATGCAGAAGCAAAGAGTAAAGATATTGTCATAGGGGTAGCAGCTACATTTATTAGTATGGACCCACATGATACAAATGACACTTTATCCTATTCTGTTCAAAAGAGTATGATGCAGGGACTTGTTGGTTTTGATAAGGATATGAATGTTATTCCTGTTCTTGCAGAAAGTTATGAAAGCAATAAAGAAGCTACAGAGTTTACATTTAAACTACATGAAGGAATCAAATTCCATGATGGAACAGATTTCAATGCAGAAGCAGTAAAGGTAAATGTAGATCGTTTAGCAAATCCTGAAAACAAATTGAAAAGACATAGTTTGTTTGAAGTAGTAGATCGTACAGAAGTAGTAGATGCGTATACAGTAAAAGTAGTATTAAAAGAATCATTTGGTGCTATGATCAATACTTTTGCTCATCCTGCTGCAATGATCCATAGTCCAGCAGCACTTGAAAAGTATGGAAAAGAAGTTTCTAGAAATCCAGTAGGAACAGGTCCTTTTGTATTCAACGAGTGGGTACCTGGAGATCATTTAACAGTAGTAAAAAATGAAAATTACTGGAAAAATGGAATGCCGAAGGTAGACAGTGTTACTTTTAAGCCAGTTCCAGAGAATGGAACAAGGGTAGCTATGCTACAAACTGGAGAAGCTGATTTTATCTATCAAGTTCCACCAGAGCAAGCAAAGATTATTGAAGGACAAGAGGGAATTGTATTAGAAAATACGCCTTCTATCATTGTTAGATATTTAGCTATGAACTGTATGAAAAAACCATTTGATGATATTCGTGTAAGAAAAGCAATCAATTATGCTCTTGATAAAAAGGCTTATGAAAAAATTGTTTATCAAGGATTTGCAGATGATATGAAATCTATCATCGCACCGAATGTACAATTTTACGAAGAACAAACACCATATACTTATGATGTAGAAAAGGCAAAAGCATTATTAAAAGAAGCTGGATATGAAAATGGATTTGAAACAACTATTTGGGGAAATAACAACTCAGATACAGTTAAATCTATGGAATTTATCCAACAACAATTGTCAAAGATCAATATCAAAGTAAATGTTGAACCTATGGAATCAGGAACAAGAGCGGAGAAAATCTGGTCTGTTCAAAATCCAGAAGATGCAGGACTTGAGATGTATTATGCAGGTTGGTCACCATCTACAGGAGATGCTGATTGGGGAATTAGACCACTATTTGCATCTAATGCATTCCCTCCAAAGTCTTTTAATACAGCATACTATGCTAGTGAAGAAGCAGATCAATATATTTCAGCAGCTATAAAAACAGCAGATCCACAAAAGAGAAATGAAGCTTATAAAAAAGTACAAGAAATCATATGGAATGATGCGCCATGGGCCTTCTTAGGAGTGAATCAAAACATGGCAGGTAAAAAAGCTTCTTTAGAAGGAGTATATTTATTACCAGATGGATCTTTAAGTGTAGAAGAAGCAGAAATTAAATAGTACTTCTATTGAGATAAGCATATTTTATGCTTATCTCAACAATTTTAAAGGAGGAAAAAACGTGCTTAAATATTTTATCAGGCGAATCATATCGGTGATTCCAATTTTAATTGTTATTTCCATATTTGTCTTTTTGTTTGTACATTTAATTCCAGGAGATCCAGCAAGATTAGTAGCAGGAGAAGATGCAACTAGTGAGGATGTAGCCATTATTCGTTCAGAGCTAGGGTTGGATCAGCCATTACATAAGCAATATTTCACCTTTATGGGGAATTTATTTAAAGGGGATTTAGGAAAATCCTTAAAAACAAGAAAACCAGTTACAGAAGAGATTGGAAGTAGATTTATGCCTACTTTCACATTAACATTATTTAGCATGGCTTGGGCAGTTGTCTTTGGACTCATTATAGGAGTTGTATCGGCAACCAATCGGAATAAATGGCCAGATTATTTGGGGATGATTGTAGCTGTTTCAGGCATATCTCTACCATCTTTTTGGCTTGGACTTATGCTTATTCAACTTTTTTCTGTAAAATTAGGATGGTTTCCAACAGGTGGTTACGGAACCTTTGCCCATTATATATTGCCATCTATGACATTAGGAGCAGCTGTTGCAGCAGTTCTTGCAAGATTTACAAGATCTTCATTTTTAGAAATCATGAAAGAAGATTACATCAGAACGGCTAGAGCAAAAGGATTGATGGAAAAAATTGTTGTTTGGAAGCATGCCATGAGAAATGCATTAATACCAGTAATCACTATGATTGGACTAAGATTTGGATTTTTACTTGGAGGTTCTATTGTAGTGGAAACTGTATTTAGTTGGCCAGGACTTGGAAGACTTCTTATTGATTCTGTGAATTTTAGGGATTATCCAGTGATACAATCAGAAATATTATTGTTTTCATTGCAGTTTATCATTATTAATTTGGTTGTTGATTTATTGTACGCCTTAATGAATCCAGAAATTCAGTATGAGTAAGGGGAAAAGGGGGTTTTTATGTGACGGAAAAAGTAGTAGTCAATGAAAAAGAAAAAAAAGAAAAAATACGTACGCCAATATCAGAGTTTTGGAGAAAATTTAAGAAACAAAAGGTTGCAGTATTTGCAGGAGTCGTTATATGTATTCTTGTGATTTTGGCTATTTTTGGTGAACAGATTGCACCTTTTCCACTAGATGCAACAGATTATGATCATCCAATGGAAGGACCATCCATGTCACACTGGGCAGGAACAGATGCCTATGGAAGAGATATTTTAAGTAGAATCATCATTGGTTCTAGAATTTCTTTAGTAGTAGGACTTAGCTCCGTAACGGTTGGAATGATTATAGGGTCTTTATTAGGACTCATTAGTGGATATTATGGAGGAATTTTAGATAATTTGATTATGAGATTTTGTGATGTCTTATTTGCTTTTCCGGGGATTTTATTAGCCATTGCTATTGTTGCTATTTTAGGGCCGGGCCTTGAAAATGTGGTGGTGGCAGTTGCCACTTTTAGTATACCTGTCTTTGCTCGGATTGTACGGGGAAGTACATTATCTATAAAAGAGACTGTTTATGTGGAAGCTGCTAAAAGTATTGGGACGAAAAATTATTGGATTATGCTAAAGCATATTTTACCAGGAACTGCTTCTAGTATTATTGTCTTTTTTACTATGAGAATCGGTACATCTATTTTAACAGCTGCAAGTTTAAGTTTTATAGGACTAGGTGCACAACCTCCTACACCAGAATGGGGAGCTATGCTAAGTGGTGGAAGAGATTACTTAAATGTAGCACCACATATTACTATTTATCCAGGGCTTGCTATATTTATCACAGTTCTAGCATTTAATTTATTAGGAGATGGATTAAGAGATGCATTAGATCCAAAGTTAGACAATTAATAGATAAAGGGGATGAATATAACTGTGAAGAAATTATTGGAAGTAAAGGGATTGAAGACTTATTTTTATACAGATCAAGGGGTTGTGCCAGCAGTAGATGGTGTGGACTTATATATAAATGAAGGGGAAACATTAGGGGTAGTAGGAGAATCAGGATCAGGAAAAAGTGTAACCTCTCTTTCTATTATGAGATTATTACAGGATACTTCAGGGAAAATCGTCAATGGGTCTATCAATTTTGATGATAAAGATTTATTATCCCTATCTGAAAGGGAAATGCAAAACATTCGAGGAAATGATATTGCTATGATTTTTCAAGAGCCTATGACCTCTTTAAATCCTGTTTTAAAGATTGGAGAACAAATTCAAGAAGCTGTTGAATTGCATTTGAAATTATCTAAGGACAAGGCAAAAAAACATGTTGTAGACATGTTAAAAGCTGTAGGGATTCCAAGAAGTGAAGAAATTTATGATGAATATCCTCATCAACTTTCAGGGGGGATGAGGCAAAGGGTGATGATTGCCATGGCCATGGCTTGTCGTCCTAAATTATTAATTGCAGATGAACCGACTACAGCTCTAGATGTTACAGTGCAAGCACAAATTTTAGATTTGATGAAAAAATTAAAGACAGAAAACCATACAGCTATTATGATGGTAACCCATGATTTAGGGGTAGTTGCTGAAACATGTGAAAGAGTGGTTGTTATGTATTGTGGAAGAGTAGTTGAATATGGAGATGTATATGAAATCTTTGAAAAACCGATGCATCCTTATACGAGAGGATTATTAAATTCTATTCCTAAATTAAGACAAAAAGTAGATCGATTAGATTCTATACCGGGGACAGTACCTAATCCAAAGAATATGCCTAAAGGATGTAAATTTGCACCAAGATGTGCTGAGGCAATAGATCTTTGTTTTGAAGAAGAACCTCCATTATTTTTGATTGATGAAGGACATAAAAGTAAATGTTGGCATTGTAAAAATCATATGGGAGAGGATTAGAATATGGGTGAGCAATTAGTTAAGGTAAACAATCTTAAAAAATTATTTCCTATAAAAAAAGGATTATTAGGCAAAACAGAATCTTATGTGAAAGCTGTAGACGGGTTGTCCTTTGAAATTTACAATGGAGAGTGTTTTGGATTAGTAGGAGAAAGTGGTTGTGGTAAATCTACAACAGGAAGAATGCTCCTAAAACTAATAGAACCTACAGAAGGTGAGATTTGTTTTGAAGGAAAAGATATTGTAAAGATGAGTCAAGAAGAAATGCGTATGAAGAGAAAAGATATTCAAATGATTTTTCAAGATCCATATGCATCCTTAAATCCAAGAATGACTGTTGGTGAAATCATTGCAGAACCATTAAAAGTACATACAAAGCTTGGTAAAGAGGAAAGAG
The DNA here is from genome assembly GCA_025210525.1 of Marinisporobacter sp. GTDB lineage: Bacteria > Bacillota > Clostridia > Peptostreptococcales > Thermotaleaceae > Crassaminicella. Next base: position 10,700 of record JAOARP010000046.1, read on the forward strand.
CAAAACGAATTTATGAATTATTAGAAATGGTAGGACTCAGTGGATATCATGCCAATCGATATGCCCATGAATTCAGTGGAGGACAAAGACAAAGAATAGGCATTGCCAGAGCCTTAGCAGCAGAGCCAAAGTTGATTATTGCAGATGAACCTGTTTCTGCATTAGATGTTTCAATACAATCTCAGGTACTAAATTTACTGCAAGATTTAAAGGAAGAATTTAACTTAACTTATGTTTTTATCGCCCATGATTTAAGTGTAGTAGAGCATATTAGTGATCGAGTAGGGGTTATGTATTTAGGAAGAATCGTAGAAATTGCTGATAAGGACACTTTGTATAGTGATCCGTCACATCCTTATACAAAAGCACTGCTCAGTGCTGTACCCGTTGCTGATCCTAGAGCGAAGAAAGAAAGAATTATATTAGAAGGAGATGTTCCAAGTCCTGTAAATCCACCAAGTGGATGTAGTTTTCATACAAGATGTAGAAATTGTATGGAGATTTGTAAAAAGGAAAGACCTGTATTGAAAAAAATAGGTCCATCTCATGAAGTTGCTTGTCATCTTTATTGATGAAAACTATTTGGTAAAAAAATAGGATTTAGAAGGGGAATGATATGAAAAGAGAACAAATTAAGAGGAAATTAGTAATTGTCTGTATTCAAGAAGTGTACATGCACAGAATGGTGAATCAATTAAAGGAAATATTTTGTCATCATGTAAAGGTAAGAGGTATTACGGTGAAAAACTTAATGAAAGAAAAAATAAATGCAGATGAAATTATTTTATTATCAAACCCTTCTATTGTTCCTATGGTAAATACTTTTTTTTCAAATATGAAAAAATATATGGTTATTAAACGCTCTGTCAATCTAATGAATATGAAAAAAATATTACAGCTTCCTAAGGGGAAAAATATTTTAGTTGTAAATGATACAGATCGTAATACAAAAGAGGTAGTAGAAGAGTTAAGAGAATGTGTTTTTGAACATAATTATTATGGTTACCCTATGGATACGGATATTCCTACAGAGATTGACTATGTCATTACCCCAGGAGAAATGAAGCTTATTCCTGAGGGAATGAAAAATGTAATAGATATAGGTCCTAGGGTAATAGACTTAGAAACTACTATCAAACTCTTTGAAATTCTTGGGTTTGAGTATGATCATGTATGGATTATGAAACGATATATTAAAGCATTGAGTTTGCTTACAAAAGATGAACCTTTAGATAAAAGGTATCTACTAGATAGAATGGGTACAAAAGCAAGTTATTATTTTTCAGATATGATTCCCTATAGTGAAAACATTGAAAATACTATCCAAGTAGCTAAAAAAATGGCAAAGGATGAAAAGAATATTCATATTTATGGAGAGATTGGAACAGGGAAGACCCTTTTAGCACAAGCTATCCACAACGAATCTACAAGAAAAGAAAAGGCTTTTATTACGGTGGATTGTTCTCTAATGTCAGAGGAAACATTAGAAAAAGAGTTGTTTGGATCTGATAAAGATTCAGAGAAAAAATATCCAAGTCTATTAGAACTTGCTGATGGAGGGACTCTTTGTGTAGAAGAAATCAATGCTCTTCCCTTCAACCTACAAAATAAATTACTTCGAGTAATAATAGAGAAGAAAATGAATAGAAATAATGAGATAGAACCTATGGATCTAAATGTTCGACTCATTAGCACGAGTACAGTAAATATTTTGGAGTTAATAAAAGAAGGAGAATTTTCTAAAGAATTATTTTATAGAATTTCTCCTTATGCTTTAAGACTCGATAATTTAAATGAAGAAAATATTCAATTGGAAGAGTTGATAGAAGGATATTTAAAGAATTATCTTAAAAGAGAAGGGGTAATCATTGAGAAAGATGCTCTAGAAATTCTCAAAAGACATAAATGGAGAGGAAATGTAAGAGAACTATTTAATGTCCTATCTCATATTGCTTGTATGGATGTAAACAGAATTGATAAAAGTGCACTTCCTTTTTATATACAGCCAAAAGAAGCTATAGAAGAAAAAAATTTTGATCCTGTTCATTATGCAAAGGTCATAGATGTAGAAAAGATGATTAAAGAAATCGAGAAACGTGGATTTTTAGAAGAAGCGCTAAAAATATTAGAGGCTTTTTATGATGGTAAATCATCTTATAAGTCCTATGGACGCTTATCTTTGAAAAAGAAATTAGAAGAGATGAACATTCATTTAACAGAACAGCAGTTAAGATTGAAGCTAGAGTGGCTAAAGGATTTAGGATTGTTAAATGTTAGAAAGGGAAGGGCGGGAACTATTATTTCAAGAAAGGGAAAAGAATTTTTAAAAGAATTAAAAAATAGAGATTCAGAATAAGGGGTGGGGGATATGAAAATTTTTATCTCAGCAGATATTGAGGGAATCAGCAGTATTGTTCATGGAATCCAAACGAAAATGGGAAGTGAAGAGTATGAAAAAGCAAGATATTTGATGACACAAGAAGTGAATGCTGCCATTGATGGGGCTTTAGAAGGAGGGGCAAAAGAGATTCTTGTAAATGATTCTCATGGGGGAATGCGTAACCTTCTAGTAGAGGATTTAAGGGAAGAAGCAACTGTCATCTTAGGAAAACCTAAAAAGAATTCTATGATGGCAGGACTAGACCATACCTTTGATGGGGTATTTTGTATTGGATATCACCCTATGGCAAAGAATAATGGAACACTAGCACATACCATTAGTGGATATGCTTTTTCGGATATTGAGATCAATGGGAAAAGCTATGGAGAATCAGGGATTTATGGTGCGTTAGCTGGATCTTTTGGTGTACCTGTAGTATTATTTTCTGGAGATGATGTACTAGAAATGGAAGTGAAAAGAGATTTTCCTAAAGGGAAGGTAGCCGTAGTAAAAGACAATTTAGGTAATCATTGTGCAAAATGTATCCATCCTAATAAAGCTAGAAAATTGATTAAAGAAAAAGCAAAGGAAGCTTTAAAGGATTTGAAGGAAATGGAGCTTTTTCAAATAAAGGGTCCATTAGACATGAAGATTAAGCTCAATTCAGTTTTAATTGCAGATTGTGTAGAAATCATACCTAGAGTCAATAGGTATTCTTCGGATACTATTACATACAAGGCTGAGGATATCCAAGAAGGAGTAAGATTACTAAATACTATATCTGCTATGGCAAGAGGACTCATGTAGTAGGGGGAAGGAACATGAAAAATCAAAAAAGAATAAGAGATTACGGAATCCAGATAGGCAGTATAGAGACAGGAGAAAAAAATGCCATCACCGATGTATTAGGGGTGAAGGTAGGTCATGTTACTTTAAATGAAGGAAATATAAAAACAGGTGTGACAGCAGTACTCCCTCATGGAGAAAATTTATTTAAAGAAAAAGTTTTTGCAGCGTCTCACGTGATCAATGGATTTGGAAAGACCATAGGGACCATTCAAATAGAAGAATTAGGAAATATTGAAACACCTATTATTCTAACTAATACTCTGAGTGTAGGAGCTTCTTGTGATGCTTTAGTAAAATATATGCTAGATGAAAATGAGGATATTGGTACCACTACAGGGACTGTTAATCCTGTAGTTTGTGAATGTAATGATGGTTATTTGAATGATATCCGAGGGGGACATATCAAAAAAGAACACGTATTTTCTGCTATAGAAAATGCAGATATAGAATTTGAAGAAGGTAGTGTAGGTGCAGGGACAGGTATGTCTTGCTATAAGCTAAAGGGTGGTATTGGAACAGCCTCTAGAAAAATTCAATTAGGGGAGGATACCTATACAGTTGGTACTTTAGTTTTGACTAATATGGGACATAAAAAGGATTTGATGATTGATAGAATACCTGCTGGAAGAATCATAGAAGCGTTAGATGAAAAAAAGGATTTAGAAGAGGATAAGGGTTCTATTATTATGCTTATAGGAACAGATATCCCTATGAGTCATAGGCAGTTAAAAAGAATTTCTAAAAGAGCAATTGTAGGTCTTAGTCGAACGGGTTCTCATATAGGAAATGGTAGTGGAGAAATTGTTATTAGCTTTACTACTGCAAATAGGATGTCTCACTATAAAAAAGAAGAGGTCATGAATATAAAAATGATTCATGAAAACAACATGGATCTTGCTTTCAGAGCTGTAGCCGAATGTATAGAAGAATCTATTTTGAATTCTTTGATTACAGCGAAGTATACAATAGGAAGGGATAATAATCATAGAAGGTCATTAAATGAATATATGGATATGATTCTTAAGGAAGTACAAGAAAAGTAAAAAATTTATTAAAAATATTTCTAAATAATAAGGAAAAGGGGACGGTAGTATGTTCAGTACAACAGATTCTTTAGAAATGATTAAAGATTTATCTAATGCTAATGGTGTATCTGGCTTTGAGGATGAAGTAGTAAAAGTAATAAGGAAATATGCAAAGGATCATATAGAAGTAAAAGAAGATTGTCTTAGAAATTTATATCTCCATAGAAAAAAGAATAAAGGAAATCAGCCTATGGTTATGATCGATGCCCATTCTGATGAAGTAGGTTTTATGGTGCAATCCATCAAGGCAAATGGACTCATTAAATTTATTCCTATAGGGGGATGGGTAGCACAAAATGTACCTGCTCAAAGAGTTAGAATTACCAATGCCGAGGGAGAGGTTATTATTGGTGTAGTTGCCACAAAACCACCTCATTTTATGTCAGAGGTAGAAAGAAAACAGCCTATCGAGATCTCAAGTCTTGTAATAGATATTGGTGCTACCTCAAGAAAAGAGGTTATAGAAATCTTTAAGATAGAAGTAGGAGCACCCATAGTACCAGATGTTACATTTAGCTACAATAAGACTAATGAAACATTATTAGGTAAAGGCTTTGACAATCGATTAGGTTGTGCAGCACTTATAGATACGCTTAATACATTGGAAAAAGAAGATTTAAAGGTAGATGTTGTTGGAACTGTTTCTAGTCAAGAGGAAGTAGGAACAAGGGGGGCTATTGTTACAGCCAATACAGTAAAACCAGATGTGGCAATCGTCTTTGAGGGAACCCCTGCTGATGATACTTTCATGGATGAATATGAATCACAAGCTGCATTAAAGAAGGGGCCTCAAATAAGACATAGAGATAGGTCTATGATTACTCATCCAAGATTTGCAAAATTCTCAAGACAAGTTGCTAAAGAGGTAGGAATCGATTTTCAAGATGCAGTAAGATCAGGTGGGGGAACAAATGGAGGAAGCATTCATTTATCTAATAAGGGCGTACCAACTATTGTAATTGGTATACCTGTAAGATATATACATACTCATCAAGGATTCTCAGCATTTGTAGATTATAAAAATGCAGTAAAATGGACTAGTGAAATTGTTAAGCAATTAAATAAAGAAATCATTGATAAATTTTAAAAAAAAGCCACCAAAGGGAAAATCCCTATTGATAGCTTTAGGGGGGTCTTTACAATAATTCTTTTAATGCGGTCATTGCTTTTTCATAATCAGGATGATTCGTAACTTCATTAAGGTACTCTACATAGCGTACCTTATTTTCTTTGTCTAAAATCACAATGCCACGACTTAAAAGTCTTAATTCTTCAATGACAAAGCCATAATTAAGACCAAAGGATAAATCCTTATGATCAGATAGAGTTATGACTGCATCAATACCTTTAGCGCCACAAAATCTCTTCTGTGCAAAGGGCAAATCCACACTGATGGTTAAGATAGCCACATCTCCTAGGGAAGCTGCTTCTTGGTTGAAAAAAGTAGTTTGAAATTCACAAACTCCTGTATCGATAGATGGGACTACGCTAATGATTTTTATCTTTTCTCCTACATCCTTTAATGAAAAAGGAGTAAGATCATTTTTTAGTACTGTAAAATCTGGGGCTGTATCTCCTACCTTTATTTCAGGACCTAGTAAGGTCATAGGATTTCCTTGCATAGTGATAATGCCTGTTCTTTTTTCTATCATAAATTTGTAGACTCCTCTCCAAATAGTATATATATAGGATACCCAATGAAAAAAAGATAAAACATATGATTTTGATTTTAACCTTTTTGTAACTTTTTAAAATATTTCTTGTGATATACTTTTCTCATAAATAATACTATGCATAGTAAGGAGAGAAGAAATGAAAAATTATAAAAGAGTCATAGCAATTGGACTGATTGGTGCAGTCATGCTTACAACAGTAGCTTGTGGAAGTGAAGAGGTGAAAGGTGCAGATAATAATACTCAAATAGAAAGCAATGAGGATGCTGAAATTGTTGGATATAGCTTTACAGAAATTCAAGAAAAACCTGAGTTACTAAAGGAATTTACAAAGATGGATGCAGACTATAAAGCATATCTTGAAAAGGAAATCTTAAGAGCAATATTTTTAGATGAAAATAATAATTTGACAGATGCTACAAATATTTATACTTTACCGAATGCAGAAGATTCAACAGCCCTTTATTTGTATATGAAAAAGGATAAAGTCATCAATGGGAAACTAGATGAATTCAATGGAATGGTAAATACAGAAGGCTATGAATATGATACTTTAGTTTATGATTATGGAAGCAACATGGAAAAGCAAGCAAAAGAATCGGATTTTCCCTATGACTTAGTAGAAAAAAGAGAAGATGCACAAAAAGAGTTAAAAGATCAATTCGAAGGAAAAAGTTTAAATGAATTACAAGATTTTCTAAAGGTCTATACGCCTCTTTATAAGTATATGAGAAAAGATACAGATAAAACCCTTGAGACATATATGATTATTAGTGAAGTGGGTTATACAGCAAGTAGTACCATTAATGTAATTGTAAAGAATGGAAAGATCACAAAATTATATATAGATGATAGTTATCAACCAGAGAATGATCCTGTTAGTATGTTGAAGGATGAAAAATAAAAGGGAATGAGTAAAAGTGCTACGGTCAAAATAGATCGTAGCTTCTGTTTTATGTGAATGAAATAAATGAAAGCATATTGGATAGAGAAAGTATAAAATAGGCATATTTTACTGTTGTAAAATGTAATTTATTCAAGAAATGAAAAGAAAAATAAAAAATTGATAGATATAACATAAAAAATTGTAAAATAATTGACCAATATGTAAAAAATAGTATATTCTTATAAGAGAGACAATTTTACTTAAAAAATATAATCGGGGATAAGGAAAATATGGGGAATAAGATAATTAAAAAATGGAAAAAAACAGGGGTTGTTGGAGGGTTAATTTTACTGCTTTTTATTGTGAATGTGATTTTTATGAGAAATCATTTAGATGTTGATTATGATGATTTTATAGTGGAAGGAATATATTTTATTTTTATTGTATTTTGTTTTTTGATTGCATTAGATTTTAAAATAAAATACTTAACCATGGGATGCGTCTTTCTTTCCATATCATTATTTAGTGATATGTTAGATGAATTAAAGTTTATCTCCCTTCCTAAATGGCAGGATTATTTATTTGAAGAGTTATCTTTAGGATTAGGGATTGTATTTACAGCTTATGGATTTTATAAATCTCTTGGAGAGAAGGAAAATCTTTTAAATCAATTGAGATACTTTGCCTTTTATGATCGATTTACAGATTTACCGAATAGAAGATATATAGAGGAGTATTTAACTATAGCTATTAGGGAGTCTATTAAAAATAATACTAAGGTAGGGGTATTATTTATTGATTTAGATAAATTTAAATTAATTAATGATACATTAGGATATTATTTTGGAGATGATCTCCTAAAGCTTGTAGCGGATAAATTAAGAGAAATAATGAAAGATGAGGGAACGATTGCTCGTTTAGGTGGAGATGAGTTTATTGTAGCGATGGAAGGGGTCCAACATATAGATCAATTAAAGGATAAGGCTGAAAAAATTATTGATTTATTTCAAAATCCTCTTACAGTAAAGGAAGTAGAAGTACATATTACTTGCAGTATAGGTATTGCTGTATTAACTGATAAAGACATGAGTACAGAAATATTATTTAAAAATGCAGATGTAGCTATGTATCAAGTGAAAGAAGAAGGTGGAAATAGCTATAAATTTTATAATAAAACAATGGATGAAAAATCAAAGGAAAAGCTCAAAATCGCAGAAGAGATTAGATCTGCAATCAAGAAAGAAGAATGGATTCTTCATTACCAGCCGAAGGTGAATATTCAAACAGGGAAAATTTCTTCACTAGAGGCACTTATAAGATGGAATCATCCTAAATTAGGTCTTACTTATCCAAATTATTTTATACCTGTGGCAGAAGAAACGGGCTTGATTAAGCATCTTGATTTACAGGTACTAGAGATGGGTTGTTTGCAAATAAAAGATTGGACCAATAGAGGTTTAAGGCCTGTAAATATTTCTGTCAATATTTCTGCAAAATTGTTCAACGAAAGTAAATTTTTAGATGAAATAGAAGAGATCTTTGATCGTACGGATATTGATACATCGTTAATTAATATAGAGATTACTGAAACTTCATCTATGAAGGATACGGCGTATACGAATAAAGTTTTACAGGAATTGAAGAAAAAGCATATAAAAATATCTTTAGATGATTTTGGAAAGGGCTATTCATCATTAAATTATTTAAAAAACTTTCCTATAGATGTACTAAAAATTGATAAATTATTTGTTGATGGAATCAACAAGGATAAAAGGGATGAATCTCTTATAAAGGCAGCAGTGACCATGGCAAAGGCATTAGAGATTAAAGTTGTATCTGAAGGGGTTGAAACAAAAGAACAGCTAGAATTTTTGAGAAGCATTCATTGTGATGAATATCAGGGATACTTATTTAGTAAGCCTGTACCTATTGAAGATATTGAAAGAATGCTTTATAATGCACAAAATTTAAAAGAGCAGGAAATTATTTCTTAGAAGAGAACCTAGAAAAAAATATATATAATAGGATATGTGAATGAAGGATGCCCCTTTGAGAAGTTGGATTTTCTCAAGGGGGTTACTTTGATAAAAATCCGTAATATTCCAACAATTAAATCATTTAATGCATTTTCAAAAGAAGTTGCTATCGTTACAATTATTTGTATTGAAAATAAGTCTATATTTATAGGGCAGAAGGGTTAAAGACCATTGTTTATCTTATAGATGGAAGGAAATATAAACTTGTTTTTTCAGAAAATAGAAGTCTTGAAAAATATATATTTCTCATTTGATGGAAGATAGAAATATCAATGCTTTTAGGCGTATTTTTATGTTGAAATTATCTCTTTTCTATTGTATGATGTACTGGCGGCAAAAAAGAAAAAACAATTCCGTTGGTGGGTTGGAAAAAATAGAAGAGAGGTATGAGAACTATGAAAAAATCAAAAGAAACTATTTTAGATTGTTCATTAAAAGCATTTACAGCATTTGTAGGATTCGTTACAATTATTGGATTATCAGGTCTTGCATTTAGTATTAGTTGGGTAATTGTCAACAATATATCAGATGTGGCTTCAAATATAATTATTGCATCCCTTGTGAGCATTATGGGAGCAAGAATGATCATGATTTATAGAGGAACACATAAAGCTACATTCCAAATGGATGAGAAATCTTGGAAAAGAAGATCTTTGGCTTTTATCTATAGTATGATTCCAGGAATAGCAGGAATTAAGGCGTTAAAGCCTGTTTATGCAACAAAAAGAAATACAGCTTGGTAAATCTATTTTAAAGAATAAAGAGTTGGGTTTGAATCATTGATTGATTTAGGCTTAGCTCTTTTTTATTGTCTATATTTTAGGAACAAGGACGAAAGACATTGAGTATAATAAAATAAAAAAAGGAGAAAAGCAGGGGGAGAAATAATGTCATTTTTCAATCTACCACCAGAACAATTTACCCTATTATCATACTTGGTAGCTTTATTATTGGTACAGAACCTAGATGCAAATGAACAAAATGCTTTGGGGAACTTCATTGAAGCTGTTGGGCAGGCAATTTTGACTATTGCAGCACAAGAACAATTACAACAATCACAAAGTAATCAACAACAAATGTGTCAGCAAATGGATTTAATTAAAAAACAGATAGAAATTTTTGAGCGGCAATTGAAGAAATAATTCATTTCATTTGATTAAAAAAGTGGTAAGTGAGAACTCCCTTGCATATTTTGAATAAGGATTAAATACGACTCGGTCCGTAAGATATAAAAGGAGGAATTAAAGTGAGCCTTCCCCAACATGCAAAACATGATTTTTTATTAGTAATCATTTCTATGTTATTTATTCTTTTTGTAACAGGATGTGGAGGAAATGCTGAAGAACAACAAGCCCCCATTGTTCTTCCATAGAGCCATTCACATAATTATATGAAAAAGGAGGAGGAATGAGTGAGCTCAAAAGACCCGATGGATCTCCTTTTAAAAACAGTAATGGAGCAGCTTGGCGTAAAAGAAGATTATGAAAAAATAAATAAAACCTGTAAAAATAGAAATTGCAATAATCTTAATTTAACTCCAGGGCAAATATTAGTCATATTAGCATTATTGGCAGGTGTTTTAGAAGTAGAATCTGTCACAATAGATAAGGATCAAGGTGTAGATATTGTCTTAACAGGATCATTAAAAAGACCAAAGGCAAAGACCCAATTAGAAAAAATCATGGATCAAGTAGGCTGTCTTCCTTTTGATCAAGTAATGAAAAATATATTAGGAAGATACTAAGTAAAGTAATCAATCATACTTCTCCTTCTTAAAGTTATATTTCCGAGGATAAGAAATATAAGATGGCTGTTCATATTATTTTTGAAAGGATAATTATTAAAATCATGATTTGAAAAAAGAATTTTATTTTTTTTAAGAGTTTCTGTCCATAGAAACTTGTGGATAAAATTATGGACAAGTATAGGAAGGGTCACTTTTTATGTATATAAAAAGTGGAGAATAATTAATAGTTTGTTAATAGTTTCATAGAGGTTTTATAAGTTCTAGAGGGTATTATAAACATAAGGAAAATAAAAAGAAAAGGAATGGATATAAAATATCGAAAATGAAAAATGTTGAAAAATGTCGTCGGATGTTTTAAACTAATGATAATAGAAAAAACTTCATTTGCTTTTAGAAAAAACCACAAATAGGATAAATTTCATTTAGAAATAGGGGTGATGGAATGAGATTAGGTGTACGTGATATTGAAAAATTAAAAAATATAGGGAACTTGAGGATCTATCATAAGGATTCGTATATTTTTAGACAAAATGATTGGAGTACAGAAATGTATATCATTGTTTCTGGAGTGGTGCAATTAACTGTGGGAGAAGAGGATAAGCTTATACAATTAGCAATTTTAAAACAAGGAGAAATTTTAGGAGAAATGGCATTATTAGAAGATATGCCAAGATGTGCTACTGCTCAAGCAAAAACAGATTGTACAGTTTTTGTTATTCCAAAGAATAACTTTGAAAAATTAATTCAAGTATTACCTAAAATGGGAATTAGGATTAGTAGAAAATTAAGTTCTCGCTTGAGACAAGCTAATGAAGAGTTATGGTTTATCAAAAATAGTGAATGATGGATGATCGGATTTTCGTATTTAGTTATTATAAAGGAATTAGAATGTATTCCCATAGAAACTAAAAAATATAATAAAGAACCTATAGGAGAAGATAGAGTACTTCAGAGTGAAGGAAATATCTTCTTTTTGGTAGAGTACTTAGAATCAAGTTATAAAATTAGAGGAAATGAGTAATTAATACAGAAACCTATCAAATAGAATATAGAGTATATAAAAGAGGAATGCAAATGGGTTAGACTTGAGTAATAGATGCGTTCAAGGCTGACCCTATATTTTATTAAAAAGGGGAGTTGGGAATGAAAGAGTATTTAAATGAAGTGATTGATAGGAAGGGAACAAATTCTATGAAATGGGATGAACGCTTTCTTCAAGAGCAGTTTGGACGGGGAGATTTATTGCCCTTATGGGTTGCAGATATGGACTTTAAATGTCCTCAAGCTGTAATAGATGCTATGATGAAGAGAGTAGAGCATGGTATATTTGGTTATAGTTTTAGAGATGATTCCTACTATGAAGCAGTAATTAATTGGTATAAAAAAAGACATGATTGGGAGACTCATAAAGAGTGGATTGTATTTACTCCTGGTGTAGTACCTGCATTAAATTATTTGGTGCAAGCATTTTGTTCTCCTAAAGATAAGGTTATTATCCAAGACCCTGTTTATTATCCTTTTAGAAAAGCCATCTTAGACAATGGATGCAAAGTGGTATACAATTCACTAAAAATGGAAAATGGATATTATACGATGGATTTTGATGACTTAAAAGAAAAGGTGAAAGACCCAGCTGTAAAGTTTTTAATTTTATGTAGTCCTCATAATCCAGTAGGGCGTGTTTGGACAAAAGAGGAGCTTATACGATTAGGAGAAATCTGTATAGAAAATAATGTAATCGTTGTTGCAGATGAGATTCATTCAGATTTAATATTAAAAGGGCATAAACATATTCCTTTTGCTAATATTTCAGAAGAATTTGCTAAAAATGCTATTATTTGCACAGCGCCTAGTAAAACATTCAACCTTGCTGGACTTCAAATGTCTAATATGATTATTCCTAATGAAAAGCTTCGAGAGAGCTTTAAAAAAGTATTAACGAGAAATCATATTGAACTCAGTAATCCCTTTGGAATTGTGGCATTAATGGCTGCATATAAGGAAGGGGAACCTTGGCTTGAGGATGTGTTAGATTATTTAGAATCTAATGTAGATTTTATACAAGGATTTGTAAATGAAAAAATGGATCAAGTAAAATTCATTAGACCCCAGGGAACTTATTTAGGATGGCTAGATTTTAGAGAGATTACAAAGAATAAAAAAGAACTTGATCATATCCTGATCAACAAAGCAAAAGTGGCATTAGATGGAGGATATTGGTTTGGAAAAGGTGGAGAAGGCTTTGCAAGAATCAATTTTGCATGTCCACAAAAGACATTAGAGAAAGCACTTAATCGAATAGAAAAGGCAATTAAGGAATAAAGGAATAGAACTTCTATATCAAAAATTGAAAAAAATTTATAAAACAAATCATATATATATAAAGAAGATAGAGTACTTCTAATGGAAGGAAATATCTTTTTTTAGTGGATAAAACCATCAGATCTGATAGAAAGAAAATTGACAATTCTAGAAGAATCTTGTATAAGTGAAGAAGATAAAAAAATAATTTAATGGAGGAATCAAAATGGCTACATGGAAGAAAAAACTTGCACTTTATTTTTTAATTATTTCATTCAGTATTTATTTTATTCATTATACTCTCTTTAAAGATCTTCATTTTATCTCTAAATATGTAATTGCTCAGCTAGGGTTTTTGCCCATATCTACTTTGATCGTTGGAATCGTCATTAATCAGTTCATGGCAAATCGACAAAAGAAAGAAATGCTTGAGAAATTAGATAAACTCATTAGTGTGTTTTTCAATGAAGTAGGGCAAAAGCTTCTTTATATTATGAGGGAGTTTCAAGTGGATCATTTATCTTTTTATGAAAATTTTAAAGATATTGACCAGTGGGAAGATAGAGATTTTCATAACATGAAAAGAAAACTATTAGATTATGAATATACTATTGATATAGATATTCTTAACCTTCAAAAACTAAAAAGTTTACTTATGAAAGAAAGAGGATTTATGATAGATTTACTTGAAAATCAAGGGCTTTTGGAGCATGATAAATTTACAGATCTTATATGGGCAATTCTTCATATTCATGATGAATTTATGGCACAAGATGGATTAGATACACTTACGAATGAGGATATGGAACATATTACTGGGGATATCCTTCGAGCTTATAAACTTCTAGTCCTTGAGTGGCTTGATCATATGAAGCATATAAAAGATAATTATCCCTATCTTTTTTCTCTGGCGGTGAGAACTATGGCTACAGGAGAAAAAATAAAAATGTAAAGGGAAGACTTTATGAATAGTATTTAAATAATCATGAAGTTTCCATTTATTTAGAAGAAGGACTACTTTAAAGGTTAGTCCTTCTTTTTTAGTTTTTTTGAAACAAAAAAAGAGGAGAAATAGGGAAAATTATAGTGAAAATAGAAGGAAAATCATATTTTTTAGCGAAAAATGTATAAACGAAGTGAAAAAGAATGTATAGTATGGAGAAATTGACTGTGATAATTTTTATAAAACAATAAGAAGTCAAATCATAATTGATAGGATTGGGGGAGAAGTTTATGAAAAAATTAAAAGAAAAAACAATAAAGTATTCTATGAAGTTTAAATTAGTTACCATACCACTTATATTACTTTTGATTGGTATCCTATCTATTGGTAGTGTTTCTTCTTACATTATGAGAGATAATCTACTTCATCAAATGAAAGAGGATGGATTAGGGTTGGTTTCTCAAATAGCAAAACAAATGGAAAAAAATGCTGTTTTTCTGGGGAAGGTCAACGAACAGATTGATAATGATATAAAAAAGAGTGGAAAGATAGTACGATTGAATCAAAATCAACTAAGCAATGAATTATTAAAACAGATAGGGAAAGAGTTAGAAGTAGATGAAATCAATGTATTTGATAAAAATGGAAAAATCGTGTATTCAAATCTTCAGGAAAATATAGGTTTTGTGGCTTCAAAAGAACATGCTTTATTTATGTTTTTGAAGGATAAAAACGATTTTTTAACAGAAGAAATAAGAAAGAGTACTGTATCAGGAGATTATTATAAATATGGTTATGTAAAAAATAATAACGGAGGAGCTATTCAAGTTGGGATTCTTGCTAATGAAATTTATGAATTATCGCAAAAATTTAATTATCAGCAACTTGCAGAAAATCTAGGGGAAAATAAAAATATTGTTTATGCACTTTTTATCGATAAAAATTTAAAAGCTGTTGCCCATAGTAACAAAGATCGAATAGGTATACAGCTTACAGATGAAGGAAGTAAAATAGCAGCAGTAGATGGAAAAGCTTATACTTCAGAATATTTTTATGAAGGGGAAAAGGTATATGATGTTTTACTACCTATAGTCATAGATGGAAAACATATAGGTGCCATTAATGTGGGTTTGTCTATGGAAGAAATATATGCATCTATTAAACATAATATATTAGTTAGTATGTGTATAGGATTTTTATGTTTTATGGTTATAGGGACCATATTATATGTAATTGCTAACAATATGGTAAAAACGCTAAATCTATTCAAAAAAGATTTAAGTTTAATTGCAGAAGGAGATTTCACAAAAGAGACGGATAAAAAGCAGCTACAAAGAAAAGATGAACTAGGTCAAATGGCAAAGGCACTAGAAGATATGAAAAAACCTATAAGGGGTATTATTACAAATATCAAACAAAAATCCAAACAAGTAATGAGTAATGGAGACCTTTTAGCTGCAACTTCAGAAGAAATGTCAGCATCTTCTCAAGAACTTTCTACAGTCATGCAACAGGTAGCAGAAGGTGCATCTAGTCAAGCTGAAGATTTAACAGATATGTTAAAGGTATTAATGACTTTGACAAATAACATGGAAAATGTAAATAAAGAACTTCAAAATGTAAAAAAGGAAACAGAAAATGCAGAAAACAAAGCTCATGTAGGTGAGAAGGAAATGGATACACTGGAAAAATCCATAGATGAAATACAACAAGCCTTTGGACTCGTTGCTAAAAAAGTAGAAATTCTTACCTATTCGGTGAAGGAAATAAGTGGTATCACGGAAATGATTTCTGCTATATCAGAACAGACAAATCTTTTAGCATTGAATGCAGCTATTGAAGCAGCAAGGGCAGGAGAACATGGTAAAGGATTTGCTGTAGTTGCAGAAGAAGTCAGAAAACTAGCAGAAGAATCAAAAAATTTCACAGAAAAAATTGTTATCTTAGTTTCTTCCATTACAAGGGATACAGAGGAAGTGATGGATACTTCTAAAAATGTAGAGCAATCTATTGAGAATCAGGCTAAATCCATTGAAAATACAATGAAATCATTTAAAGATATATTAGAATCTGTAGAAAACATTGCCCCTCGTATGAGACAGACATATGATGCTATAGAAAAAATTGAAGAATCAAAAGAGCTTGTTATAGCAAGAGTTGAACAAGTAAGTGCAATAACAGAAGAAAATTCAGCAGCTACACAAGAAGTGGCTGCATCCTCAGAAGAACTAACTGCATCCTCAGAAGAAGTAGCTGCAACGGCTCAGACTTTAAATGAAATTGCCATGGATTTAACAAAAACAGTAGAGAAATTTAAAGTATAATTTTTAAAGGGACAAATTCTTTGTCCCTTATTTATATTAACCATTAAGGGGGATCTAAAATGTAGCAAAGGTCATATAAGGGTGTTATACTAAAGATAAAAAAGGAAAAAGGGAATGAGTACCTAATGGAGAGGCTGCGAGGTGTTGTAGAGCGTATAACCTATGCAAATGAAGAAAATGGCTATAGTGTTTTAAGGATAAAATGTAAAGGCTATAGAGAACTTGTAACGATTGTAGGAAGTATGGCAAGTGTGAATGTAGGAACAGTTATTACAGCTCATGGATTTTGGACGAGCAATCCTAAGTATGGAAAACAGTTTGATTGTAAAGAATGGGAAGAATCTTTACCAGCTAGTATCTATGGTATAGAAAAATATCTAGGAAGCGGATTAATTAAAGGGATTGGTCCTATATATGCAAAAAAGATTGTCAATCAATTTAAAGAAACTACACTTGATATTATTGAAGAAGAACCAGACCGTTTAATAGAAGTTGAGGGTATCGGTAAAAAAAGAATAGAAAAGATCAAAAAAGCATGGAAAGAGCAAAAGGAAATAAAAAATATTATGATTTTTTTACAAGAACATGGTGTATCAACGTCTTTCGGGAGTAGAATCTATAAAGTCTATAAAGATGAGAGCGTATCTATTATGAAAGAAAATCCTTATAGACTAGCAGATGATGTATATGGAGTAGGGTTTAAGACAGCAGATGGAATAGCCCAAAAGTTAGGAATTCCAAGAGATTCCTATAAAAGGTGTAGGGCTGGGGTATTTTATACATTAAGTCAGCTAGGGGATGAGGGGCATTGTTATGCCAATGAAGAACAATTAGTTGAAAAATGTGTAGAAATTTTAGAGATCGAAGAAACTAAAATCGTCATGACTATAAGCCATTTAGTACACGAAAAAGAAATTATAAAAGAAGAGACGGATAGTATATATTTACCACCTTTTTTCTATAGTGAAAGAGGTGTTTCAAAGAAATTAGAAAAAATCATGGAAGGGTCTCGGAATAAGGAAGTAGGTAGTGTAGAGGAGATTATTAAAAAGATAGAAGAAACAGAAAAAATAAAATATGATGAGATTCAAAAAAAAGCTATTCATCAAGCAAGTAGATCAAAGGTTATGGTTCTAACTGGTGGGCCTGGTACAGGGAAAACAACTGTGACCCACGGGATTATTACATTATTTCAAAAATCAGGACTAGATGTTTTACTTGCAGCACCAACAGGAAGGGCAGCAAAACGTATGAGTGAGGCAACGGGACTTGAAGCAAAGACAATCCATCGTTTATTAGAGTATAAGCCTCCAGAAGGATATAAGAAAAATGAAGAAAATCTGATATACGGGGATGTCCTTATTGTTGATGAAGCATCTATGATAGATATTCTCTTAATGTATAATCTTTTAAAAGCTATTCCTGATCATATGATTCTGATTATCGTAGGGGATATAGATCAGTTACCTTCAGTAGGTGCAGGAAATGTATTAAGAGATATAATAGAATCTGGTGTAATTCCTACTATAAAGCTTGAAAGGATTTTCAGACAAGCATTAGGGAGTAAAATTATAACCAATGCCCATCGGATCAATAAGGGAATATATCCAGATTTGACAAGTGATAAAAATAGTAACTTCTTCTTTATAGAAGAAAATGATAACGAAAATATGATTGATACCATAGTAGCTTTATGTGAAAAGCGATTACCTCGGTATTATAAAGTAAATCCAATAAAAGATATTCAGGTACTTACCCCTATGCAAAGAACAGAAACAGGCGCATATAATATGAATAAGGTATTACAGTCTTCTTTAAATAAAAATACATTAAGCTTAAGAAGAGGGGCCACAGAATATAGACTCTATGACAAAGTTATGCAGATACGGAATAACTACGATAAGGAAGTTTTTAATGGGGATGTAGGGTATATATCCGCTATCAATATAGAAGAAAAAGTATTAATGGTTATCTTTGATGGAAGAGAAGTGGAGTATGAGATCTTAGAGCTTGATGAATTAGTGCTAGCTTATGCAACGACTATTCATAAAGCACAAGGATCAGAATATAAAATTGTTGTTATGCCCATTTCATTTAGCCATTATGTAATGCTACAGAGAAATCTCCTTTATACAGGAATAACAAGAGCAAAAAAAATACTCGTATTAGTAGGAAAAAAAGAAGCCATATATACAGCTGTTAAGAATAATCATGTAAAGGATAGAAATACAAAATTAGCTGAAAGAATAAGAAGTCTTATAGAGGAACCAGTCAACTGTCTGAATAGGTCAAAAACATGAAAAATTCATAGAATATAAAATATTTGAACAAAAGTAAGATAATGGCAAAAAGTATTGACACTCACATACATTCGTGCTATAATTTGGTTACGGGAAGTAATAATTATGAGTAGCTTGTGCACGAGGTAGAGTATGTAAAAAGGATTTTTGATTTTTGTAGACTATATTCGAATGCACAAAAGAAGAGCAAAAATACTTATGAAAACCAATTAATGGAAGAACTGGGGCTTGTTCAGGATCTATTTTAAATAGGTGATGAACTATACTACTAAGGTGGTATAATGTGAGCAATTATGCGAAACATAAGCACTCTAACTCTTGTCTAAGGATGAGTTGTTAGAGTGTTTTTTTGTATGAAAAAACCATTAGCCAAATGAGTGACTTCTGAAAAAAATTTAGAAGGCACAAAAAATAAATTTAAGAGGAGGAGATTAACTGAATGAGTCGGAAAATTCATAGTATTCAAAATTTACACGATAGGAACTTTCAGAAATTTGGATTGGACATGAATTTATTTGTGTCCATTGTTTCAGCCATTTTGGTCTTGGGATTTTCAATTTTTACTATTGTTAATCCAGATGGATCCGCAGCCCTTTTTGGTGGAGTGAAAAATTACATTACTACAAATTTTAATTGGTTGTTTGTATTAACTATTAATTTTATATTTGTGTTTGTTATTTTTTTAGGGGTATCAGATTTTGGGAAGATTAAATTAGGTGGATCGAAAGCAAAACCTGAATTCTCAAATTTTGCCTGGTATTCTATGTTATTTAGTGCAGGAATCGGAATTGCAATTTTTTTCTATGGGATTGCAGAACCTATCTATCATATGCAAAACCTACCAGAGGCACTCAAGGGAAAAAATAAAGTTATTGATGCTTTTAAGATTATGTATTTACATTGGGGATTTGCCCCGTGGGCTGTGTACTCTATTTCTGCTATCGCATTAGGCTATTTTGCCTATAATAAGAAATTACCCCTTTCTTTAAGAAGTATATTCTATCCAATCTTTAAAGATAAAATCTTTGGTTTACTAGGAGATGTCATTGATACATTAGCTGTATTGTCTGTACTATTCGGATTAGCAACGTCATTAGGTCTAGGAGCGCAACAAATCAACTCAGGAATGAATTATATCTTTGGAATCCCTATGAACGGAACTATACAAATTGTACTTATCGCCATTATTACATTCATTGCAACCTTATCTGTAGTAAGTGGTGTTTCTAAGGGAATCAAAATCCTTAGTGAAGCGAATTTCTTTATATCAGGTATATTTTTATTTCTTATTTTGTTGATCGGACCGACTGGTTATATATTCTCAACCTACTTCACAAGTGTGGGTGCTTATTTAAAAGAGTTTTTCCAGATCTCATTATTTACTGCTACAGCAGAAGCTGATATGGCATGGCAGGGTGGATGGACAATATTCTACTGGGCTTGGTGGGTATCATGGACACCATTTGTAGGAACGTTTATTGCAAGAATCTCTAAAGGAAGAACGATTCGTGAAATCGCCTTCGGAACTATTTTCTTTTCTTCATTCATTATTTTCTTTGCCATGACGATTCTAGGGGCTACAGGTATATATCTTAATGAAATCCATAATAATGTAGTCGTTAATGCTGTTAATGCGGATATATCTACTGCATTATTTGAAATGATTGCAAATCTTATGCAGTCAAACCTTTTACAAAGTATTCTTTCCTTTGTGGGAATGACGGCTGTAATCCTTTTCTTTGTTACAAGTAGTGATTCAGGTTCTTTAGTAGTTGATAATCTTACAAGTGGAGGAAAAATTGATTCTCCTAAGACACAAAGAGTTTTTTGGGCAGTTATGGAGGGGCTTATTGCTGCATCTGTTTTGATGTTAGGAGGAGCAAAAGCACTTACCACATTGCAATCAGCTGTTATTACTACAGGATTACCTTTTAGTATTTTGATGCTTATGATGTGTTATTCCTTATATATAGAATTGAAAAAAGAAATTGAAAAGCATAAAAGATATCAATTAACACAGTTAAAAACAAAACTAGATAAGATTGCTTAAACAAAAAAGGGTCATGCTTGAAGGGTTTTTCAAGCATGACTTTTTATTTTATGGATTATACTTCCCCTTGTCTTTCGATAAAAGCATCTACATAGATTTTAATGACAGCCATAATAGGAATCCCTAAAATCATCCCGAATATTCCAAAAAAACCGCCTCCTAACGCTACAGAGAGTATGGCTAAAAATGGATGCATACCAACCTTTCCGCCTGTTAGTTTTGGGTCTAAGTACCATCCGTCAAACTGTTGAAGAATGATTAAGAAAATGAAAAGCCATAGAGCTGTCATAGGAGCATAAAATAAGTTAATAATGCAAGCAATACTCATTCCGATTAAAGGACCTACATAGGGAATCATGTTTGTAATTCCTACGATTAAGGCAAAAAGGAGAGCATATTTTACCTTTAAAAAGAGCATACCTATAAAAGCAATACTACCAATAATAGCAGAATCTAATGATTTTGCTCCTATATAGATGACGATCATTTTGTGAAGGTTTTTTCCGAATTCTAAGAAAAGATCTCCTTTTTCTTTTTTTAGTAAAATATAAGTAAGCTTTTTACCAAATGAAACAAATTTTTCTTTATCCATTAATACATAAATAGAGATAATAAACCCTACTAATGTACTTAAAAAGGAAGCAGTAAAGGAGATGGTTCCCTTTAATAGCAGATCTAATGTATCCATCAAAATATTGCTTAGCTTTGGAATATAAGATTTTAAATTATTTCGAACTACTTTAGATAAATGTCCTATGTCTAAGAAGTCATTGCTTTCTATTACTTGATCTGAATAACTTTGTGCAGTAGCTGAAAACTCAGGAATATGCTTAAAAAGATCTAAAATACTATCTGTAATAATGGGGAATATGAAGCTCATAAAAATAAGGATTGCTCCAATAATGATAATATAGGTAATGAGGATACTTTGTCCCCTTTGTAGCTTGAATTTTTTTTCTAAAAAAGTGATGGCAGGACTTAATATATAGGCTGCTAAAAAAGAGATGATAAAGGGATAAATAATCTTCATGAATTGATTGAACTTCATTTTTACTATATCAAAATGATCAATAAATTTGATGCCTATATAGGAGATGATGACTACTAATATCATGTAAAGATAATGTTTTTTTCTGTAAAGCTTCAAGGGTTTTCCTCCTTTGTTTTGTATGTTGTTATTAATATCATACAAAATAAAAAGAGATCTGTAAATTGAATTTAACTTAACGAAGGATAATTCAAGGTTATACCCTTAGTCAAGAATTGAGAAAAATCTCCTTTCTGGATTTGTTGATGATTCTCAGAAAGGAGATTTAATTTTTATTTAGAGATTATGATTTTGCATCTGATGTATGAGTGAAACAAGTTCTCTTTTATTTTTTACATTTATTTTTCTATAGATATTTCTTGAATGGGTTTTTAACGTATTAGGGGATATAAATAACTCTTCGCAGATGATCGTATTAGGCATATTTTTACTCAAAAGGCGAATAACCTCCTTTTCTCTTGGTGTTAAAGGAATAAAAATTTCATTTTCAAATAGGTCTATAGGTTCTATTACCGTCTCAGAAGCTATAGATAAATTACTTAGATATTTACTCACTTTATTTAAAAATATGATGGCTATAAATATGGGTAGATGGGTTAGAAAATTACTGACTAAACCATAATTTGATAAAAGATAATTCTTAAAAAATGTTGTGATAATACTGCCAATGAAGGTTCCTGATAAAAAACTTACTATAAAATATAGAAGAAGCTGGGGACGGTTATTATGTACGGCAACATGTGCTCCAACAACCCATACAAAAATATCCATAAATGCCCAACCTACTTGTAAAGATGTTTGTATTAATAAATAAGTAGAGGTACTTGGGTTTAATGTATTAAAAATAAAGGATAAACCTAGAAAACAAATACCTAAATGAAGAAAAATTTCATATCCCCATCTTTTAGCGATAAATCGTGAAGAAAGAATGGCTAATAAAAAAGGAAAAACATTGTAGTATCTTTCCCATAATTCATATCTCTTTAAATTAGGATAAATGCCTGCATATGTATTTCCAGCAGTCAAGAAAATCAAAAATATAACAATAAATAATGAATACGGAAAATCTATATTATTTGTAGCAGCATGTGCTTTAGTTTTTGTTGAAAAAACTAAATGATCTTTAAAAGTTTTTTTATAACAAAAAAACATGATTATAAAAAGAAGAACCATAAAAAATATTGCTAAGTTTGTGGATAAACTAGGGGTTATTGCATTAGATATATACAAAAGAAAATAACTAATAAATAAAACTGAAGATATAATTTGGACAAATTGATCTTTATGGGTATTTTTTAAAAATAAATAAGACCAAAATACAGTAATTCTCCCAGATGTGTACCCTAATAAAGCCAAATATAAAAATTTAAGAGTTTCGGGTAAGAAATTAAAAAGAGCTGTTAAAAGAGAACAAATAATAATAAGAGATTCCATATAGTACTTTTTATTTTCATAAGCTTTTGGTGGAATTAGAATACTCATCAGTAGAAAAAAAAGAAAAAAACTTCCGAATATAACTCCTGAATCAATATTACTAGCTTTATTGATCACTGGACCAAAGGCAGGAAAAATTAATATGATAGCATAATTTAAAGATTTTGTTATGATAAGCAATGGATCATTTATATATTTTTTTATGTGCATTAAATAAAACCACCTCAAATTGTTATCCTATTTTTACAAAAACATTGTAATATGTTTATTTTATCACGTTTGTATATAGAAATCACCCCTAAAATCACCCCTATAGAAATACTAATTCACACCTTTTAGGGGATAAAAAGAGTAAAAAATTTAGATATAATCATAGGTAAAACTATTAAGATTGCTATTTGAAATTTGAAGGGAGGTTAGGCTGTTTTAAAAATAATGCTAGCAATTTATAGCTAAAGGAGGATGTGGATGAAATTATTCAATCGTATTTTAGCAATATTACTAATATGTATATTTATATTTACAGGATGTAGTTCTAGCAGTAATACTATTGTTACGGCTAAGTATGATAAGAGCAACATAAAAATTGGTACAGTAGATAAAGATGGTATCATGATTGATCTACCGGAGAAAGCATCGGAGGAAGCTTTAGAAATTTCAGTAGCTGAAGCTGAAGCAAAGGAATTTCCAAAGGATCAATTAACCCAATTGTCTGGACCTATTGAGATATTAGCAAATGAAAGTCATGTTCGATTTGATGAACCAGTAATGGTAGCGTTAAAAGTGGATGTAGAAAAGCTCAAAAGAGATGATGAAGAATTGAGCGAAGTGAGAGTAGGATATTTTGACGGGGAAAATTGGGTATTGATTAGACCAGAAAGTATTGATGGGGATAAGGGAATTGTAAAATTTAGGACATATCATTTTTCTCCATATCTAGCTGTAAAGGCAAATGAAAAGGCATTGATCAATGAATGGATTGCTAATAAAGCTGTTGAAAAATTTAATACAGCAAAGGATGAATATGTAAATGAAGTGGCTGGGCAAGCTTTAGACTTGGCTTTGAAAAAGTTAAATATAACGGATAAATCTATTTCAGGTAAGATCATCAAGAGTTTACGAAATGATTCTGAATGGGGGGATATGGTTAAACAATACAACAAAAAAGATGTGATAGGATTTAATCAATCCCTTCAAGTTTTAATTGGTAAAAAAATAGCTGAAAATGTAGGTGCATCAACATTAAAGAGTGCATTAGAAAGTGTAACAGATGAGGCAGGAATCGGATGGATTAAATCAGGCAGCGAAGCTGCAGGATATATGGCTGAAGGCAGATATAAGGATGCTGCAAGGATTATTGGGGAAAAGATATCTGATGATTTACTCATTACAAAGGCAGGAAAGATGGCTACAGAAACCATACAAGCACAAATTGATAGCTGGAAGGATAGTGAAATAGAAGCTGCATACAAAGCTTATAGGGATGGAGCAAATAATTATTTCTTTGGATATAATGTTGATGCAAAGGATTTTGATGCTGTATGGCTTCAGATGAGAGGTATTAGAAGACAATTAGAGCTCGAAGCTATTCGGATTGCTAATGAAAATAGAGAGGAAATCGGATTTCCACCCCTTGATAATCAAGAAATGGAAAAAATAAGAGAAAAAGTGAAGGCAGATTATCGAAAGAAATTTAAAAATAGAGTTGAAAATGAAGAAAAAATCAAAAAGGAAAAGCAGCAGCTTGCCCTTTTAATCAAAGCCTTTAATGATCAGAAATTCCTTGGAAGAAATACTCGACTAAAGCCTCTGCAAGGAAAAGGATATACAATGGAGCAACAATTAGATATACTACATCATTTTGCAAAGAAGTTCATGAAAGACACAAAGAGTAGTGTTTTAACTGAAAAGATTGCAGTAAAAAATGGTGAAATTATATCTGCTGATTATGTATCAGCTGCAGCTAGGGAGTACTTTAATAAAGGAAAAGATGCTTATAATAAATATTTATTTGATAAATTTGGTATTTCTATGTATCCAGAGATGAAAGCACTTGAGGGGAGCTGGAAGGTAACATCAACTGTAAAAGAGGCGTATGCACCTCCTGCTACAGATGAAGATGATGTAACACAAGGCTGTGATGCGAAGGTTGGAGATGTAAAGCATGGAACTGCTACCCTTACAGCATTATCAGGTAACTTGATGAATTTTACTATGACTGGACATATTTCAGGAGATCCACAAAAGTTCAAATATCAAAATGGTATATTTTATTTTGTGCCAGATAGACGTGGCAGCAACGAAGGCATTAGCTCTTGGAAGTATCAGTATGTAGTAAAAGAAAAGAATGAAGATGAGTATTATTTAGAGGGCATATTAGCTATGCATGCAACAAATGGTGCAAAACTAGTTGTTGAAATAGTAATGGAAAGATAAATTATGAAGCCTATATTATTTGAAGGAAATATATTTGGATATTATATGAAAATACATGCTTATACATCCTGTCTGTTTCTAGCAGCCTTTATTGCTTTTATTTTGACATATTATATAGGAAGAAAAAACAGGGTGGCAATAAAAGCCATCCTGTCTGTTTATCTTTTATCAGGGATAATGGTTTTTGTTGGAGCAAGGATTTTAAATGTAGGATTAAATTATCATTATTATATAAAGAATCCATTTGAAATCATTACATTGGAGAGAAGAGGTTTTTCCCTTTATGGTGGATTTATTGGAGCTAGTATGACAGCATTCTTTTTATGTAGAAAAAATAATGTTAGCTTTTTAAAAATGGCAGATATAGCTACCCCTGGAATGGGTATAGGCATTGCCTTTTCAAGGCTTGGCTGCTTTTTAAATGGCTGTTGCTATGGAAAAGAGACAACTATGCCATGGGGAGTTGAATTTCAAGATACTATGCTAAGTAATGCAAAAAGTATTTTTAAATCATTTATAAGCTTTTTACCTAGCGTTACAAAGCGGCATCCAACTCAGATTTATGAATTGATTGCAGGTGTCATTTGTGCATGGATTACTGGGTGGATCATTCGTAAGAAATATCCTGATGGTGTAGCTTTTGTCGTATTTACCATCCTATTTACTCTATGTAGGTGGATTAATTTTTATTTTAGAGTAATGCCAGTATATATAAATCAAGTCCCTTTCTTTTATCCTATACTGTATATGGGGATTATCACTCTTTCTGTACTTGTTTATATAAAGATTATAAGAACTTAAAATTTGGAGGATATAAGAATGGTAATTTTCTTATATCAGAAAGATTAATGGATAATATCTAAAGAAGAAAGAAAGTTTATTTTTTTTAATAATTACAAAATATTGCCTTAATTTCAAAATTTCATTTTTTTTATTGACAGGAGCTATTTTTTTCTATATCATAAATATTAATTTATTCGCAAATTTATAAATCTTAAAGACGAAGGTGATTTTTATGTTAGAGCAAATGAAAAAAAATTTTCAATTTAATACATATTATTTTAACTGGGGCTTTTACTTTTTTAGCGCTTGTTTCTTTGCATACAAAAATAATATGTTTCATTCTCTAAAGAGTCTTTCTAAAATACAGATACAACCTTCATAAAAATGATTTTTATAATGATTAAGATCAATTTTTTTATAAAGGAGACTCATTAGAATGGGTCTCTTTTTTATATAGATTTTTTTAAGAGATCTCTACTTAAGACATGTCACCCAAATATTTTAAAAGGGAGTGTACAGCCCTTTTAAAAACTAAAAATTTCTAAGAGGTGAGGAAGATGAATATACCATTGATCATTGTTGTAGGATATATAATTGCTTTATTTTTGATAAGTGCTTATGCGAGAAAGTTAGCTACAAGTGGGGCAGAAGGGTTTATCCTAGCAGGTAGAAAGCTAACGACTCCGTTGATTGCTGTTACGGTTACAGGACTTGCCATAGGCGGAGCATCTACTATTGGTGTTGCAGAAAGAGCTTATGATGTGGGGTTAGCTGCTGGATGGTACAATGTGGCATGGGGAGCAGGAGCTGCTGTTATGGGACTTGTTGCAGCAGGAAAATATAGAAAACTAAACGTTGCTACTGTTCCAGAGCTATTTGAAAAATTTTATGATACAAAGGGTCGAATTATCTGTGTAATTAGTCAAATCGTCATATTATTAGTCATTACTTCTTTACAATATGTTGCAGGAGGAGCTATCCTTGCATCACTACTGCCAGATATCTTTACTTTAAAATCTGGAATGATTATGAGTGCAGCTGTTTTTATTGGAATTACTTTTATAGGGGGCATGTGGTCAGCAGGACTTTCTAATATATTGAATGTAGCATTAATCTATATAGGAATCATCTTTTCTGCTGTTGCAACTATTTCCTCTCAAGGAGGACTCTCAAATATTGCATTAAAAATTCCTTCAGATGTTTCTTATCTACATCCTATAAAGGGATTAGGATTAGCGGTTATTATGGGATGGTTTGCCGTTATGATGACCCAGACCTTGTCTTTACAAGCAACAGTTCAGATTGCTTGTGGTGCAAAGGATGAAAAACATGCTAAGAAGGGATTTATTCTAGGTGGATTATTAATGCTTCCCATAGGTTTTTTAGCAGCCCTTATGGGAATTGCTGCAAAGGCTGCTTATCCAGATATTAGTGCAACTATGGCACTTCCTAGGATTATTATGTCATTAAACCCAGTAATGGCAGGGGTTACCTTAGCGGCCCTTTGGGCAGCTGATGTTTCAACAGCATGCAATTTGCTTTTAGGAACTTCAACATTATTTTCACAAGATATTTACAAGCGTTTTATCAATCCAGATATTACTGATCAAAAATTTATGGTTGTGAGCAAAATGACTGTAGTAATCCTTGGGGTAATGACATTTATATTATCACTGACTATAGTAGGAATCCTTAAAACTTTATTAGTAGCTTTAAGTCTAACTACAGCATTTACAGTAACTTTTCTATTTACTATATTTGCACCAGGTTTATGCAGAAAGCATTCTGCTTTTTATACCACAGTAGTAGGGATATTTGTATTGGTTTTATGGACCTTTGTACCGCAAATAAGAATATTTTCACATGTGATTTATTTAGAATGGATTGTTTGTATAGGAACATTTTTAATGGTAGCTGTTTTTGATTCAGCAAAGATTGCTGATTTAGTTGAATCCTAAAATAATTTAAAAAGGGGTGTGCTTATGTTTTCAGAAAAAATCGTTAATAATCTAAAAAAATCTTCTTGGATTAGAGCCATGTTTGAGGAAGGGGCAAGACTTGTAAAAGAATATGGAGCAGAAAATGTATATGATTATAGTCTTGGAAATCCTTATGCTGAGCCTCCAAAAGAGGTAATAGAATCTATGAAAAAGCATGTACTTAGTGAAGAGACAGGACTTCATAGATATATGAATAATGCAGGATATGAAGATGTGAGAGAAAAAATTGCAAAGTCCCTACAAAAAGAAAGTGGTACTACTCTTTCAGCTAATCATGTTGTCATGACTGTAGGAGCAGCAGGAGGACTTAATGTTGTATTCAAAGCTATATTAAATCCTGAGGATGAGGTCATTGTTTTTGCTCCTTACTTTGTAGAATATAATTTTTATGTGGATAATCATGGTGGAAAAACAGTAGTGGTTCCTCCTAACAAATCAACCTTTGAACCAGACTTAAAAGCCTTTGAAGAGAGTATTAATAAAAAAACAAAAGCCATTATTATCAATACGCCAAATAATCCAACTGGGGTTATATATAGGGAAGAAACGTTAAAAAATATCAAAGATATTATAGAAAGAAAAGAAAAGGAATATGACATAACTATATTTGTTTTGAGTGATCAGCCCTATAAAAAAATTATCTATGATGGTGTGAAACCAGCAAGCATGCTTTCTATTTTTACTAATGGCATTATAGTAGATTCCTTTAGTAAGTCATTAGGTCTTGCAGGGGAAAGGATTGGATATATTGCTGTAAGCAGTAAAATTAAAGAGGTAGATACCCTAATGAATGCTTTAAGCTTTTGTAATCGGACATTAGGTTTTGTCAATGCTCCAGGACTATTCCAAAAGGTTGTTGCAGATGCGTTAGAAGCAGAAGTAAATGTGGATGAATACAAAAAAAGAAGAGACTTTCTATATGAAAATCTTACGAGATTAGGTTTTGAATGTGTTAAACCTCAAGGCGCCTTTTATCTTTTTCCAAAAGCACCTATAGAGGATGATGTAGAATTTGTTAAAAAAGCCCTTAAGTATAATTTATTATTAGTACCAGGAAGTGGCTTTGGATGTTCTGGATATTTTAGAATTTCTTATTGTGTGAAGTTTGATATGATTGAAAGGTCTATTCCTGCATTTGAAAAATTAATGAAGGAATTTTGATTCATAAATCTATAAGATTTCATGAAGGTTAAAAAATAATAAAAAAAGATAGAGTACTTCTACGTGAAGGAAATATCTTTTTTTATTTTAAACTATTAGAAGTGGTTGTGTATCTTACATAGCATATAAGGTATCTTACAAAAAAATAGATGATTTATGTCAGTAGCTTGTTATAATTGAATAAACCAAACAGATAGAAGGAGGGAACTATATGAAATTTGTGATATTAAACGGAAGTCCTAAAGGAGAAAGAAGTGTTACTATGCAGTCTATGGAATATTTAAAGATTAAAGAATCGTATCATACCTTTGAAACCATTCATATCATACAAAAATTAAAAAAATATGAAGAGCATGAAGAAACGCTTTTAAAGGATTGTGAAAAGATCAAAGGAGCAGATGGGATTATTTGGGCATTTCCTGTATATCATTTATTGGTGCCTTCTCATTATAAAAGATTTATAGAATTGATTTTTGAAAATAAAATGATGGAGTATTTCAAAGGGAAATATACAAGTGTTTTCTCCACTTCTATTCACTATTATGATACAACTGCCCATGAATATATGAGAAGTATTTGTGAAGACTTAGAAATGAATTATTTGGAAGGGCTGTCCCATCATATGAATGATTTATTAAATCCTAAAAGAAGAGAAGAAATTTTATTATTCTTTCAAAATATGATATATGCTAATAAGGAGAAATTAAGACTATCAAAGCATTATCATTCTATTGAAAAAAATGACTTTTTATATACACCTAAAAAAGTAATACAAAAGATGGATACAGATAAAAAAATTATTATCGTGACAGATGCCAAAAAAGAAGATAGAAATATTTGTAGAATGATTCAGCAATACATGGATACTTTTAAAAATAAAATAGAAATTTTCAACTTAAATGAAATCAGTATGAAAGGACCCTGTTTAGGATGCTGCAAATGTGCGAAGGAAAATATTTGTGTGTATCATGAAAAGGATGGATATAGAAAATTTATAGATTATGTACTAGAAAAGGCTCATGTAATCATTTATGCAGGAACCATAAAGGATCGTTATTTATCATCAACCTTTAAACGCTTTTATGATCGAAGCTTTTGCTATACCCATATACCTTATTTAAAGGGAAAACAAATCGGATATATGATTTCGGGAGGTTTAAAAGAAATACCAAATTTAAGACAAATTTTAGAAGTCTATACTCAACAAGGAGCAAATTTAATTGGATTTGTTACAGATGAAGAGAAAGATAGTTCTAAGATTGATGAAAAAATAGTTTCATTTGCTAAATTGACAAAGTTTTATAGTGAAAGAAATTATTTCAGAGCTACAAATTTTTTAGGGGTAAGTGGTCATAAAATATTTAGAGATGCGGTAGCAGGGGAGTTAGGAGCTATATTTTTAGGAGATTATCAGTATTATAAAGAAAACAAATTATTTGATTTTTTAACCTTAAAAGAAAAAATAAAATATAGCTTTAGAAGGTTCTTTTTCAGAAAAGAAAAAGTTAGAAAAGAAATTGATCAAAAAATGATTGATTTAATGATGGCACCTCACAAAATAGTATTAGAGGAGGAAAGGAAGATGGAATAGATGAAAAAAGGTTTGAAAATTACTTTAAGAGCAATTGTAGATTTTATTCCTTTAATTATTCATTGGAGTATACCTAGTGATAGGGGGTTGATCATTGGAGGCAGCGTTGCTTTATTAGTAGTGATTTCAAAGGGGATAAAAAAAGAATTAGGATTGATGACGAAAGTAGTGGCTGTCTATTTTATCCTCATAAATATTTTCTATTTTTATTTGGGGATGAATATATTTTTTGATAAAAGACATTTGATTTCGTATGGTGTATTAGCGACCATGAGTTTTTGGTCAATCTTGTGTTATAGACCCTTTACAATGGATGCTTCTAAAAAAGCTTATGCATCTATTAAAGATTCTTCTCTTTTTATAGAAATGAACATTATTATTACAAAAATATTTGGTGTAGTATATAGCATCAATACGATTTTAGCTTATTTTGAAATAAAAAGTGCACCTTTATTTTCTTTACTTTTAACAGGTTTAGCCATATCTGCTTCTATTATCCTTCCAAGCTTTATGCCAGATACTTAAAATTTAAGATTTACAAAGAATCAATACGTGATATAATCAAAACAAAAAGATAGAGGGAAAAAACATGGATGTGACGTTAATTTGTTCGGAAAATATAAAAAAAATATTAGAAGAAATCATCCAAAACAGAAATTTCCAGTTAAAAGAGGATGGGAACCTTTGGATCATTGAAAAAGGGCACGATTTACCAGATGCAAAACTTTGTATCGTCTTTGAAATGAGTAATCTCAATTTTTTACTGGAGCTTTTAGATAAAATTTCCGTTGAAGACCCATATGTAAAAGATATAATTACAGGGAAAAGTAATGATTCTTATTGTGTGATTGGGTATGATGAGATTATCTATTTTGAAGGAATGGGCAATGATGTTTATTGTGTGACAAAGGATCAAAAATATTCCATCAAGGAAAAGCTTTATGAAATCGAAGAAAAGTTAAAAAGTAAAGGATTTATAAGAATCAGTAAAGGATACATTATCAACATTGTCAAGGTGCGTGAAATTATTCCTTGGTTTAATGGGAAATTGATTTTAAAGATGGAAAATATAGACCAAGAGATTCATGTTTCAAGAAGTTATTCAAAGGAATTTAAAAAATTCCTTGGAATGTAGAGGTGGAGTGATGAGGGGAAAAAAAGAAATACTATGGATATTAATGGTCTCAGCACTTATTGGTTTGATGGTTGGTTTTGTTGAAGTGACTATGAATCATATAAACCAAGAAAGTATAAGAATCCTGATAAGAGATGCCTTCATAGGTATTGTGATCGGAAGTATTTCAATGTATTGGTTTATGTATTTGTATGGTAAAAAAAGAATGGCTATACAAAAGGTATTTTTCATTGAATTTCTCACCATCGGTTGTATATCCTTTTTACCAGCTATTTATGATAATATTGTTGAAAATGATCCTATATGGAGCAAGCAGTTGGGTATGATTCTCTTGTGGGCAGAGCTGTTAGGCCTTGGATTTAGTTATTTCTTATATAAGTATACATTAGTTTTAAACCATCAATTGAGTGTAAAAAAGCAAGAATTTTCAAAGAGACAATAAAAAAGTAGCATCCTATTTAGTTTCTTCATAATAATGGCAAAGTATATTCATTACTTGAAAAATTATTCATTATATACTATTGCTTTCTTTAGATGTAAGTATAATATAAGTTCAATGGTTAGATTGATATAGCATAGTGTTGTTTAGATGATGATAGATCAGCTCAAAAACAAATATACCTATTTTAAAAGGTTTATTTGTTTTCGAGCTGTTTTTTTATATCTTTAAAATACATATTTTGATTTATATGAGTTGATGTAAATGCAGTCAAAAAATTGAAAGACGAAACAAGGATAATGAGTAAACAAGTTTTGCAAAATTTGCTGTTTAGGTGAGGAATATAATTTTGAAAGAAATAGATAATTTTGGGTATATATATACAATAATGAAAAATGAGGAGGAAACTGAATTGAATAGAAAAAGGTTAATCATTATAGGGGGAGACGCAGCAGGCATGAGTGCAGCTGCAAAAGCAAAAAGAGTAGATAAAGATTTAGAAATCATTGTTTATGAGAAGGGACCGTATATATCGTATGCTCAGTGTGGACTACCTTATTATATTTCTGATGTGACTAAGGATAAAGAAAAGCTCATAGCGAGAAAGCCAAAAGACTTTGAAGAAAAAGGAATCCATGTATTGATCAATCATGAAGTTATTAAAGTCAATGAAGAGGAAAAAAGTGTAACTGTAAGAGATCAAGATCAAAATATCTTCGAAAAAAAATATGATGCCCTTTTAATAGCTACAGGAGCAGAGCCTAAAATTCCACCGATTAAGGGAGTAAATCTTCAAAATGTATTCACATTAAAAACTATTGAAGATGCTGAAAATATCAAGAAAATCGTAAAAGATAAAGCTATTCAAAATGTGGTATTAATAGGGGGTGGATACATCAATGTAGAATTAATGGAGTCTATGCTTTTACTAGGGAAAAAGGCAAGAATTATTCAAAGACCTAAGACACTACTCAATATCATGGATGAAGAATTTGGAATGATGGTTCATAAAGAAGTAGAAAAGCATGGAGGAATGGTACATACAAAGGAAAGCTTAGAGGAAATAATAGGTGTGAATCAGGTAGAAGGGATTAAAACCGATAAAGGAGAATATCCGGCAGATTTAGTTATCGTTGCTGTAGGAATCAGACCTGCAACGAAATTTTTAGAAGATACCTCCTTGAAAATGTTAAAAAATGGAGCTATTGTGGTAGATGGCTATGGAAAAACATCTATCCCTGATATTTACGCAGCAGGAGATTGTGGGAGTGTTTATCATCTGATCAAAAAAGAAGATGTATATATAGCATTAGGAACAAATGCTAACAAGCAAGGAAGATTTACTGGAGGAACTATTGCAGGAGAAAAAGAGAAGTTTCCAGGGACTTTAGGATCAGCTGTTGTAAAGGTATTGGATATGACTTTTGCAAAGACAGGAATTAGTGAAGAAGAAGCAAAAAAAATGGATATAGATTATGAAAGCATTACAGTAAAAGCTCCAAGTCATGCAGGATATTATCCAAATAAAAAGCAAATCATCATTAAGCTTGTATATGAAAAAGAAAGTAAAATCCTACTAGGGGCACAAATGGCAGGAGAAGAAGGCGTTGCAAAAAGGTTAGATGTATTTGCTTTAGCCATTGATCGAAAAATGACAGCAAAGGAGCTTGGCCGTGTAGATTTTTGCTATTCTCCACCCTATGCAACTCCTTGGGATGCAGTACATATTGCAGCAAATGCAGTAAAGTAGAGGAAATTAAAAAATCTCCTTATAGGCTATTGAGTTTTGCCTAAAAGGAGATTTTTTTAAGATAATTATTTCTTTTCCATACTACTTGCTACAAATGGACCCCCTAATTTTTTAGCTGTACGTCCATTACGATCCATGATGAAGAATAATAATTCATCATAAAGCTGATCTGCATCAGTACAAGCTTTCTTTGCAATATCCATATGTAAATTTGTTACATAATCAATTGCTTTCTTCGGATCTTTTTCATAAAGAGTGATCATTTCTTTTTCAGCTTTTGTCATCTCTTTATATAAATCTTCTTCATAGTTTTTCCAATAATCTCTTACACCTTGTCCATAGAAAGGTCTGTTTTGTTCTGCTAAAGCACAAATTCTTTTAAACTTCCAATAAGCACCATCATAGTTAGGAGCATCTCCATCTACTTGATAAGCTTTATAAGTATCCTTGATTCCACTAAAGTTTGGAAGGAATACGGAATGCTCAGAATTACCAAACGCTAACCATTGAAGTGCTGATATTTCAGCTGGATAATTATCCTTAACTTGGATTACATGTATTTGTGATTGACGCTCTACACCGATAACACGAAGCTCTTTGTTTTCAGGTAAAGAAGCATCATATTTAGTTCCTTCATAACGGTTACGAAGTACATCCATTACCTCAAGAGCAGAAACTTTTTTATCTGGGCTATAGAAGAATGGATAATAATTTTCTGTTTTATATTCTCCTGCAGTAGATGGAGCAAGTAGACGATGTCCTATCCATGTACGCATGTTAGAATAATGATCTCTTGGCTCTCCAAAAGTTGCAGCAAGATGAATTTTACCATTTATTTTAGTTGTCCATCCATTTTTATCAGCAGTAGTAAATAAATCTTTATGGAACATAACATTTTCTTTATCTGTTGTGTCTAAGTTTTCGATCATAAACTGATTTCCAAAAACAGCTACTTGATCAGTTGGCATTTTTTTAGCAGCCCATAAATGTCCACTATAAACTTCAAATACCCAAGCTTCCTTTTGATCAGCAATCATGACGATATTTCCTTCTTCTGAACCATAAGTTTCAACTAAGTTTGCTAAAAGTTTAACCCCTTCTTTAGCAGTTTTACAAGATGAAGCTACAACTCCAGGAAGAATAGATTCACGTAAGCTTCCTTCTACGTATGGGTCAACCTCTAAAACGTTTTCCTTAGGGGAAGCAGAAACTGTTGCACTGATAGATAATCCATATTCATTTGTACAAGCACCAAAGTAAGGTCCATCTCCACAAGTTGAAGAATCTGGAACGATTGTGTACTTGAAAGACGTTGCAGGTAATTTGTAAGAAAATCCATTTACATCATCAATTGTACGGCCCTCTACATTTTCTACTCTCTCTACTACTTTAAACATTTTGTTGTAAGCACCAGTACCTTGGTCTTCACTTCTTGCTAAGATAGTACTTCCATCTGTACTTACATCTTTTCCTACATAAACAGCAGTACAGGCAAAGACGCTAGTAGTACTTAGTAGTAGTACCATGACTAATGTGAAAGCAATGATTTTAAGATTTTTCATAATTTTCCTCCTTTAAACTATAATGTTATATTTTTCCGTCGAATCATATTATAACATGGCTATAATGAATTAGCTAGTCCTAATTAGGCAAACCATAAGAGTGAGGAAATATATGAAAATTTACACCTTTGATGAGTTCGTGACAGACACCAAAAGATTGATTTTATTTTGATATAAACAAATATTTCTGGGTATATAGATAAAGGAATGAAAAATAAGGAGATGACGCTATGCCTAAAGAATTAAAAATAGGATGCCAAATACCTAAAGAAGAGAAAAAAATAGTTGAGGAATCTACTAAAGAGGAGATTTCAGTTAAAAAGGAGGAAGTGAACATGTTAAAGGTAGGAAAACCTGTACCAAATTTTACTGCACCTGCATATCAACAAGGTAAATTTATAAATGTAGATTTATCAGAATATAAGGGGAAATGGGTTTTATTATGCTTTTATCCAGGAGACTTTACATTTGTTTGAGCCACTGAAGTTTCAGCAGTTGCTGAAAAATATGAAGAACTACAAGATTTAGGCGTTGAAGTACTTTCTATTAGTGTAGATAGTGTTTTTGTACATAAGATGTGGAATGAACACGAATTATCTAAGATGGTAGGAAAAGATATTCCATTCCCTATGTTATCCGATCAAGGTGGAAATATTGGAAAAATGTATGGGGTATATGATGAAGATTCTGGCGTAGAAACAAGAGGAAGATTTATCATTGATCCAGATGGAAAGCTTCAGGCATTTGAAGTTTTAACACCTCCAGTAGGAAGAAATGTTAGCGAGACTATTAGACAGATTAAAGCTTTTCAACTTGTTAGAGAATCAAAAGGGACACAAGCAACTCCTTCTGGATGGAAACCTGGGAAAAAAACATTGAAACCAGGACCTCAACTAGTAGGAAATGTATGGAAAGAGTGGAAGGTTACTGAAGCTTTTGATGAATAGGAAGTTTACCTCCAGCTTGCTTATATCTAGCGTAAAACTCTTGTAAAAATTGATTAGCAACATTTGCATTATGTATAATGAGCATATTTTTATCATTTATATGATTTCCATTGTTACTCCAATTTGTAGAACCTATGATTACTGATGGATCACTGTTTGTATTTGCATCAATAATCATGGTTTTACTATGGAGTTTTCTTTTTTCGTTGTCTTCAAATATGGGCGGTATATTTTTGTATTGGGCTAGGATTCTTTCAGATGCAGACCAATTTTTATAAAAAAAACAAGAATCAAAAACACCTTTTAAATCAAAATTTGTTCTTTGTCCATTAGGGGTTTCCCATTTATTTTTCAATATAGAAACGAGCTTTTTATCTGACCAACAAAAGATATTAAAATATACGCTAAAATCAGCTTTTTCCTGAACGAACTTTTGTAATTTACCTATGGGGTTATCACTAGGGGAAAAATATACTTCTACTAATGTTCCATTTATATCTACTTTATGTGTCGTATGATTATTTTTTCTTGCGTGAAAATTAGATTTTTCAGGATTAGGATTTATGCTGCTACCTCCCCACATTTCATTAAATTCTTCTTTGTAAATTTTTGCAAGCTTAGGTGAATGAATTTCTATTACATTTTGAGTGTTTCCATCAAGTATCCCCTGATCTCTATTTTCTTTTGAGCCATACAGACCTGTCTGGGTAAAATTCCAACTCCCTGTCCAAACCCATTTATTATCAATGATTACAAATTTGTTATGCATTTGATCCTTAGGTGGATAATATGCATTTTTAGATTTTTTTTCTCCTTCTGCAATCATAGCTCCTTTTACAAAATGTTGTCCTATTTGAATTGCTTTTTTAGAAATGTCTATGTTTGGCAAATTAAAATCATTTCTTAAAGATTGATTGGTTACTGCAAACATAGGGGAATCACAGAGTACATGAATATCATCCTTAGTTCCTATTATTTTATCCTTTCCTCTTATCATTTTTTCAATATACAACTTCATTATATTGTATCTTTCTTCATATTCTCCATAGGTGTTTTTTGCATCAGCAATAATCCGAACAGTGATGCCATTTGCTGCTTGATCAATTAATGCATCTACAATCTTAGGAAGGTTGATTTCATAAACGGTCAAATCAATACTTTCTTTAGCATGATGAATTCGAATAAGTAATCTTTCTTCTAAATTCACATGATAATTTGCTTTATTTCCTGGGAAAGCATATTTTGATAAAGCGCTTTTATTAAAATAAACGTTTATGGCACCTTCTTTTTCTGAAAGATTATTGATCTGTTGGTGGGAGGAGTTGGTTTCAAAGATATTTCTTGTATACTCAGCAATTTCTTCAGCATTAAAACCATACAATAAAATAGCGAGAGCAACAACGAATAAGACTGTCTTTAATTCTTTTAATATACATTTACGCATTAATTCGTGCACCTCTTTTTAGATTATCATCTATTCTTCTTTTCATATTCTTCCTTTAAATTAGAAAAATAGTAAAAATATTTCCGAATTGGTAAATCTTTTTATAAAACGTATCAAAAGTATTATTTGAGCTGTCTATAATACATCTATAAATAGGTCTTGGTCTATGGAAAAATTTGAAAAAAATACAATACACTATTGAAAATGATTATTAATATCATATATAATATAGGTGGGATCATCAGGGGAGATTAGATTAAAAAATAAAAATTTAATAGAAAAATTAAAGTGGGGGTGTAAAAATGGGGGAGATCAAGAAAATATTTTCATATGCCAAGGATTTTAAAAGCAAAACATATTTAGCAACGGCATTAGCAACAATCAGTGCCATGATCGGGATGATTCCATTTGTATTTGTATATTTCATCATTATGGAATTTACAGGGAATCATCAGCCAAGTATCAATTATATATTGACTCTATCGGGATTTATATTGTTAGGGTTGATTTTAAAATCAGTACTTTTTTCAAAAGCTATGGCATTTTCTCATGAGGCTGCTTTTGATACCCTTATGGGAATGAGACATGAACTAGCAGATAAGATGATCAGAATGCCAATGGGAGAAATTAATAAGAAAACATCAGGAAAATATAAAAGTATATTTGTTGATTATATTGATGACATGGAGCATATTTTAGCCCATATGATTCCAGAAGGGATAGCAGATACAGTAACGCCAATTGTTGTAATCATCCTTCTTTTTATAATTGACTTTAGAATGGCTCTTTTAGCACTCATCAATCTGCCTATTGGGATCATTATATTTAAATTAATGATGAGAGATAGTGAAGAAAAAATCAAACATTATTTTGAAGCAGCAGCTAATTTAAATTCAAATATAGTGGAGTATATTGGAGGAATGGAAGTCATAAAGATCTTTAATCAAACAACTTCTTCTTTTGAAAAATACACAAAATCTGCAAGGGAATATAAAAAATTTACCCTTGCTTGGTATAAGGATTCATGGACCTATATGGCAGCTTTTTTTACGATAGTACCTTCTACGATTATTTTTGTATTACCCTTTGGAGCTATGCTTTATTTAAATGGAAGTTTATCGTTAGAAGCCTATATTCTAAGCATGTTATTATCTATTGGATTAGGGGCGCCTATTGTTAGATTAGTAGAGTTTGCAGAGTCACTTAATATGGTGGTACAAAAAAGCAAAATACTAGATGAAGTTTTCAGTGGGGTAGAGCTTATAGATAAGGGGAAAAATATAGTCCCTAGGGAGCATGATATTTCCTTTGAAAATGTTAGCTTTGCTTATGAAAAAAAAGAGGTATTAAAAGATATTTCTTTTAAAGCAAAGGAAAATACTGTAACGGCTCTTGTTGGGGCTTCAGGTTCAGGAAAATCAACTATAGCAAAGCTTATAGTAAGATTTTGGGATATAAAAAAGGGCAAGATAAAAATAGGTGATATTGATATTTTAGATATGTCCTTTGAAAGTTTGATGAACCATATTAGTTATGTATCACAAGACATATATTTGTTTAACACATCCATCATGGAAAATATTCGTATGGGAAAAGCAGATGCTTCAGATGAAGAAGTAATAAAGATGGCTAAAATCGCCCAGTGTCATGATTTTATCATCCAGACAGAAAATGGATACGATACAAATATAGGAGATGCGGGCAATAAACTTTCAGGAGGACAAAAGCAGAGATTATCTATTGCAAGAGCCCTTCTTAAGGATGCTCCTATTATCGTTCTTGATGAGGCCACAGCTTTTACGGACCCTGAGAATGAGGATAAGATCCAAGAAGCACTCAATGGTTTGATTGGGGGAAAAACACTTATTGTAATCGCCCATAGATTATCTACAATTATCCATGCAGAAAATATCATTGTCATGGATGATGGCAAGATTTCAGCCAAGGGTACCCATGATGAACTGCTTAAAAAATCAAAGCTTTATCAAGCTATGTGGAAGGCACATGTAGAAGCGAATGATTGGGAAATCAAGGCTAAGGAGGGGAGTCTATAATGTTTAGCATTATAAAAAGAGTTTTAATCCTTGCTGAGAAGCATGATGCAAAAAGAATAAAATGGGCTTGCGTTTTTGGTTTTTTCGAAGGAATATTTATGAATATGCCTATTTTTGCTATGTTGTTTGTATTAACAAAAATAGTTGATAAAACAATTGTCATTAAGGATGTTTGGATGAGTGGCGGTTTAATAGTGGTAGGGGTAATTGGTAGATATATAACTAAACGTATTGTATATGTTTTACAATGTGCTACTGGGTATGAAATCTTTGAAAAAGAGAGAATAAGTATAGGGGATCGGTTCAAAAGATTTTCAATGGGCTTTTTTAATGATCAAA
Source organism: Marinisporobacter sp. (assembly GCA_025210525.1). Taxonomy (GTDB): domain Bacteria; phylum Bacillota; class Clostridia; order Peptostreptococcales; family Thermotaleaceae; genus Crassaminicella. The sequence goes on from JAOARP010000046.1 coordinate 51,397, forward strand.
AAATGGGAGATATTTCTTCCGTTGTAACAACAGATTTTACCTTTATTGAGATGTTTGCTATGAATACAATTGATAAAGTAGTCAATGGTTTCTCATCCATCATAATAGGATGCATATTTCTTTTGATTTTAGATTATCGTATTGCCCTAGTCTCTATTATAGTGAGTCTTTTATCAATGATCATACTAAAAAAAGTTCAGAGGATTGCAAAGGAGCAATCGGCTAAAAAGGCAAAAGTTCAATCAAAGCTAATTGCCAGTGTTTTAGAATATGTACAAGGAATATCTGTGATCAAAGCTTTTAATATGACAGGAGATCAATCTAAAGCGACTAAAGAATCTTTCAAAGAAACGAGAGATAGTTTAATTGGATTTGAAAAAGCCTTCATTCCAATTTTATTTAAATATGAAAATTGTTTTTCAATTGGAATTGCGGGAACCGTGTTTTTAGTAAGCAGTTATTGTATGAATGGAACCTTAAGCATGCAGGTAATGCTTATGATGATCGTATTTATTTTCGAGCTTTATTTACCTGTGAAAGCTTTAGGCGCTTTAACGGTTAAAATTAGAATCATGGAAGCGGGGCTTGATCGATACGATGCCATAAAGAACGTTGAAATCATTGATGAAAATGGGAAAGACATGAAGCTTCATAGGTTTGATATAGCCTTTGAAAATGTATCCTTTGCCTATGAACAAAAAGAGATTATAAAGGATATAAGCTTTAAGATACCACAAAATAGCATGACTGCATTAGTGGGTGCATCTGGTTGTGGAAAGACTACTATAGCCAATTTGATTGCAAGATTTTGGGATGTACAAAAAGGAAAAGTATTAGTAGGTGGAGTGGATGTAAAAGAAATGACTTGCGATAGCTTATTATCCAATATGAGCATGGTTTTTCAGAAGGTATATTTGTTTAATGATACTATTTATAATAATGTTAAATTTGGAAAAGCCAATGCATCAAAGGAAGAAATCATAAAAGCTTGCCAAAAGGCAAGATGCCATGAGTTTATTATGGAGCTTGAAGATGGTTACGATACAATGATTGGCGAAGGGGGCTCTACTTTATCTGGTGGTGAAAAGCAAAGAATTTCTATTGCTAGAGCCATATTAAAGGATGCACCCATTATATTGCTTGATGAAGCAACAGCAAGTATTGACCCTGAAAATGAACAAAGAATACAACAAGCTATTAATGCATTAATCAAAAATAAAACATTAATCGTTATAGCTCATAGATTATCCACAATAAAAGCAGCAGATCAGATTCTTGTATTAGAAGAAGGAAAGCTTGTGGAAAAGGGGATACATGATGATTTATTAAATAAAAACGGAATCTATGCAGACTTTTGGAATAGGCGACAAAAGGCTCGTAACTGGAAATTTGGAATAAAATCTAATGATAAAAATAAAAAGGCAAAAGAAATAGTTATCTAGAGAGGAGAAATGTTATGATGAAACCTTTTATGAAAGTGGAGGATGAGCACAAATATTTGTTTAATATGGGACTTGATGAATTAAAGAAAAAAATAGTTTTTGCAGCTATTGAACTTGATTTATTTACGCAACTAGAAGAACCTAAGACAGCAAAAGAAGTTGCAGAAAAAATGAAGTATGAGATTAAAAACACAGAACATATATTAAATGCATTAACAAGTATAGATTTACTTGAAAAAAAATCAGGGGAATATAAAAATAGAGAAATTTCAAATTTGTATCTTTCTAGGAATTCAGATGGTTTTGCTGGAGATTTAATCATAGGATACGATCTTACGCTCGTAGCTACCCTTAGTGATGAGGATATTGTTCAGGCTATAAAAGAAGGTAGTAAGAGCTTCTATAAGGATAAAGATGGACTTGAAGCTCATAAAATGTATGGAGATTATACTTCCATTTTAAAGAAAAGTCAGAGAATCGGTCGTGCTAAAGAAATTTGTGAGTTAGTAAAAGAATTACCTGAATTCAAAGGGTTTAAAAAAATACTTGATTTAGGAGGGGGACCTGGACTTATAGGAATAGCTATAGGACGTGAAAAGGAAGATGTTGAAGGGGTTATATTTGATACACCTGAAACCATTGTTATTACTAAAGAATGTATAGAAGAGTATCAAATGGAAGAAAGGTTTAGTACCCTTTCAGGAGATTATATAAATGATGATATAGGAAGTAATTATGATTTTGTATTAGCTATTGGAACCCTTAATTTTGCTAAAAATAATTTAGATGTAGTAACTAAAAAAATATATGATAGTCTAAATGATGGTGGTGTGTTTATGGCTATTTCTGAGGGACTTGTAGAGGAAGGAACAAAACCTGAACAAATGGTTTTAGGATGGTTTCCAAGTGTATTAAAAGGTGTGGATTTTCATTTAGATCAAGGGCAAGTAAGTGAATCGGCTTTGAGGAGTGGATTTAAAAGTGCAACAAGAAAAACAATAAAATCTACAAATGGTATAGTAGATGTAGATCTATTGAGAAAATAAATCATTTAAGGGTGATTAATGGTACAATTGTTTAGTTTTTAAAGAAATATTTATATTCAAAAAAGTTTTTAACAAATTCTGGAGATTTTTGTTGTGTTATCCACTCAATATCACTATCTTCATTTTAAGTGAGAGGCTTAAAAAATATCTAAAATTAACACCGATATATTCTAAGATTTTTTAAAATATATCGGTGTTTTTGTAATAAAACTTTCGAATTTTTTAGAAAGAAGTTGAGCTATTTAGAGCCTGGATCTATTACTTGTTGTTCTAAAAAAATAAGTCCATTATTAACATTTCTTCCTGGATGTGTAATATATTTGCCTTGATAGAAAAGAGAAGATGAAGCTCCCCCATCTAAGCACATGGCACTTTTTAAGTTCATTTTAGTACAAAGAGTAGCAAGATCTTTAATGGTTATACTTGGAGCAGTTCCTATGATGATTTTATTATCATAAGTTACCCCTATAAAGCTTCTTTGTGCTTTTGTTGTATTGATTTTGGCTTCATAAAATCCTTCTGATAGTCCATCAGCTGTGATTTTACCATTGATGAGTAAACTTGGTCCTGCGCCTACTGCGTATTTTACATCTTCCCATTTTACATTTTGAGGGGAGTTTTGATCTATATTTTTAGATTCAAAATTTGTTTTATAGGATATAGTATCACCTATTCTAAATCTATCCGCTAAATGGCTTACATTTTCATTAAAAAGAATTACAATCTGATTTTCTCCAACATATGTTTCTACATTGTCCTTTAGTATGGATTCAACCATGCCCTCTTTAACGACTACAGCTTTTCCATTTGAAATAGAAATTTTATCTTTATATTCTGGTGTAAATATGACAATTGCATCTGACTCAGTACGAGGGTGATTGAGTCCCCAAGCATAATACCTTAATTCCCCGTTGATATAACCATCTATAGTAATATTTAACTGATCTATGATTACCTTATTTTCATCTGTAAAGCCTATGACACAACCATAGTTACCTATATGTAATACCTTGCCATCTTCTATAATAGTTCCATAAGGAAGGGGTTTTCCATCATAGGAACTAAAGTATGAACCATTGATTCCTGCTATAACTTTTGAATTAGGACTTTTACTTAAATCAGCCATAGCTTTTAGATCTTGTGCTAAAGCAATTCCTTTATGGGCTCTTACTACTTTAGGCTTTATAGTAAGATTGTTAATATCTAAGAGGATAGTAGATACATTTTTATTCATATCTTTAAAATACATATTTTGACTCACATGACTTGATGCAAACACAGCTGAAAAGTTAAAAGAAAAAATAAGGACGATGAGTAAACAAGCTCTACAAAATTTGATATTTTTCATAAAATACTCCTTTCAAAATAGTCTTTATAATATACACATTCTACCATGAACTGATAAGTATAGCTATAAAAAAATCTCCTTTTAGGCTGTTGTTGATTTTTGCCTAAAAGGAGATTTTTTAGGATTATTGTACGCGTGTTAGAATAATGATCCGGTGTTTCTCTAAATTTTGTAGCAAAGATAATGATAGTCTCTTCAAGGGGGTTGAAGAATTCACTATAAATGAATTGAAATTCACAGCAAAAAAATGGAGGGAATTAACTTATTTTATCGAAAAATACATTTATGCAAGATAAAGGACATATCTAAATTGTTCAAGAGGGAGAGAAGTCATATGAAAAGGACAAAAACAAAATCAATCATCTTTGGTATAGTTAGTATACTGATTATTTTTAGCATAGCTTTTATGCTAAATAGTCCAAAGGCAAAGGAATATGATCAAAATGATCTTACGAAGAGAGCAGTTAGTGGCGAAAAAATAGAATATACACTAGGTGGACTTTCTGAGGACATTCTTGAAAATATTGATCAACATAGGATAACAAGTGATTTATCTAGAGAAGAAATGGAAAAAAAGTTTAAAAAATATTTATATAGTGAGTATACGAGTTTAGAAGAGGGGATTAAGGAAACTGTAAAGGATGAAAAGATTGGAATTGCTGGAGAAAAAAATATGTTTTCAGCAGGATCTTTATTCACCCATGAAGAGGCTTTAGAGGATATAAACTATCTTTTTACAAATCTTAAATATGGATATGCAGGATATGAATATTTTGGTGGAGATAAAAAATTTGATGAAGCAAAAAGGAAAATATTAAAAGATGTAAAGGAAGCTGAAGATCAATTTCAAAGAATCGAAGCACTAGATTTTCAAAGGATTATTATAAACAATTTGAAATTTATCAAAGATGGACATTTTAAAATCAATTATATGGCACTTACGGATGCTACTTATACTTTTATGAATAAGGATGAGATCGTTAAAGAAAAGGACATATTCTATTTAATAGATAAAAATAAGAAATATCCCATTCTTTCTATTGAAGGGAAGAATCCTAAAGATTACATGAGAATGTCAATTGATAAGGATGGAAAGATCATCTATAAAATCGTAGCTTTAAAACATATTAAAAATAATTCTTATTCTATGAATATGACTATTAAAGACCAAGATAAAGTTCAAAAGAAAATTACGATGAAAAAAGTTTTACCAGCTACATTTCTTTCTGAAAATGGTCCTTATTCCTTTGAAGAAATAGAAGGCATCCCTGTCTTTAAGGTAGCTTCTTTTAACGTAGATTTAGAAAAATTAGCAAAGGATGGCTTAAAATATTCAGATAAAGAGATAGCTATATTAGATTTAAGAGGTAATGTAGGCGGTAGTTGTAAGGCAGGATGGGAATGGCTTTCTAATTTTACTAATAATCATGTGGATAAAATTAATGTTATTAGCGCTGTCTTGGTTACAGATCTTTCTAAGAAACGAGTGCTAAAGGGTATTCCTAATGAATATGAAAAAGATAAAAAGAAAGAAGGAATTTTTGAGTTATATGAGGAGGAAACAAAGTCATCAGAGCTTATAGGATGGGGGAAAATAGATACCCCTCAATTAGAAAGATTAAAAAATGATAAGGTGATCATTGTTTTATTTGATAAAAATAGTGTATCCGCAAGTGAAGGGATGATTAGTTCTTTAGGAGCTATGGACAATGTTATCTTTATAGGAACAAATTCTGCAGGTGCTTTAAATATAACGGGTACTGGGTCAAATATTCTTCCAAATTCTAAATTAAGGATAGATGCTGGTGTTTATATGGCTATTGAACCAGATTTTGTTTGGAGAGATGGAGTTGGATATTTACCTGATTTTTGGGTGGAGCCAGATGTTGCTTTAGAGAGAACTATTAAGTTTGTAAATAATTATATAAAAAAATAAATAGGATTATATTTATTGAAAATTTAAGCTAGCTCCTTGGCACTTTTTAGGACAGGATTTAGGGGAGGATTTTTACAAATAAAAATAACGCTAATAGCATAAAAATATGCATTTCATTATTGCTGTTATGGGGAAAGAATATTAAATATATTTGGAGGGGATATCATGGGGAATGAAAATGAAGTAAAAGATATTATTTATGTAGGGGTAAGACAAATCATTAAAAAATCAACATCTTATCTTCCGATTGCAAGCGATTTTGCCAATAAAAAAATTGTTGAGCTTCTTGGATATGCTGAAGAAAAAAATGAAAATGAATACTTATCATTGATCAAACAATACAAAGAAGTATCTAGTGAGATCAAAAACAAGATCAACAGTGTTATTAAGCATATAACGACAAATGAAAAGAAACGTGAAATGGACAATTACCTCACACTATTTTCTTCATTAAAAGTAAATATAGATGCATTATCAACAGCAGCATACAATTTGGAAAATTATTGTATAGGTAGTGAGAGGTACAAAGAAGAAATTAAAAACTTCTGTATGGAAATAGATCGTATGCTGATAGCAGGAGATAATTTTTATGCTGCTACGCTTCGACTTGGAAATAGTATTACAGGGAAGAATACATCTTTCCATAAGAGCATTTTTGAAAGTTATAATGATTTAACCTTCAATATCTATAACTGGGAAACACAATGCTATCAGCCTAGAAAAGAATTTCAATACGAGTTATTAATGTTGTATTCTCAAGCACTGTCATTTAGTAGATTATCCCTTAATTATATTAAAAATTATGGAGAAAGTGATACGAAAAAAGCCATGGCAGATGGTTATTTAGAACAATTAAGCCAACAGTGTAAAAATGTTTTGGATACTGCTGAGTGCTATACAGTAACGGAAAGAGAAGAAGGTATTATTTATAATAATAGACTAAATATTTGTTATAATGCGAAGTTAAATCGTTGTAGTAACAGTGCAGATAGTTTATTTATGAACAATGGCTATAATAAAATAAGATATCAAGCACGTTTTGCATTAAGCAGTGAATTTAAAACGATGATCGAATCACTCCCACCAGGAATGACTTTATATGATGAAATGAAAGATGCTGGATTTATTTTTGATAATAGCATGGAGCCTATCTTTTTTACATATACAGATAGGGGAGACTATCAGTCTCATCGCGCTGGATATGTGAAAGATACCTTTTGTTATGGAGAGTTTTGCTATGCAAAAGAGAATAGAATTAGAGAAGAACAGTATGCACATCTTCATTTAGTATACTATTTCTTTGAGAAGCCAGCTTGTCCAAAGAGAACTTCTAATGATAGAGATATGAGTAGATATTATGAATTAGCTAAAATCAACGATTAGTATGCAAAATTATTTCTAAAACCTAAAAGTCATTTTAACTCTCGAATCTACCAAATTATTTACAACAGACATTGCTGAATTTTTAGAGGGACCGTGGATTGGATCGGTATGTAGAATCATCTAAGATTTTAAAGAATAATGTAATATATTTATCTTTATAAAAAAGTCCAGAGGAAGCTTTACTATTTAAGGATATTTTAAAGACCTTGCTGTAGGATGAATGAGTAGAGGTTATCTACCTAAATAGATAACCTCTACTATTTTACTCATTTAAATTGATAGAATACATATTTTTTGTGGCACTTTCAACATATCGAAGTACCCCTTCCTTGATGGATATAGCATTTATGTCAGCAACGTCTGATGTTTTAAAAACTATATTCCCTTCTTGATTATATAAAATGATTCTGTAGGGATTATTATTTTCTTCTTTAAAGGTAGCAATCAAATAACCTTCTTCTATTTTTGTTCCAGTTACTTTATGACCAGTATTTAAAGGGGATGAGGAACCTATTTTATATAACTTTGTATCATTATAATTATCTTCATTTGGACGATGGGCATAATAGATGTTTTCACCTAAAAATTGTAGGTGAAAATCATATGCTACGATTTTTTCTGATTCTAATAACTCTTCTTCCTCATCAATCAATGAAATTTTATAAATTTTTCCGTTACTAACCCCATAAATGTAATCTCCTTTAATAACAAAGGAGCCTATTTCTAAGTTACTGACCTTTGAAGTCTCACCTGTATGGATATTTACTTTACAAATACTCTTTAAATACTGATCGTTCTCAGTTTTAGCACCTATTAAGTAAAGACAATCATTGATGAAATACATACAATCGTCAACATTTGAACAGCCATATAAATATTCAGGATTTCCTATTTTTTTATATTCTTCATTTTTATATTTTATCCAAAGATTATCTCCCATATTTTGAGGACCTTTATATATTTTTACAGTTACATCTTTAAATCTTTTAATAGTTCCATAATAGGTATATTCTTCATAAGTACCATCTTCTTTTAAGTGGACATGATAATTTGTTCCCATGACAGCACCACCCTGATGATAAGTAAGATATGCTTCATTATTTTGTTCGCTTAAGGAAGGGATTACATAATCATCTCCATAAGACCACATAGGTAGTTGATAGACTTTCTTTTGTTTACTTAAGTCATGAACAGATGATTGGTAGATGGCACCCTCCTCTCCAGTATAATAACAAAATCCATTAGCAATGATGATAGAATCAATAGAATTATTTTTAAAGGATTCTTTTTTCAATCTTTTATTTGGAGAATGGATTACAAGTCCACCCTTAGGATCAAATTTACATACCCAACCAAATTCCTTTTG